>CAZMGH010000001.1:0-44631 GCA_964565805.1 uncultured Lachnospiraceae bacterium
GTATAAAATTTTCAATGTTCATCAATTTAGCCTTGACTTTTTATTTGCAGGCTCAATTTTCTCCATTTGTAGCTCTCAGCATACGGCCTGCTATGTCTTAATATAAGAGCAAAAAGTGTGCCACCTTTTATTCCATATCGAAAATTTATTTCAAAAAAATTAAAAATCCATAAAACCCCCATTTAATCCCATATTTTCCCCTGTTTATGCCAGATTTTTTCAGAAAGCTGACCTTGCCAAAGGGCGTTTTTCCCGCCAGGGTAAAGTTCCAGTATCGGTTACACAACCCTGAAAAACAAAAAACGTCAAGTTTTCTTGACGTTTTTTGACATTCGATCATTCATCAGATCTGTCCCTTTAATTTTCACTCAACAAAGCATTTTCCCAAAATGCATTGACCTTTTCCACCACGCTGGCCCGGGTGACCTTCACCACTGAGGACCATTCCCTGGGGAACAGATTCCGGTACTGGCGGTAATTAAACCGCTCATCTAAAAGGGCGATGATCCCCCGGTCATTTTCCGTGCGGATCACCCGGCCTCCGGCCTGGAGCACCTTGTTCATTCCCGGATACAAATAGGCATACTCAAAGCCCATGCCGGATCTTTGGTCGTAAAATTCCCGCAAAAGCTCCCGCTCATCTCCAACCTGGGGCAGCCCTGTGCCAACAATAATCGCGCCGATGAGACGATCCTCCTTCAGATCGATCCCCTCGGAAAAGATCCCGCCCAAAACACAAAATCCCAGGACTATGCCGTGATTTCCCGCCTGAAAAAAATCCAGAAACTCCTGCCGATCCGCCTCGCTCATCCCATTGGCTTGAACATGGACATGGAAACCATTGCCCGCCTTAGACAGTTCCCGCTCAGAAAATACATCAAAAACACTTTGCATGTAAGCATAGGAAGGGAAAAACACAAGATAATTTCCGTTTTTAGCTCTGGCGATCTCCCGGATATAATCCGAAATTTTTTCATATTCCTCCCGGTTGCGTCGGGTATACCGGCTGCTTATATCAGAGGCAGTTAAAAGCAGACGCCGGTCCGGCTCAAAAGGAGAGGTGGCGTACATGTCATAATCCTGGGCTCCGGTAACACTTAAAAGGCTTTTATAATACTGGACCGGCAGGAGGGTTGCCGAGAAAAATACTGCCGCCAGCCCCAGGTCCAGACGCTGTCTAAGGTCCCTGGACGGATCCACGCAAAAGATCTTCAGCATAAAATCCCCATCTTCCAGGCGCTTCCCGTACTCGATGTACCGGTCTTCATCCATACAGTCATAGGCATTAACAAACCGCTTAGACTCCAGATAAAGCTCCAGGATCTGTTCCTTAAGCTGAAGGCGGGCCATGCTTTTATCCTCATTATCTTTCAAGATCACTTCCATTTCCGACATGAGACGCATCAGATAAAGGGTCATACCCCCGCTGCTGTTGGTCACCATACAATCGGGACATTCCAGGGCAGTCTGGGTCAGGTACTTGATACACTTGCCAAGACGGGCTGCCAGTTTGGGAAACTCCCCTTTAACCAGGCCCCTCAGAGCTTTAAACTGAGTCACTTTCAGCTGGGCGCTGAACATTTCCCTGGCTCGCTCTACCAGGTTGTGGGCCTCGTCAATCAGCAAAATATAATTTTCCTTACTATCTCCAAAAAACCGTTTCAGGTACACATAAGGATCAAATACATAATTATAATCACACACTACCCCGTCCAGCCAGACTGCCGCGTCCAGCTGCATTTCAAAGGGACACACACGATAGTCCCGGGCATAGGCCTCCACCACCTCCCGGCTCATAAATGGCTCTGACGAAATCATGGCAAACACTGCTTCATTGACCCGGTCAAAGTGGCCTTTGGCTCTGGGGCACTCTCTTGGATTACAGTGAGGCTCATCTAAAATACAGCACTTTTCCTTAGCCGTCAAAGTAATATACTTAAAACACATTCCCCGGTCTGTCAGGATCTTAAACGTTTCCTCCGCCACAGTGCGGGTAATGTTTTTTGCGGTCAGATAAAAAATCTTATCGCTGCGCCCTTCGCCCATAACCTTAATGGCGGGAAAAAGGGTGGAAATGGTCTTTCCCGTCCCGGTAGGCGCCTGGATAAACAGTTTTTTTCCCTGGATAATGGTCTGATAAACGCCGGCAATCAGGCGCTTTTGTCCAGGCCGGTAATCAAAGGGAAATGAAATCTGACCAATGGAAATGTTCCGTTTTTCCTTCCAGTCCAGAGCCCAACGGATCCATACACTATATTTTCCCAGCACATCCATGATCCAGATTTCCAGCTCCTCCATAGAGCGCTCTTCACAAAATCGGCGGATTTTTCCAGATTCCAGATGAACATAAGTCACCTGGACACCCATCCTGGACTGGCCATCTTTCTTTCCGTACATATAAGCATAGCACAGGGCCTGGCCTAAATGAACCGGCAGCGGCTCAGTCATGGACTTAAGACTTCCGTAAGTGCCTTTGATCTCATCAATGGTATAAAAATATCCGCTGTCATTTTCATCTACAGGAATGTGATAATCCTCGATCACCCCATCGGCGCGGCCCTCCAGAGAGATCACCAGGTCATCCCCCATAGGGAACTCCATTTTCAAAGTCACCTCTGCCTTGTAGGAGGCTCCCCCTTCTTTTTGTATTTTTTTATGAACAGCACTCCCCTCCTGCATGGCCTGAGTGTCCCGCAACGTCTGAGAACCCGTATCCAGATCTCCGCTGCGCAGAACAAACTCCACCAAACGGCGCACTGATATTTTTACTTTATCCATATAACTATGCCTCTTTCCTCTGCAACAGTTCGTAACAGTTCATCCGGTCTGACGGTTTGCCATTGAAATCCGGGATTTCCCGTTGTATACTTAAAGTGATGCACTAACATATGAGAAAGGTTGTTGATTCCATGGCATCATCCGCCAAAAATGATTTCAGCCAGGGCAGCATGTCCCGAAATATTTTAAATATCGCCCTTCCCATGACTCTGGCTCAGCTGATCAATGTTCTTTACAGCGTTGTAGACCGTATGTACATCGGCCGTCTTCCCGATGCTTCCACCCTGGCCCTTACGGGCATCGGCCTGACGCTGCCCATCACTTCCATGATTACAGCATTTTCCAATCTATTTTCCACCGGGGGCGCACCGCTTTTTTCCATTTCCCGGGGCGAGGGCAATGAAAAAAAGGCTGCAAAAATCCTTGGAACATCCACG
Source organism: uncultured Lachnospiraceae bacterium (assembly GCA_964565805.1). Classification (GTDB taxonomy): domain Bacteria; phylum Bacillota; class Clostridia; order Lachnospirales; family Lachnospiraceae; genus Catenibacillus. Next base: position 3,216 of record CAZMGH010000001.1, read on the forward strand.
TCCATGCTCATCGCCATTGGTGTGACTCTGACGATCTTAATATGGCTGACAAAAAAACCTTTGCTTTATCTTCTAGGGGCCAGTGACGCCACCTACCCTTATGCAAATGAGTACCTGTCCATCTATCTTCTGGGAACGGTTTTTGTCATGATCAGCCTTGGACTAAACAGCTTTATTAATTCCCAGGGGTTTGCCCGCACCGGCATGTTTACTGTCCTTATCGGCGCCATTTTAAACATTATCTTGGATCCGGTATTTATTTTTGTCCTTAACATGGGCGTCCGAGGGGCGGCTTTGGCCACCATTATCTCCCAGAGCGTCTCCGCCTTATGGGTGGTGCGGTTTCTTACCGGCCCCAAGGCCATTATTAAAATTCAAAAATCCATGCTTTTTCCAGATTTTAAGCTGGTAGGAAAGATTTTTGGCCTGGGACTGTCCGGATTTATTATGGCTGTGACCAACAGCGCTGTCCAGATGGTGTGCAATGTAACCCTTCAGGCCTGGGGCGGCGATCTTTACGTAGCCGTTATGACTGTGTTAAATTCCGTCCGTGAGATCGTCTCTATGCCGGTCCAGGGCATTACCAGCGGGGCCCAGCCTGTCCTTGGCTACAACTACGGGGCCGGAAAGTATGACCGGGTCCGTTCCGGCATTAAGTTTACATCCCTGGTAGGTATTATTTATACCACCGCTGCATGGGCAGTGATCTTTATTGCCCCCGGATTTTTTATACGGATCTTTAACAGCGATCCTTCCCTGTTGGAATCGGGTATTCCTGCCCTTCATTTGTACTTTTTCGGATTTTTCATGATGTCCTTACAGTTTTCCGGCCAGTGTGTGTTTACCGGACTGGGAAAGGCAAAGTTTGCCATCTTCTTTTCCCTGCTGCGCAAGGCGGTCATTGTGATCCCTCTCACCCTGCTTCTGCCCTATATTGCCGGTCTTGGGGTAACCGGCGTTTTCCTGGCAGAGCCTATCTCCAACTTTATCGGCGGCTCCGCATGCTTTATTACCATGATCTTTACTGTCTATCGTAAGCTTGGAAAGCAGGGTACATAACGCCTTCCTGAAGCTGTTTTTTCTGGTAATCCCTGGGCGTCATGCCCACGTATTTTATAAATGCCCGGTTAAAGGTCCGTGATGAGGAAAATCCTACCCCGTAGGCCACCTCGGTAATCGACATGGACCTTTTTTCTAAAAGACGGCAGGCCTGGCTCACCCGCAGGGAACGGACATAATCCCCAAAGCCCATGCCCATTTTCTGGCTGAATAAATGGGAAATATAATATTTATTAATGTGGAGGGCATTGGCCACATCCTCTAAAAAAAGCCGCTCACTATAATGGGACATACAGTAATTTAAAATCAGGTTCACCGTTGCCAGCTCTCCCGGGCTGGCGGCCTGAAGCTTCAGCTTTTCCAGAAGCCTTCCCAAAATCAAAAAGAAATGTCCCTTCTGTTCCATCTCCCTGAAGACATTTCCATCCACTGTCCGCTCCCGGGTCATGGCCTTCATGGCCTCCAGGAGAAGCTCATCTGCAAGAGCGCCTTTCACCAAGGGACTTTTAGGGATCTTCTCATTAAAGATGTAGGCAAATTCATCCGCCATATCCGGCGGAAATAAAAGGATCATATACTGCTCATCCATCCGGCTTTCATAATAATGGATCTGATTGGGGAAAACGATAAAAATATCCCCCGGGGTAATATCGTATTTTCTGGACTCAATAAAACCCCAGGTACACCCGGAAAGCATCCCTACGATCTCCACATGACCGTGAAGATGAGGGCCAAAGTCCAATTTCCCTCCCCGCCCCGCGGAAAATGTCCGGCTTTTATCCTCATAAAAAAATCTCACTGAAATCATCCTGTCCTTTCATTATTATTGCCGTGTCCCTCACGGCATGAGGGTATCCCCTTGCGGGATTTCAATATTATTGCCGTGTTTTTCGGCCGCTATGTGAAGGGATTTACAAAGTGCGCAATTTTTGTCTGGTTTATGTTGGTATTTGACTTGAATTATAGCATTTCTTTGCGTATTATTCAATATAGATTATCATCATCATGAGGAGGTTATTTTATGTTACCTGTAGGATTACAGCTTTACTCTGTAAGAGAGGATTTGGAAAAAGATTTTGAAGGAACTTTAAAGAAAGTTAAAGCCATGGGCTATGAAGGTGTAGAATTTGCCGGACTTTACGGCCACTCCGCCCAGGAAGTAAAGGCTGCCACTGAAGCTGCCGGCCTGATTCCCCTTTCCGCCCATGTTCCTTTTGTAGAAATGATGGCAGACCCGGAAGGCACCATGGAAACTTACTCAAAAATCGGATGCCAGTACATCGTCATCCCTTATCTCACGGAAGAATACCGCCCCGGCTGCGATAAATTCCAGGAAGTTATTGACGGTGCCCGTCAGCTGGGAGAAGCTGCCAACAAACATCGCATGAAGCTCCTTTATCATAATCACGACTTTGAATTTGCCAAATTAGACGGCAAATATGCCCTGGATGTTTTATATGACACGATCCCTGCCAACCTGCTCCAGACAGAAATCGACACCTGCTGGGTCAATGTCGCTGGTGAAGATCCTGCTGCCTATGTGCGTAAATATACGGACCGTGCTCCGGTTGTCCATTTAAAGGATTTCTTTAAGTCCGGCCATGTTTCAAAAATGTACGAGCTGATCGGCATTGAAGACGAGGATAAAGAAAGCAAAGAGGAAGGCGTCTTTGAATTTCGTCCTTTAGGCCATGGCCTTCAAGATATTCCCTCTCTCCTGAAAGCTTCGGAAGACGCCCACGCCAAATGGGTCATCGTCGAACAGGATGCCCCGTCTATGGGTAAGACTCCTATGGAATCGGTTCAGATGAGCATAGAATATCTCAACAGCCTGAAATAAAGTTTAAAACCAGGAAGAAATTTAAAGCCAGGAAGGGCAGCAGTATCATGCACCCTTTCTGGCTTTTCTTTTGTCAAGATATTTAAAAATCCCGGAAGTGATCCCGTGAAGAACCAGGGCAAGAACCAAAGAAATAAGGATCATGATCCCTTCATAAGAAAGCCGGTACGTATAAAATCCCAGGGTGTTCATCACCCGGCGCACCGCCACATGGACCAGATAAAGCTCCAGAGTATATTTCCCAAACCAGCCAAGAAGCTTAAAGATCCCCCGCTCCGCTCCCCTGAAAAGAGCAATCGGACTCCGGCTCATCCAGGTCAGCGCCAAAACAAGAAGCAGGCACAGGCAAAGATTCACAAATCCGGCCATATATATGCCAATAATGCTTTTATCCGCCAGGTCTAACGGTCCGGCTAAAATTACAGCAACCGCCGTCAGGGCTGCCACTGTGCCTACGGAAATCTTCCGTTTTTCATAAACAGCCTTTCCTATAAGAACACCTACAAAAAATATGGGAAACCTGGACACCGCAATGCTTATATTCTCATACAGATCGTGGTGATACAGCTCTAAAAGGATCAGCGCCACTGTTGTGACCAGACACAGGCACAAGATCCTCAGCTTTTCCTCTGTCCTGTCTCTGGCCTGCTCCACCAGGTTAAAAACATAAGGAAAGATCACATAGCACGCTCCTGCCATAAGAATATACCAAAACCACCGTTTTTCCTGAAAGAAAAAGGAAACAAAAGAAATATCCCTCAAAAAGGTAATGACGCCGCTTTCCTCCCAGATCACATCCAGCCACAGCCATGCAGGCACGGCCACGATCACGTAGGGAAGCAGCAGCTTTTGAAAGCGCTTCTTATAAAAAGCCTTTCTCTTAGGGCCTTTTTTCATGGAAAAATACAGTCCCATACCGGAAAGCAGCAAAAACATGTCCACCCCTGAACTGTGGATGTAAATATCAAACCATTGCACCCACCCTTCATAGCGGACTTCATAAGTCCCGCAGTCCTCCGCGAAATGAAAAACGATGATCAAAAGGATCTCCAGGCCCATAAGGACGCTTCGGTATTTTGATAAGCTTTCCAGTGATAATTGTTTCATTGATGGATTTTCATTCATCCGGTCATTCTCCTTATAATGTATTTTTTCCCGCGGCCTGCTGTCCCCCGGCCTGTCCGAGCTTTACTTCCCGGCTTCCGTCATAATGGCCACTGTGGCGCTGGTACCCAGCCGGTCTGCTCCGGCCTGGATCATCTTATATGCATCCTCAGCGCTGCGGATTCCTCCGGCAGCCTTCACCCTGGCCCGTCCGCTGACAGCCTTTTTCATCAGAGCCACATCCTCCACAGTCGCCCCGCCTGTGGAAAATCCTGTAGAAGTCTTTACAAAATCCGCGCCAGCCTCCACGGCCAGATGACAGGCTCTTATCTTTTCTTCATCCGTTAGAAGACACGTTTCAATGATCACCTTGAGCAAAGCCTTCCCCTGGCACTTTTCTTTAACCTTTTTAATATCCTCCCGGACAAAATCATCCCGGTGATCCTTCAGGGCGCCTACATTTATAACCATATCAATCTCACTGGCCCCGTCTTTAATGGCACGCTCTGCCTCAAAGGCTTTCACCTGAGAGTCCGCCATGCCTAATGGAAATCCTGCCACTGTACACACTTTTACTTTAGATCCCGCAAGAAGGCTGGCGGCCAATTTTGTATAACAGCCATTAACACACACAGAGGCGAATCCCCACTGGAGCGCTTCCCTGCAGACCCGGGCTACATCCTCCTCCCCCGCATCGGCCTTTAAAATTGTATGGTCAAAATATTCCGGCAATAATTTGCCCATGAAAATCCCCTCCTGACACAGCGCTTTTTGTATTTCTATCATACTCTATTCCCTGTAAAAACACAAGAATCTATCCGTCCTCCCAACTTGAAGATTTTGGATTTTGGATTCTTATTTACGGGCAGCCGGGAATTTTGGAAACCCATTTATTAAAAACTGGTGGATGCGTACCCAGAACAGCTTTCCCAGGTAAGCCTAGACGAATTTTATAAAGCTATTAATGTCTCCTGCCCCAGCCTGATCCGCACTGAGGCAGACGAACTGACCGATCCCTTCCATATGAAGCCGGGGAACTGTCTCTATGAATAGAAACATAAACTGTCACAAATTTTGAAAAAATTCAAAAAAAGTGTTGACAAGCAACAATTTATCATGTATAGTTTTATTTATCCTTGATAGAGGGAAAAACTTTATAAAGTTTCAGTAATATGCGCGAGTGGCTCAGTGGTGGAGTATCGCCTTGCCAAGGCGAGGGTCGCGGGTTCGAATCCCGTCTCGCGCTTACTTTTTTGCATTAAAACAGCCAGATACTTCCTGTTTTGGAAAATCTGGCTGTTTTTATATCTTATTTATACTGTTTTGTATATTTGTCAAACAGTCCTGTAAAATCAAATGTGGCAAAGTAATCTGCCGGTGTTTCCTCCCGGCGGATCAGCTGTGTGGAGCCGTCTTCTTTTAACAGAACTTCCGCGGAACGAAGTTTTCCATTATAATTATATCCCATGGAAAATCCGTGGGCGCCAGTATCATGAATGATAATATAGTCCCCTATATCAATCTTTGGCAGCATCCGGTCTACAGCAAATTTATCATTATTTTCACAAAGGGAACCGGTCACATCATACTTGTGGTCGCAGGGCATATCTTCTTTTCCCGCAACTGTAATGTGATGATACGCGCCGTATATTGCCGGGCGCATCAGGTTGCAGGCGCAGGCATCCAGGCCGATATAGTCCTTAAAAATCTTCTTTTCATGGATGGCTTTGGCTATCAGATGTCCATAAGGCGCCAGCATAAAGCGGCCCATCTCTGTAAAAATAGCCACATCGTCCATTCCCGCAGGCACAAGGATCTCTTCATAAGCCTGACGCACGCCTTCGCCGATAGCTTCAATATCATTAGGCTCCTCATCCGGATGGTAAGGCACGCCAACACCGCCGGACAGGTTGATAAATTTAATATCCGCGCCGGTTTCCTTTTTCAGCTCGACTGCTGTCTTAAATAAGATCCGGGCAAGGGCAGGATAGTATTCATTTGTCTTTGTGTTGCTGGCAAGAAATGCATGAAGACCGAAAGTCTTTGCGCCTTTTTCTTTCAGGATCTTAAAACCTTCCGTCAGCTGTTCTCTTGTAAAACCGTACTTTGCTTCCCCGGGTGTATCCATAATGGATGTGCTGATCTTAAATTCACCGCCAGTATTAAAACGGCAGCAAATGGTTTCAGGAATGGAGCCGGTCACCTTTTCCAAAAATTCAATATGGCTGATGTCATCCAGGTTAATGATGGCTCCAAGCTCACTGGCCAGCTTAAAGTCCTCTGCCGGAGTGTCATTAGAGGAAAACATGATCTCATGCCCTTTAAAACCGCACACATTGGACATCATCAGCTCTGTTAAAGAGGAGCAGTCTGTTCCGCAGCCTTCCTCCTTAAGGATTTTTAAAATAGATGGGTTAGGGGTGGCTTTAACAGCAAAATATTCTTTAAAGCCTTTGTTCCATGAAAATGCCTTATAAACTCTCCGGGCATTTTCACGGATTCCCTTTTCGTCATATAAATGAAACGGCGTAGGATACTGCTTTACGATTTCATCCAGCTGTTGTTTTGTTACAAACGGCACTTTCTTCATGATCTTGTGCTCCTTTCGTCAGTTCAATTAATTTTATTTCATTACTCAATGAGTTTTTAAACAGATCCACCAAGTTCTTTTTCCGGGAATACAGGCAGGCTGCCGGGCCATTTTCAGGGATCTCCCCGGTGACCACAGCCAAAGAGTCTGTGATCAGGCCGATCTGGCCCTTTCGGCGCTCGCTTACATAAGTGATCATCCCTGAAATCTCCAGCGGCCGGTCTGTAATGACCACCACCTTAAGTCCCGCTCCCGCCCGGTCTTTCAGCAGCTCCATAAAAGGCCGGATCCGTTCATATTCCCCGGTAATATAGATACGATACTGGGCGGACCGGATCAGATAATCCATCTTCTGACAAATATTTTCTTCACCTTTGATGGTAATATACGCGTCATCCTCCTGGGCCTTGCCCGGCAGCTGCTCTATGAGAAAGCCTTTCAGCCGCTCCAGGCCCCGGATCTTATTTTCCAGAAATTCCTCTGCGCTAACAGCCATATACCGGGTTGGCGTCCCATCTGCCGTACAGGCCGCCCCTTTATCTGTTAAAGCTGCCAGGGCTGTGTAAGTATTTGACCGGGAGATTCCCGTGGCTTTCGCCGCCTCATACCCGGTCATGGCCCCACCGGACAAAAGATGGATATAGATCATGGACTCCTGGCGGGTCAGTCCAAACCGCATCAAACCTTCCACTACATCCATGGTTTCCTCCTTTTGGCCATCCTTTTAAGGCCATATAGGTATCCCTGATGGGGTTTCCTCCTTTTGGCCATGCTTCTTTTAGTAGTATTCTTTTACAGGAACACTATAATCCATTTCATAAAAAAAGTCAATGGAACCCATTGACTTTTTTTATCATATTCTCATGGTTTGCGTGATCCCGCTGCTTTAATCCCAGCCTGGGAAAACTTTTTCCATCTCCTGCTGTCCCACTTTAAACTCAGCCTTTACATCTTCCAGGGAACGGCCCGGGCGGCCAAATCCGGCTGCGGCATCATCAAGGATCAGCACCCAGTCTTTCCGATCTCCTTCATCCGGAGATGTGAAGGAAACTTTGGTCCGGCTGTTATCTATAAGCTCCGGTCCCTGGCTTTCACCGTTTCTTGGATTAAACCACCATACATTCAGCTTTTCACCGGAAAGCCGGGACAGATCCACAGTCTCTGTCCCGCCGCTGGTCATGTAGATCATGGCATAGCGGCCATTTTTATCCACACAGGCCTGACGGTGATCATCCAGACAGCCCTCCCCGCAGTGATCTCCATGGCCGATCATTTCCTGGCAGGGTACGCTGTCTGGAAAAGGCCTGGAATCCACCAGATCCCGAAGGGCCCGCATCTGCCATGCTCCGGGACGATCCAGGGCCTGGAACCAGGTGTATGTATTTGTCCCGGCGCAATCCTTTTCCGAAAGACTGCACCACACCGAAGCATGACCGTAAGTATGGCCAAAAGCTCCGGCAAACAAGGCCCAGTAGGCTCTTTTCCGCACGATCCACTCATCATGAAAATAGGTGGGCGGCCAGCTAGCCGGCATCTGCTCATAGGCCGGTTCCCCGTCAAACACCGGCATAGTCCTTTCCCGGTCATACTCTTCCTTCACCTGCAGATAATTTTGCGGCTTCTCCCCGTGGCCGGACTGAAGCATGATAAAGTCAATCCACACATCCTGATCATCCCAGTAGGTCATGGTGGAATACTTGCCCGTAGCCATTTCATAGCAGGTGTGATAAGTCATGAGCGCATCACTCCAGTGCTCATCCGGTACATTCCACTTTAAATCCAGTCCCGTAACCCCGTGACCGATCCCTTCTGCCAGACGGCGCCAAACCTTTTTGTAATCTACGCCATTATGTATCGGATGCCGGTCACCGCCCAGGCACCAGATAATATTGTCCCGGTTTTTATAACGGTTTCCGATCCAGTCTCCGTACTCATAAGCATTTTCCTCGGTTACGGTTTTTTCATAAGTATGTCCGGCCCAGTCTTCGCCTACCACAAGCTGGCCCCATGCCGGAAGCAGGAGCACATAAAGGCCATGACGGTCCGCCTCATCAATGATCCAGTCCAGATACTGGAAATATTTTTCATTTCGTTTGGACAGGTCATAATCAATCAATGCCGGATCCCCGCAGGGTGTGCGCATTTCATAATCCTTCTCCGGATCCAGGGCCACGATCTGAAGCACAGTAAAGCCCTGCTGCACCCGCTTATCCATTAAATACCGAACATCATCCCATTTGATCCGCATGGGCATGGTCCAGTCTGTATCTGCCAGCCAGAAAAACGGCTTGCCGCTGACTGTCTCCAAATGCCGTCTGTCTTTTGAAACTCTTAATCGTTCAAGCTTGCTCATTGTTCCACCTCATTTTATATTTACATCTTATGTACTACAGATCGCCCGGTAAACGGGCGTGAAACATAGATTGCTCCGGGGCTGCCCCCGCTGCTTGTCTCACGTTCCTATTATACATGATTCTCATGAGTATTTTCAAGAAAGTCCCTGCAACACAATTATGAAATGTCCTTTCTGGACCCTGTCAGGAGACATTTCCCTAAAGCTTTTACTTTATCCTGTTAAAGCTTTAAAATATCCCCTTATCCTATAAAAATCTGTTGAAAAATAAAAAATCTGTTGTATAATAAAAAAAGTAGATTTTCGTTACTATTCACGGCAGGAAACATCTGCGTTTCTCCGTGGACAGCAACGGATTTGGAAGACCGCCTTTCAGGGCGCGTCTTTGCCAATGATACCACATCCGTCCAGGGCGCATGGCTGAACGGATCATGACATTTACGAAATTTGATTGGAGGAAATAGATATGGAAAAGAAAAATCTTGACTGGGCCAATATTGGTTTTGTCTATCATCAGACGGATTACCGTTATGTATCCAATTATAAAAACGGCGCCTGGGATGAAGGTACCCTGACGACAGACCCTAATATTGTATTAAACGAATGTGCCGGTGTCCTTCAGTATGCTCAGACGGTTTTTGAAGGCCTGAAAGCCTACACTACAGAAGACGGCCGTATCGTAACCTTCCGTCCGGACTTAAATGCCCAGCGTATGGAAGATTCAGCAAAACGTCTGGAGATGCCTGTATTCCCTAAAGAACGTTTTGTCCAGGCTGTTATTGAAACTGTAAAAGCAAATGCCGCCTATGTGCCTCCTTACGGCTCCGGCGCAACTTTATATATCCGTCCTTATATGTTCGGTTCTAACCCGGTCATCGGCGTAAAACCGTCAGATGAATATCAGTTCCGTGTATTTACCACACCGGTAGGCCCTTACTTTAAAGAAGGGGCAAAACCCATCGTGATCAAAGTCAGTGACTTCGACCGTGCGGCGCCACACGGCACAGGCCATATTAAAGCAGGTCTAAACTATGCCATGAGCCTTCACGCGATCGTGACCGCTCACGCAGAAGGTTTTGAAGAAAATATGTACCTGGACGCCGCTACCCACACGAAAGTAGAGGAAACCGGCGGCGCTAACTTTATCTTTATTACAAAAGACGGCAAACTGGTAACACCAAAGTCCGACAGCATCCTGCCTTCCATTACCCGCCGTTCCATCGTCTATGTGGCAAAAGAATATCTTGGCATGGAAGTTGAAGAACGTGAAGTTTACTTTGATGAGGTGAAAGACTTTGCTGAGTGCGGCCTTTGCGGTACAGCTGCCGTTATTTCCCCGGTCGGCAAGATCAACGACCACGGCAAAGAAATCTGCTTTCCAAGCGGCATGGACGAAATGGGCCTTGTCACCAAGAAGCTTTATGATACCCTTACCGGCATCCAGATGGGCCATATTAAGGCTCCGGAAGGCTGGATCCAGGTGATTGAATAAAAACCGATACGCCCGTCGGGCACACTGAAAAAAGGGACTGGCTTCTGCAAGCCGCAGTCCCTTTTTATGTGTCCCCTTAATCCATACAATTCTCCTGAATATATCCCTTCATGGCCTCATAGCTTGTCTTGCGCACATACAGGTCAAACTCATATTCCAGGTCAAAATAGGTCTTTTCTTCGCTTTGGGCCACCATCGCCCATTCCTCATCCTGGTCCAGGTTGGGAAACCAGGTGTCCGCTTCGTAAGCGTAATCCATCTTTGTCACATGGGCCACATCACAGTAAGGCAGCATCTGCCGATAGACGCTTTCCCCGCCAATAACGTAAACATCCCTTGTATCATAATCTTTAACCGCGTCCAGAGCCGCTTGGATGTCTGGCACTACCACAGCGTCCTTTACATGGTAGTCGGGATTTTTGGAAATCACAATATTCAAACGTTTTTTCAAAGGCTGTCCCCCGGGAAAGCTTTCCAGCGTCTTCCGGCCCATAATGACCACCTTTCCGGTGGTGGTTGTCCTGAAAAACTTCATATCCTCCGGGATGCTGTTTAACAGCTTATTTTTATTTCCAATAGCCCAATTCCGGTCCACAGCAACGATCAGATTCATATTGCTTCATCTCCTTTCAGATTTCCTGCCGTATTTTTCACGGCATAGGGGTATCTCCGTGGAACTTACACAGCAATGGGTATATTTTTAATCTGAGGCCCGGTGACATAATCGTCCAGTCGGAAATCCTCCGGGGTAAAATCGTAAAAATTCTTGATTTCCGGATTCATCCAGAATTTTGGCGCCGGATAAGGCTCTCTTGAGATCAGCTCTTTAATTAATGGCACATGCCGGTCATAAATGTGGGCATCCGCGATGACATGAACCAACTCTCCCACCTGCATATCACACACCTGGGCAAACATATGAACCAAGGCCGCATACTGAACCACGTTCCAGTTGTTGGCTGCAAGGACATCCTGGGACCTTTGATTTAAAATAGCATTAAGCGCCAGCTTGTCCTCCCCGGGCCTTTTGGTCACATTAAAAGTCATGCTGTAAGCGCAGGGATAAAGGTTCATCTCATGAAGATCCTGATGAACATAAATATTGGTCATGATCCGGCGGCTGTAAGGATTATTTTTTAAATCATAAAGTACCCGGTCCACCTGGTCCATCATGCCTTCCTTATACTGATGCTTTACCCCCATCTGGTAGCCGTAGGCTTTGCCGATAGATCCGTCAGGATCCGCCCACTCGTCCCAGATATGGCTGTGAAGGTCATGGATATTATTCGACTTTCTCTGCCAGATCCATAGCACCTCGTCAATGGCGCTTTTAATGGCGGTCCGGCGCAGGGTCAGGGCGGGAAATTCCTTAGACAGGTCATACCGGTTGATTACACCGAATTTTTTTATAGTGTAAGCAAATGTGCCGTCCTCCCATTTGGGACGTACCTTTTCCCCTTCCGTGCTGCAGCCATTTTCCAAAATATCCTGGCACATATTTATAAATACTTTATCTGCGTAGCTCATAGCTTCCTCCTTAACTTAGCAGGTGACGGTTCAATCCTGTGAACCGTATTTTTTTATCAGGCCAAGGACTACCTGGGAGGACAGCTCCATGCCTTCTTTTGTAATGTGCTCCATAGGGCCGTGATAAGCGTAGCCGCCGGTGCCAAGATTTGGGCAGGGCAGTCCCCTATAAGACAGGCGGGAGCCGTCTGTGCCGCCCCGGACCGGGATCACCTGGCAGGTCATGCCAAGCTCTGCCATAACCGCTTTAGCATTTTCCATCAGATGAGGATGCTGGTCAATGATCTCTTTCATATTATAATAGGAATCCTCGATCCGGGCCGTTACTGTCCCCGGGCCGTACTTTTTGTTTAATGCTTCCACGGCTTCTTCCAAAGTCTTTTTCCGCGTCTCAAAGATCTTCCGGTCATGGTCGCGGATAATATAGCTCATGGTTGCCTCAGAAACATCGCCCCGAACGGAATCCAGGTGATAAAATCCTTCATAGCCTTCGGTATGTCTTGGCGTCTCGCTGGCAGGCAGCATCCCGGCCAGCTCGCAGGCAACCAGGGCGGCATTGACCATAATATCCTTAGCGCCTCCCGGATGAACAGACACGCCTTTGATCTTAATGCGGGCAGCGGCAGCATTAAAGGTTTCGCAGGCCAGCTCATTTTCCGGGCCTCCGTCTACCGTATAGGCAAAATCTGCCCCGAAAAGGTTCACATTAAAATGGTCCGCGCCCCGGCCCACCTCTTCGTCAGGGGTAAAAGCCACGCATAAAGGCCCGTGGGGAATATGATCCCGGATCACCGTTTCAACAGCTGTCATGATCTCCGCGATTCCCGCCTTGTCATCAGCGCCTAAAAGGGTGGTTCCATCTGTGGTCACCAGAGTTCTTCCTGCAAGTTCTTTTAAATGAGGAAAATCCTTAACACTTAAGGTTACGCCGGAAGGAAGGGTCACATCCTTTCCGTCATAATCTTTGATCACATTCATTTTTACATTTTTCCCGCTGGCTGCAGGAGAAGTGTCCATATGGGAAATAAAGCCCAGGGCCTTTTTATCCTCCATACCCTTGCTTGCAGGAATCCAGCCGTAAACGATCCCGTAAGGATCCAGGGTCACTTTAGGCACCCCGATAGTTTTTAGCTCTTCCTCCAGGTATTTGGCCAGTTTCAGCTGGCAGTCTGTCGATGGGACCGTTTCGGATTCCTCGCTGGAGGTTGTTTCAAAACTGATGTATTTGGAAAATCTCTCAAGAATATCCATTATCGCACCTTCCTTTTTGTTCCTTGTCTCATGTGCTTATCATAACACACCCGGCTCACCGCTTCAAGGCATGAGTTACGCTTCCCTGAGCGAAGCCCGGCAGACATGTAACCGTTTAATTAGATGAACGGTTGCGATAATATATTCCGCGCGATGAATTGTATTAGCAATCTCTGCTATAATGTGGTAAAATAGTCAAGTAGCAATGACCTGCCGCTACAGCACAGTCTCTAGGTCAGGGAATGGGATTTTTACCGCCGCCTCAGGGAGCTTCCAGGCCGCCGGTCACAGCCCTGACGCCAGACGGTCATTGCAAAAAATTCACAGGAGAAAGGACGGACGATACTTACATGATAGATACACTTGATACCATTATGAGTGAATACTATCAAAATATGGAAATCTACAAAAAACTCAAACGGGATGCAGGGGAGATCATCACTACGCTGATTGAAATGAATCACATTAAAATTTCCAACATGACTCTGAGGATCAAAAGTGAGGAGGCCTTAAAAAATAAGGTAATCTCAAAAGCTAAATATAATCATCTGGACGAAATCACAGATATTTTAGGCTGCCGTATTGTTACACTTTTTGAAAGGGATGTGGACAAGATTTTTGAGCTTTTGGATAAAACCTTTGAGATCGTGGAAATTGTAGATAAAAGAAAAAAGCACAAGGTCAATACTATTGAATTTGGCTACACCTCCCTCCACCTGGTGGTCAAGTTTACCTCAGAACGGTGCCAGCTTGTTGAATATCAAAAATATCAGGATATTTTATTTGAGATCCAGATGCGCACTGTGCTTCAGCACGCCTGGGCAGAGGTGGAACATGGCCTAGGGTATAAATCCTTTTATGAGCCTCCCATGGAAATCAAGCGGAAGCTGAACCGCCTTGCTGCTACTTTGGAGATACTGGATGAGGAGTTTGAAAACATCCGCTATGAGATCGCTTTGTACAATCAAAGCCTGGATCGGGAGGAAAAAGTCCTGAAAACAGACATTAACAAAGACTCTCTCATTGCCTATGTCAATAACAGTCCTGTATTAAACGACATGGCTCGGGCCATTGCTAAAAAGTTTAATTACAAGATCATCCGGGACCCTCAGCTCATCAGTCAGCAAAAAATTGTCGCGAAAATGAATTTCTACGGGTATCAGTACATTAATGAATTGAATGAAGACATTCTCAAGCACAAAGACACCATACAGACCATTGGCGAAGAGCTGTCCACAAACATTAATTACGATTCGCCAACCTTAAATCTTTATAGCACCCTTATGTGGTTTACCTATATCCCGGTGATTAAAAACCTGATTGCCGGACACGGAGCTTCCTCGGAGGAAATCCTGGACGATGTGATCCTGGAAACCTTCCGGAACAGCTCATTATCCATATTCGATGTATTTAATTCAAGAAAGCCGGGAGCTTCGGCATAAAAAATACAGGGACCGGGCCAGCTGCAGTGAACTGGCCCGGTCCCTGATTTAATTCTGAAGCATGGCGTACACGTCCGCAGGCACGCAGGCTTTCACCCGGATGCCCTGGTCGGTGTATTCTTCTTCCAAAAGCTGTCCGTATTTTCGGATGGAAGCGATCTTTCCCGCTTCCCGGTAATCAAAGACCTTTTCCACATAGATCTTCTGCGCTCTCAGCACCTTTTCCACAGTATCTGTCAAAGGCCCTAAAGTTTCCCTGTTCCTGGCGCTAATATAAACCGTATGGTCCGCCTGGAAATCTTTCAGCATCATACGGTCCTGCTCCACAAGGTCCATCTTATTAAATGCGGTGATCACTGTCTTATCCTTTATATCCAGCTGCCTTAAAGTCTCATAAACCACATGCATCTGAGTGTCCATCTGAGGATTGGAAGCATCCACCACATGGATGATCATGTCCGCATATCTGGCCTCCTCCAAAGTAGACCGGAAAGCATCGATCAGATGGTGCGGGAGCTTTCGGATAAATCCTACAGTATCCGTTAAAAGGAGCTGCTGGCCGCTTTCTAAAGTAAAGCTTCTTGTGGTAGGATCCAGGGTGGCAAAAAGTTTGTCCTCCTCCAGCACATGAGCGCCGGTAAGGGTATTAAGCAATGTAGACTTTCCCGCATTAGTATAGCCTACGATGGCTGCCACGGGAATGGGATTTTTGCTTCTCTGGCTCCTAGTCACCTCCCGGTGGCGCTTCACTTCCTCCAGTTCCTTTTTTAAATGAGAAATCCTCTCCCGGATCAAACGCCGGTCCATTTCCAGTTTATTTTCACCGGGGCCTCTTGTGCCGATACCGCCGCCTAAACGGGACAGCGACCGGCCAAGACCTATCAGACGGGTGGAACGATACCGAAGCTGTGCCAGCTCGACCTGGATCTTTCCTTCCCGGGTGGATGCCCGCTGGGCGAAAATATCCAGGATCAAAAGGGTCCGGTCCATGACCTTTGTCCCAAGAGCATCCTCCAGATTTGCCATCTGGGCCGGAGACAGCTCGTCATCGCAGATCACTCCAGTAGCGTCTAAGGATGTGATCATAGCGGACAATTCATCGATTTTTCCCTTTCCCAGGTAGGTCCCTGGATGGGGCGCCTCCCGGTTCTGGATCATCATTCCCACAACATGAGCCCCGGCGGTCCTGGCCAGTTCCTCCAATTCGTCCAGGGATTCCTTCGTGTCCAGGTCGTCCCCGGCAGAAACGCCTGCGAGAATGACCTTTTCTGAAATATCATCCGTTACAAAATACTTTTCATTTTTCTGATCTGTCATAAACATCTCCTGTTATCTAACAATCCCCCGCCACCCTCCAGGGCAAAGTCAAAAGGCGCTTTAAGGGCGCTTTACTGGAACCTTTCCAGAAATGCCAGCTCATGCTGCCCCTGGCTGTCATCCGGATACTTTTCCACAAAGGCCTGCATTTTTTCCAGGGCACCTGTCCAATCTTCTAAATATTCATAAGTAATGGCTTCATTATACATCAGCTCCCGGTCTACCAGGCGGTCATTTAAGGCAAGTCCCTGCTCAAAGGCCGTCCGGGCGTCTTCATATCTGGACAGGGACATTAAGCACAGGCCGTACTGGTTATAAGCCTCGGCATTTTGGGAATCCACGGCCAGATAAGCCTCATACTGGGCGGCGGCCCCCTCATAGTCCTCCTGACGCATAAGAGATTCCGCTAATCCTAGATAAGCGCCAGTGTAGCCATTTTCCAAAGCTGTATTAAATGCTTCTTGGGCGCTGGCGTAATCCTCTTTATACATGTAAATAATTCCCCGGTTGGAATAATCCTCTCCGGTTTTGCCTCCCAGCTCCAGGGCATCATCCAGGATCTGGGCCGCTTCATCGGTCTTGTCCTGAGCCATTAAAACTTCATAAAGCGCCAGATAAATCTTATAATTTTTCCGGGACTGACTGATGGCTGTTTCCAGATCCGCCTCAGCGCTGGCATTATCCCCGGCATTTTGATAGGCCAGGCCACGGAGCATATAGGCATCCACGCTGTCATCATAGCTGATGATCTGGGTATATGTTTCCACCGCGCTTATGGTATCTCCGGCACGCCCCTGGGCTTCTGCCAGATAGTATAAAATATCCAGCTCTGTATCTCCATAATTATCCGGAGCATAGATCAATGCCTCATTAAAAAAATCTGCCGCCTTAGAATAATGTCCGGCCGACAAATAGGCAATACCGCTGCCCCGCTTTGCCAACTCCAGGACACTGTCCCGGTTTGAGCTGGCTGCCGCGTTATCAAAGGCTGCCAAAGCTTCATCATACTGGCCGACCGCTATGTAGGCCATGCCCAGGTTATTGTAATATTCTCCGTTTTGAGGATCCCGCTCCAAAGCCTGCAAAAACATAGTTATAGCCTCCTCATAGGAACCCTCCTCATACAGGGCCAGTCCTCTTTGGTTGCTGCTGCTCCCTCTTCCATAATTGGTAATCAAAAGAACAGAGGCCACGGTGATTACCAGCACCACGACCACCGCTGCGATCAGGGCCGGCATAACATTCTTCTTGCGCTTCCTCTTCCTCCCGGCCTGTGGCCGTCTGTTTCCGGCACGATTCGGTCCGGTCAGCTGGCTGGCGGATCGGTTCGCGGTCCTGTGGGACCCGCCGACCTGGCTTAAGCTTCCCGGGCGTTTAGTCCCGCCAGCCTGGCTGCTCTGCGCCTGCTGTCCCCGGGTCAACTGACCCGCCCGGTCCGGCTGGCTTTCCGGGCCGTCTGCCCGGCCTGGGCCTCCGGACGCCTTCGGCGGCTGTATACGATAGTTTTGCCGACGGCGGCCATCTGTGGTTTTCCTGGCTGTGGCCATGCGCTCTTCCCAGCCCGTCTCCGGCAAAATACTTTTTAATTCCTGATCGTACTTATCCAATCCAACACCTCCACATATGTATCCGTTCAGTCTTAAGACTGAATGTCTCCCGCCTACACCTTATTATATGGTGTGTATGTTTAAATTGCAAGCGATAATATTCACAGTGAAAAGCTCCAGACAGATCCCTCCATCCCCGGGAAAAATCAGTGAAAGCACTGCCCGTAAGAACCATAGGAGATCATACCCAGCTGCCTGTAAATCTGAAAAAAACCGCAGATCTGGGATGAGATCCGCGGTTTAAAAGGTGATATGTATTCATCTCTTAAATATAATTTTCAGGGTCTACAGCTGTTCCGTTTACCCATACTTCAAAGTGAAGATGCGCGCCTGTGGAATATCCTGTGCTTCCTACATACGCAATGGTCTGGCCTTGGCTGACCGTCTGGCCTACAGTCGCAGTGATGGATGAACAATGCTGATATAATGTGGTAAGTCCGTTTCCATGGCTTATAACAATATAGTTGCCTCTTGCGGCGCTGTAGGAAACTGTGGTCACAACACCGCCGTCAGCAGCATAAATCGCTGCGCCGTATGATGCTGCAATATCCACACCCTTATGATTGGACGACGCGCCTGCTGTCGGCGACACACGGCTTCCAAAACCAGAGGAGATGTAACCGCCGGCACATGGCCAAATAAAGCTGCCTGTCGCAGTTCCGCTGGAGCTAGAAGAACTGCTGCTGGAAGATGTACTTCCGGAGGATGTGCTGCTGCTTGAGGAAGAGCTACTGCTGCTGGAAGATGTACTTCCAGAAGATGTACTACTGCTTGAGGAAGAGCTGCTGCTGGAAGATGTACTTCCGGAAGATGTGCTGCTGCTGGAAGAACTGGTGGTAGAGCTGCTTGAAGAACTCTGCTGTTTCGCAGCTTCTTCCTCAGCTTTCTTTTTTGCCTCCTCTTCCTGCTGACGCTCCAACTCAGCTAGTCTCTGAAGTTCTTCCTGATATTCAATATCCGCAAGAATCTGTTCGTTTTCTTCAATCTCAGCTTCTGTGCTGTAAATCCCATCATAGGCATCGCCAATGCTGCCTTCAATCTCACCCAGCTCAGCCTGCTTAGCGTCCATAACCAACTCAAGCTCTTCCTGCTTTGATTCCTGCTGAGCCTTTAAGCTTTCCAGTTCAGCCTTCTGCTCTTCCTGCTGTGCTTCCAAAACTTCAATCTGCTGGCGGGTTTCATTTAATGCCTGAAGAAGCTGATTATCATATTCAGAAATACGGGAAATGTACTCGTTAGCATTAAGAATCGTTGCAATATCCTCAGCCTGCATAAAAATTTCCACTATGGACGTATCTCCTGTTTTATACATGGCACGGATACGGGCCTTTAACGCTTCATACTGTTCAGCTTCCTTTTCTTCGGCAACCTCAAGATCTGCCTGAGTCTGTGCAAGATCCGCTTCGGTCTGCTCCAGTTCACTGGTAAGGCGTGTGATCTCATCATAAACTGTGGTCAGCTCCTGATCCAGTTCCGCAATATATGATTCGGTGTCTGCCTTATTTTCCTCAAGTTCTGACAGACGGCTCTGAAGCTGAGCCTTCTGGTCTTCCAGATCTTCCAGTGTCTGCTGGACTTCCTCCTTGCTACTGGCAGCAAAAGCCGGCACACTCATTGACAATACAAGTGAGAAAGCGACAGCAGCTTTCAATGTGCGCAAAAATCTCCTCTGCATGAGTAAGAAACTCCTTTCGAAACATAATAACAATCTCCGTTCACTGTGATTATTATAACATAGTGATTACGGAAAATCCAGTAAAATATTACATAATTTTTAACAAATATTTCTCAGATATTACATGACATCGCTGTTATTTTTTTATATTTTTTAGAACGATCTTATAATGGTGTTATTTTATCTGTCAACATCATTTTTATTTGTATTTTTACAGGTTGTTTGTCGTTTGTATATTAAGGAATTCTTAACTTTATAACAAAAGCGTCAAAAGATGTTTTTCGGGTCAAGTCGATATGTTTTTCATGCAGGCATGAAAAACATATCGACTTGACCCTGGTATCATCCTATCATTCCACACTCTTTAGTGATTCTACCATATCGATCTTTCTCAATTTGTAAAACATGGCTACATTCACCAAAATGGAGAAGGCCACGGTCAGAAGCATACTATACACATAACTTAGCCAGTAGACTTCCCGGCCAAACATACAGCTGTCGATCTCTACAGTGACGATAATAAACTGATGAAGAATCTTTCCCAGGATACAGCCAAAGATCATGCCGATAAGGGTCAGGTAAACATTTTCCCTGTACACATAGGCCGCCACTTCCATATCGTAAAAACCTAACACCTTAATAGAGGCCAGTTCGCGGCGGCGCTCGTTAATATTAATATTGTTCAGGTTATACAAAACAATAAAAGCGAGCAACCCAGCGGAAATGATCAGCACCACAATAATAATATCCAGGGAACCCAGCATGTCATTTAAGGACTCCTTAATACTGTCCATATAAGACACACTGACGATGGCGTCCTCATTTAAAAGGATCTGTCCCACACTGGTCTGGGCATCCTGAGTATCGTCGGCGGTCCTGATCAACACTGCATTATAGTCCACCGATTTGCCGAAGGCCTCCTCATACAGAACCGGTGTCATATAAATATAGTGGCCTACATAGTTTTCGCAAATGGCGGAAATGGTCACTTCCACAGAAGAAAATTCATCTTCCTTGATCCGGATACTGTCCCCAACGCCCACATCCAGCATAGAGGCAGTCTTTTCGCTGATGATCACGCCGGTATCATCTAAAGTATACTCCTCTCCGGTGATCCGATCATCAAAGTAAAGGAACTGGTCAAGGTTTTCCTGATCCTGGGGAACGACAATATAAGCTTCCCAGTCGTCTGAATCGGATTCAATATTCATATTAACCATATAGGCATTTTTATAGGCCGCAATCTCCGGCGTCTCATCCATCGTCTCATAAAGGTGGTCCTTTTCACTTTGGTCCGCATCCTCATCTAAAATAACCATGCCGCTGTAAGGCTGGATCTTTCCATACTGAAGCTCTACAATATCTTTTATAGAGTCCTTTAGACCAAAACCTACGATCATCAGGGCCATACATCCCCCGATACCAAACACAGTCATAAAGAAACGCTTCTTATATCTGAAGAGATTTCTCAATGTGGATTTCTGAGTAAAGCTTAAATGCTTCCACAAAAAGGTTATCCTCTCCAGAAAGATACGCCGCCCCTGCTTAGGCGGTACAGGACGCATAAGGGATGCCGGTGTCGCCAAAAGCTCCTTATAGCACGCCAGGAAGGTGGCCGCCGTAATACACACAATGGCAGCCAAAGATGCCAGCAGCCCGTAATACCAGTTATAGGGAATGCTTGTATTTGGAATGTAGGGATAAACGATCTTATAGGTATTTATAATAATGTAGGGAAAGACCTTTTCTCCGAAAAGCACCCCCACAACGCTTCCGGCGATGGTAGCCAAAAGGGCATAATAAATATACTTTTTGGCAATAGAGCCTTTACTGTAGCCTAAGGCTTTCAGCGTTCCGATCTGTATCCGCTCTTCCTCTACCATACGGGTCATAGTGGTCAGACTGATCAGGGCAGCTACAAGGAAAAACAGAACTGGGAAAATTTCCCCAATGGCCCGGATACGGTCCGCATTATCTCCAAGCTCCGCATTTCCTGACAGGGACGAGCGGTCAGACACATACCACTGAGGCATCTCAATAGCGTCCACATCCGCCTGAGCATCTGTAATCTCCTGCTGTCCGTCAGCCAGCTCAGACTCTGCCTCTGCCTTTCCATCCTCATATTCCTGCCAGCCGTCCTCCAGTTCCTGGCGGCCTTCTTCCAGCTCTTCCCTTGCCTGGGCGATCTGCTCTTCCCCATCGGCAATCTGGGCCTGAGAATCTGCCAGAAGGGCTTCACTTTCAGCCAGCTCCTGAAGGCCTGCATCCAGCTGAGCCTGGCCTTCGGCCAGCTGAGTATAGGTAGCATCCAGAGTGGCCTTGACAGCGTTAATGGTATCCTGAGCCTCATTTAACTGCTGCTCGCTGGCATCCAGCTGAGCCCGGCCTTCGGCAATGGCAGCCTCCCCGGCAATCAGTTCTTCATTTTGAGCCAGAGCTTCATCCACCTGAGCTCTGGCCGCTTCCACAGCCTGAGCCTGGGCATCGCTTAAGGCCTGGGCATAGGCCTGATCCAAGGCAGCCTGACCGGCTTCGATCTGAGCCATGCCTGAGGCATAATTATCATCATACTGGGACTGCACATAGGACAGCTGAGGCTCCAACTGAGCAATTTCCTGAACTAGAGCCGTATGCTGCTGGACTAGAGTGTCTGGGACTGTCCCGCCGGACTCTTCCAGGGCAGCGATCTGTTCATTAACCGTAGCAAGCTGACCGGTCAGCTGGTCATACTGGCTCTGAAGCTGAGCCAATGTATCTGCCAAAGTCTCCAGTTCCTGACGGGCCGCCTCCAGTTCCTGGCGCTGCTGGTCAAAAGCTGCATCTACCTGGGTCTTGGCCTCCTGACGGGCCGTCTCCTCTGCCTGAGCATAAGCAGCATCCTTCTGAGCCTGGATGGCAGCCTCCTGCTCATCCAGCTGAGCCCTGCCATCCGCAATCTGCTGGCGCAGCGCGTCAAAATCATACTGGGCAACCAGGGTATTATACTGCTCCAGGCCATCATAATACTGCTGCCATCCGCTGGCCAGCTGAGACACGCTTGCCTCCAGCTGGGTCAAGCCGTCTTCCAGCTGCGCCAAACCGTCAGCCACCTGGGACTTGGCCGCCTCCAGGCTTTGGGCCTCTTCCTCAAGGGTGTTTTCCCCTTCCTCCAGCTCCTGCTGAGAAGATTCCAGGGTGGCCAAAGCATCTGCCAGCTCAGCATCCGCCTCAACCCTGGCATCATCTAGTTCCTTCTGAGCTTCATCAATCTCGTCCTGAGCCTCCTGGCGGATCTGCTCATATCTGGCTTCGCACCGGGCATCCGTCACAGTGTCCTCCAGCCGGCTCAGCACCTGAGACACTAAATCTTCATAAGCATCTGTATAAGCCACTTCCTCTGAAGCGCCTTCCACCCACACATCGATCTTTGTGTAAACATCCAAGGCAAAGCTGTCCGAAGTCACTACCGCGAAAGCGTCCAATTCCCCATCGCCGATGGTTGTGCTGCCTCTTGTAAAGGTGATAAATTCCGGGCTGCTTCCAATCCCTACCACTACAAAAGTATCTGTGGTGAAGGTATCTAAAATGTCTGAATCACTTCCGCTTTCAAAAGTAATGGTATCTCCGATGGAAAAGTTATGGCTGTCCATAGTCCCGGCATCGATCAGGATCTCTCCGGCTTTTTCCGGCATACGCCCCTCGATCACGTCAATACGGTTTTTATCTCCCATATCAGCCATGACTTTAAAAACCTTCTGATTATCCTCGCTCCAACACACAACGTCCGCGCTGTAGCTGCCCACTGCATCCGCTACTCCCTCTACAGCCTTTACCGCGTCCACATCATCCTCAGTCAGACCCATCGTCCCCTGGATACGTATATCCATCAACTGGTGCTCATCAAAATAGTCATCTGCCGTATACCGCATATCCGGCTCTGAAGCCCTTATCCCTGAAAAAAAAGCTACACCCATGGCCACAATAAGAAAAATTGAAATAAACCGGTTAAAGGTCTTCGCGATTTCCATATAGAAATCTTTTCTCAATACATTTTTCCTTTTCATGAGATCACCTCTACCACTCAATGGTTTCAACGGATACCGGCGAGGGGTTTAGGATCATATCAGAAACCTTGCCATTTTTGATCTTGATCACCCGGTCTGCCATGGGGGCGATGGCTGAGTTATGGGTAATGACGATCACGGTCATCCCCCGCTCCCGGCACATATCCTGAAGGAGCTTTAAGATCGCCTTTCCTGTGTTATAGTCCAAGGCGCCGGTAGGCTCATCACATAAGAGCAGCTTGGGATTTTTGGCCAAAGCTCTTGCAATAGAAACCCGCTGCTGCTCACCGCCGGACAGCTGCGCGGGAAAATTTCCCAGACGATCCCCCAGGCCAACTTCCTCAAGGACCTGTCTGGCATCTAAGGGATTTTTACAGATTTGAAGAGCCAGCTCTACATTTTCAAGAGCTGTCAGATTAGGGACAAGATTATAGAACTGAAATACAAAACCAATATCTTCTCTCCGGTATCCGATCAGCTGGCGGTTGGTATACTTCCCAATATCTATACCATCAATCCAGATCTCTCCGCTGGTGGCTCGGTCCATACCACCCAAGATATTTAAAACCGTGGTTTTCCCTGCGCCACTGGGGCCGACAATGACTACAAATTCTCCTTTTTCCATGTTAAAGCTGATACCAGCTACCGCATGAATCTCAACTTCTCCCATCTTATAAGTCTTCGTCACATCTATCAGTTTTACAAAGTCATCCATACATGCAGCCTCCTTTTAAACCCGCTTTTCCCCTTATTATA
This sequence comes from uncultured Lachnospiraceae bacterium, assembly GCA_964565805.1. Lineage (GTDB taxonomy): Bacteria > Bacillota > Clostridia > Lachnospirales > Lachnospiraceae > Catenibacillus. The sequence continues at coordinate 27,272 of CAZMGH010000001.1, forward strand.
ACTGATTTTTCAGTAAAATCCAACTATAGAAGCCGGGGTAAAGTATAATAATTTTATAAACTTTGTGAAAAATCAGTGACCGAAAAAGTTCCATTCAGCCTCAGTTTTAGGTCCATGCTTTGGACATTCTGAGGCATCAGGGCAGAGTCAAAAAAACAGGCTGTGAAATACATGTGTCTTCTCCTGTATCCATTCACGCGGAGTCGCTGTCATCAGATGCAGACTGGGAAGTATCGCCGGTTTCGGAGCTTTCATCCCCGGCTGTATCCTGGGTGGCGTCATCTGACGTAAGCTCATCCTGGATCTCCAGCACATCGGCCAGAGAATGGTCGGTCATAAATGTATTAACATTATAGAAAAACAGCACATCTGTAATGCCTTCATTGCGGATGAGCATCTGAGCATCCCCGTAGTAATATCGTGGATCAATGATGATGATCTTTTCATAATAAGGGGTTAAAAAGGGAATAAAGCAGTTGGCGTAAGAATCTTTAAAGATCATCAGGCACCGCTCATTCTGATTTTCCGTATCAATGGTGATCATGGAATGATTGCCCCCGAAAAATACGGTGTACTTATCTTTGGTCTGAAGGGCATCCATATCATAAACTGTAGCTGTCTTTTCCTGAGTGTCATCATAAGCCACCACATAATTATTTTCAATATCCTCAGGCTCATAAATGTCAATGGAGTCATAAATATTGCTCACACCGCTGGTGGAAGCCAGCGTCCCCTGGAAATCATTAGTCACTGTATGGGAAACCCATGTAATGTCCTCTTCCAGTCCCAAAAGCTCTCTTAAGGCCTCAAAAGCATAGTAGGCGCTTAATGTGGTCCAGTGATGGTCTGTGCGGTAGAAAAGGTCTTCATCATTATGAAGAAGCAGGGTATCGGAAAGATCCACAAAACCAGCGCTGTCGGGTAGGCCGCTCTCCAGCCAGTTCAGATCCTCCTCCTGGGAACGGACCGGCGCGCCGAAGGGCAGCTTATCGGAACAAATATACGCCGCGTTTGGAATAAACACAGAATGGACCTCAATGTCTGAGTTCCGTTCACAAAACTCTCCAATAGCGTCCAGGTTCCGGTTCACACTGTCCACATCCGGATCAGACAAATCCTCAATCAGATAATCGTCCTTTCCCAGGTAGACCCCGTTGGATTCTGTCTTGCCCAGCAGCCGCTCAATATTTAATTTCAGGTGGATCCAACTGTTTCTCCATGCAAACTGATCCGCCACATAGCTTTCATAGTCCGTCATAAAATCACCGCTGATCAGACTGTCAAAGGACAGATCCGGGCGGCCGGCAAGAACACGGTTTTCCTGGTCAGAAAAGCTTTTTTCCGGTGTAAAAAAGTTTGCAGCCATGAGCACTACAGTCACCAGCAGATACACCATAGCCAAAATAAGATGATGCAGCTTAACCCTTCTCATGATTATTCTTTTCCGCTGTTTTTTATCCAGAGGCCGCCGCTTCCGGCGCCGCTCATAATTCAGATCATTTCTCCCTCCGGGACGTCTGCCGGACCCGGGTCTGTTTGTATTCCTTACACTCATTATGTTCTCTCACCTTTGATCAATGTCCACGCCTTTTTGGACGCGGCTGGTTTAAAATCTGAAATATAAAAACGGATTATATGTTGCATTGACTAAAAATGCAATGACAACAATAAACAACAAAATATATAAGGCCACGGATGCATAAAGCCGCCATCCGCCTTTTCCAAACACGGTCTTTTTGTACTTATTATAAGCTGCGGGTCCTGAGAAAATGATCATAAGGATCAGCAGGATCCCGTAGTTTTTCAGATAGTAAAAGGTCTGGGCATTTAAAAATCCGCTGGTGCCTATGCCAAACATGTGGCCCAGGTATTCCATGGCCGATGAAACCGAGGGGGAAAAGAAAAATACCCAGCCGATGATCACAAAGACCATGGCGTAAATATGCTGCACAGCTGACGGCATACGGGCCAGAAAATTCTTCAGCACATACTTTTCCAGTAAAAGCAGAACACCGTAATAGACGCCCCACAACATAAAGTTCCAGTCAGCGCCGTGCCAGAAGCCGGTAAGAAGCCACACCACCATAATGTTGCGGATATGTTTGACCACGCTGACCCGGTTTCCGCCCAGAGGGATATACACATATTCCCGGAACCATGTGCTTAAGGAAATATGCCACCGGCGCCAAAACTCTGTAATGGATTTGGAAATGTATGGGTAATCAAAGTTCTTGATAAAATCAAAGCCCAGCATTTTTCCCAAACCAATGGCCATATCTGAGTAACCGCCAAAGTCAAAATAAATCTGGAAGGTATAAGCTACCGCTCCCAGCCAGGCCGTCACCACAGTCGTTTCAGTTCCCGAATGAGCTGCGATAGTATCATAGAGCATACCGATATTATTGGCAAAAATAACCTTTTTCCCAAGGCCTCTCAGAAACCATGCGCAGCCCTCGCCAAACTTAACGGCAGTGAGCTTTCTTGACGCCAGCTGACGGGCCACATCCGCGTAACGGACGATAGGGCCGGCGATGAGCTGAGGGAACATGGTCACATACACTGCAAAATCCACCAGCTTTCTCTGAACCTCCACTCTGCCCCAGTACAGGTCGATAATATAGGACAGTGTCTGGAAGGTATAAAAAGAAATGCCTACCGGCAGGGCCAGCTCTTTATAGGGAATGTCAAAAGGAAGGATCCTGTTGATATTTTCTACAAAAAATCCGTAGTATTTAAAAAATCCCAAGATCCCCAGATTCACCACAATATTAAAAATCAGGACAGCTCTTCGCTTTTTCTGATTATTTTCCTCTTTATACTGCTCAAGTTCAAGGCCGGTGACATAGTTGATCACAATGGAGAAGATCATCAGGATCACATACACCGGCTCTCCCCAGGCATAAAATATAATACTAAAGATAAGAATAACAATATTTTTTATTTTCCACGGTACGATGTAGTAGACCAGTAACATCAGTGGCAAAAAAACAAAGATAAAATATAAACTGCTGAATATCATACCCTAAAAAAACTCGCTTTCCATTTTTTACAGGCTTTTTCTAAAAGCACTAACCGCCGCCTGCGGGTCTTCACTGATCACAAGGAGCACATAATTTCCTTCGTGGCACAATTCATAGTCTTCCACCATCGCGTACTGTTCCGGGGCATAGCCCTCAAAAATCCCTTTCTGAGTCTCAATACGGTCATTCATCGCTGCCTCTACAGTATCAAACTGATCGGTGGAAGCCATCTTCACGATCAAAAATTCCTTTGCGCCCATATTTGTATCCGGATAATATAAGGACACTCCTTCGTAATCATTAGGGTCCAGCCCATAAAGCCGCCGGATCATCTGACGGTTTCCTTCGTTTACTCCGTCACTTCCCACAACTTCCAGGACATTTTCTGTCACCGTGGCAATATCCGCGCTGCTGATCCGGTCTCCCTGACATAAGATGATAATAAAGATCAGCAGCAATGCTACCAGTCCGTAGCGTATGTATTCTAATTTCAAATACTTTTTCAAATTGCATCTTCCCCGTTAATTAAATTTAATGCCCAGTATTCATAGAAACTTGATTTAAAATGGATACCATCCTGTTCATATTCTGAGCTGTGTTCCTGAGCCAGCTCTGTATTATCTACAAAAGTATAGCCGTTTTCACTGCACATTTGGGCGAGGGCTTCATTAAAGGTATCCACATGATCATAATTATCGCTTATCGACGACAAACGTTCACTATATACCGGCAGGATGGAGCTGATAATAAATGTAGCATGAGGAGCCACTTCCTTAAGACTTTGGATCTGCTGATTTAAGGCGTCCGCATAATCCTGGGCAGAAGCGTAACTTCCCAGGTCATTAGCCCCGTAGGAAATAAATATCCAGGATGGATTGTAATATTCCACTGTATCCAAACTATCGGCAATATTCACAACGCCGTCGCCGGAATGAGCGATGATCCGTCCCGACTCCAGGAAACCGAACTCAGAAAATCCCACTACTCTAGAATCCCCCAGAAATACGTAATCGTCAAACAGCTCCCACACAGTCACTGTGCCGTCCGCCAACGCTTTCTCCCGGGCTTCGATCCTCCGCTGCCGTTCCCTCTCCTGCTGCATGCTTTTTATGTTGCTTTCAATGTCTGAGGAAGATTTACTTGCCATCTGTGTCAGATAGCTCAGACCGTCATCTACCTCCTTTGTGGCCCTTCGGACAGGACGAAAGAAGGTAGAGACTACAATAACAGCCACTACCACAACGGCAGCGGCCAGAATAATATATCGTTTTTTCTTATCTCTATATAAATGCTTTCGTTTATTCATCTTCCAAGCGCCTCATTCCATCACATGGTATTTTACATGTCATTTCATGTCATATTTTAGCACAATATACATAAGGAAGTATAGACTAAAAATCATAAATTTTTAGCTCCTTGCCGAGCGCAGCACAATAAGCGCGGTCTGAAGTTTACCGCTTCAGCCGCGCTTATTGATCCCATATTTTAATTACAAGAAGCCGGAATGTCCAACGCCGGGGCTATGCCCCGAATTCCGGCAGTTTTTCTCCCAGCTCCTGTCCTAAAAGCGCCTCAAGCTCTTTCATATGCTTTTCATCGCAGACATCGTAATCTTTTAAGGGAAATTCTATGCCCATCTGTTCATACTTGCTCATACAGATCTTCCGGAAAGGCAAAAGCTCCAGTTTTTTAAGATTCGTAAAGCCGGACGCGATCTGCCCTATCTTAAGGATCTGATCCCGGCTGTCATTTAAGCCGGGGACAACCACATGGCGGATCCATATAGGCACATTCATGGTCTGGGTCAGTTCCAGAAATTTAAGCACCTGATCCATGGAAGCGCCGCAGTATTTTTTATAATCCTCCGGATCAGAAAATTTCAGATCTGCCAGCACCAGGTCTGTATATTCCAGGACCTGTTTTGCCTTTTGTATATCGCCCACGCAGGAAGTATCCAAAGCGGTGTGGATCCCTTTTTCCTTTAAAAGCTTAAACAGCTCCCGGACAAAATCCGGCTGCATCAACGCCTCGCCACCGGACACTGTCACACCGCCGTTTTTTAAGTAGGCCTTATATCTTAATATTTTCGCAGTCATGGCCTGGGGCGTGACCTTCTGACATCCGGGGGCATCCTTTGGCAGAGCCCATGTGTCCGGATTGTGACAGTAAGCGCACCGCAAAGGGCAGCCCTGCATAAATACCACACACCGCAGCCCCGGGCCGTCCACAGCTCCAAGACTTTGGAAGCTGTGGATATATCCGAAAACACTTTCCTTCATGGCAGCCTCACATTACATCGTTTCGTGGAAGGTTCTCTGGATCACTTCTCTCTGCTGTTCTTTAGACAGCTTGTGGAAGTTTACGGCATAACCAGAAACACGAATGGTCAGGTTCGGATACTTTTCAGGATTTTCATAAGCATCCATTAATGTTTCCCGGTTTAATACATTCACATTAATGTGGTGAGCCTTCTGGGCAAAATAACCGCCAAGGATAGCTACCAGGTTATTTAACCGCTCTTCTTCCGTCTTTCCAAGAGCCTGAGGCACGATGGAGAATGTATTGGAAATACCGTCTTTACATACGTCATAAGAAAGTTTGGCCACAGAGTTTAAGGAAGCAAGAGCGCCGTTTTTCTCCCGGTTGTGCATCGGGTTGGCTCCCGGCGCGAAAGGCTCTCCGGCTTTACGTCCGTCTGGTGTATTTCCGGTCTTCTTTCCGTACATTACATTGGAGGTAATGGTCAGGATAGACAATGTGTGTTCCGCATCTCTATAGGCAGGATTCTTTTTCAGCTCTTCAAAGAACAGGCGCACCTGCTCTGCGGCAATGCCGTCTACCCGGTCATCGTCATTTCCAAAGGCTGGGAATTCTCCCCTAGTCTCAAAGTCCTTGATCAGACCGGTTTCATCCCGGATCACACGGACTTTGGCGTATTTAATGGCAGACAGAGAGTCGGCCAGCACGCTCATGCCGGCAATGCCAAAGGCCATAAAACGGTGAACATCGGTATCATGAAGAGCCATCTGAATCTTTTCATAGGCATATTTGTCATGCATATAATGGATGATATTCATGGCACTTACATAGGTTTTCGCCAGCCATGGGCGGTAAATGTCCATCAGCTCAAGAACCTTGTCATATTCCAGATATTCTCCCTGGTAAGGCTCATGAGCCGGAGCCACCTGGATGCCGCTCTTTTCATCCCGTCCGCCGTTTAAGCTCATCATAAGGAGCTTGGCAAGATTTGCCCGGGCGCCGAAAAGCTGCATATCCTTGCCTACACGCATTGCGGAAACACAGCAGGCAATAGCATAATCATCCCCGAATTTCGGGCACATAATATCGTCATTTTCATACTGGAGGGCATCTGTATCGCAGGATACCTTTGCGGCAAAGCGCTTAAAGTTTTCCGGAAGCTGCTCAGACCACAAAACCGTCAGGTTAGGCTCTGCGCTGGGCCCCAGATTGTATAATGTATTTAAAATACGGTAAGAGCTTTTTGTGACTAAGGTACGTCCATCCTCTCCGGTGCCGCCGATGGATTCTGTGATCCACATAGGATCTCCGCCGAACAGTTCATTATATTCCGGTGTTCTTAAATGACGGGCCATACGCAGCTTCATAACAAAATCATCGAAAATTTCCTGAGCCTGGCTTTCTGTAAGGACACCCTCAGCCAGATCACGCTCAAAGTAAATATCCAGGAAGGTACTTGTGCGGCCAAGACTCATGGCTGCTCCGTTCTGCTCCTTAATGGCTCCCAGGTAGCCAAAGTACAGCCACTGTACCGCTTCTCTGGCATTTTCCGCGGGACGGGAAATATCGCAACCATACATCTGAGCCATTTCCTTTAACAGCTCCAGGAAATGGATCTGCTGATAAAGCTCTTCTAACTGACGGATATTGTCCTGAAGCATTACCTCATGGCCAAGTCGCTCCTTATCCGCCTTCTTAAAGCGGATCAATGTGTCCACGCCGTACAGAGCCACCCGGCGGTAATCCCCGATGATCCGGCCCCGGCCATAAGCATCCGGCAGGCCTGTAATAATACCGCAGTGGCGGGCTGCCTTAATTTCATCAGTATATGCACGAAATACGCCGTCATTGTGAGTCGTGCGGAAAGTAAATTCCTTTTCCACCTTCTCAGATAATTCATAGCCGTAAGCCTTGCAGGCTTCCCGGGTCATACGCATACCGCCGAAAGGATTTACGCCTCTTTTTAAAGGCTTGTCGGTCTGAAGTCCTACGATGATCTCCTCATCCTTATCCAGGTAGCCTGGTTTGTAGGTCACCAGGGACATGACTGTATCTGTGTCTACATCAAAAACGCCGCCCATCTGCTGTTCGATCATAAACAGATTATTAAGCTTTTTCATCAAGCGGTTTGTTCGGTCAGTGGCTTTGGCAAGAAAACTTTCGTCGCCTTCATAAGGCGTATAATTTTTCTGAATAAAATCCCGGACGTTGATTTCGTCCATCCATGCGCCTTCTTTAAAATTTCTCCATGCTTTTTCCATTATACTGAATTCCTCCCATGCTAAAAAAAGGCACCGATGTCCCAGGGTCTGTACTGCTTTTTTGTTTAGCACTGAGCTGGCATGCTTGCCTGGCAAATGTCCGATCATGCAAGCATAGCGGCCGCTTGCCAGGCGTATCGCGCAAAAAAAGCAGCATGGAAACCCAGGGAGGGTCGATGCTGCCCAGACGGTCGGCTTTTCTTAAACTTTGAATCCACTGTGGTAACCCACAATTATCCGTCAGTCCTCAAAGTTCTTTTTCAATTATTGACAGGTTCACTGTATCATATAAGGAAGAATCCTGTCAATACCTAAAAATACACTTTTTGAGGGTAGGGTATTTACATTTTATTTCCTACGGTTATATAATATGATACAACTGGCGCTGAGCCAGGAAATTGAACTGCTGCCAGCGATTAAAAGGAGTCCTGTTATGAAGTATTTATTTCAATTTACTATTATTGGCGTGATCACAGCTATTGGGGAGATTTTAAACATTTTGATCCCATTGCCAATCCCGGCAAGCGTTTATGGTCTTGTGATCTTATTTGCAGCCTTGTGCATAAAGCTGATCCGTCTGGATCAGGTAGAACACGCGGCAGACTTTTTCCTGGCTATTATGCCTGTTTTATTTGTACCGCCTGCCGTAAACCTGATGAATTACTGGGGAATATTAAAAGATAATATCATCGGTCTTCTCATCACCTGTATCCTGTCCACTATGGCTGTCATGGGACTGACCGGCGCCATTGCCCAGATGATCAGGAAAAAGCAGAGAAGCAAAGCGCCCCGGAAGACTGAAATTTCTCAAAGGCAGGAGAAAAAAGGAGGAGCTCCCAATGAATGAGATCTTGGAAACATCCTCATATTTTGGCCTGGCATTAACCTTGTTTATATACTGGGCCGCTTATAAAATATCCCAAAAAAACAAAATATCTTTTTTAAATCCCATTCTTGTGGCCAGCGCCATTATTATTGCGATCCTGCTGACATGTAATATTAAATATGAAACCTATAAAACAGGCGCCGATCTTTTAAGCGTACTCCTTACACCGGCAACCATCTGTTACGCAGTTCCCCTGTACCGCCAGATTGAGGTGCTGAAAAAAAATATAACTGCTATTATTGTCAGTGTTTTGTGCGGAAGCTTCTCGTCCATTGCCATGGTCTTTGGATTTTCCCTGCTGTTTGGTTTTGACAGTCAGATCTATCGTTCCCTGCTGCCAAAGTCTGTCACCACAGCGATCGGCATCAGTCTTTCTGAGGAAATGGGCGGTCTGACAGCCATTACCATTGCGGCCATCACGATCACCGGATTATTTGGCGGCGCTGCCGCAGCAGGCATCTGTCGTCTGTTTCGTATTTCTGATCCTGTAGCCAAAGGGCTGGCCATCGGTACCGCCTCCCATGCCGTGGGCACCTCCAAAGCCATTGAGCTGGGAGAAGTGGAAGGGGCTATGAGCGGTCTTGCCATTGTTATCGCAGGGCTGATGACTGTCATATGGTCCTCTGTCGCCTCCAACTGGATGTAACTTTATAGTAAACGGCAAGGATTTTTGTCGTTTACTATAAAAAAGTTTTCCATGTCATCCAGCCATCCCTGGGCGCTGGTCCCCTGAGCAAGCCCCAGGCCGTGGCCACCTTCCGGATAAAGCTTCATCTTATAAGGCGCGGTTTTATTTTTCAGGCTGGCAGCCATGCGCTCTGTATTCGACGCAGGAACAACCGGGTCATCCTGACAGGCCCATAAAAATGTTGCCGGATAGTCCTTAGATGTGAGCATTTCCGCGGACAGGGTCTTTTTCTTTTCTTCTGCGGCATTTTCTCCAAGATGATGGACCAAACTCCCCTCATGACACGCTTCCACAAAACTGATCACCGGATAAGCCAGACAGATCTTGTTTGGCCGGGCGGAAATGTGGTCATACCGATGGGTAGGATCTTCAATGTGGTCATATAAAGCCCCTACGCAGGCGCACAAATGGCCGCCTGCGGAAAATCCCATGATCATTACATTTTTCGGATCTACCCCCAGCTTTTCCCGGTTTGCCCGGACAAAGCGGATCGCCCGGACAAGGTCCTGCTCCGGGGCAGGATACAGACTGGGATAAACCCGGTAATTCAGCAAAAATACCTGATACCCCCGCCGGTTTAATTCTTCCGCAACAGGGATCCCTTCATTATGGGAGGCCACCCGGGTATAACCGCCCCCGGGACAAATGACCACACAGGGGGCATCCTTTTTATCCTTCAGCAAAAATGGAATCAGAACCACAGCTTCTGTCGCCTCTGCCATTTCCTTTGGCAGATCCTTCCATATAGAAATAGAGGTCAGTTCTCCCGCTTCCCGGCGGGAAAGAAGTAAATTTGCGCAACGCAAAAGACCCTCTGCGGGAAATGGGCTTCCCCAGGGGGTTTTTGCAAACTTTATCATATGCTTAAGCTTCATTTTCCGAAACATGGGACGTATATTTTCATAATACGCAGGGCTGAACAGATAATGCAGCTTTTTATTAACACGTTCATTATTTAAAATTTCATGGAGCGTGCTGTTCATTGTAAACTCCATCGGCATTTCTTCCTTTCATCATTTTGTAGCTCTCTTTATTGTATGGAATTTTTGCCAATGTTTCAAGCCCCTTTTCAGCCCTGCTGAGCGGCCTTATAAACGTAATCCATCCGGGCGGCAGCATCCATGTACCGTATGTACACTCTGCGGCGGCGGACGATTTCTGTATCAAACAGCTTCCAAAGCTTCTGCACACTCAAGTTGTCCTCCAGCTCAGGCATACAGTAAATCCGATTAATCCCCCGTTTATGGCAGGTACCCACGATCTGATTCAGCATCAGAGCCACAGCGCCGCTGCGCTGCACTTCCGGCTCCAGGCCGATCAGGAGCATGGAAAGATACGTATTTCTCGCCTTCATGGCCCGCAGGATATGGATAAATCCTAACGGAAACAAACGTCCTCCGGCTTTTTTCACAGCAGTGTCCAAATTGATCAATGCCACGCCAAAGCCTACAAGGTTATCCTGTCCATCAACGATACCCAGGACAAATTCCGGGTCAATGATCTTTAAATACTGTTCAATAGCAGACTGGATCTGACGTTCATTTAAAGGCATGGCGCCATAGAGATGATCGTAAGCCTTATTGTAGATTTCAAAAATCCTGGGGCCCCACTGAACCAGCTCCTTGGAGTTTTTAAAAGTTTTTAACCGGTAGTCTGTCTTTTCACGGACTCTTTTGGCCATTTTCTGAAACAGGACGGGGTTTTCTTTTGGCGTTTCAAAGGAATACTCCACCCAATCCACATCTTTTTCAAATCCATACATTTCAAGATATTTATTATAATAAGGCTCATTATAAATGGTCAGCATAGAACCCTGAAGGTTAAACCCTTCAATGAGCATACCTTCCTTATCCATATCATTAAAGCCTAACGGGCCATGGACCGCATCCGCTTTCAATTCTTTAGCCCACTGCCACACCGCATCCAGCAGGCCAAAGGCCACTTCCTTGCTGTCGATAAAATCCAGCCAGCCAAAACGCAGGCGGCGCTGGCCCCATTTTTCTTCATATTTTTCCAGGAAAATGCCGGCCACCCGGCCTACCGGCCTGCCCTTGTCCCAGGCCAGCCAAAAACGCGCCTGAGCAGACTCAAATGCGCCGTTTTTTTCCTTATCAAGTGTATTTTTCTCATCAGCCAGCAGTGACGGCACCCAGTAAGGATGCTTTTTATATAATTTATATGGAAACTTTATAAAAATCCCCATTTCCCGTTTTGTCTGAACTTCTCTTATTTCGATCATTTTCTCTCCTGTATACTGGTATGCAGCCTCAGTCAAAAATAGACATGCCTGCATCTCTGCCTGGCTCGTTGCCTGTGGATGTCAATGAGGGGCCATGCCAGTTTCTCATTTTTTTAGAATTAGTTTATATTTTTTTTATAATCATAAATTGTAACATGGATTCCTTTGAGTATCAAGATAAATCTTTTTCCAAAACTGTATAAACTTAAACGTCCGGGGCATACGATAATTGTTCCCGGATCATAGAACCGGCCGAATGGGAAAGGGAACCTTCCTAAAAAAAGGATGGAAAGGTTCAGCACTTTGCTGTTCCTTTCCATCCTTTTTTTCATTATGGTTTGTCAATGTTTTCTTAAGAAACGTTTTAGATTTATTTTATTTTCCCGTCAAATTTTGGACACATTTTCTCCGTATACTATAACCATAGTAATCGATAACGATTACTTGCAAACAGTTTGATTTTTTCATAACATTGTCTGGCAGGCCGCACTGCCAGACCTCCCTCGTCTCTTATTCTACCAGATAAAGAAAAGCTGCCTATTGTGGCAGCTTTTCTTTATCTTCGCGATACACCTAACAAACGGCCGCAATCTCCCCAGGTTCCTCCGGCAAAACTGTTACGGGTGCTCCTCCTGATTCTGGCGGATGTGGCGGATCACGTTAATTTCCTGATTATAAATGTGGGTACGAATGATCCGGGCTGCATTTTCCTGGTCATGCGCTTCTATAGCTGCCAGCAGTTCCTTGTGCTCCTGGAGGAGCCGTTCATGGCTGGAAAAATCTTTTAAATACTCCAAACGGTACCGGTACATTTGTTCCCGAAGATTATTAAGGATCTGAACAAGCCGGGCATTCTCTGTAGCAGAAAAGATCACATCATGAAAATCCACATCTGCCCGGGCAATCACCGCAACATCGGTCCCCTTTAGCGCTGTCTCAAAGGTTTTTAAAGCTTCCCTCATCTGATCCAGCTGTTCCGGCAAAATCCGCTCACAGGCCAGCCGGACAGCCAGCTCTTCTAAAGAAGTACGCACCTCCAGCACATCCTGAAGATCCTTTTGGGTAATGCTGGCCACCTGGGCCCCCCGCCTGGGGATCATCACTACAAGCCCTTCCAGTTCCAGTTTTCGTATGGCCTCCCGGATAGGGGTGCGGCTCACACCCAGACGGTTGGCCAGGGCAATTTCCATAAGCCGCTCCCCCGGCTCCAGATCCCCCCGCAAAATCGCGTCCCTTAATGTATTAAACACCACATCTCTCAAAGGTAAATATGCATTAGCGTTCATTGTAAATTCTTTCATTTGTCAGCTCCCTTGCACGTTTAAGGATTAAAAGGTTTTACCACATAAACCTGGCGCGCCATGCCGGTTTCCTTTAATGCTTCGCAGGCGCCGCGGGTTTCCCGTTCATTTGTAAAAATACCAAATACTGTAGGGCCGCTGCCGCTCATCAAAGCGCTGACAGCGCCCCGGTCACACATAAATTTTTTAATATCATTAATCTGAGGATACTTTTTCGCAGTAACTGTTTCCAGCACATTTTCCAGACGGCTGCACATGCCGTAAAGGTCCCCGTCCCGGATAGCCCGGACAATCCCATCAATATCCGGATGTTTTTCCACAGTCTCCAGATGGAGATTTTCGTAAACAAACTTAGTGGAAACGCTTACCGGCAGCCGGGCAATAAGGATCCAGCAGTCCGGCATAGGCGGCAGGGGGGTAAGGATTTCTCCGATCCCTTCAGAAAGGGCCGTGCCCCGGAGAATACAGTAGGGCACATCCGCGCCTAAAGTGACCCCCAGCTCCATCAAAGTCTTTTTGCTCATTCCTAAGGAAAACAGCCGGTTCATACCGTAGAGTACAGCGGCCCCGTCGGCGCTTCCCCCGGCCATACCTGCAGCCACCGGGATATGCTTTTCCAAACGAATGTTCACCCCCTGGTCAATCCCGCACCGCTCCATTAAAAGGGCAGCTGCCTTGTATACAATATTATTTTCATTTACAGGAAGAAAGGACAAATTCGTGGAAATACGTATGCCAGGCTCCGTTTCTGCTATGATCTCAACCTTATCATACAGATTCACGGTCTGCATGACCATCTTTACTTCATGGTACCCATCCGGACGGCGGCGCACTACATCCAGCCCAAGATTAATTTTTCCCATTGCTTTAAGCAGTATACGATCCATAGATTCATTCTCCTTTATCTGGTGGTATTGTATACATTATACGGTAACAATCCCCTCCTTGCAACCGGATTCTTAATCTTGTTTTACCCCGGCCCGGCGCATGACTACCAGTTTGGCGGGCATCGGGAACATTAAAATCACCATCCAGGGTCACCTGAGGAAACGCCCGCTCTTTAAACGAATTGGTCCGGATACGTTTTTTATTATTTCCATAAAAATATCCTCCTTGCATTTCGATCTAAAAGATATTCTGCAAAGAGGATATTATGATTAACTTTCTACTGTAAAGTCCAGCTCTGACAGCTTAGGTTGGCAAAACTTTACATCATTCCATTGATCACATCCAGAACGGCCTTGCCAAGGACTGCGGATTTTTCATCTGCATCCTCCAGGGAAGTTCCCTTAATGCCGTAATAGAACTTGATCTTTGGTTCTGTACCGGAAGGACGAACGCACAGCCATGCGTCATCATTCATATCATAGTACAAAACATTGGAAGATGGAAGACCTGTCGGTGTTACATTGCCTGTAGTCCGGTCAACAATCTCATCCTTCTTATAATCTCTTGTGGAAAGCACCTTGTAGCCTGCCAGTTCCTTAGGCGGATTATTCCGCAGCGTTTCCATAATGGACTGGATCTTTGCAAGACCTTCAATACCAGACAGGGAGATGGATTTTACATCATCCTTGTAGTAGCCATATTTCTCATACATGTCGATCATGGCATCCCACAATGTCTTGCCCTGGGTCCTGTAGTAAGCCGCAGCCTCGCACAGAGCCATAGTAGCAACAATCGCATCCTTATCCCTTGCGTGGGTACCGATGAGGCAGCCGTAGCTTTCCTCAAAACCAAAGAGATACGTTCCCTTTCCTGTAGTCTCAAAGTTTAATATCTGCTGGCCGATATACTTAAAGCCGGTAAGGCACTCGATCAAACGAGCATTATAATCCTTGGCAATAGCATCTGCCATGTTTGTTGTTACAATAGTCTTAATGAGAGCGCCGTCCTCAGGAAGTCCTTTTAATTCCTTCCACTGACCGATGGTATACTCAGCCAGAAGGCATCCGGACATATTTCCTGTCAGGGTGTGATACTCTCCATTTTTATCTTTTACCCGCACGCCAAGACGGTCAGCATCCGGGTCTGTGGCCAGAACAAGGTCCGCGTCGATCTTTTTAGCCAGCTCAAGGCCCAGCACAAAAGCTTCGTCAGACTCAGGATTCGGATAGCTGACGGTTGGAAACTCCCCGTCAGGAAGCTCCTGCTCAGGCACAACGTAAACATGATCAAAGCCGATCTCATTCAGAATCCTTCTGGCAGGAACATTTCCTGTGCCGTGAAGCGGTGTGTATACAATCTTCAACTCATCGCCTACGGCTTTAATGCTGTCCATATGTTTTACCTGCTTTTTCAGCGCACTGATATAGGCATCGTCCACTTCCTGGCCAATGGTCACATAAAGTCCCGCAGCCTGGGCAGCCGCCTCGTCCATGGTAAGTACGTTATTATAATCTGTAACAGCTTTTACTTCATCCATGATCCCTGTATCGTGAGGAGGTGTGATCTGAGCGCCGTCCTCCCAGTATACTTTATATCCGTTATATTCTGGAGGATTATGGCTGGCTGTAATATTAATACCGGCAATACATCCTAAATGGCGTACCGCAAAGGACAGCTCCGGTGTAGGTCTTAAAGACTCAAAACGGTAAGCCTTAATGCCGTTGGCAGCCAGGCACAGAGCAGCTTCTTCAGAAAATTCCGAGGACATACGGCGGGAGTCATAAGCAATAGCCACGCCTTTACGCTCTCCGCCCTGCTTTTTAATATAATTGGCAAGGCCCTGAGTCGTTTTGCGCACCACGTATTTATTCATACGGTTGATCCCGGCGCCGATAATGCCGCGCAGGCCTGCGGTTCCAAATTCCAGGTCCATATAAAAACGTTCTTTAATCTCGTTTTCATCATCCTTGATGCTTATAAGCTCAGCTTTTGTCGCGTCATCAAAGTAAGGGTTGGCAAGCCACTCCTCATAAATCATTTTGTAGTCCATTGGAATTACCTCCTAAATTCATCAAAAAATGTGGTTACATTGGTTCAACCATAAATCTGTAAACACCACCCATGTTCATTATAATACATTTCCCTGTAAAAATAAAGAAGAATTTAACCATATTAGACATGGGCAGACGATTTATTTTGACATTTTTTGTGCATTTTCATTATATCAAAGGTTAAAGACTCAAGCCGACCCATTTTCTTGTCCGGGTAAAGCCGGTCCTGTCTAGTTAATACCGGACAAGAAGCGTCGGATGTCCGCTTTTTCCCGTTTTTTTCGTCCACAAAAAATCCCTCCATACATTAGAAGCCAAAACAACGTGTTTTTACGTCTAACATATGAAGGGAAGATTTAAATTAGGATCATCGGTCCCAAAGACTGTTTCCCCTGCAAACAGGAACTCCCGAGGCGCCTGGAAGCTTCCAGCCGCGCCATTCGCTCATTTTTCACCCCGCAGTCTTACAGCAGCCACACGCCTTTTTCTTCGCAGGCTTCAAGAACGCCCTTGGGCCAAATAGAGGACTGAACCTCTCCCACATGGGCTTTTCTTAAGAAAAACATACAGATTCTGGACTGACCGATACCTCCGCCGATAGTGTAAGGAAGTTTTCCGTCCAAAAGGGCTCTCTGGAAAGGAAGATCAGCCCGCTCCGGGCAGCCCCGGATCGCCATCTGACGCACCAGCGCCTCCTCATCCACACGGATTCCCATGGAGGACAGCTCTAAGGCCATATCTAAAACCGGATAGTATACTAAAATATCTCCGTTTAAAGACCAGTCATCATAGTCTGGAGCCCGTCCATCGTGGGGCTTTCCAGAAGCCAGATTTCCGCCGATCTGCATAAGGAACACCGCGCCTTTTAAACGGACGATTTCATTTTCCCGCTCTTTTGGAGTCTTATCCGGATACATATCCTCCAGCTCCTGAGAAGTAAGGAAATAAATCTCATCCGGCAGGATCGGTTTAATATAGCCATACTTTTCAGACATATATTTTTCCGTGTACCGAAGGGCATCATATACCCGGCGCACTGTTTCTTTTAATGTATCAAAATTCCGTTCTTCCTTGCTGATGATTTTTTCCCAGTCCCACTGGTCAACAAAGATGGAATGAAGATTATCCGTATCTTCGTCCCGGCGGATTGCGTTCATATCCGTGTAAAGCCCTTCACCGTGATGGAAGCCGTAGCGCTTTAAGGCATAGCGTTTCCACTTAGCAAGAGAATGAACAATCTCCACCTCCCGGTCTGCCTGCTCCTTGATGCCAAAGCTTACAGGTCTTTCCACACCATTTAAAGTATCATTTAAACCGCTTTCCGGCTCCACAAACAAAGGGGCAGATACACGGGTAAGATTTAACTGGTTTGCCAGCTCCCGCTCAAAATAATCCTTTACATACTTAATCGCAATCTCCGTCTCCCGTATATCCAGGGGAGATTTATATCCTTCCGGAATCATCAGGTTTTCCATTACAAAAAGTCCTCCCGTCACAGATGAAATATGAAAGTCCCTTCCTCCTGACTTTCACATGCAGCCGAACCATTCAGAGACAACCGGCCGATTTTACAAGTTTCCATTCAATATCTGTCATATTACCACCTCAAAGCGCCACATGTCAATATGTTTTTAAGTTGAGCCAAGCGCCGGATGGCGCAAAGACGCTTTGCAAGCTTGCTTGCAAAAGAGGATTTACGCCAGACGGCATTTGGGCAACGCCCTCAGTGAGCGGCTTCGCCGCGAACGGCTTGGCTCAACTTCTTTC
>CAZMGH010000001.1:44731-53240 GCA_964565805.1 uncultured Lachnospiraceae bacterium
CGCCGCGAACGGCTTGGCTCAACTTCTTTCTCCTGAGCAGCATCCGCCTTACGGCATAACCCCATAAAAATCGGTCAAAGACTTATCATCCTCAAACAAATGATAATACTGAAGCAAACGATATTCTTCGATCTGCTCAGCATAAGGATTATCGGAGGAATTATAATAATTCCCCTCATAATCAATATAAACATTAGCAGTGATCACTGGCAATATCTGACTCAGATCCGAAAGAAATTCCTGGTACCCTGTCTTTGGCAGACCGGCCACATCCAGGATCAGAGAGCTGAGATAGTTGGCGCTTAGCCGCTGGATCTCCATTTCCTCAATATCATAGTTGGCCCAGATCACAAATGGCGTAATATATCGCTGCTGTTCATATTCCAGAGAATCATCTTCCTCTGTTCCGCAATATTCCAAAATGGGCTCCGCGATAATATCCGTAGGCTGATGATCTCCAAACAGAACCACAATGGTCTTTTCCTCTTCCTGTGAAAAATAGTCAATAAGCATTTCAAAAGCCTCATCCGTCTTTTTCACAAGAGAGAGGTACTGTTCTGTATAGCGCTTTTCACTGGCATCCTCCGGCTCAAACCCCAGAGAGATTTCCGGTGTAAAGTTATCATATTGATTATAATAGCCTCCGTGATTCTGCATGGTCACTTCAAAGACAAATAATGGCTCATCCGGATCCTTATTTTCATAAAGGTCGATTATCTGCTTAAATGCGCTTTCATCGGACACATAGGTACGTAAAAGATCCCGGTAAGTAAAGTCCGGATAAAATAAAATAGTATCAAATCCAAAATAAGGATACACCTCATCCCGGTCCCAGCCGGAAGC
Organism: uncultured Lachnospiraceae bacterium; assembly: GCA_964565805.1. Lineage (GTDB taxonomy): Bacteria > Bacillota > Clostridia > Lachnospirales > Lachnospiraceae > Catenibacillus. The sequence goes on from CAZMGH010000001.1 coordinate 45,575, forward strand.
ATTGTAAGGGTGAAGGGCCGCGGTAGAATACCCCAGACTTTCAAGCCATGATGTTAGGGTTGGCTTTTCCTCATGAATGTACTGCTGGTAGGCCACGCTGCCCTGGGGCAGAAAAGCCATCGTATCCCCTGTAAGAAACTCAAACTCTGTATTTGCTGTATTTCCGCCTTTCACAGAAACAAACAGATTGCCCCGGACAGTATTCTCCGTCAGGCTGCGGAAGAAGGGCATATAATCCTCATTCACCGGGAAATCTCCCAGCACTGACAGATCGCTGAAGGCTTCATCCATAATAACAATAATATTTGGATACTGAGTCTCTTCTTCCCCATCCTCCTGGGACGTGGTTGCCGCGTCAGCGCCATCATTCTGACTGGCAGCAGCATTTTCGGAATTATTTTCGGAAGAATTCTCGGACGCCTCATCATCTTCCATATAAGACTCCATGATCTGAGCCACCTGTTCCACCGAGTAGTCCTCCGGCCTGTCTACCTGAATATACTGAAGATTATATAAAAAGCTTACCGCAAACCCATTGGTGGCATATAAAGAATTAGGCATAAACAATGTCTCATTCAGACCAAGGAAACTTTTTACGCTTTCGTTTTGAAGTCCCAGGAAAATCCCGACCAATGCTGCCAGACAGCAGACGCCTGCCCCCAGCCGGATCATTTTTTCACGAATACGTACCCCCGGCAGGCGAATACCCAGTTTCGCCGCCAGGCAGATCAGCAGGATAAACGCCAGGGCAACCACAAGCATGGGATATTCTACGGCAAACTCATAAGTGCCGGTAACGCTCATGGCTGTGCCCAAAGACAACAAATCCCAGGGCAATATAGGTGAACCGCGGAAACATACCGTGTAATAATTGGCAATACCTACAGCCATTGGGATCACACAGCCAATGATTCCGGCAGTTTTTGCCCGCCCTGTGATCACAAAGAGCAGGCCAAACAGCAGGTAAAAAAACAGGATGTTTACCACCTGCAGTATAACGCTCATTTCAAACCCATTATGAGAATAGGCCTCCAGCAGATAAAAACTGGCCGGAGGCAGCACAATCATCCACAAAATCCCCGGTATTTTCTTCAAACGAACCTTTAAATTCAAAACAATGGCAATGGCCAGGATCAGTCCCACGCACTGTCCAAAATAAATCCATGAAAAACCTTCCGTAGAAACACTGTAAATATAAACACCCAGCAGCGCCAGAATCAGGCAGCCGTTGACTGCCATCCGCCTGCCGGGCTTAATAAAAATTTTTTGCATTTTTCCTGCATCCTCTCCGTTCCCCACCCTGTTGTAAAACTGTCTTTACCCTTCATAAAGTAAAATCCGCTTTTTCCAAATTTTACATGCTCATTACAGACATTATTATATCATTCCCTGGGAATCTTTCAAGGACCGGAGTTACAGAGCCCTGCCAAACTCTAACGTCCTTCCATCTCCCGGATCAGCTTCCGGGCCTTATTCGCATAAAGCCGACGAAAGTCCGCACTTTCACCAAGGCCGTGAAGGACGATCTCCACCAAAAAGCCCCGCCGGGTCAAAATATTATACCAGGAATCCGCATCGTCCCCGGCCATATCGTTTCGGGCATGGTCCCCGGCCACTAGCATAAAAGGCATAAGATACACCTTTTTAACCCCTTCTTTTTCCATCCGGTCCATCACCTCATCAAGCACCGGCGGCGCTTCCACATTGGCCACATATACTGCCCGGGTAGGCAGCTGATCCAGGTAATGCTGAAGGGCAAAATAGGAGCTGTTTGAAAAATGCTCCGTGCCGTGGCCCATTAAAAGCACCACATCCTGATCACCGGTTTTTGGCATCCACTCTCCCAGAGCCTGAACCACCTGGCTGTAATCGTCATTTTCATACAGCAGAGGCTGCCCCAGGGACACCTGTATCTCCGGATGATTTTTTGCAAATTTTTCTGTATCCCGCTCCAGATCATGATACTCTGTCCCTGCCAAAATGTGGGTCGGCTGAACCGCCACTGTCCTGTAGCCTTTTTGGGCCAGCATGGCAAAAGCTTCCCTGGGGGCGGAAATTTCCATGTGACAGACATTTTTTAACTTTTTTATAATCATCCCTGAGGTAAAGGCCCGAAACAGATCATATCCCGGCGCTGCTGCCGCCATAGCCTGCTCTACAGGGGCAATACAGCTTTTAATAACCTGGGTGTAGCTTGTTCCGAAACTTACCGCTAAAAAGGCTTTTTTATGTTCATTCATCCTGCTTCTCTCCCGTCAAAACGTCTATACCACGCGCATCAGAATACTTCCCCAGGTCAGGCCGCCGCCAAATCCGGAGATCATCATGGTATCGCCTTTTTTCACCTTTCCGCTGGCTATAAGTTCATCTAAAGCAAGTGGAACGCTGGCCGCGGAAGTATTTCCATACTCATCAATGGTGATGATAAACTTATCTATCGGCACATTCAGACGCTTTGCCACAGATTCAATGATCCGGTAATTCGCCTGATGGAGAACAAAATGATCCACATCATCCACTGTCATACGCTGAGCCTCAAGAACCTGTTGGATACTCTCAGGCACCTTCTTTACAGCAAACTTAAACACTTCCGAACCATCCATGGACACGTAGCGGGACTTAGGAATCAAAGTTCCATCAGGGCCTTCCTCCATATTGGCAGCCCTGCGCTGATCCTTTGTCATAAATGGATTATCTATATCCCGCTCAAACATTTTTAATGTATGACCCTTCTGGCCATCTGTCCCCATGGACATGCCTAAAAATCCAGGTTCATTGCTGACGCCAAAAACAGCCGCGCCTGCGCCGTCGCCAAAAAGGATACATGTGGACCGGTCTTTCCAGTTGGTAATCTTTGATAATACCTCTCCGCCCACCACGAGGACATGACGGGCCGCACCGCCCTTAATATACATGGCCGCGCATCCCATAGCATAGACAAATCCGGAACAGGCAGCGGACAGATCAAAGCAAAACGCGTTCATCGCTCCCAGAGCCTTCTGAACAGCGCAGGATGCATTAGGCAACGGCTCATCGGGAGTAAGGGTAGCCACAATGATCATATCCAGATCCAAAGGGGTGAGCCCGGATGCCTTAAGGGCTTTCTGCGCTGCTTCCACACAAAGGGAAGTCAAATTTTCCCCTGTGACAATATGACGCCTGCAAATACCGGTCCGGGTACGGATCCATTCATCATTGGTTTCCACCAGCCGGGCCAGGTCATGGTTTGTTACGATTTTCTCCGGCACACCTGATCCTGTGCCTAACAGCTTAACTTCTGACATTTATACCACTGACGCCGACACCCTGCCGGCGGTTGCCTCCTAATATTTTGATAATCAAAGTATATGCCCAAAGCCAGGAAATGTCAAGGCTTTTCCATCAGACGCTTCACTAAGGCCACAGCTCCCACTGCATCTTCCGAATATCCGTCCGCGCCGATCTCATCTGCATAATCCTGAGTGACCACCGCGCCTCCGATGATCACCTTGGCCGGAACAGACTCGCTGCGCGCCAGGTCAACCACGTCCCTCATTTTCTGCATAGTGGTAGTCATAAGGGCTGAAAGGGCAATAATATCTGCCTTATTTTCCACAGCTGCGTCCACAATCTGACGGGCCGGCACATCTTTTCCAAGATCAATGACTTTAAAACCATAATTTTTCATCATCATGGCCACAAGATTTTTGCCAATATCATGAATATCCCCTTCTACCGTGGCAATCACCACAGTATATCCGGCGCTTTCCACATTTTCAGACAGCAAAGGCTCTAACAGATCCACGCCTTTGCGCATTGCCTCGGCAGACATCATAAGCTGGGGAAGAAAGTAAGTTTTTACGTTAAAATACTCTCCCACCTGGTTAATTGCCGGGATCAGGGCCTGATTCAAAATGTCCGAAGCCGGAAAGCCCTGATCTAAAGCTTCCTGCACATGAACGGTCACCTGCTTTTTCCTCCCTTTAAGCACATCCTCATAAACAGCCTGGAGCAGTGAGGATCCTGCTAATGCCCCAACGCCTTCCCTGCCTGCAGCGGATCCGAAAGCTGTCGCTCCGGCTCCGGACATCCCGGCGGCACCGGCGGCATGTCTCTCCTGATACATGGCGGCATTTTCAATATACCTCAGGCTGGCGTCTGCCTTGTTCATAACCAGATCTGTCGCAAAGGCGCTGCGCATAAGCAGCTCCTGGGAAGGATTGGCAATAGCCATGGTCAGGCCCCGGGAAATAGCCAGGGCCAGGAAAATACTGTTTACATAACTCCGATCCGGAAGACCAAAGGAAATGTTGGACAGGCCGCACACCGTGGCTATCCCAAGGGTATCATGACAATATTCAATCGTCTTTAACGTATCCTGCCCGGCGGCAGCGTTGGCCCCTAAAGTGGCTACAAGGCCGTCTGCCGCCATATCCTCTTTATGGAAGCCAAGTTTTCCGGCGGCTTCCATAATCCGGGCCAGGTTATCCCTGCGCTGGCTGAAATTTTCCGGAAGGCCCACATCATCCAGGGGCAGCATAATAAACATAGCGCCATACTTTTTTACGACGGGAAGCAGCTTTTCCAACTTGATCTTCTCGCAGGATACTGAGTTGACTAATGCTCGGCCGTGATAGTGACGCAGAGCTGCCTCCACGACCTGGGGACTGCTGGAATCAATGCACAATGGCACATCCACCACCTCATTGACAGCGTCAATGACCTTCAACATCATATCCTTCTCATCAATGCCGCTCATGCCTACATTAATATCCAAAATCCCGGCTCCATTTTCCACCTGGGACACAGCCATATCCTGGACCATATCAAAGCAATGATTTTTCAGTTCTTCCCTGAGGGCCTTTTTCCCTGTTGGATTAATCCTCTCCCCGATGACCTCAAAGGGACCGTCCAGACTTAACTCCTTCATGGAATGTTCCCCGGTAAGAATCCGCAGGCTTCCAGGCTGGGGAATATAGACCTCCATACCTCTAACCTCCCGGGCAAGAAGATGGATATACTCCGGCGTAGTGCCGCAGCAGCCGCCGATAATGGACGCTCCAGCCTCCACAAGAGCTTTCATGTGAAAGACAAAATCTTCCTTACCCATGTCAAATACCGTATCGCCGGTAATCCGTTTCGGAAGCCCGGCGTTGGGTTTAACAGCTAAAGGCACTGTGGCATAAGGCTTCATCCGGCGAATCATAGGTAAAAGCTTATCCGGCCCTGTGGAACAGTTCAGGCCCACCGCATCTGCTCCCATGCTTTCCAGGGTGATCAGGGCGGTCACACAGTCTGTGCCGTACATGGTCTTTCCCGAATCCTCCACAGTCATCGTCACCATAACCGGAAGATCGCACACTTCCTTTACTGCCAGAAGGGCGGCTCTGGCCTCCCCGATGTGCATCATTGTCTCAATTACAAACAGATCCGCGCCGGCATCGGCGATCACAGAAGCCTGTTCTTTATAACACTCGACCAGGTCATCAAAGGAAAGCTGGCCCATAGGCGCTAAAGTCTGTCCTGTCATTGTCAGATCACCGGCTACATAGCACTGACCATCCGCCGCCTCCCGTGCCATGGCCACAAGGGCCTGGTTGATTTCCTTCACCTGGTCTTCCAGATGGTACTCTGCCAGCTTGATCCGGTTCGCCGCAAAAGTGGGAGCATAAATCACCTGGCTGCCCGACTGAACAAAGTCTCTTTGAAGCCTTATGACCACATCCCGGTGCTCCACCATCCACTGCTCCGGGCATACGCCCATAGGCATGCCCATTTTCTGAAGGTTTGTTCCTGTGGCCCCGTCCAGGATCAGTGGGCCGGATTTAAGCAATTCTCTAAAGTTTAGCAAAGGATTCCTTCCTCTCTCTCAATGATCCGGCAGATCATCGCTGCCCGGTTAAAAGGCGCCATAAAATAATAGCCGTCTACTACGTCTTTCATTTGTTCCATCAGCTGCGCCGCGCACTCAATACCCACAGCCTCCCCTTCTTCCCGAGTCATTTCCGGGGAATATCTGGCGATCACTGCGTCCGGCACATGGATGCCGTAAATTTCATTTTTCATAAACAAAGCGTTCCGGTAGCTGACCAAGGGCATAATTCCCCCAAGGATCTTTGTTTTTACCCGGGACTTAATATAGGCGATCCGCTCTATATCCTCTTTAGAATACAAAGGCTGGGTCAGGAAATAGGACGCTCCGGCCTGTACCTTTTTCTCCATCCGCTCAATTTCCTTTTCCAGGTTCGGCCTGCCGTAATTTAAAGCGCCCCCATAGATCATAGGATCTGCCGCAAAATATTCTTCATTCATATGTTTTAAATATTCCATTAAGGTAATGGAATTAAAATCATACACAGAGGACACCACCGGACGGTCCCCGGCAGGCACCGGATCCCCGGTTACGATAAGAAAATTGCGTATATCATTCACATAGGCGCCTAAAAAGACGCCGCCCATGGCAATCTGATTTCTGTCCCTGCAGCTCATATGAGGCATCACCGGAAAGTCCAGCTCTTTCTGGATTTTGGCGCCTACCATCACAGAGTCTACCCGCATTTTTCCCATCGGCGAATCCGATAAAGTGATCATATCCACCTTTTGGCCTTTTAAAAGCTCCACAGCCTGGAGGATCTTTTCCATATCCCCGTTATGGGGCGGGTCCAGCTCAACGATCACAGCCTTTTTCCCCTGGTCCAGGCGGGCCATTAAAGGATTTTCCGCCGGAGCCGGGGCAGGAGCTTCCTTCTGCGCCCTGCCGACGCCCTTGTGCCGACGCGCGATCTCCCGGGAAATATCCACCTTACCGGCCATCTGGCGGATATAATCCGGCGCAGTGCCGCAGCAGCCCCCAAAGATATTTACCCCAAGGCCTGAAATCTCTTCCATCTTATCCGCAAAATACGCGGCATTTTCCTGATACACGCTCCGGTCCCGTATGGTATCCGGGTAGCCGGAATTTGGCGCTGCAAGGATGATCTTCTCCCCCAGATCCAGGCGGCGCAGGATCTGATACATATGTGCCGCGCCGACGCCACAGTTAAAACCAACAGCGTCAATGCTCATTTCATTTCCTGCGTCTTCCAGAAGCTTCTTAGCGCTCATGCCGGATTTAGTATAGCCGAATTTATTCAGACAAAAACTGGCCATAACGAAAATCTTACTGTGGTCCTTAATATACTGAGCCACAGGCACAATATATTTCAGGTCGGAAAAGGTTTCAAATAAAATAATATCTGCCCCTAATTCAATAAAGGTTTTTGCCATGAACATATATTCATCCAAAATCTCTTCCTCATCCCTTTGTCCGTACTCAGGGATGGGGCCAATATCTGCCGCGATAAATACCGGTCTGCCGCAGGTATTCACTGCCCCTCTGGCAATATTAAAGCCCCAGGTCAGGCACCGCTTGACCACATCGAAAGGATTATGACTCTCTCCGCCGTAGCCTGCCCGCTTTAAGGTTTCATGGTTAGCCGCAAATGTATTGGTCCGGATCAGATTTGCTCCGGCCAGTATATATTCCATATGGATTTCTTTAATCACATCCGGAGCGTCCAGATTACCGATTTCTGACGGTTCTCCCCGGCGCGAGAATTTTTGTGAATAATAAGTCCCCATAGCGCCGTCCATAATAAGACGATTCCGTTTTAAAAAGTCTCTAATATTACTCATGTCCTGTCCTTTC
>CAZMGH010000001.1:53340-91815 GCA_964565805.1 uncultured Lachnospiraceae bacterium
AATAAGACGATTCCGTTTTAAAAAGTCTCTAATATTACTCATGTCCTGTCCTTTCCATGTTTATGCCGTGCCCCTCACGGCATAGGGGTATCCCCTTGCAAGGTCTATCTGTCCTTATGATTTTACATTGTACATAATATACAAAAAATTGCAAGTTTTTCTCCACTACTCACTTCTATAATTTCACAGATTCCTTCCCACTTCCCATCATGCCGCCGGTCTCCTCCTTGTCCCTGCTTTTCTTCTGGGAAAGTTTACATAACTCAAAATCCTGAATAAGATCAATTAAAAACGATGACAGAGTTACAGTGATCACAGAGAAAATGATCTTTGTCAGTGGGATATAGGTCAGGGAAAGGCCAAGGACCACCAGGTCTGTAAACAGGTAGGCCCGGGACAGGCGGCACCGGGTCACCCGGGAAATCGTCAGGGCCAGGGCGTCATCTCCGCCGCTGGAGCCGCCCTGCCGGACGATGGTCCCCACGCCCGCGCCTACAAACAGACCTCCCGCCAGGGCCGCTGCCAAAGGATAGGCGGACAGGTCTGGAAGCATGTGGGGAAACATTTCCCATATTTTATAAAAAGCGGATACGCTTAAGGTGGAGATCACGGATATTTTTATAAACTGCCTTCCTAAATACTTAAATGCCAATAAATAGCAGGTAATATCCAGCACCGGGGTGATCAGCGCCGGAGAAATCCCCAGCCATTTTTCCACCAGAAGCATCATGCCGATGACGCCGCCTTCTGTGATTCCGGTTTGCTGGTGGATATTATGGATGCCAAAGGTACAGATCATGGCTCCAAGAATAATAAGAAGGATCCTTTTTAAAGATAATCCCTCCATAAGTTTTTTGGTCAATCGTCTTTTTTGAGACATAAAATTTCTCTCCTTGCTTTTTTACTGTCTGCCTCCCGGAATCAGGACCTGAAAGACCTTTTGCGGGATAAGAAGCATACACATAATCCCAAGGGTAATCGCTACGGCCACCTTTAAAGTTTCCACACCTTTTGCTGAAGCCATGGCAAATTCACTGACGATAAAATAGTAGGATGTATAATAAATACCTACGCCGGGAACCAGGGGAAATATCCCGGGAACGAGAAAAATGGTCACCGGTCCCTTCCGCACCACGGCAAAAATCCGGGCAAGAAGCGTCACGGCCACCACGGCAATAAATGTAGCCGCAACGATCCCCTGACTCAGGGAAAAAATCCGATAAAATACCCATCCCAGAGCTCCGGTAAGTCCCGAGAAAAACCATTCTTTTTTAGGCACATTAAAAATTACGCAAAACGCATCTGTTGCAAGAAAAGCAACAAAAAATTCAATAAATAACGTGAGTAACATTTTAAGCCTCCTTTGGGTCAATAAAACACTTTATAGACCACGCCAACGCCAATGGCCATGCACACTGCCACCAGCAAAGCGTCAATCAGCCTTATGGTACCTGACAGATAATCACCGTTAAAAAAATCCCGGATGGACGTCGTCAGGGGTACCCCCGGCACAAGGATCACAAGCCCGCCGACTGTCATGCTGTCCATATTTAATCCAGCAAATATGTAAGCAAAAACCATGCCTGCAAAAGTGACAAGAGCGCTTCCGAAAATGGTCTGCATCACCTTGGAAATTTTCGCCCGTCCCATGGCATACTGGAGAAGGCATAAAAGGATGCCAATGGGCGCAGCCCCAATGCTGTCAGTTACACTTCCGCCAAATAAAAAGCAAAAACTGGCGGCGCCAAGGGCATATGCCCCAATAAGCCACCGCATGGGAACGCCTTTGTGTCCCGCAATTTCTCTCATCTGCTTTTGAGCTGCTTCCAAAGTATATTTTCCTTCGCAGATTTCCCTGGACAACTGATTGATCTGAGCCACTTTGCCAAGATTTGGCGTCGCCAGAGGCACATACTTGACCTGGGTACACCGTGACTGATCTTTATGATACATGGTCACAAAGATACCATTAGATACTGCATACACATCCACGTGATCTTTGCCGAAGGCTTTTCCCACAATCCCCATAGTATCCTGGACCCGGGCAATTTCAGCTCCGTTTTTCAGCAGTTCCTCTCCCATCATGGCCACCAGATCCATAACCTGACGGCCATATGTCATCTCCTGTTCCATACATCCACTCCTTACCTTTTCAAAACAGTCTTTATTAAGCAAATCCTCCTGGGTCAGGTTCATATTTTTTTACAAATATCTTCATATTTTTTACAAAATAGATACTTACTTTTAAAAAAGTCCCTCTGTAAAACCCTGCGCATTTGTGCTATACTAAAGTATAGTGTGAAGGGAGGACTTCCATGGATCTGAATAAAAATAATATAAAAAAAATCCTGTTTATTATCTTTCTTGGGATCTTATTTTATACTGCCATTGGCCATCTGAATATTATCTATAACGGGATCCGGCAGATTATTGCCCTGCTTTTTCCTATTCTTTTAGGCATGTGCATTGCTTTTGTCATAAATGTGCCTATGCGGGCCATTGAGCGGGGGCTTTTCGGCAGCTTTAACGGAAAGCACGAAAAGCTGATCAACAAGATCAAGCGTCCTGTGAGTTTTATCATAACGGTGCTATGTATTATCGGCGTTATATGTGTTGTTATATTATTTATTGCTCCCCAGCTGGTCAGCACGATCCAGTCTGTTATCTCGGGGATTCCCGGTTTTTTTAACCGGACTCAGAATAGTATTAATAACCTTTTAAACGAATATCAGTGGATCACTGACAAGATCGGCAACATAGAGATCGACTGGGTATCCATCAGTTCCTATTTAACGGAATTCTTTCGCAACGGGGCGGAACGGATCTTTTCCTCTGCTGTAGGGATCGCTACATCGATCATTAACGGCATTGTCACATTTTTTCTGGGCTTTTTCTTTGCTATTTATATTTTATTCCAAAAGGAAAAGCTGTCAAGCCAGTGCCGAAAGCTGCTGTATGCCTATATCCCTGAAAAGCGAGCGGACCGCATCGTACAGATCGCGTCTCTGTCCGGCCGCACCTTCTCCAGATTTTTATCCGGACAGTGCCTAGAGGCTGTGATCCTGGGAACCATGTTCTTCATTGTTATGTCCATCATTGGCCTGCCGTATGCCATGCTCATCGGCGTACTCATCGCGTTTACAGCTTTGATCCCTATTGTAGGCGCCTTTGTCGGCTGTATTATCGGAGCCCTTTTGATGCTCATGGTCAGCCCGGGGGATATGCTCCTGTTTGTCGTCTTGTTCCTGATCCTCCAGCAGATTGAAGGAAACTTTATTTACCCAAAGGTGGTAGGAAGCTCTGTAGGTCTTCCGGCCCTGTGGGTACTGGCTGCTGTGACCATTGGAGGAAATCTGTGGGGCGTTGCAGGTATGCTGATCTGCATCCCTCTTTTCTCAGTTTTGTATACTCTTTTAAGAGAGCGGACACATATCTGGCTGAAAAAGAAAAATATCCGGCCTAAAAAGTACCTGTAGCGCTTTCAAATTTTCAAACACTCGCTAAAAGACCCTGGAGCAGGATGGCAGCCTAAACGATTCCATCCCTTGCTCCAGGGTATTTTTTTTATAAAATCATTCCCACAGACAGTTATCCCGCAAACGGTTTACAAAGCGTCTATATTATCCAATGTGTACACAGGCTCAAAATCATCCGTGTCGCTGCAAATCCTTCCCCCGGTTTTATTTAAAAGCTCCTTCATGACCTGACGGACGCAGGGCAGATCCCGCTCATCATAGCTGATCTGATAAATGGTCTTTATCCCATGTTCACGGATATACTCCTGATCCAGTGGATCCACAAAGTATTTCCACGCATCCTGAAAGATCAGAGAATCATTTTCCATAATTACTTCCATAAGATTCAGTTCTGTCCATATTTCAATCTTTTCCTCAGCCACTGCGGCAATGTACCGGGAAAGCTCCTTAACAAGAATCTCCCCGGGAATCATATAATAAAACTCCAGAATCTTTTTGGGACTTTTCCGGATTCCTGTAATCTTTTTTTCTGCGGTTTTTCCGCCGCCGCTTTTTTTATTGCTCATGTTTTACCGCCTCCCTCATGATTTCTGCTGAAGCCTTCATGATTTTTGCCGTCAGGCCCCAGATCCGGTGACCGTTCCTTTCTGGATAAAAATAGACCATGCTCCACCCGCTCCGCCATGGATAATTGTGGCCTCCGGGAATAGCGTCTAAAGGAAAATCATCACCCGGTCTTGTAAAAATGTGATTTTTGTAACCTTCCGGTTCATTTTCCCAGAAAAATTCCACAGGTACGCAAAAAATCTCATCCACCTCATTTTGACTGAAAGTTCCTTTATAATCCTTAAGCTTTATAAGATATGGGACGATCATCTGTCCCGATGGAGACAGATAAATATCCATAGGCGCCACTACCTGGATATGGTCGGATGATATGCAAAGCTCCTCAGAGGTTTCTCTCACCGCCGCCGTCATAAAATCCTCTCCCGGCTCCACACGGCCTCCCGGCAAACACACTTCCCCAGGCTGATGGGCCAGGGAACGGGCCCGAACCTCAAATAAAATACTTGTTTTGCCTTCCGTCTCCACCAGCGGAATACTTAAAGCAAATTTTTTATATTCTTCAAAATCCATGATTCCAGGCGTCCTTTTGGACAGACTTTCAAACAAAAACCATCAACTCCTAAACTTGTCCGGAGACGGCGTATCTTCTTGTCCGGCTAAAGCCGGACAAGAAGCATCCAATGGACATCGAATCATTGAAACAGTTCTGCCAGCTCCATTAGGGATTTAATCCTATAATCACACTTATCATAGCTTGTGGCATCCCCGATACCTACAGCAGTCATGCCTGCGGCCTTGGCAGCATCAATCCCTGCATAGGCGTCTTCCACAACAACACAATTATCATACGGCTCTTCAAGGAACTGAGCAGCTTTTTCAAAAACCTCCGGATCCGGCTTGGAATGAGTAATATTTGTCCCGTCAGAAACAGCGTCAAACATATGGTCAATAGCCACCTGCTTTAAGATAAATTTTGTATTCTTGCTGGAAGAACCGATGGCAAGCTTATGGCCCTGCTCACGAAGCAGCTTTAGAGCGTTTCTGGTATCCGCCGTCACATCATCCGGTCCCATGGTCTTTAAAAGTTCTTTGTAATAATCATTTTTGTACTCCATCAGGCCTTCTTTTTCCTTTTCAGATAAAGGAGCACCCTCGTAGCGCTCTAAAATGATCTCAAGGCTTTCCCGGCGACTGACGCCTCTTAATCGGTTATTGATCACCTCATCAAAATAAATTCCCATTTTATCGGCCATTTTTTTCCATGCCTGATAATGAAACTTGTCTGTAAATACAAGGACTCCATCTAGATCAAAAATAATTGCCTTCATTTTATATGTTCCTCCTTAATTAGAATTTCAGGTCCAGCTTTCCGCAGAATACATCCACCGGTGACTGGCCTTTAAATGGGCTTCTGCCCAGGATTTTATCAATCACTGCACCAATGACATATTCAGAGTTGCAGTAACCATTAATGTAAGTTTTTACCATAGGCGCATCCAAAAGATGATAAGGATTGCCTACGCTGATAAACATGACCGGCATCTCATGGACCATCCACGGCATATTATTGCCCAGGCCAAACATAGTGTGCCAAGAAAGCCGGGCAACGGTTTTATTGGAAGCGGTTTCAATATTGCCCACATACATAACCAGGTCATACTTGGACTTAAAGTTCTCCACGGTATCCTCCAGCACCTCAAAGCCCTCCGGCTGATAAATCGTTACTTCAAAACCTTCTGTCCTAAGACGGTCAACAAAGGACTGGCACACTCTTTCTCTAGAAGGATAATCCCCCATGATTTCCAGTAAAATACGGTGATGCTTATCCGGTGAAATCGGCAGCAGCCCCTGAGTATCTTTTACAAGGGTTACCCCTTCATCGGCACATTCCTTTGCCCGCCGGTCATGCTCAGGGCAACGAAGGATCTTCAGCCCTTCCTTACCGGGGACCAGGGTGCCTTCCTTCTGCTTTTCAGGAAGCTTTAGAGCCGCCTTGACTGCCAGAATACGCTTAACCGCCGCTTCCAGCCGTTCCTCTGACAGCAGTCCGGTGCGGTAGCCCTCCATCATGTAGGCAAAATCCTCATCTTCATTCCGGTTAAATAAGAACATATCACAGCCGTTTTCAATGGCCGCAGGAACTGCATGGCGCCGGTCCATAGCGCAGCAAAAACCTACCATAGGGGTAGCATCCGTTACAATTAGTCCGTTAAATCCCAGCTTTTCCCGAAGCAGTTTCTGGAGAAGATTCTTTGACAATGTGGCCGGGGTGATCTTGTTCACCGGTTTTTGATCAAAGTACTCTTCATAAGCAGGCATGGCAATTTGCCCTGCCATCACCGTAAGGGTGCCTGCCTGGATCATAGCCTCATAAATCCTTCCATAAGTCTCATCCCACTCTCGGCAGCTTAAGCTGTTAACGCTGGTAAGCAGATGCTGATCCCGTTCATCCACGCCATCTCCCGGGAAATGCTTTACCGAAGTCGCAATGCCCTCTTCCCTGCAGCCTCGCATATAAGCCTTACCCATGGCAATAACCCGGTCTGTATCATCGCCGTAGGTGCGCACATTGGTAATGGGATTGTGGTAATTTTTGTCCAGATCCACCACCGGGGCAAATGACCAGTTGACGCCTACGGCGGCGCCTTCGCTGGCGCTGACCTTGCCCAGCTCATAGGCCCGTCTTTCATTGCCCGTAGCAGCTACAAGCATCTGACGGCCATAGAAGGTTCCTTCCACCGCAGAGCCATTTCCGCCGTACTCCAGGTTGGAAGCTGTAAGCAGAGGGATCTTTGACGCTTTCTGAAGCACCCGATGAGCCTCTAAAAGCTCTTCTCCCGGTCCTTCCCGGTAAAGCATACCGCCAATATGGCGCTTTTCCACCAGGGCCTTCAGCTCCTCTGGGTCCTTTGTAAATACAATGGGGCAGAAAAGCTGCCCGATCCTTTCCTCATCAGACATATTTTTATAAGTGTCCTCCACCCACTGGATTTGTTCATCGGAAAGATAAAATGGATTTCCCTTGTAATCAATCATAAAAAATACCTCCATTAGTTTTTTAATTATCCGCTAAACCTCATCTAATAACAATGTATGTACAAGCATAGCTTTGGGACGTGTATCATGGGCGTCAAAATGCCTTTTGACGCCTTAATCATTATATTACATATGGAGAAATTCAGCAACAATTTAAACAATTTTATTCAGGAACCAGCATTAATGATCCGACTTAGTTATTGAAAAAAGATGCAGCTCAGCAGATAAGGAACCTGAGCTGCATCTTTTTTAATATACATTAATTTGAAGTATTTTAGGATTGCTCCCACTTTGTGCTCCCGAAAGTCTACGCTGTGCTTCGGTCCGCGCTGAACTGGCGCCTAGCGCCCTAAAACACATATGTTTTCAACCGATCAAAGGCTTCCACGACTCTTGTAAATGGCAGGGCCAGGTTCATACGGATGGCGTAAGGCCGGTGAAACGGCCGTCCATCCTGCCAGATCACACCTACCTGTACACCGGCTAAAAGAAGTTCGTCCAAGGTCTTGTTGTGGTCCTTACACCACTGCTCACAATCCAGATACAGCATATAGGTGCCTTCCGGTTTGGCCAGAGAAACGCCAGGGAAATTCTTCTCAATAAAATCACAGGCAAAGTCTACGTTCTTTGCAATCACCTGGCAAAGCTCATCTACCCATTCCCGGCCTTCCGGTTTGTAGGCGCCCATAAGGGCATGCATGGATAAAACATTTCCCATATTGTAATGACTCATTCCAGACACTTTCACTACCCGGTCTCTTAAACACGGATCATAGATCACATGATAAGAGCCTACAAGGCCTGCCAAATTAAAGGTCTTGCTGGGGGCGTACACGGCAATGGTCCGCTGACGCGCGTCGTCAGAAATACTTTGGGTAGGGATATGCTTATGGCCGGGCAGGATAATATCTGCCCAGATTTCATCAGAAATGACCACACATTCATACTTTTTATAAATTTCCATGGCCTTTTTAATCTCTTCCCGTTCCCACACACGGCCGGCCGGGTTGTGGGGGGAGCAAAAGATGGCGCAATGGATATGGTTTTCCTTAAGCTTTTTCTCCATATCCTCATAATCCATCCGCCAGACCCCGTTTTCATCCCGAACCAGGTCACTGAGCACGATCTTCCGGCCATTATTATTTAATGTGCCGGTAAAACCAATATACGTAGGGGAATGGAGTAAAATCCCTTCGCCGGGAGCAGTAAATGCCTGGATTGCCGAAGCAACACAGCCAAGAACGCCATTTTCAAACCCAATGGCTTCTTTCGTCAGTCCTTGCGTCCCGTACCGATCCTCATGCCACCGGATAATACTGTCATAATAAGCCTCCGGCGCATTAAAATAGCCAAAATGATGGTGTTTGATCCGCGCCTCCAAAGCCTCAATAATGGTAGGCAGCGCAGGGAAATTCATATCTGCCACCCACATAGGGATTATGTCAAATCCCTCCTTTACCTTTGCGTCTTTATATGGGATCGCATCCACCGCAATAGCATCATGTCCCCGCCGGTCCATAATGGTGGTAAAATCATACTTCATTAGTATCCTCAACCTTTCGATTACTTAAAGTTTCTCCGGGAGCATGTTTAATTCTTCCATATAGATACAGTGCTTCATAGTATTCTCCCGGACCATGTCCTTACAATCCTTTAAAGACATCCATATGACCTCATCCACTTCTTTTTCATGAAGCTTCAGATCCTTTGAATCTATATCCCGCACTATATAAAAAATACTGCTCACCTGATTATCAATAAATTTTCTGTGATGGAACATGGATTTCAGACACATGGTCCTTTTTCCGCAGAAATGCAGTTCTTCTTCAGACACATCAAGTCCAAGCTCCTCTTTCAGTTCCCGCAGTGCTGACTCGATCCAGCCTGAACCGGCCAGAATATGTCCCGCGCTGGAAATGTCATAACAGCCGGGATTAGAATCCTTAAACCGGCTCCGTTTCTGCAAAAGCACCTGCGATCCATCCTCTCCGGGGCGCATGATCCATACATGGGATGTTCTGTGACGTATTCCCTCTCTGTGCGCGATTTCTCGCTCAACAACCATACCTGTCGGATTTCCCTGCGCATCCACCACGTCTAACATTTCCATAAAAATCACTCCATTTCTCATAACCTAAGCAGCAAAATCTGTGCCATCCTTAAGCCCACACGAGCCTCATGTAAATTATTTTACCACAACTGTTTAAGGATTTCCATTGGAGGCATTTAAAAATCAAAGGACCGTTTTAACCATTTTTATAGCTAAACAAACAAAAAAGACCGGTGTGTATCAAGGCACGAGGCAGAAAAATTCTGTCCCGCTAAAAATACAACGCCAGTCTTTCCTGAATTGTCAGTCACTATCTTGGTTTTCCATATTTTCTTTTTCATCCCGGACCGTTTCTTGTGCCGTTTGATCACGCTTTCCATCCCGAAGCTTTTTAACCATAAGCAATACACCAAAAGCCACAATAAAAATGGAAATAAACTGGGATGTGGACAATGGGCCTACAGATCCGCGAAGCAGATCTCCCCTGAAAAACTCAATAAAAAATCTTCCCACGCCATAAATAATCAAATACAGGCTGCTGGTAAAGCCCGGCACCTTGCTTCTGCGGGTAATCACATACAGCAGGGCAAAATGCGCAAAATCAAAAACACTGGAAAAAATCTGTGTAGGGATCAACGGCACATTATTGGGGGCAAACTGAGAGCTTGTAAAGGTAATGGAACACCAGCTGTCTGTCTCCATACCATAGCAGCATCCAGCCAGCAGGCAGCCGATACGGCCAAAACCCTGAGCCAGGGCAATGGAAGGAGCGGCGCAGTCCAGATAATCCCAAAAGCTGATCTTCTTTACCCGGCACACGGCATATCCTGACAAAATACCGCCAATAATACCCCCATAGACAACAAACCCATCGGTCAGGGAACGCCAAAGGATGGACGGATCCTGAAGAATCTCATTAAAAATGGTGATCCAGTAAAGGATCTTGGCCCCTGCAATTCCTCCCAACACGCCAAATATAAGCAGGGAAAAGACCGGATCCGGGTCCATCGCCTTTTTCTTAGCCAGGTGTTCTGTCATAAGATAAGCGGCAATGATCCCAATCCCGATCATCAATCCGTAACCATGGACCGTAATATTTCCTATGGTAAATAAATCATTATACATGTTACCTCCTGATCTTAAGCAAATCCAAGCACAGGCAACAGTTCAGCCGGGTCTGCCCATTTACTGGTCCTGCTGCAGCAGCAGAGAGCCTTATTTTAATATCACTATTTTACTTTGCGGCAATATACCCCTGAGCGGTAAGAAGCTCAGCGCAAAGAATAGCTCCGCCGGCGGCGCCGCGCACCGTGTTGTGGGAAAGGCCCACAAACTTATAATCAAAAAGAACATCCTCTCTTAAGCGGCCTACGGAAACGCCCATGCCGTTTTCGTAGTTTACATCCAGGCGGACCTGAGGACGATCATCTTCTTCAAGATACTGGATAAACTGCTCCGGCGCACTGGGAAGGTTCAGTTCCTGAGGCAGGCCCTTAAAGCTTCTTAATTTCTCAATAAGCTGTTCTTTTGAAGGCTTCTTGGCAAAGTTTACAAAAACAGCCGCTGTATGGCCATCTAAAACAGGAACGCGGATACACTGAGTCGTGATCACAGGGCCCTCAGCTTTAACAATTTCACCATTTTCAATATGGCCCCACAGACGAAGAGGTTCCTGTTCACTCTTTTCTTCCTCGCCGCCAATGTAAGGAATAATATTTTCCACCATTTCCGGCCAATCCTTAAAAGTTTTGCCAGCGCCGGAAATGGCCTGATATGTAGTCGCAACCACCTGGGTTGGCTCAAACTCTTTCCATGCAGTAAGTACTGGCGCGTAGCTCTGGATGGAGCAGTTTGGCTTTACGGCCACAAATCCCCGCTGTGTGCCAAGGCGCTTTCTCTGATGCTCGATCACCGCGAAATGCTCCGGATTGATCTCAGGAATAACCATAGGCACATCTGGTGTCCATCGATGGGCGCTGTTATTAGAAACTACCGGAGTTTCTGTCTTCGCGTAAGCATCCTCAATGGCCCGGATCTCCTCCTTTGTCATATCCACAGCGCTGAATACAAAATCTACCTGAGCAGCCACCTTTTCCACGTCGTTTACATTCATGACTACAATCTTCTTTACCTGCTCCGGCATAGGCTTTGTCATCTTCCAGCGGCTGCCTACAGCTTCCTCATATGTTAATCCGGCAGAACGAGGACTGGCCGCAATAGCCACAACTTGAAACCATGGATGATCTTCCAGCAAAGAAATAAAACGCTGGCCCACCATACCTGTTCCGCCAAGAATACCGACTCTTAATTTCTTTTCCATTGATAATTCACTCCTTCATTTCCAAATGTCCGTTTCAGGAAAACATTTGTCGCTGCATAGAAATATATCATACCTGCCCCACTAAAATCAACCTTTTTTTATTTCCAAGAATATTTTTTGTAAAAAAAACAAACATTTCCCCAAATTTCCCCCAACCCCTACACAAAATACACAAAGATGTGCTATGATTAAGCCATACATCTATAATAGCGGAGGAATCGTTTTATGACAACACAGGATATTGAAAATTTATGTACAAGGATCAAAAATGAAATTGAAAAGGTCATTGTGGGGAAGTCGGAAAATATTGACTATATTTTAACTGCCATTTTGGCCGGAGGCCATGTCCTTCTGGAGGACGTACCCGGCACGGGAAAGACCATGCTGTCCAGGACGCTTGCCGGGTGTATTGACGGGGCATTTTCCCGGATCCAGTTTACCCCGGATCTGCTCCCCTCCGATGTGACAGGCATTAACTTTTTCGACACGTCAAAAAATGCATTTGTTTTCCGGGAAGGCCCGGTTTTTGCCAACATCCTGCTGGCCGATGAGATCAACCGAGCTACCCCAAGGACTCAGTCCAGCCTTCTTGAAGCCATGGAAGAAAAGCAGGTCACAGTAGACGGCGCTACCCGCCCGCTGCCGAATCCTTTCTTTGTTATTGCCACCCAGAACCCGGTGGAAACCGCCGGGACCTTTCCTTTGCCGGAGGCTCAGCTGGATCGTTTCCTTATGAAGCTGTCCATGGGGCTTCCTGAGCGCACGGATGAGATCAAGATCCTGTCCAATTTTATGAACGATGACCCGGTGGCAGCAGTGGAAAGTGTATGTACCATTGAAGAAATGTGCCAGATGAAGGCTATCGTGCGCCAGATATACGTCCACCCATCGATCCGGGAATATATTGTAGACATTGCCCGGCAGACACGGCAGCACCCAAGGATTGCTCTTGGCTTAAGTCCCAGAGGAAGCCTGGCTCTTATGAAATCCGCCCAGGCTCACGCAGCAATCTGCGGACGGGATTATGTCGTTCCGGAGGATATTAAGTATCTGGCTGTCCCGGTGATTGCCCATAGGCTCATGGCCGCCCATTCCATGTCCGCTTCCGGCCAGGAGACGGCCCAGATTGTACAGGAGCTTATGGATAGCGTGCCGGTTCCTACAGAGGAGTGGAAAAAATAAATGAATATACTTTTCGCCGCACTGGCTATTTTTATCCTTTATCTGATCCAGCGATGGCTATATGAGCATATGTGGAACCGGAACCTGTCTGCAACGATCGCTTATTCCCGAGATACGGCCGTGGAGGGCGATGAGGCCGCCCTCATCGAAGTGGTAACCAACAATAAAAAACTCCCCCTTCCTGCCCTGACCGTAAAGTTTCAGACCTCCCGGAAGCTTTTGTTCCATGACCGGCAAAACAGCGCTGTCACAGATTTATACTACCGCAATGATATTTTTTCAATGGGCAGCCGGGAGAAGATCACCCGGACCCTGCCCTTTACCTGTACCCACCGGGGCTATTACACGATTGATCAAATGGCCCTGACCTGTACAGATCTCCTTTATATTGAAAAATTTTCTCAGATCCAGGATACGTTTGCCCAGCTGTATGTTTATCCAAAATATGTAGACATCCGCCGACTGCTGATTCCATTTAACCAGCTGTACGGAAGTCTTTTAACCCGGCGCCGCTATCTGGAGGATCCATTTGAATTTCGGGGGATCCGGGAATACCAGCCCTTTGATTCCATGCGGTCCATTAACTGGAAGGCTTACGCCCGAACCAAAGAGCTTAAAGTAAATCTTTATGAATATACAGCCTCCCAGGAAGTTTGCATTTTCCTTGATCTGGAAAACTTCGGCTATGTCAACCACTACGATATTATGGAAGAAAATATACGTCTGGCGGCTACTTTGTCGGACATGTTTATTTCCAAGGGAATCCCTGTGTCCTTAAAAACCAACGGATGCGACTGTACGTCCTCCCTGCCGGTATGTGTAGACGCAGGAACTGGCGCCAGCCATCAGACCCGTATGCTCCAGAGCCTTTCCCGGATCGATCTGGCCATCCCCGTAAAGCATCTGTCGTTTATCATACAGGATACTTTAGATAATGGAGGCCAGCCGCCATGTATGATCTTTATTTCTAACCGGTGCTATGAGGATCTTATGGACTTACTGACTGGGATTATTTCGGAAAATGACGGATGCTGTCTGATCTGCACCGGTCATAAGGAAATGTTTGAAAAGTTCACCCTGCCGGATCTTGTCCGAGCCAAAACTATCCTGTGGGAGGTGGAACATATTGATTAACAGCTTAGAAAAAGCCCGCACCGCAACAGGTTTTATTGCCTGGTATACCATTTGCTTTGCCTGCGCCGCGTGTATCCTTACGCTGATTTCCGGAAATACAGACGATCTATTTACCACACTGGCCTTAAGCGTCCCCTTCGCCGGAACTATGGCCTTAAGCTGTCGGGCAAAAAACGCCGCGATTTATGTAGGCTATCATATTTTGATCCTTGCCATAATCTGGGGACTTAACCAGGTTGGACTCTTTTATGAAACCTGGCGTCCCTGGGTGCTTTCCGGTCTGATCCTTGGCGTGATGATCGTATTTTTCGCCAAACGGATGTACACCAAAGGCCCTTACTTTAATATCCATCCCGCCGCCGGGACAGTATTTTTCATTTTTTGGGTTGTCGCCAATGGCATGGATGCAAAAACCACCTGCATGGTCATGACCCTGTGCGCCTGTATTTTTCTTTTGTGCGCAGTGACTGTGATCTATCTGACCAATATCCTGGCCTACATTTCCAGCAGCCTGGAAATGGCAAATATGCCTATTAAAGCCATTATCCGGTCAGGAAACGGCTCCATGACAGCCTTTCTTGCCCTAGGTATTGTTCTTATGATTGTTTTTACTCATTTGGGCCTGGGAAATTTTCTGGAAGGGGTCAAAAATCTGCTTCTGACAGGTATCCGTTTTCTGTTCTCTCTCCTGCCCCAGGGGGAAGATGCAGAGCTTGTTTCTGAGTCGGTGTCTGAATCTTCCGGATCCTCCGGCATGCTGCTTTTAGAAGACGGGGAAACCTCTCAGATCATGCTGGCCATCAGTAATTTTTTTATGGTATTTATGCGAATTGTCCTCTTCCTTGCCGCTATTGCCCTGGTTGTTTATATTATTTACCAGCTTTGGAACCGATTTCTTGGCGCCGGCATAAAAAAAGGGGACGCCCTGTCTGATGGTTCCATGCCTGAGGATGTGGTGGAAAAGCTTACACCCACATCATCCAGAGCGCTTTCCAGAATATTTTCCTCCGCCCTGCCAAAAAATAAGATCCGAAGGATTTATTTTAAAAAGATTTCCGGGCGGCATAGAAAGACTGCCATTGATCCGGCCATGACGCCCCAGCAGCTGACCCGGGCCGTCCGGCCGTCAGATCCGGAGGCAGCCAAAAAATTTACAGAAATCTACGAAAAAGTCCGCTACTCCAAAACCCCGGAGGAGGGAGACATTTCCGCATATAAAGAATTGTCAAAAAAAGTTTAAGCCCATTTTAACTTTGGGTCTGCCAGTTTACGCCGGCAGACCCTTTTCATTTTTTGCAAACCGGTTTTGGTCAAGGGCTTTTTTCCCGAGCCGCTTTTTCCAGGTTAAAAGCAGGGAGGAATTAACGATTACCAGCACAGAACCGGCATTGTGAACCAGAGCGCCTGCAACCGGATTTAAAATGCCTGTAATTGCCAAGATGATAGCGATAAAATTTAAAGTCATAGAAAAGGTCATATTGCATTTTATAGTTATCATCATCCGTCTTGCCATCGCCAGAAGATGGGGAAGCTGGCGGATCTCATCATCGATCAGGACAATATCCGCCGCGTCCACGGCAATATCGCTGCCGACCCCGCCCATGGCAATGCCCACATAAGCCTTTTTTAAAGCCGGAGCATCATTAATACCGTCGCCGATCATACATACCTGCTGATTCTTTTCCTGGTACTTATCAATCCATGCCAGCTTGTCCTGGGGCTGGCACTCAAAATGCATCTCCTGGATATGAACCTGCTCCGCAATATGGCTGGCGGCTTTTTTATGATCCCCGGTAAGGAGCACCGGATCCACACCGATTTCCTTAATCTGACGGATCATATTCCCCGCTTCCGGCCGCAGTGTATCCGAAAGGGCCAAAAATCCCGCAAACCGGCCATCCAGAGCGACATAGATCATGGTGCATCCCTGATCCATATATTTTTCCCCCATCTTGGCCCCATCCATTGAAATATGGTTTTCTGAAAGCATTTCCGGATTTCCCGCCAGTACCTGATGCCCCTGTACCCGTCCGGCTACCCCCCGGCCCGGAATCATGTGAAAGTCTTCCGCTTCCGGCAGGGCAGTTTTTTTCTCAGCCTTAAAACATCCGGTCACAGCTTTTCCAAGAGGATGCTCGGAACGGCTCTCTATAGCTGCCGCAATGGCATACATTTCATCTCTGGTCAATGTCTTATCTTCACACTCCACGGCGATCACCTTTGGCTGTCCAAAGGTCAGTGTCCCTGTCTTATCAAAAGTCATTTTGGAAATGCCGGCAAGCCGCTCCAGGGCATCGCCTTCACGTACAAGAAAACCGTGCTTTGTGGCATTTCCTATCGCTGCCATAATGGCTGTCGGCGTCGCCAGCACAAGAGCGCAGGGGCAAAACACAACAAGGATCGTCACAGCCCGAATAATTTCTCCGGTGATCAGTCCGGTAAGTACTGCCGCGGCTAAGGCAATCACCACGATCCATGTAGCCCACCGGTCGGCAATGCCTACAATCTTTGCTTTCCCCGCATCTGCGGACTGTACCAGGCGGATCATCCTTTGGATGGAGCTGTCCTCTCCCACCCGGGTTGCCTTCATATCAAAGGAACCAAACTGGTTGACGGTTCCGCTGGCCACCTCGTCCCCAGGATTTTTATCGACCGGCAAAGACTCCCCGGTCATTACCGCCTGATTAATGGACGTGCTCCCGGTCAGGATCACACCGTCTACAGGCACCGCTTCCCCGGGCTTTACCCGAAGCACATCCCCTACCTTTACATCCTTAGCGTCAATGATTTCCTCCGTCTCCCCTAAAATGCGCCGGGCAGTTCTTGGGGTAAGATGCACCAGCTTTTCGATTCCTGCCCGGGCTCTAGCCACAGTAAGATCCTCCAGCAGAGCGCCCAGCTGCATAATAAAGGCTACCTCCCCTGCGGCAAAATCCTGGCTGGTGATCACCGAAGCGATCAGGGCAATAGACACAAGCACATCCGCTTTAATATCAAAGGCCGTCACAAGACCTACCACTGCCTCTAAAATAATAGGAACACCGCACAAAACAATGGCGATCCAGGACATATCAAAAGGCAACGGCGACACATTAGCAATACTCAGCACTAACGCCACCCCGGAAATCACCAGACACACAATATCCTTGGGGATCCCTCCCCACTCTAAAAAACTTTCCAGTCTCTTCATCATCCTATCCTCCTTACTGGCTTTATACCCATAGGGGTATATGTAGATTATACCCCTATGGGTATGGCGTGTCAAGAAAAAAAAGCAGCCAGGTATAAGATCAGCAATGCTGTCTTACCCGACTGCTTTTTGGCATCATTTCATATTTGCGAAGCGTTCTACAGCTTTTGTAAAGCTTTCAATGGTTTTATCCGCATCTCCATGCTGGATACCATCTCGCACACAATGTTTTATATGACCTTCCAGGACCACCTGGCCGACTTTATGAAGGGCAGATTTAGCCGCATTGATCTGAGCCAGGATGTCCTCACAGGGAATATCCTCATCCACCATCCGGTCAATGGCCTGGACCTGTCCGATGATCTTTTTCAATCTGCGGTGCAGATTCTCCTCATCCATACATTGTCTCATATTATCCCCCCTTCTTTCGGGATTACGCCTGCTCTAAAAGCTTCTCCACACTAACAAGCTTTACACATACAGTAAAAAGCTTTGCCGCAGTTTTCAGCTCATCCATTGTAGGGAATGAAGGCGCAATACGGATATTGCTGTCGTGAGGATCCTTGCCGTAAGGATAGGTTGCTCCGGCATTAGTCAGTACAACACCGGCCTCCTTAGCTTTTGCCACAATGGCCTTGGCACAGCCATCCATAGAATCAAAGGAAATAAAATATCCGCCCTTCGGCTTGATCCATGAACCGATTTCCAAACCGCCAAGCTCTGTTTCCAGAGTGTCAATAACAGCCTCAAATTTCGGGCGCATGATCGCCGCATGCTTTCTCATATGAGCATGGATTCCGTCAATGTCCTTAAAAAAGCGCACATGACGCAGCTGGTTCAGCTTATCATGGCCGATGGTCTGGACGAAAAGCTGCTTTTTAATGTCTGCCAGGTTATTGGGAGATGCGGCAATCGCCGCAATACCGGAGCCTGGGAAACTGATCTTGGAGGTGGAAGTAAATTTATATACCATATCCGGATTTCCGGCCTTTTCACATTCCTCCAGGATTTCCAGAACAACGTCCTGGTCGTCATCATATAAATGATGAACAGAATAGGCGTTATCCCAGAAAAGGCGGAAATCCTTAGCCGCCGGCTTTAAACGGGCAAAACGGCGGACCGTTTCGTCAGAATAGGAAATACCCTGAGGATTGGAATACTTAGGCACGCACCAAATTCCCTTTACTGCAGGATCTTCAGACACATATTTTTCAACAAGGTCCATATCCGGTCCTTCCAGGGTCATAGGAATATGGATCATCTCAATGCCAAAGTATTCTGCAATAGAAAAATGCCGGTCATATCCGGGAACAGGGCATAAAAACTTTACCTTGTCCAGCTTACACCATGGTGTGGATCCCATAATTCCATGAGTCATAGCCCGGGCTACTGTATCATACATAACATTCAGGCTGGAATTGCCGTAAATGATCATCTTATCCGCGTCAACCTCACACATGGCGCCAAGAAGCTCTTTCGCTTCAGGGATACCGTCCAGCACACCATAGTTACGGCAGTCCACTCCGGTGCTGCACCGAAGGTCTGAACCGCTGTGGAGCACATCCATCATCTCCATGGACAGATCCAGCTGTTCCTGACTTGGCTTACCTCTGGACATATCCAGAGAAAGACCCTGGGCCTTAAAGTCGTTAAATTCCTTTTCAAGCTCTGTTTTTAATGCTTCAAGCTCTGCTTTACTCATGGATTTATAAGATTTCATTGTGTAAAAACCGTCCTTTCCTTTTCTTTCCGCCGCGTTTTTAAGCGTCTGATCTTATCTTCGCGTATCACCTTCTTATGCCGGAAACAGCAAATCTTTCCGGCTGTCAGCGAACAGTACTTATTATACACTATAAATTACGGGCTTTCAACCGGCAAGTTGCCTATTTTTGCAATTATTATGCTGTAAAATGTCATTTTTATTTATAAAACCCGATATTTTCCAAATTCAAGCTGTCTATTTTGCAAGTGTTCATCCCTTTTCGTTCATTACTCTCACGACAGCCGCTTTCCGTGGGGATAAGATCAGCAGATCGCTTTTACAGGGCAAACCTGGGCGCACTGGCCGCAGTTGGTACATTTTGAATAATCAATAGACGCATGATTATCCGTCACGGTAATGGCTTGAACCGGGCAGGTCTTCTGACATTTCATACAGCCGATACAACCGGTCTTGCATACTTTCCGAGTTTCAGCGCCTTTATCTTTGTTGACGCAAAGCACATGATGGGAATCGCTGGCGGGAACAATGGCGATGACCCCTTTAGGGCAGGCTTTGGCGCAAATACCGCAGCCGATGCACGCTTCTGTGTTTACTGCAGCCAGGCCGTTACATATAGTAATGGCATTTTCGGGACAGGCAGCGGCACAGTCTCCGTAGCCTAAACATCCGTAGGCGCAAGCGCTGTCTCCGGCATACATCATGCTGACCGCCTGACATGTATCCACCCCTTCATACTGGATCTTTTTGGAAACATTATCATTATGGCCGGCACACCGGACCAGAGCCACCTTCTTTTCCACAGCTCCCGAGTTTTTCCCAAGGATCTGGGCACATTCCTCAGCCACATCCTGGCCTCCGGGAGAACACAGCCCGATCTCCGCTGTGCCTTCAGCCAGGGCCTTTGCATAGCCGTCACAGCCGGAAAATCCGCAGGCGCCGCAGTTAGCGCCGGGAAGGCAGGCCCGGACAGCTTCCTGCTTTTCATCCACCGGTACTGCAAACACAATGGATGCCACAGACAGGATCAGGCCGGCAATAAGGCCGATCACAACAACAATTACTACACCTGTTATCATAGGACGCCCTCCTTATTGAAACAGCCCGTCAACCAGACCCTGGAAACCAAGGAATGAGCAGGCAACCAAAGATGCAGATACTAAAGTAATGGGCAATCCCTGAAGGGATTTGGGAATGTCACTGTTTTCAATACGTCCCCGGACGCCGGCAAACAGCACCATGGCCAGCATAAAGCCAAGACCGCTTCCGAAACTGTTCACCAGAGATGTGACAAATCCTTCAACACCGTTCACATAGCCTTCATCAATATTTAAAATTGTTACGCCCAGAACAGCACAGTTGGTAGTGATCAGGGGAAGATATACGCCAAGAGCATTATAAAGTCCCACCATATATTTTTTAAGCACGATCTCCACAAACTGTACCAGAGCGGCGATAACCAGGATGAACACAATGGTCTGAAGATAATCCAGATCATTGGGAGTAAGTAAAAACACCTGGATAGGCCATGTTACCGCTGTAGCAATGACCATAACGAAAATAACCGCGGCGCTCATACCTACCGCTGTGTCCAGCTTTTTTGACACGCCAAGGAAGGGGCAAATGCCTAAAAACCTGGAGAGGATATAGTTATTGGTAAGAATGGCCGCTAAAAATACGGAAACCAGATTTGTTGCAGACATTATTTACAACCTCCTTCCGAAACTTTGGAGCAGCTTGCCGCTGCCGGGCAGGCACTGCAGCCAAGCTTGGCCGGCTCCTTGCCATTTCTTTCTGCCAGCTTATTGGCCAGAGCCACAAGCATACCAAACACGAAAAAACCTCCTGGAGGCAAAATCAGGATCAGCATAGGCTGGATAATGGAGCCATCATTAATCACCATGCCAAACCATGTGCCGCTTCCAATGATTTCTCGGATACTTCCCATTAAAAGCAGGGTTACGGTAAATCCGATGCCCATGCCCAGGCCATCCAGGATGGATGGAAGCACTTTGTTTTTGCTGGCAAAGCTTTCGGCGCGGCCAAGGATGATACAGTTTACGACGATGAGGGGCAGGTAAATGCCCAGGGAATCATTGATTGTCGGCAGAAACGCCTGGACCAGCATCTGGATCAGGGTTACAAAGGCGGCAATAATGGTAATAAACGCAGGAATACGCACTTTATCCGGGATCACCTTCCGGAGCATGGAAATGACCGCGTTGGAGCATACCAGCACCAGAGTGGCTGCCACGCCCATACCGATAGCATTAGACGCCATGGTGGTAATGGCCAGAGTGGGACAGGTTCCCAGGACAAGGCGCAGCACAGGATTCTCTTTAATAATACCTGCAGTAAAGATCTGTCCCAGAGATTTTTCTTTCTTTGCCATTACTGTCCACCTCCTGTGATCATATTATAAAGCTCAATGGCATCATTCACTGAATCTGTCACCGCATTGCTGGTAATGGTAGCGCCGCCGATGGCGTCGATCTCATTCTCAGCCACAGCCCCCTGCTTTGTTACCACAAAGCCGTCCTGAGGGATACTGGTGAGATACTGATCCGTAAAGGACGCGTCCAGAGCCTTCTGGCCAAGTCCCGGAGTTTCATCCTGCTCGGTAATAGTCACCCCGGCAATAGTCCCGTCTGTGGTAATGCCGGTCATCACCACAACAGGTCCCCCGTAGCCTTTATTCTGTGTGGAAAAAACATAACCCACCCCATTGGTGGCTGTCCAATATGTATATTCCGTTCCGTTCATTTCAATGGTCTGACCGTCATCAAACCCATCCGCCTCAGGCAGGACGGACTGGCGGGCTTCATTTTCCGTGGCCACCTGCTGAGCAAGAATCGGCTCTTTGGTAATATCATTGGTGACTACAAGAAGAACGCTGGTGACAATCGCTATGATTACCAGAACAAGGGTGGGCTTTATGATTTCCTTTACATTCACTGCCGGGTCACCTCCTTTTTCGATCCAAAAGCCTTTGGCACAGTGAGATTTTCAATATGAGGCGTTAAAATATTCATAATAATAATGGAGAAGGACACGCCCTCAGGCAGGGATCCGAAAGTACGGATCATTACTGTAATAATGGCGCAGCCTACAGCGTAGATCACCTTTCCCTTGTTGGTCAGAGGACTTGTCACATAATCTGTGGCCATAAAAATGGCGCCTAAAAACAAACCGCCGGATAAAATCTGCATCAGGGGATCCTGTCCCAGGATCGCGGAAAATACAGCAACACCCCCAATATACACTATCGGAATAATAGGGGAGATTACCTTGCGGATTATAAGGTATACCCCGCCGATGATCAGAGCCAGGATACAGGTTTCTCCCAGACATCCGCCCCGATTTCCAAGGAAAAGATCCAGATACCCGGGCACATCCGAGCTGTTTCCTGCAGCGGCAAGAGCCAGCGGCGTAGCGGAAGACACAGCGTCCATACTGCTGTCATTGAGCCATGCCAAAGGCTGGGGCCATGTGGTCATAGTTGTAGGGAAGGATGTCATTAAAATAATACGGGCCGCCAGGGCAGGATTAACAAAATTCTGTCCCAGTCCGCCAAACATTTGTTTTACTACAACAATGGCAATAATACCCCCTAAAACAGCCATCCAGATGGGAATCCCTGAAGGCAGATTAAAGGACAGGAGCATCCCTGTGACGATCGCGCTGAAATCCCCTACAGTACTGCTGCGCTTCATCACCTTACGACATATATATTCTGCCAGAACACAGGCAGCCACTGTCGCCAGGACCACAAGGATGGCCCTTGGTCCAAAAAAGATCCCAGAGGCAATCAGCGCAGGGATCAAAGCAATGATCACATCCAGCATAATATTTCTTGTTTTTGTCTTTGCTCCCAAATGTGGAGAAGACGAAACGATTAACTTCTGATCCATTACTTCACCTGCTTTCCACTATTTCTTATAAGGACTTTGCCTACCCGAATCGACTGGACCAGTCTCCGGTTGGCCGGACATACATAAGAGCAGCATCCGCACTCCATACATACATTCACATTATACTTTTTTAGATCTTCCACTTTATTATGTATGCTTGCCTGCTCCAGCTTTGTGGGCATCAGGCTCATAGGACATGCATTAACGCAGCGGCCGCACCGGATGCATGGCCCCGGCTCTAAGCTTTCCGCTTCCTGACGGTTAAATGCCAGAATAGCATTATTCTGCTTCATTACCGGCATCTGGTCATTAGATAATGCCGTACCCATCATAGGACCGCCGTAAAGAAGCTTCGCCGGCGCTTCTTTATAGCCGCCGCAAAACTCGATCACGTCCTTGACCAGCGCGCCGATCGGCACCCGGACATTTTTCGGCTCTTTTATAGCAGAGCCGTCAATGGTCAGACGCTTGGTCACCAGAGGCATACCGTTTTTTAAATATCTGGACAAGGCGGCCACCGATGCCACATTCATCACCACCACACCTACGTCCGCGGGAAGCTTTCCCGGAGGCACCTGACGGCCGGTACACGCTTGGATCAGAACTTTCTCAGCCCCCTGGGGATACCGAGATGGCAGCACCTTTACCTTAACAATGTCTCCATGCCCGTCATCTTTGGAGGCAATATTTTCCATGATCTTAATAGCCTCCGGCTTATTATCCTCAATGGCGATAAGGGCCTGCTTTACTCCAAGAAGGTCGCTTACCGTGTAAATACCGGACATCACATCCCAGGAATTTTCAATGATCTCTCTCACATCTGCCGTAATGTAGGGCTCACACTCAGCAGCATTAATGATCAATGTGTCAATTCCTTCTTTTGATTTAGGGCTCAGCTTCACATGGGCAGGAAATCCCGCGCCGCCCAGGCCCACAAGTCCGGATGCACGGACCGCTTTAATCAGGTCCTCATGATTTTTTATGACCGGCGGTGTAATGGACGGATCCGGTGTCTGCTTTCCGTCTGTCTCAATGATCACTGTCTGTGCTTTGGCGCCGTTTGGCATGAGCAGCGTATCAATCTTTTTTACCTTGCCGGATACACTGGAATGGATTGGCGCGCTGACATACTGATCGCTGTCTCCGATCACCTGGCCTACAAATACCACTTGCCCGGGTTTTACTACAGGAATACACGGCGCGCCTATATGCTGCTGCATACATATACTCACCGCTGCAGGTACAGGCATATCCACAGTTTCAGCATCATTGGTATGCTTTCTGTGAGGCACGGCAGCGCCGGGGCTTCGCACAAGACCCAGCTTTCCAAGCAGCCCGTTTGAATGATTAGCCATTTTTATCCTCCTAACACTTGGTATAGTCATTCTGCCCATTGTACTTTATACAAAAGGTCAGACTCTTCTTACATTTTACCCCAGTCATTTGTGTATTTCAAGCAATAATGTGCATAAGTGCTGAACTGTCAGGTTTGTCAGGTATCTGGGGCGCACACCACGCCCCAGGTGACTGACATGAAAATTTCTTTAAAATAGAGAAGGATGCCTTTTCCCATTGTCCGGCATCCTTCGCGCAGCACTCTGGCCATGAAAAACGTCCATGGCCAAAGTTTTTCATTTTTAAAATTTCTTCTCTCTTACAATTGATGGTTCTTGCCAGTGGATCGTTTATTATAAAACAGATTTTTTCGCAACACTTAAAACTGGCTGTTTTCCATAAAATTCATATACTTAACAACCATGAGAGCGATCTCAAAGGTGATGGCATCTTCAAACACCCGCAGATCCAGTCCCGTAGCTTTATGGACCTTATCCAGACGGTAGACGAGGGTGTTCCGGTGGATATACAGCTGACGGGCAGTTTCTGAAACATTCAGGCTGTTTTCAAAAAACTTATTAATGGTAAGAAGGGTTTCATCGTCAAACTGATCCGGTGTTACATCCGGGAAAATCTCCTCAATAAACATACGGCACAAAGGTATGGGAAGCTGATAGATCAGCCGTCCGATGCCCAGCCGGTTGTATGCGATAATATGGCGCTCGCTGTAAAAGATCTTGCCTACATCCAGAGCCATCTTTGCCTCCTTATAAGATCTGGAAACATCCTTGATCTTATCCACAATGGTACCATAGGCAATGTATGCATTGGTCATGGCCTCAGAATTAAGCATATCCAGGATCATCCGGGCCGTGCCTCTCAGGTCATCATACTCTTCGTTATCTTTAAGCTCTTTTACAAGGATAATGCTGTCCTCGTCCACAGCAGTAATAAAGTCTTTATTCCGCCCTGCAAAAATACTCTTCACGATCTCAAGGGTGTTATTATCCTTTTCTCTCGGTGTCTCAATAACAAAAACCACTCTCCGGGCTTCAATGTCAATGTGAAGCTTTTTGGCCTTATTATACACATCCACCAGAAGCATATTATCCAAAAGTACATTCTTTATAAAATTCTCTTTATCAAACCTTTCTTTGTATGCGGACATAAGATTCTGGATCTGAAAAGCCACCAGTTTGCCGATGGTATAGATCCCATCATTATCTCCACGGATCAGCATAATATATTCCAGCTGTCCGCCGTCAAAAATCTTAAAATACTGATACCCCTGAACCACCTGGATCTCCGCAGGGGAATCAACAAAGGTCAGCACGCTCGCTTTATATTCTTCAACCGCATTTGTGGTGGAGGCAATAATATTCGCCTCTGTATCCATTACACACAAATCCGTCCGGGTTATCGCTTTTACTCCATCAAGTGTACTTTGAAGCATCTGATTGTACGCCATCTTACCACTCCATTCCATAGTTTTCCGATAATTACTGTTCACGAAGCGAACAGTATCTTCCGATGTACATCATTCTTTATTATTTTAACACAGGAATAAAAAAAGGGAAACACATTTTTCATGCATTTCCCTTAAACTTACATGCCTGATCATCTAAAGATCATTCAGATTCCTCATTAGTTGCACAGTGTAACCTGCGTTTCTTTATCAAAGATATGAATCTTTTCAACATCGAAGCTCAGGTCCATCTCATCGCCAGGTTTAACAACTGTACCCGGAGCTTCACGAACTGTTACATCTACGCCTTCAACAGTTACATATACGAATACTTCAGCACCGAGCATCTCATATACACGTACTGTAGAATGAACAGTGTTGTTAGGATTAGCCTTTGAATATGTAGCGGTATCATAAATATTCTCAGGACGGATACCGAATGTAACTTCCTTACCGATATAATCTTTAACTTTTTCAGCCTTCTCAGGTGTAACTGTAATCTTGTGAGGACCGAATACAAGATATACGTTGTTGCCTTCCTTCTGAAGAGTAGCATCAATAAAGTTCATCTGAGGAGATCCGATGAAACCAGCAACGAAAAGATTGTCCGGTCTGTCATACAGGTTCTGAGGTGTATCGACCTGCTGGATCACGCCATCCTTTAATACAACGATACGTGTACCAAGTGTCATAGCCTCTGTCTGGTCATGTGTTACGTAGATAATTGTTGTCTGCAGTCTCTGATGGAGTTTAGAAATCTCAATACGCATCTGAACACGAAGCTTAGCATCCAGGTTTGATAACGGCTCGTCCATAAGGAATACTTTGGGCTCACGCACAATAGCACGACCCATAGCAACACGCTGTCTCTGACCACCGGAAAGAAGTTTCGGTTTTCTGTCAAGAAGATGCTCAATATCAAGGATACGGGCAGCTTCTTTAACACGCTTATCAATCTCATCCTTAGGCGTCTTTCTTAATTTAAGACCAAATGCCATATTATCATAAATGGACATATGCGGATACAGAGCATAGCTCTGGAATACCATAGCAATATCTCTGTCCTTAGGCTCAACATCGTTCATCAGCTTGCCATCAATGTAAAGTTCACCTTTACTGATCTCTTCAAGACCTGCGATCATACGAAGCGTTGTGGATTTACCACATCCAGACGGCCCTACAAAAATGATAAACTCTTTATCAGCGATTTCAAGATTGAAATCTTTAACTGCGTTAAAGCCGTTTGGATAAATTTTGTAAATGTTCTTCAATGATAAACTTGCCATTATCAAATATCCCCCTTGTGGTTTAATAAGAAGTAGATCCTTCTGTTTTCGATAGGTATATATTACACTATTTGCTCCCCTTTAGCCATAGCGCATTTATACAAATAATTTTTATCGATTTTGTTTACTTTGCCGATTGACCATTTTCTTGAACAGGTTGCCCAAACATTTTTTCTCGTTACATAAAAATTACAGCAAGTTGTCTTTATTTTAACAAAAATTCCACTCAATATCCGGCCAAAAAGGACTTAAAAATCTGCTTTATAAAGATTGTTTGCCAAAATACAAAAACTTTTTACTTGACAAGTTCAATGATAAAATCCTGAGTCTGCTCCAGAACCTGACCTTCCTCCATATCCGGATCAATGACCAAAACAGACTCTATCTGGCATCTTCGTCTTCCCTGCTCCGTAAAGCATCCGTCAATGGCCGTCATGGCTGTATCATAAATATCTGTCTTGCGTTTTCCAAGGATCGTCCCTTTAAGAGCTGTCACAGTCAGGCATCCGTTAACAATGCTTTCCACAAAGCTGATCAGCTCCAGCTTTTTCTTTTCATTGAGATACGTATATTTTCTCTGATAAACCTGGGATACCTCCACAAAAGCAGCCTTCTTTTCCTTCCGGTAATCCGGATAGGCCCCCTCATAGCCCCAGTCCTTCATCACTTTATCAATACAGGTACAGATAATCCTGTGGTTTCCCGCGTAAACAGGAAGGACCTGCTTTAACCGGGGATATTCCGAGGTAGCCGCGGACAGATTTCCCTGAAGCCATGTGTACAGAGTCTTTCCTTCCTTCTGAGTCAGCTGGCGGATAAAGCTTTTAAAAAAGGCTTCCTTATCCTCATCAAAATGGAGAAACTTTTGTTTGGACTCCAGCCATCCAAAATGTTCCATCATCTCAATCCCCGCCCGTTTCTGGCTTTCGCTGAATATCATACCATTAAGCTTCTCCCGGTCAAAATAAATGTTGGAACGGCCATAAGCCACCTGGGTTTCCGGGTCCAGATAAAGGCCAAAGATCACATCCAGAAACTGGACTGTCGGCAATATCTTTTTCTCATAATCATTTAAACCGTCTCTGCCAAGGCTTATCGCCTTTCCCAGAAGGGCGCGCATGGGCTCAGCCAAAAGGCACCAGGGGAGTTTATTCGCATTTTCATCCAGGCTTTGAGTATAAAAGTTGTAATTCCACAAAACAACTGCCGAATCAAGATGGTCGAAAACAAAGGAACTTTCCTTGAACGGTTCCTCTTTTTTAAGGGCATTAAAAAATTTAAGCCTGAACGTGCCTCCGCCCCGTTCTACCCGCACATGCTCCATAAGGATCTGGGCCGGATGGCGCCCATCCTCGATCAATACATTATGGAAAACCAGATTCAGAGTAAAGGCTGTCGTTGAGACGACCTCCACAGCAAAATCCTTGTTCCGTATCCTGTAGGGAATCACTGTCTTTTCATCCAGAAGTTTGGAAAACAGCAGGATGGCCTGGCGGTTTGCTCCTGTGTAAAACCGGGCAAAGTCTTTCAATGAATACTCTATTGCTTTTTTTGATCCTTCACTGCTCATGCTCATTCCAGAACCGCTCCCTGCCAACTTTACCTGTATCCTGCCCGCCCTCTTTATCTGACATCCCTCGGATCAGCCCAAGGGTATACAGAGTCTGCCATACTCTTGCCAGAGGCAGGCCGACAACACTGTTATAATCTCCTGTGATCTCTTTAATAAAAACTGCGCCCAATCCCTGGATCCCATAGGCTCCGGCCTTATCCATAGGTTCTTTGCTTTGTATATACCAGCGGGCCTGGTCCGTTGAAATGGGGTACATGGTAACTTTCGTACACTCATAAAACGCCTCACGGCATACATTTCCGTCTCTATAAAAATACAGACCCACGCCTGTATAAACCTCATGGGTCCGACCGGACAAAAGACGGAGCATGGAAAAAGCCTCTGCTTCACTTTCAGGCTTTCCCAGGCGCTTCCCGTCACATACAACGATGGTATCTGCTCCCAGCACGATCCGGTCCGGTCCTTCCTGACGGCAAATGTCCTGTATGTGAGTCCTTTCAAAAACCTCCCGGGCTTTTTGCTCTGCCAAAGACATGACCACCTGACCAGGGGTATCGCCTTCCATCTTCTCGTCCACTATGCTGGGGACTGCATCAAATGCAAATCCGGCCTGGCTTAAAAGGTCACGGCGCCGGGGAGAAGCTGATGCAAGTATAATTTTCACAATACAAAACTCCTTTTTAAATTCAATCCGTATAAACCAGCCTACTGCTTGACTGTAACATATTTTACCATAGATTACGGCAAAAAAGAAGATGGAAATTATAATAACAGTTCAGCAAGACTGTTACATCAACCGGCTGCCGCAGATACTCGCCTTACCCCTGCATCTCTGTCATGTTCTTCCAGAACCGCTTTGGCATCATATTCATCTGAAGGCGAGGATTATGCCGATCTTTAATCCCAATGTGAGCAAAAAACGTCCTCCATAAACCAACAAAATCCGACTCAGCCTGGGAAACCTTCGTGCTTTGCATATCCGCCGGGCCGACTGAACACCGATTCCCGGTACCTTCAGCAGGGTATAGTAGTCTGCCCTGTCAATCTCCACAGGGAAATTCTCCAAATGGCGGACCGCCCAGTCACACTTAGGATCCAGCACTGTATTAAAATTGGGGCGCTTTTCATCTAAAAGATCGCTGGCGGTAAATCCGTAAAAACGCAGCAGCCAGTCCGCCTGATAAAGCCGGTGTTCCCGAAGCAGCGGCGGCCCCTGGGACAGAGCAGGAAGATCTTTATCTGTGTTCACTGACACATAGGCAGAATAAAACACCCGCTTCAGATCAAACTTTTTATACAAAGACTCACTGACCTGCATGATCTGAAGATCTGTCTCCATGGTATAGTCCGGTTTTTTTACCACACCGGAGCTAAAAAAAGTCCCTCGATGTAATTGCGCCGGTAAAATCCCATAGTCAGCTGGCAAATCTCCGTCGGCGTAAACGTAGCTCTGGGAACGTCGTTGCTTCGGCGGTTGACACAATACTTACAGTCAAACACACAGTCATTACTTAAAAGAATCTTTAACAGCGAGATGCATCTTCCGTCCCCGGCAAAAAGTCAAAGACTTGAGTTTATCCATACCAACGCCTCCATCAGTGCAAACATCTGTTCTTTTTTTGATTATATCACACAAACATATGTTTGTAAATAAAAAACAGACTGTCTTAATGGTTGCATTTTGACATATATTCCAGTGAATTTTTCATATCCTGATGCATCTGAGCCTTCAGAGCGTCAATATTTTCAAACTTCTGCTCCGGCCGGGCAAAGTGATATAAACCCACTTCAATCTGACGGCCGTAAATATTTCCATCAAAACCGTAAATATAGGTTTCCGCCCTGGTTTTTTGATGATCCGCCACCGTAGGATTCCGGCCAATGTTCGTCACTGCCGGATAAGTCTTATGATCGATCACCGCTGCAGACGCATAGACGCCGTTAGGCGGCAGAAGCTTTGTCTCGTCCGGCTCAAGATTTGCCGTAGGCATGCCGATGGTCCGTCCAATTTCTCTCCCGTGGACCACTGTACCGATGATGGTATAAGGAATCCCCAGCATCTGAGTGGCGGTTTCCATCTTTCCTTCCAAAATGGCCTGACGGATCAGCGTTGCGCTAATATCCGTCTCATCCCCCGGCTGATACTCTCCCACCGCTTCCTTAAGGGTCGTGTGGATCTTTGGGCATATATGGGCGCTGTATCCTAACGGCAGGCTCATACCCCGGAGAAGGCCTGTATTTCCCTTTCGGTCCCGTCCGAAACAGAAATCCTCTCCCACCACAATATGCCGTGCCCCTAAATGGCGGATCAGCACCTCCTGAAGAAATTCTGTTGGATCCATATGGGCTGTTTCCTCACTAAAAGGATACTCGATCAAAACATCCACGCCCATGCGTCCGGCCAGGATCCTCCGCTCCTGAGACGTATAAATCAGGGAAAGAGCTTTGCCCTGGAGCATATATGAAGGATTATAATTAAAGGTGAGCATCACCGACGTCATATTATGAGCTTTATAGCTGTTTATTTTACGGATCAGAGACTGATGGCCTAGATGAAGGCCGTCAAACTTTCCAATGGCCACTGCCGTATTTTCCATACAAATTTCCTTTGTGCCTGAAATAAATATCATGGCTCAACGCTCCTGTAAAAACATTTTCACAACTTTAAACTGGCGGGATTTCCGGCTGTACATATAGACACCGGTAAAATTCCCGCCCTTATCATAAACCCGAAAATGCATCATGTCTTCAGGCTCTGCCGAATCCTTAAAAATCACATGGGAACGGGACAGAGGATTGCCGTTATGTAAAAGCCGGTCCCCCTGGTCATTCACTGTAATCTGAGGCATATGGGCAAACATGGCATCCACCGGGATGACCAAGGACATAATGCTGCCATCTTCCACAGCCCGGACGATCTGATCCAGCGTCTTTGCCTGGCCTGCTTCAAAAATCCCCACCCGGATTCTTTCCAGAGCAGACATACATCCTCCCACACCCAGCTTTTGGCCAATGTCATGGCACAAGGTGCGAATATAGGTTCCCTTAGAACAGCCCACGGTCATGGTCACTGCCATTTTGGGAAAAACCCCAGGCTGTTCCTTGAAGCAGATCCCATCGCCATCTTTTAAAAGATCCGCCGACTCATGGATCATTTCTATTTCCTCTATATTAATATAGGATATATTTACCTGTCGGGGCTGACGCTCCACTTCCCGGCCTTCCCTGGCCAGCTCATACAGTTTTTTGCCTCCTACCTTCAGGGCGGAATACATGGGAGGGATCTGGTCATAAGAGCCTTCAAAAGAGCGCGCAGTCTCTTCCACCACATCTTGAGACAGATCCGCCGCCATTTCTGATAAAATACTTCCCGATGTATCCTGAGTGTCTGTCGTCATGCCTAAAAGCAATCTGGCCCGGTAAACCTTATCCTTATCTGTAAGCATATCGCAAAGGCGGGTGCCATTTCCCAGGCACACAGGCAATACCCCTGTGGCCTCCGGGTCTAAGGTGCCGGTATGGCCGATCTTTTTCTGTTGAAGGATTCCCCGAAGCTTCGCCACCACATCGTGGGATGTAAAGCCTCGTTCCTTATATACATTAATGATGCCGTTAATCATTGTTTTTTAACTGCTCCTCTATTAATCGGGTCAGATTATTGATCACATCATATTTGGTGCCGGACATGGAGCATCCGGCAGCCCGGATATGGCCGCCGCCGCCAAAATGACCGGCAATCTTGGCCACATCCACAAAGGTATTGGAACGCATGCTGACTTTGTAAAAAAGCTCTCCAATCTCTGTAAGCAGGACAGCCACTTCCACGCCCTTAGTCACCCGCATCTGGTCAATAACCCCTTCCAGGTCTGAGGATTGCGCCCGGTAAAAATCCATGACCTTTCGGTCAGCCACGGAAATAACACACTTTCCGGAAAACATGAGAAAGCTTTCCAGAAGACACCGGCCTAAAAGCTGATTTTGAGTGTAGGTTTTCTGATAAAACACC
The DNA here is from genome assembly GCA_964565805.1 of uncultured Lachnospiraceae bacterium. Classification (GTDB taxonomy): domain Bacteria; phylum Bacillota; class Clostridia; order Lachnospirales; family Lachnospiraceae; genus Catenibacillus. The sequence goes on from CAZMGH010000001.1 coordinate 85,592, forward strand.
TCATCCGTAAGTCTGGAAAAATCCACGCCAAGGCTCATGAGCTTTCCGGCAATCCTCATCGTCTGCTCGCCGGTATTTGAATGTTTAAAGCAGCCGGTATCACAAATAATCCCAACATACAGGGCCTCCGCCGTCTTTAAACGAATGTGGTCAAGATCCATCAGCGTTGCCAGGACCTCACAGGTAGAGCTGGCCTTAGGGTAAATCACATTTTCATCGGCATATCCCGGATTACTGATGTGATGGTCAATGCACACTGTATTTTTCGCAGCGTCAAAATATTTCACCGCATCTGCCAAACGATCTTTACTGCTGGCGTCCAGGGCAAAAAACACGTCATAAGGGACCGCATCCCTTCCATCGGTAATAATGATCTTAGAATCCTCTAAAACACTGTAAGCATCCGGCACTGTTTCCAGATAAACATCCACCTGAATGTGGGGATAATTTTCTTTCAGATAACCGTACAGAGCCAGACAGGATCCTACACAGTCCCCGTCCGGCCGGGTGTGGCCTGCCACAGCCACCCGTCCGGCGCCTTCAAGATATTTAGAAAGCTGATCATTCATTGGCATCCCCATCCGTTTCTGCCTCACAGGCGTCCTCTTCAAGCTCCTCATCTATGCGCATGGCCTCATGAGCTTCATCCTCACTGATCACATCGCTGATCTTTTTGGACATATTTACACCATATTCAATGGACTGGTCCATAACAAAAATCAATTCCGGCGTATTTCTTAAATTCACGCTGGCAGCCAGCTCCCGGCGGATATAACCCATGGCGCTTTTCAGCCCTGCCATAGTCTCCTCCTGAGCCTTCTGATCCCCCAGCACGCTAATATAAGCCTTGCAGTATTTCAGATCCGGCGTTACCTCTGCCTCTACCACACTGGTCATGGGGTGGATTCTTGGGTCTTTAATCTCTCTGGCAATGATCCGGGATAATTCTCGGTGAACCTCACCATTAATACGGGTATTTTTTATACTGTTCTTTCTCATAGATGTCCCTCCTATCTTGGAACCTCTTCCATGACAAACATTTCTACCTGGTCGCCTTCTTTAATGTCGTTAAACTTCTCCAGAGACATACCGCACTCATAGCCGGCATTAACTTCCTTCACATCATCCTTAAAACGCTTCAGGGAAGCCAGATCGCCTTCATAAATGACCACATTATCTCTTAGAAGTCTGGCTTTGCAGTTTCTGAGAACTTTTCCATCAGTTACATAAGCGCCAATAATCGTGCCTACGCCGGAAACTTTATAGGTCTGGCGTACTTCCGCATGGCCGATGATCTTCTCTTCATATGTAGGATCCAGCATACCTTTCATGGCAGCCTCCACATCTTCAATAGCATTGTAAATAACACGGTACAAACGAACATCTACATTTTCTTGCTCTGCCACAGTCTTAGCCATATTATCCGGACGGACATTAAAGCCGATGATAATAGCATTCGATGCCGCCGCAAGAGTCACATCGCTTTCATTAATAGCGCCTACGCCGCCGTGTATCACTTTTACAGCTACCTCATCATTAGACAGCTTCACAAGACTTTGCTTTACAGCCTCCACGGAGCCCTGTACGTCTGCCTTTACCACAATATTTAATTCCTTGATCTGTCCTGCCTGGATCTGATCAAACAGGCCGTCCAGAGACAGCTTGCTCTTAGTCTCAGCCAGCATCTTTTCACGATTATTGGCAATAAATGTTTCTGCCATAGCACGGGCTTCTTTTTCTGTATCCGTTATAATAAACACTTCGCCGGCCTGAGGCGCTTCATTTAAACCAAGGATCTCCACAGGCGTGGAAGGCCCTGCCTCTTTGACACGGCGGCCCTTATCATCGATCATGGCACGAACTTTACCGTGGGCTGTGCCAACGGCAATACAATCACCGGTTTTTAACGTCCCTTTCTGAACAAGCACTGTAGCTACAGGACCTCGGCCCTTATCCAGCTGTGCTTCAAGTACGAGCCCTCTGGCCTTTCGGTTAGGATTAGCCTTCAGTTCCCGCATTTCTGCCACAAGAAGGATCATATCCAAAAGCTCATCCAAACCTTCTTTTGTATGGGCGGATACAGGCACCATTATGGTCTGTCCTCCCCAGTCTTCAGCAACCAGGTCATACTCTGTGAGTTCCTGCTTTACCCGGTCAATATTTGCGCTTGGCTTATCAATCTTGTTAATAGCAACAATGATCTCAATGCCTGCTGCCTTTGCATGGTTAATGGCCTCAATGGTCTGAGGCATAACACCGTCATCAGCAGCCACAACAAGAATGGCAATATCTGTGGACTGAGCGCCTCTTAAACGCATGGCCGTAAATGCCTCATGTCCCGGTGTATCCAGGAAGGTGATCTTCTGTCCGTTCACTTCCACCACATAAGCGCCGATATGCTGGGTAATACCTCCGGCCTCCCCTGCAGTAACGCTTGTTTTCCGGATAGCATCCAAAATAGATGTCTTGCCGTGGTCTACATGGCCCATAACACATACAACGGGCGGTCTTGGAACAAGATCCTTTGCATCCTCTTCTTCCTCACGAAGAAGCTCTTCGATTACATCCACAACCACTTCTTGCTCGCATAAAATGTCATAATCCAGCGCGATCTCTTCCGCCTCATCGTAGGAAATCTCAGAGTTTAAGCTGACCATTTTCCCGGCAAGGAAAAGCTTCTTAACAATCTCAGCGCCGGGAACCTTCATCTTTTCTCCCAGCTCTTTTAAAGTAATGGTTTCCGGAAGCACGATGCTGGTCACCTTCTCAACCACTGGCTTTGGCTTTGGCGCCGGAGGAGTTAAAGGCTTCTTGGCAGAGGTCATGTTCTTGCCTCTTGAAGGCTTCTTTTCATTATCCCTATCACGGTTGTTCCGGTCCTTATCCCTGGAATCTTTATAGTTTCTCCGATTTTCACGGGTGGTATCCTTAGTTACCACAACCTCTTTGTTAATAGCGGAATCCAGGTTAAACCGGTTATCCCGGTCACCACGGCCTCTCTGGCCGCCCCGGCCCTCACTGCGGTTATTATCCCTTCCGGAATTATTAAAGGAACGGCCGCCCCGGTCCCCATTATTATTGTTAAAGCGGTTATTGCCGCCAAAACGGCTGCCGCGGTTTTCTCCGCTGTTCCGATCGTTATTTCTGTCATTGTTCCGGTCACCGTAATTTCTCTGGCCGTCACGACTGCCGGAATAGCGGCCGCTGCGATTCTCTCCATTGTTCCGGTCATGATTCCGGTCGTTGTTCCGGTCACCGTAATTTCTCTGGCCGTCACGACTGCCGGAATAGCGGCCGCTGCGATTCTCTCCATTGTTCCGGTCATGATTCCGGTCGTTGTTCCGATCACCGTAATTTCTCTGGCCGTCACGATTGGCGGAATAGCGGCCGCCCCGGTTCTCTCCGTTGTTACGATCATGATTTCGGTCGTTATTTCTGTTGTTCCGGTCATTATTTCGATCGCTGTAATTTCTCTGACTATCACGGCCGCTAAAACGTCCCCTGTTTTCCGGGTTTCTGTTATCATTCTGACGTCCATCACGATTCCCGCCATCGCCGGAACGTCCGGAGAAACGATTGTTCTGCCGGTCCTGACCCTGACGATTGTTTTCCTGGCGATTATTTTCCTGCCGGTTATTTTCTCTTTGTCCTGTATTCATACGCTGCTCTCCACGTCCATTATCACTTCTCTGTAAAGCCGGCTTGTTTTCCGGTTTTCCAGTTCTGCCAGAAGTAAAGTATTTTCTTATTTTATTCGCACTCTCTGATGTGATCGTGCTCATATGACTTTCAACATCAATTCCATGACCTTTTAAGGCATATATCACATCTCTGCTGCTTTTTCCAAGTTCTTTTGCCAACTCATGTACTCTGATTTTTGACATATGACTACCTCCGTTCTTCTGATTCCGGGTTAACGAGTTTCAAAATGGCTCCGGCAAAACCCTGATCCAGCAATGCCAGGGACGCGCGAAATTCCTTCCCCATGGCATGGCCCAGGTCTGCCTTTGTCCCATAAATCCTAAAAGGCACATGATAATATGCGCACATATTTCTAAACATTTTTTTTGTATTCTCCGACGCATCACCGGCAATCAGCACTAGAACGGCTTTATGGCTTTTAATGGCTTTCTCTGTGGATAGTTCGCCGCTGGTCACCTTCCCGGCACGGGTTGCCAGTCCGACCATTGACAAGACCTTATCCCTGTTGATCAATACTCTCCATCTCCTTTGTCAGCTGTTCATACACTTCTTTGGGAATGTTCATTTTAAATGAGCGCTCCAGCCCTTTGCTTTTAATGGCTTTTTTAAGACATTCACTGCTGGGACATATATACGCTCCCCGACCGTTTTTCCGTCCGGTAGCATCGATCATGACCGCATCCTCCGGGGTTTTGATAACCCGGATCATTTCTTTCTTGTTCTTCATTTCACCGCAGCCGATGCACTGTCGCAATGGAATCTTTTTCATGCCCATCACCTCAATCTCTGATCTTATTTCTAATCATCCAGACCGCCAAAATGGCGCTTTTAATCCTCAAAGCCGTCCGGATCAAAATACTCTTTGTCATCATCATAACTGTCCTCCGGATCATCGACCCGGTTCCCCTGCTCATCATAAAACAGCTCATCTCCAAGGATGTCATCGTAAACAGGAGCCGCCTGGCTCTGGCTCTTAATGTCGATCTTATACCCGGTCAGACGGGCAGCCAGACGGGCATTTTGTCCTTCCTTACCAATGGCCAGGGACAGCTGATAATCAGGAACTACAACACCGGCGCTTTTTTCCTCTTCATTTACATTAACTGAAATAACCTTAGCCGGGCTTAACGCATTTTCAATGAGAATGGCCGGGTCGTCGCTCCAGTTGATAATATCTATTTTTTCGCCTCTCAACTCATCCACAATGGCATTAACACGGGAGCCATTGACACCGACACAAGCGCCTACAGGATCCACGTTAGGATCATTGCTGGATACGGCAATCTTTGTACGGGAACCGGCCTCGCGGGCAATGCTGCGAATCTCAACCGTTCCATCCCTCACCTCTGTCACTTCTGCTTCAAACAGTCGTTTTACCAACTCCGGATGCGTTCTGGATACAGTGATCTTCGGTCCCTTTGTCGTATCCTTTACATCTACCACATAAAGCTTAACCCGCTCTGTGGGATGGAAAACCTCACCTTTCACCTGCTCGCTTTCCGTAAGAAGGGCATCCACTTTTCCAAGATTTACACTGATATTTTTCCCTACATAGCGCTGCACAATACCTGTAACAATATCTTTCTCCATGCTGTAGTACCGGTTATATAAGGACTTGCGCTCTTCCTCCCGGATCTTCTGGACAACTACCTGCTTCGCCTTCTGGGCCGCAATACGTCCAAAATTTCTTGGAGTTACTTCCACCTGAACAATATCCCCAAGGTCATATTTAGGGTCCTTTAACTTGGCATTGGCGAGGCTGATCTGGGTTACCGGATCTTCCACCTCTTCTACTACCGTTTTTTCCGCGTAAACAAGGACCTTTCCGTTGTCCCGGTTAATGATCACCCGGATATTATCCGACTTGCCGTACTCATTTTTACATGCGGCTACAAGGGAACTTTCAATGGCTTCCAAAAGGATCTCCTTGCTGACTCCCTTTTCTTTCTCGATCTGCGCCAAAGCCTCTATTAATTCGCGTCCTTCATTCATCTTGCTTTCCTCCTTTTTTGGGCCTGCTCTTTTGCCCACTGCTTAGTAATCAATAGAAAAATGCCAGCCGGATCAAGGCGATGGCTGTTTTTTCAAAAGTCATCTCCCGGCCGTCTTCCAGTTCAATGGTCACACTGTCTTTATCGTAACTTTTTAAGATTCCGGTAAACTCCTTCTTTTTATCTATGGGTTTATACAAACGAATCTCCACATCTTTGCCAATGCTCCTGGCAAAGTCCTTTTCTTTTTTCAGAGGACGGTTCAGACCGGGAGAGCTTACTTCAAAAATATAATTTTCCGAAATATAGTCCTTCTCATCCAGCACGTCGCCAAATTCCCGGTTAATGACCTCACAGTCATCCACGGTAATGCCGCCTTCCTTATCAATGTAAACCCGAAGATACCAGTTGGATCCTTCCTTAACCCATTCCACATCCACCAGTTCAAAATGATGGGCGTCAATGATGGGGGTGATGAGTTCTTCTGTCATTTTCTCATACTCTTTCCTGGCCATGCTTCCTCTTCCTTTC
>CAZMGH010000001.1:91915-115663 GCA_964565805.1 uncultured Lachnospiraceae bacterium
CGGCATAGAGGTATCCCCTTGCGGGATTTCATGTTATCTGTGGACAAAGACAAAGAGTGGACTTACGTCCACTCTTCTAGTATCATCTTATTGCTATCTACGCAATTATAGCACTTCTAATTTAAATATGCAAGAAGTTTTTCGATTACATGTCATAATCTCAATTTTGTTTGTTTTTCTTATATATCCCAAAATTATATGCTTTTTTTAGGCGGTTTTAATAAATATAAAATTTTGCCTTACATTTTCTTGACAAACAAAATAAAATACGATAAACTGTCCACTGTAAAACAAAGGCGTTTTAGAGTTTTGGCTCTAAAGCGCTTTTTACATGTACAAAGATGTGCATCCCGAAAAGGCAGATTTTCAGGGATGCTTTTTTGTACACGAAATTTGATAGGATCTGAGAGGAGGAATCTTATTATGACAGACGAAATTTTAACTGCGATTAACGATGCCGTGAGTACAGAGGTCTTTGGAATCTGGTTTTTAATCGGCGCCGCCTTTGTATTTTTTATGCAGGCAGGCTTTGCAATGGTAGAAACCGGTTTTACCAGAGCCAAAAACGCCGGAAACATTATCATGAAAAATCTCATGGATTTTTGTATTGGTACATGTGTATTTATTGTTATTGGCTTTGGCCTTTTGCTTGGCGAAGACGCTTTAGGCGGCTTTATCGGGCTTCCTACGATGGGTATTTTTACCGATTATGCAAATTTTGACTGGTCTAGCTTTGTGTTTAATCTGGTATTTTGCGCTACGGCAGCTACCATAGTATCCGGTTCAATGGCTGAACGGACAAAATTCCTTTCCTATTGTATCTATTCAGCGGTAATCTCTGCTGTCGTATATCCCATTGAGGCCCATTGGATCTGGGGCGGCGGCTGGCTCTCTCAGATTGGATTCCATGATTTTGCCGGTTCTGCGGCCATCCATACGGTGGGAGGATTAACGGCATTTATCGGCGCTGCCCTAGTTGGCGCAAGGATTGGAAAATTTACCCGGGACAAAAACGGGAAGGTTACGAAAGTCCATGCATTTCCGGGACATAATATTGTTATCGGAGCTTTAGGATGCTTTATCCTTTGGTTTGGCTGGTATGGATTTAACGGTGCAGCCGCTACCTCCGGTTCACAGCTTGCTTCCATTTTCATGTCAACGACAATTGCCCCTGCAGTTGCCACTGTTGTATGTATGATTTTTACATGGATAAAATACGGCAAACCGGATGTGTCTATGTGTCTAAACGCATCCCTGGCCGGACTTGTAGCCATCACAGCGCCCTGCGATGTTACAGATGCCATCGGTTCTTTGATCATTGGTGCTGTGGCCGGTCTGCTGGTAGTATTTGGCGTATGGTTCTGTGACAATGTCGCCCATGTCGACGACCCGGTAGGCGCTGTAGCTGTCCATTGTGTTAATGGTATTTGGGGAACAATTGCCGTAGGTCTTTTTGCTACTGACAGCGTTCCCGGATCTGAAATTAACGGTCTCTTCTATGGCGGCGGTTTTGGGCAGCTGGGCATCCAGATCATTGGAATTGCAGCAGTAATCGCCTGGACAGCTGTTACCATGTTTATCGTATTTAAGCTTATTGATAAAACCATAGGTCTTCGGGTTTCTCAGGAAGAAGAGATCGAGGGTCTTGATTCCAAAGAGCACGGCCTTGCCTCTGCTTATGCCGGCTTTAGTATCATGGACATTAATGAAAGCGGTATGGTGGAAAATGAAAATACCGAGCTTGGCGAAAATGATTATAATAAAGCCTCAGAAGCTCAAAAGGCTGCCTCTGTTCCTGTTGCCGGGCCTGTTGAAACCGATACCGGCATGTACAAAGTAGTCATTATTTCCAGATTGTCCAGATATGATCGTCTCAAATCCTCCTTAAATGAGCTTGGCGTGACCGGCATGACGGTTACTCAGGTCATGGGATGCGGAATTCAAAGAGGCGCCGGTGAAAAATACAGAGGCGTTGAAATGGATGTCACTGTTCTTCCAAAGGTAAAGGTTGAAGTGGTCATTGGAAATATTCCAATAGAAAAGGTCATCGAAACCGCTAAAAAAGCCCTGTATACCGGCCATATAGGCGACGGAAAAATCTTTGTCTACAATGTACAAAAGGTGGTTAAAGTTCGCACCGGCGAAGAAAATTTCCAGGCACTTAAAGATATTGAATAAATCGTTTGATTTCACTACATTAAAAAATACCTCCGGCGAAACTCCCGGAGGTATTTTTTTATATAAGTTTCTTTAATCTTAAACATCATACTTTTTCACAAAACCAAAGCCCAGGGCATAGGGACCCGTATGGGTAGCCACAGTGGCTCCGATCTGCCAGATAGGCACATCCTCACTGAGCCAGAAGGTATCCTTCACCTGACGGGCAAGAATCTCTCCTGCCATCCGGTCAATATTCATGCCCACACAGAATCGGTAGTTGTTGGGATTTTCCCCGGACTTTTCAAAGTAATCCCTGGCGATTTCCAGAAGTTTTTTTAAAGCCTTGACCGTATTTCTGGCAATACCGCCGGAAAAAATCTCTCCATCCTTCATAACGATCAAAGGCTTGATCCTCAATGCGCTTCCGGCGATGGAAGCGACCTTGCCAATCCGTCCGCCTCGCCTTAAATGCTCCAGATTTCCAACTGTAAAGCAGATCCGTCCCGTAGGAAGGATACGCTTTAAATGCTCCACAGTCTCTTTATAGCTTAAACCTGCATCCCGCATGCGAACCGCTTCCAGTACAAAAAGGCCCTCATCAACGGTACACATCTTGCTCTCGATCACCTTAATATGGGCCTTCGGATAGATTTCCAGCAAAACATCCCGGGCAGTTTTTGCCGCCTGGTGGGAACCGCTGAGTTTTCCGGACATACAGATACAGATGATCCCTTTTCCCTCCTTAAGGACCGGCGTAAAGGCATCCACATAGTCCTGAACACTGGGCAGCGATGTTTTGGGAAATGCGTTTTCATCGATCATCTTTTTATAATAAGCCGTGGTATCCACCTCCAGCTTTTCTTTTTTATACGTTTCCCCATCAAAGGACACATAAAAATATACCGGGTGGATATTCAGCTCCTTCATCATCTCAACAGGAATATCGCAGCCGCTGTCGGCAAAAATTTCAAATAACATATAAGGCCTCCAAAAGACATGGTTTTTAATACTACATTAAATTCTGGCCCTATTATACCACATCGGCATCCATAATCATAGCCCTAAATTAAATCAACAGGCAGCAGTTCATCGGGACGGATGAACTGCTGCCTGAATCATTCCCTCTTGCGGGACCACTGCGTCCCGGGCTTATCTGGCCTTGATCTGGCTGAGCTTTTCTCCTGCAGCCTTAATGGTTTCTGCCGGTATTCCCAGGAAAGGCATATGAACCATGTCATTTAAGGACAGGTTCATATTTTCAATGTCATGAGCCTGGATCATGCCTGCTGCTGCAGGAAGATCTTTTTTAAGGATCTCCATGGCCTCAGGGTATTTTGCCATCTGAGCAAGACGGCTGTCCATGTTAAACATCTGACGGAAATCTTTTACCGGAGTATAGGTCTTATCAAAGCTGCCGGCTTCCAGTTCAAAGGCATCCCCGTCATATTCGGGAAGGATCACTTTTGCTGTACAGTTAAAAGGCACTTCCATATGAACGGTAACCTTTCCGTCCTCTTCGATCTTCCAGTTGGATACCCAGGTGCCGGAAGCCGATTTATAGGAAGCCTTCATATAGCTGGTCTGCCAGCTGATCTGAGGCGCCAGCACAGCCTTAACAAAGCCGGGAGCCGCCGGAGCGATGCCTGCAATATCTCTGTAAATGTATTCCAAAACAGAGCCATAGGAATAATGATTTAAGGAATTCATGCCTGTGCCGCTGATGGTTCCGTCATCTAAGAGCGAATTCCACCGCTCCCAGATGGTGGTTGCTCCCAAATCCACACAGTGGAGCCAGCCTGGGGAATCATGGTTAAACAGCATGGACCATGCCTCATCTTCCAGACCGTTTTCTGCCAGGACACGGCACATCATCGTTGCTCCCACAAAGCCGCCTTTGATCTTGTGGGCATCCTTATTCAGCCGTTTTTTCAGCCCGTCGATCAGTCGGTCCTTATCGGTCCAGATGCCAAAGTTTAAGGCCACCATATAGGCCGTCTGGGAATCGATGGCCAAACGTCCGGTTTTTGTAAAATATTCATCTAAAATGGCCTGGCGGACATGGTCTGCCAGATCTGTATAATATCCGGCATCCTCTTCCTTGCCCAAGATCTTGGCCGCCTGAGCTACTTTTCTTGTGGAAGCATAGTAATAGCAGGTAGATACATAGGCATCATCTGTGCTTCCCTTAAAGCTCTGCTCTGTCATACCGTCCAGAGCCAGCCAGTCTCCAAAAGTAAAGGCAAAATCAAACTGATATTTCTGGCCCCGCTCCACATCCTGACGGGTGATCCAGTCTACCCAGTCCTTCATCAGAGGATAATAGGTTTCCAGCATTTCCTTATCCCCGTAATACTCATACATGGTTGTTGGAATAAAGGTAGCGCTGTCCCCCCATACACTGCTGCCCCCTTCCAGAGTTCCTGCCATTGGGGCATAATGAGGAATGGAACCGCCTAAAACCTCCTGAGCTACTCTCAGGTCATGCATGTATTTGTCATAAAAGGCCCGTGTGTCCATATTATAGCTGGCTGTAGGGGCAAACACCTGGGCATCTCCCGTCCAGCCAAGGCGCTCATTTCTCTGAGGGCAGTCTGTAGGCACATCCAGGAAGTTGGAACGCTGGCCCCACAGACAATTTGAAATCAGCTGATTTACGCTGGCATCGGAGGTTTCCAGGAAACCGGTGCGCTCCAGATCCGTATGAACCACGCAGCCGGTAAAATCTTTCGGACACAAAGCCATGTCTGCCGGCCATCCCACAACCCGCACATACCGTCCGCCAAAGAAGGTAAAGTGAGGGCGGACCGTTTCTTCCCGTCCGTCAGAAACATAGACAAATGGGAACACAGCCTGCCGGTAGTTTTCATTATAGAAATTTCCCTGCTGAAGAACTTCTCCATAGGAAAGCTCCACCCGAGCGCCTTTCGGCAGATGACTCTTAAAAGCCACATAACCGGCAAAGTTTTGACCAAAATCCAGCACAGTCTCACCGGCGGGCGTAGTGATCACTTCCTTTACGGCTAAAGTCTCGCACACCCGCACAGGCGCGCTGAACCGGTCCACAAGGTTATGGGATACCTCCGGATATAAATCCTCCTCCAGGCACACCGGCTTCTCTTCATTATTGCCATTTTCCCACAGGAGCCGGTTTAAAATTTCAGCATCATAAATACCGCTGTTTTCCACATCCGAGCCACGATACTTCCATGTGCCATCTGTTGCGATCACCTGATGGGCGCCGTCGGCATAATCTACATGGATCTCCCCAATCGCTGCCATATGATCCCCGTAAATATTTTCCTGGTATCCAAGACCAAAATGGCCCTTATACCAGCCGTTTCCTGTATAAATCTCGATACAGTTGTCCTCTTCCAGAAGATCTTTAACATCATAGGTCTGGTACTGGACTTCCCGGTCATAGTCATTATAAAAAGGCGCCAGGTATTCGTCCCCGATCTTCTTGCCATTGATATATGCCTCATAAACCCCAAGGCCGCATATATAGATCCTGGCCTTTGTCACCGGCTGGCTTGTCTTAAAGTTTGTAAAAAATACCGGATGGTATGTCTCTTCTTTGGATGTGCTGATCCACTTTCCCTGCCACGGCTCATCCACTTTTCCGGTTTCAAAAGTAAATGTATCGCTGACAGCTTCCTCCCCATTATCCGCAGTAACGAATATACGGCAGTAATAGCATGTTCTTGGAGCCAGGTCCATATCCACCTCCTGGCAGTACTGGGTCAGATCCTTTCCCTCCACACTGCAGGCCATAGACTTAAATTCCGGATCATAAGCTACCTGGATTACCGCGTTTTCCTGGTATTTTCCTGTAAAATCCTCTACATTCCAGGAAAACTTTACTTTACGCAGGCCAAACCCCATAGGGTTTTCCAGGCCGCACACCTTCATACGTGTAATTTTCATAAAAACACCCTTTCCTTAAATGATTTTCGCAATAGCGCATCTCTTTCGCAACGGCGTATTTTCTTGCCTAACGTCGTATCTTCTTGTCAGGCTAAAGTCTGCTTTTTCCCACTTTTTCCACCGCCATGAACGGTTATACTTATTATACCTGTCAATCTTTCAAGGGTAAAGACAAAAAAGGGACAGCCTTGCCATTCCCGCAGGGGAAATGGGGCCGTCCCTGAAAACTTATGAAAGCACAGGCTCTGCCCGGCCGGAAGAGCCTGGAAGACAATCCCCCTCATCCACCGTGTTCCTGGCGGAACTGACTGGGCGTCTTTCCGAAAAATTTCCTGAAAGCCTGGCGAAAACCGGAAGGCTCCCCATACCCTACTCTGCAGGCGATTTCATTTAAAGGGAGCCGGGTCCGCTCTAAAAGCTCCCTAGCCTGATCCATACGGATCCGCATAATATTATCACTAAAAGTTCTCCCTGTATACCTGGCGATCATCCGCTTCATATGCCGCTCACTGTAATGAAAATAGCCGGCCATATCCTTCAGGCTGGCAGTCCGGTAATTTTCCTGCATATACTCTAAAAGCTGCACCGGATGGATCTCCTCTTCCGGATCCTTGTCCGGCAGGATCACATGATTCCCGTGGCCGCGCATAAGGGCAAGAAAAAACAGGGTCAGCAGGGTGTTCATCATATTGTTTTTATCCCCGCCGGACCGCCGACTTTCCTCATAAAGCCGGGCCAGATAATACCGTGGCTCCGGATCATTTTCCGTGGCAAAAAGAAGGTAGGCGTTGCCGCCTTCCCCGTAAAAAATATTTCTGAAAAATTCTGCCAGAATACTTCCAGAAGATAAAATGCTGAAAAAGGAATTTTCAAAAGTGCTTGTGCGAATGAGAAAATTAAACACCAAAGTTTCATCATCAAAAACCCCAAGGGCATGACGTGCCCCGGGAGCGATGAGGCACACATCCCCGGCAGACATTTCTACCTTTTTTCCTGAAATCTCATTGGTACACTTGCCCTGAAAGACAAAGACCATTTCAATAAATTCATGTTCATGGAAAAACAGGGGGGTGTACCGTTCATGACGGACGACGCTTACATCATATGGGCTGTCAAAAAAGTCCTGCTCCGCCATTTTATAAGGCGCGGGATATTTTTCCAGTTCATCATCCTGGGCAATGCCTGAAAAATAATTGTTTTTAAACCACTGTTCCCGTTCTGTCAGTTCATCAGGAATAAAACAACTGTCTTCATATAAAATATCCATAAACATTACCCTACGCAAACGGCGCTCCGGCCCCGGAACCTCCGGACAGATAGCTGTGACTTACGCCGATCTTGGCCTTCCCCATCTCCCTGGCGCTCCGGCCCCGGTAACACCATCGCTTTACCGTATAAAGCCATTCGCCGCAGCTTTTTACAAATCCATCGGTCCGTTTTGACGGACAGGCAATACCGCTGTTTCTTAAAATTTCCACAACACGGGCAAGGTCCGCGTTATCCTCCACCACGCACATGGTAATATAGTCCAGTAAAAACTCTGCATCGTGGAGATCGCCTGTCAATGCTTTTATAGCTTTTTCCATGGACTTATACGAAGGATCCGATACGTCTGTCATGCAGTCCCTGTATATATCTATCAGATTTCCATCCGGCAGATCATACGCCAGATCCTTTGTCTGTCTCAGGATATTCCGATACTTCATCCGATTTTTCAGATCATTATGGATCACATAGTTCCGGTCGCACCATCCTGCAGATTCATCTTCCAAAATGCCATCCAGGATTTCTTCAACCGATTGGGGTAAATCCTGCATTTTTTCCTTCGGCATAAGGGTTTTAGATGTATCGCTTTCAGAAGCGTCCGAAAAACTTTGGATCACAAAGTCCCGTATCCGGTCTTTTTCAATGACCCCAAACAGGTTCAGGCAGGACTGGAGCATCATGCGTACATACTGAACAAAAAGCAGGTTATACCGTTCATCTTTATCATCAATGAGCTGAGCAAACATCTCCGCTACAGGGTAGGGGATCACAGGCACCAGCTTCGGTTCCTCAGTAAGGAACAAAAATGCCCAGCCCCGGGGTATTAGAAAATCAACGACGACGAGCAGATCCCTTTCTGAAATATCTTTTTTCAAAATACAGTGCATCATTGTCAGGATCTGGCCTTCTGTAAGATAAATCCGGTTCTGCTTAAAAGCGCCTAAAATCCGCTCTTTGGCTTTGGCTTCCTTTTCTTTCCGACTCATACCTTCCGTTTCCACGAACCATGTATTTAAAATATGATTCAACAACGGATCTTTAGCCAATGCCAGTATCTGATCCAGGTCATCGGTCACCTCGCCATCGATCCAATAGGGCTCTGATGCATTAAGCGCATAATCCATCAAATTCATCTCGTCCTGTAAATCCATGTAATCTCCTCCTTTAAGCCATCTTCTCAAGGCCCAGGTCAAAAATCGACAGCTGGTTACTTTGCGGCAGACCGTCCAAAATATGCTGGGCTGTCAGTGTTTCTATAACCGATGCGCCAACGCCAGAGCGCTGGCGTATATCATCTCTGGATATATATTTTCCGCCTTTCCCCGCTTCGTAAAGAAGCTCGCCGGCAGAATCGGCGATACCTTCAATCGAAGAAAACGGCGGGCGCAGCTTGCCATCTTCAATAAGAAACTTTGTAGCAGCAGATTTATACAGATCCACAGGCAAAAACTCAAAGCCCCGGGCATACATTTCCTGGACAACACGCATATCCTTTAAGGTAGCCTCCTCTTTCTGCGAAAGCTTTGGATTGGCCCTGTAATTTTTTATATTCTGATCCAGCACTTCCTTGCCCTGGCACATAAGCTCATAATTAAAGGAAGTCGCACGGATACTGAAAAATGCCGCATAAAAAGCCAAAGGCTCATGGATCTTAAACCAGGCGATACGAAAGCCCATCATAACATAAGCCACCGCATGGGCCTTAGGGAACATGTATTTGATCTTTTTACAGGACCAGATATACCAGTCCGGCACATCATGCTCCTTCATGGCAGCCTCCCATTCCGGTGTCAGGCCCTTGCCCTTTCGCACGCTTTCCATGATTTTAAAAGAAAGCTCTGACTCCATGCCTTTATTGATCAGGTAGATCATAATATCATCACGGGTACAAATGGCCGTGGAAATCGTTGCCGTGCCTTCCATGATCAGTTTCTGGGCATTTCCCAGCCACACATCCGTTCCGTGGGACAGGCCGGCGATCCGGGCCAAATCAGAAAAAGCTGTGGGATGGGTATCCTTAAGCATTTGCATGGCAAAATCCGTACCAAACTCCGGTACTCCTAAAGATCCAAGCTCTGTTCCCCCAATATCTTCAGGGGTAATTCCCAGAGCATCCAGTCCGTGAAACAATGACAGTACGTCCGGATCATCCAGTCGGATCTTTGTGGCATCTACCCCGGTAATATCCTCAAGCATACGTATCATTGTGGGATCATCGTGTCCAAGTATATCTAGCTTTAACAAGTTGTGGTCAATAGAGTGGTAATCAAAATGGGTCGTTATTATATTGGTCGTCATATCATTGGCCGGGTGCTGCACCGGGGTAAATGTATAAATCTCCATCCCCATAGGCAGTACCACAATACCCCCGGGATGCTGGCCGCTGGTCCGGCGCACACCAACACACCCTTTGGCCATACGCTCAATCTCACAACTTCGCTTGTACATCCCGTGATCCTCACAATAATGCATCGCATAGCCGTAAGCGGTCTTATCTGCCAAGCCGCCCACCGTTCCTGCACGGAAAGTCTGGCCGTAACCGAAAATCACCTCTGTGTAGCTGTGGGCCTTACTCTGGTACTCACCAGAAAAATTCAGGTCTATATCCGGCTCTTTATTCCCCTTAAAGCCCAGGAATGTCTCAAAGGGAATATCATGTCCCTCTTTGGACAAGGGCTGTCCGCACACAGGACACAGCCGGTCTTCCATATCGCATCCGGACCGTCCGGAAAAACTTTTCACATAGTCCGAGTCAAAATCCACATACTTGCAATTAGGGCAAAGGTAATGGGCCGGCAGGGAATTTACCTCAGTAATACCAGCCATATAAGCGGCAAATGACGAACCTACAGAACCACGGGAGCCTACCAGATAACCGTCCGCCACAGATTTCCACACCAGCTTCTGGGCAATAATGTACATCACCGCAAAACCGTTGCTAATAATGGAATTCAGTTCACGCTCCAAACGCTCAGACACAATGGAAGGAAGATTCTCTCCATACAGTTCATGGGCCTTTTCATAACAAATGGCGCGCAGGTTTTCATCAGAATTTTCAATGACCGGAGGGCACTTATCCGGGCTTACCGGTGAAATCTTCGCCACCATCTGGGCAATGAGATTCGTATTTGTCACAACCACCTCTTCCGCCTTTTCCGGTCCAAGATAAGAAAATTCCTCCAGCATTTCCTCTGTGGTGCGCAGGTACAGAGGGGGCTGGTTGTCCGCGTCGTCAAAGCCTTTGCCGTACATGATCAGCCTTCGGTAGAGTTCATCTTCAGGATTAAGAAAATGCACATCGCAGGTAGCGCACACCGGCTTGTTAAACATTTCCCCAAGCTTTACGATCTGCCGGTTAAATTCCCGCAGGTCCTCGTCATTATGTACATCGGGATGCTTGGGATCCTCGATCATAAACTGGTTATTTCCAATGGGCTGGATTTCCAGATAATCATAAAACTGAATAATCCGGGCAATCTCCTGGGACGGCCGCTTATCTACCAATGCCCGAAAAAGCTCCCCGGCCTCGCAGGCCGAACCGATGATAAGCCCATCCCGGTATTTATTTAAAAGACTTTTAGGGATCCTTGGACGCCGGGCATAATAGGTGAGATGAGACTCGGACACAAGGCGGTACAGGTTTACCCGTCCGGTTTCATTTTTCACAAGGATAATACAGTGGAAGGATCTGGCTTTTTGAATGGCATGAACCGACATGCTGCTCATGTCATTTAATTTTGTCAGGTCATAAACTTCCCGCTTTTTCAGCTGTTCAATAAACTTAACAAACACATGGGCCGTCGCCTCCGCGTCGTCCACAGCCCGGTGATGGTTTTCCAGGACACAGTCCATAGCCTCTACCACCGTATCCAGCTTATAGTTTTTCAGATCCGGAAGCAAGGCTCTGGCGATCCCCAGAGTATCGACAGTAACAAAGTCTCGGAAAATGCCCTGCTGCTCACAGTTATACCGGATAAAGCTCATATCAAACTCCGCGTTATGAGCCACCATCATGCAGCCCTGACAAAATTCCATAAACTCCGGCAGCACCTGGGTAATGTCTCTGGCGTCTGCCACCATGGTGTCATTGATGCCGGTAAGTTTTTCAATTTCCAGAGGGATCGGCACACCGGGATTAACAAAGGTTGAAAACCGGTCCACAATCTGGCCGCCTACCACCTTCACAGCGCCGATCTCAATAATGTGGTCATTCATATAGCTAAAGCCGGTAGTCTCAATATCAAAAACCACAAAATCACTATCCAGACGTTCACCGTGGCCGTTATCCACAATAGGCTTTAAGTCATCCACAATATAAGCCTCGCAGCCGTAGATGACCTTAAAAGGATTTTTCACTGCCGCCAGTTCTTCCTTTGTGGCATCAGGATGATCCTTTTCATACTGTTTTTTATAGTCTTTATCCAGATCTTCAATGGCATGGTTGGCATCAGGAAATGCCTGAACTACCCCATGGTCAGTAATGGCAATGGCCGGATGGCCCCAGGAAGCCGCCGTTTTTACCATCGTCTTACAATCCGCCACACTGTCCATGTCGCTCATCATGGTATGGGCATGAAGCTCCACCCGCTTTAAGGGGCAGGTGTCCATACGTTTTTTCCGAAAATCGGGAATGGTTTTGATCCCTACAACAGAGCCGATGGACACTTCATGATCGTACTTATCATACACGGCCATTCCTTTTAGCTTTAAAAAAGCATTGGTCTTTACATGGGCAAGCACATCCGGAAGGAGATCATTTTTTACAAACAGCTTGACCTTAATAGTGTCTGTAAAGTCTGTCAGCTTAAAGATCACCAGGGTCTTTTCATTGCGGATCTCCCGGGTCTCCACCTTATCGTCTTTTGTAAAAGCAAAGACCTGGCCGTGGATCACCACATCTCCGATCTCATCGGTAATATCGCTGATAGGGGTAAGCTCCCCGTCAAAGCCCCGGCCATAAAAAATATCCTTATCATCCACAGCCTTCCTGGCCTGGTAATTATCCCGGCGCCAGGTATTTTTCTTTCCATCACCGTTTTTGTCCTCGTAACCGCCTTTGCCATTATAACTATTGCTGCTGCCGTCACCATTACTACTGCCGACGTTTTGGGAATTTTGCCTGCTTCTGCCATCTTGGCTGCCGCTGCCAAGGCTGTCGCCGCCATCTTTGCCGCCCTGTCCGGCAGCGCTTTCCGTTTTAGCCGCTTCATAATTTTTCACGATCTGGGCGATTTCGTGATTTAAAGCCTCCTCAGCCATTTGACGGTGGCGGCCTTTCTTCTCAGGGCGCAGTTCTACCCGCACATCCAGATTAAAGTCGAATCGCTCCTGATAAATGGCAATGAGCTTGCTTTTTACATTTTCAATCTTTGTTGCTGTAATATAATTATCAACGGAAGTCAGCTTTAAGGCGGAACTGCTGATAAATTCCTTGCCCGCCCAGTGGAAAATATTGGCCTCCAGCTCGCTTTCTTCCCGAAGCTCCTCCTCAAAGGATTCTTCATATAGGTCAAACAGCCGCTCCGGAGTATAAGCATCCGATAAATGATAATGCTCAATGAGACAGATCTCAATCTGAGGATCATTAAACATCTGATCTTTAATCTCCTGCTCCACTGCACGGACCTGTTTTTTATCAATTAAATATTCGCTTTCGATATGGATCTTCAGCCGCTTTTTCGACTTTGCCGCTGTAACCTTATCAATAGTCACCCGCTCAAACAAATCATACAAGGCCCCATTTAATTTCAGATCAGGAAATACCTGAAAAAAAGGTGTGCTCATTGCTCATCTCCCCAATGATCCAGTTCATCCTTTAATACATTTAAAAGCGCGCTTTCCGGCAGCTTTTTCACGATCCGGCCTTTTTTAATGAGAAGGCCTTCGCCCTTGCCGCCGGCAATACCTACATCTGCTTCTCTGGCCTCTCCCGGTCCATTGACGGCGCAGCCCATAACTGCCACTTTAATATCCAGATCATATGACTGGACCATATTTTCCACCTGGTTTGCCAGGCCGATCAGATCGATGCAAGTCCGCCCGCAGGTCGGACAGGACACAACCTCAATGCCGCCCTTGCGAAGGCCCAGTGTTTTTAAAATCAGTTTCGCTGACTTAATCTCTTCCAAAGGATCTCCAGTGAGCGATACACGAATGGTATTTCCAATGCCTTCATAAAGCATGATCCCCAGGCCCACAGCAGACTTAATGTTGCCTGAGGTCAGCGTTCCTGACTCAGTAATCCCTACATGTAAAGGATAGTTGGTCTGCTGAGCGATCAATTCATGGCCCCTGACGCACATCATTACATCCGAAGACTTAATGCTAATCACCAGGTTATCATAGCCCAGGTCTTCAATAATATGAACTTTATCCAAGGCGCTTTCCACAATCCCCTCTGCAGTGACACAACCGTATTTTTCAATAATATGTTTTTCCAGAGAACCGCTGTTGACCCCTACACGAATGGGAATATTCCGCTCCTTTGCCGCGTCCACTACAGCCTTGATCCGTTCCATGCTGCCAATGTTTCCCGGATTAATGCGGATCTTATCCACGCCATTTTCAATGGCAGCCAGGGCCAGCCGATAATCAAAATGAATATCCCCTACTAATGGAATATGAATCTGCTTTTTAATTTCCTTAATGGCCCGGGCTGCCTCCATGTCCGGCACTGCCACCCGGATGATCTGACATCCGGCATCTTCCAGAGCGTGGATCTGAGCCACTGTTGCCTCCACATCGTCAGTTTTTGTATTACACATGGACTGGATGGCCACCGGGTGCTTTCCCCCGATCTTTACGCCGCCAATATCTACAATTTTTGTATTCTCTCTGAGCATGATAACATCCCCTTCTATAAACATCGCGGTATAATAACACTCTGCGGCTATATTATACCATAGTCCAACAAGAGGAAACAATAAGAAGTTTCCTAGCTGCCAGGCGTATCGCGCAAAAAGGGCTGTCCCGTGAGAAATTTTATTTCTCATGGGACAGCCCTATCTCATTTCGTTTAGTCAAGGGCGCCTGTCTACAGGCCGCCTGGTGTTATTTCTTATTAAACTAACTCAATAAGAACTTCCATAGCTGCATCGCCTTTACGCTGGCCGATCTTTACGATACGTGTGTAGCCACCGTTACGGTCTGCATACTTAGGAGCGATCTCATCAAATAATTTCTTTGTCAGGTCAACAGACTTTGTGTTTGCTTTCTTTTTAGCGGCTTCCTTTGGAACTTCGGTTACCGGGTAAAGAACTTTAAGCATCTGTCTTCTGGCATGAAGTCTGGAAGCGTTGTCCTTCTGGATCTTCTTCTCTACAGTATCAAATACTGTAACTTTCTTACCGTCAACAACTTCTTTCACTCTCTTGCCGTCTTTATCTTTGCGGGCAACCTTTGCCTGTACAGTTACTGTTTCGTAATTATCTTTTTCCTTCACTGCAAGGGCAATAAGTCCTTCCGCAATTCTTCTGATCTCTTTCGCTTTCGCTTCAGTTGTGCGAATCTTGCCATTATATAAAAGGCTTGTCACCTGACTTCTAAGCAAAGCTTTTCTCTGATTGGAAGTTCTTCCAAGTTTTCTATAGCCTGCCATGGTGTATCCTCCTTCTTACTTATATCACTCACTCGTCGCTTGGATGTAACTGGAGTCCCAGTTCTTTTAATTTCGCCAGGACTTCCTCTAAGGACTTACGTCCAAGGTTTCTGACTTTCATCATATCTTCAGCAGTTCTGTTGGTCAATTCTTCAACCGTATTGATACCTGCTCTCTTGAGACAGTTGTAGGAACGAACGGACAATTCCAGTTCATCAATATTCATCTCAAGAACTTTTTCCTTTTCATTATCTTCCTTTTCTACCATCACTTCTGCAGTCTTGGCATTTTCGGAAAGATCAATGAACAAATTCAAATGTTCGCTTAACACCTTTGCAGCCAGGCTAACGGCTTCATCCGGTGCCAATGTACCATTTGTGTAAACGTCTAATGTCAGCTTATCAAAATCAGTGATTTGACCCACACGAGTATTTTGCACTGTAAGATTTACTCTTTCTACTGGTGTATAGATGGAATCTACTGGAATCACACCGATCGGCAAATCTTCTTTTTTATTTTTATCAGAACTTATATAGCCTCTGCCCTTTGTTATGGTCAGTTCCATGTAAAGTCTGCTATCTGTTCAGCTTAAGGTGGCAATCACCTGATCCGGATTGAGGATCTCAATATCCGGGTCTGTCTGAATGTCTGCCGCCGTTACAACACCTTCGCCTTCAAACTCGATATAAGCAACCTTAGGCTCTGATGTTTCGTTTGTATTCTTAATTGCCAGGCTCTTAATGTTCATGATGATCTCGGTTACATCTTCCTTTACCCCGGGAATAGAACTGAACTCATGAACTACGCCGTCAATTTTTACGTGGCTGACTGCCGCACCCGGTAAGGAAGAAAGCATGATTCTTCTTAAAGAATTACCAAGCGTTATTCCGTAGCCTCTTTCCAGAGGCTCTACAACAAAGCGTCCGTATCTATTATCATCTGAAAGCTGTGCAATCTCGATTTTCGGTTTTTCAAAGTCAAACACTCTAAGGCCCTCCTTCTTTGGGTTAATTGTTGATTGAGGGTATTATATATAACTTCGGCTGTCGGCTTGCAGTACCCTGGCGTCAGGCTGGACCTGATGCCTACGTTCACGCACTGCTCATGCCTTACGCGCACCTTATTTAGAATACAACTCAACGATAAGCATTTCGTTTACTGGAACATCAATCTGCTCTCTTGTGGGAAGTTCTTTTACTGTACCGGAGAGAGCTTCCTGGTTTGCTTCAAGCCATTCGGGAACGAGTCTTGCGCCTGCAACTTCCAGAATATCTTTGTATCTCTGAGATGTTTTATATTTCTCACGTATTTCGATCACGTCACCGGCTTTGATCAAGTAAGAAGGAATATTTACTGTCTTACCGTTGACGCTTACATGTTTGTGGCCAACGATCTGTCTGGCCTCTTTACGTGTTCTTGCAAAGCCAAGTCTGAAAATCACGTTGTCCAATCTTCTTTCCAGCATGATCATCAGGTTTTCACCGGACTGACCTTTCATACGGCTTGCTTTTTCATAATAATTTCTAAATGGCTTCTCTAAAACGCCATAGATAAATTTTGCTTTCTGTTTTTCCTGAAGCTGCTGGCCATACTCGCTCTTTTTGCGTGTGCCGCGGATCAGCTGTCTATTGGATTTTTTATCAACACCCAGGTAGATCGGATCAAGTCCAAGACTTCTGCATCTTTTTAATACCGGGACCATATCTCTTGCCATATCTCACTAACCTCCTATTAGACTCTTCTGCGTTTCGGTGGGCGGCATCCATTATGAGGAACCGGAGTCACGTCTCTGATACTTGTAACTTCAATACCGCATGCCTGAAGAGCACGGATTGCGGCTTCACGTCCTGAACCAGGACCTTTAACCATAACCTCTACGGATTTTAAACCATGTGGTAAAGCTGCCTTTGCCGCTGTCTCAGCAGCCATCTGCGCAGCATAAGGAGTGGACTTTCTGGATCCACGGAACCCAAGTCCGCCGGCGCTTGCCCATGAAATAGCATTGCCTTCGGAATCTGTAAGTGTAACTATTGTATTGTTAAAAGATGACTGAATATGTGCCTGGCCGCGTTCAATGTTTTTCTTAACACGTCTCTTAGTCACTTTTTTTGTCACTTTCTTAGCCATTGACGAAAACCTCCTGTCAGGATATTAAATTACTTCTTCTTGTTTGCAACTGTTCTCTTAGGACCTTTTCTTGTTCTGGCATTTGTCTTTGTTTTCTGACCACGAACAGGAAGACCTTTTCTGTGTCTGATACCTCTGTAACAGCCGATTTCCTGCAGTCTCTTAATATTCATTGCGATTTCACGTCGTAAATCACCTTCAACTACCTGAGACGCATCAATAATATCACGGATTCTGGCCACTTCTTCGTCAGTTAAATCTCTGACACGTGTATCCGGGTTAACATTCGCTTCCTTAAGGATACGATTTGAGCTTACTCTACCGATACCATAAATGTAAGTAAGTCCGATTTCAACACGCTTTTCTCTTGGTAAATCTACACCACTGATACGAGCCATGTAATTACACCTCCACTGGTTATTTCCATATGAGTTTCTTCTATATAACATGTGCATAGCACACGGTGAAATGCTTATACAGATCTCATCTCATATTTTGATTATTTCGTTTCATAATAAAATAAGAAGCTATCATTGGGTATGTACAATCATAGCAGGCGCACGGAAAGACCATGCAAAACATGCCTTTATCTTCAGGCACACAGACAAGTCCCGTAAATTTGACGGGATTTACGGAACAAAAGCGACGTACGCCAATATTGCGCATAAAGGCGCACAATTCACGTGTATAATAAAGTGATACAACACACCCTGGTGTTTCTCACTGCAGCCGCATAAATTTCTTTAATGACGTTGTCATTAAAAGGGTAAACATCACAAAAGCCAAGCCTGAAGATCAGCCTTGTCTCTGTTTGTGTTTAGGATTTTCGCAGATAATACGAATACTGCCTTTTCTTTTGATCACTTTGCACTTTTCGCAAATAGGCTTTACGGATGATCTAACCTTCACAACAAATCTCTCCTTTCAAAACGTCCGCCCCATATTATAACACCATGATTTGGCACATGTCAAGCAAAAATTTACTTATCTCTCCAAATAATCCTTCCTTTTGTCAGGTCGTAGGGAGATAACTCAATCGTTACTTTATCGCCAGGTAAGATCTTAATAAAATTCATACGCAGCTTTCCGCTGATATGAGACAGGACCCTATGGCCATTCTCCAGTTCTACCTGGAACATAGCGTTGGGAAGTTTCTCCACAACAACACCTTCAACTTCAATAACATCCGCTTTCGACATTCTTATTCCTCCTGATTTTTCAACTTGGACAAATATGTTTTTATGGCTATTTTGATTTTGGGATCGGTAAGGGCATCCTCCGGAGTACAGCCTGCAAGCTCCCAGGCATACACACTGATCTTCTGCACATGCCGGACGTTTTTCTTTTTTGGGTGATCACACATCCGGTGTATCCCATCGGCAAGGCAGACACGCTCTTTGTCAACCCCAACGACCACAAATACTTTCCCCTTATCATGGCCTGCTTTTGATCGAATAAGCTGGCCGGGCTCAAAATCCCAACAACTGCTGAACTTATCTTTTCTCATAAAACACCTCAAGCCTGACGCTCAACCGGCTAAACTGCCGTCTGGTTCATCTTCCGGCAATAAGGTCAAGATCTCGCAGCCGTCTTTTGTAATAAGGATCGTATTTTCATAATGAGCTGAAAGGGAACCATCTTCGGTAACAACAGTCCAGTCATCATCAAGCCATACCACATCATATCGGCCGACATTCACCATCGGTTCAATGGCCAGCGTCATCCCCGCCTGCAGCCGGATACCTCTGCCCCGCTGTCTGAAATTGGGAATCTGTGGATCTTCGTGAAGATGTGTTCCTATGCCATGACCAACCAGGTCCCGCACAACACTGCAGCCATGGGCCTCCACATAATCTTGAATCGCAGCGGAAATCTCATGTAAATGATTTCCTTCCTTTGCCAATTTTATACCTTCAAAAAAACTTTGTTTTGTTATTTCCATAAGCCGGGCAGCTTCAGGAGCTACCTCCCCTACGCCCCAGGTACGGGCGGCGTCTGAGTGCATCCCCTGATAGATCAGCCCGCAGTCCAAGCTGACTATATCCCCTTCCCGGATAATATGCTCTTTTGAAGGGATCCCGTGAACGACCTCATCATTAACGGACACACAGATGGAAGCCGGGTATCCGTTATAATTCTTAAAATTAGGAATACAGCCGAAATCACGGATCATACTGTCCCCAAGCTGATCAATGTCCCATGTAGACATTCCCGGCTTCAGGGCTTTATGCAGCTCTTTATGGACGAGCGCCAGCAATCTGCCGGCCTCTCGCATCAGTTCGATCTGCTTCGGCGACTTTATACTTACTGACATATTAGCGGACTCCTATCACTTTACAAATATCAGCAAATACATCGTCCATATTCTTTGTGCCGTCGACTTCCGCAAGAATTCCTTCATTCTTATAGTAGTCAATAAGAGGCTGTGTCTGTTCGTGATATACATTCAGACGATTTTTCACAGTTTCAGGTTTATCATCATCTCGAAGAATGAGGGCTTCACCGCACACATCGCAGACGCCTTCAACCTTGGTAGGATTATAAACCACATGGTATGTTGCTCCGCATCCAACACATGCACGGCGGCCAGACATTCTTTCGATAATATTTTCGTCAGGAACTTCAATATTAATCGCATAGTCCATCTTCTGGCCGATGGCATTAAGGGCATTTGTCAGGGCCTGTGCCTGAGGGATGGTTCTTGGGAATCCATCTAAAATATACCCTTTTTCACAGTCGGATTGTTGAATTCTATCAACAACGAGATCGCAGACCAATTCATCCGGTACTAAAAGACCTTTATCCATATACTCTTTGGCTTTAGCGCCAAGCTCAGTACCATTTTTGATATTTGCTCTGAAAATATCTCCGGTTGATATATGAGGAACATTGCATACTTCTGCAATTTTCTTTGCCTGTGTACCTTTACCGGCACCAGGGGCACCCAGCATAATTATTTTCATAATAATTATCCTCCATTCATATGTCCAACAATTTCCTCCCCAATGGTCCAGGTCTGTGAAGACCATGGGGTAAACTGCCTGCTTTTACGCAGGAATCAACGTGTTTCACTTATGCCTTTATCATAAAGGGGGATTAAGGCACTGTTTTTAGTATAATACAAAAACATTCCTAAAACAATACCTAAAATTAAAAATACAGCCGCCCATTTTAATGAGCGGCTATACGATCAATCATTCAGGAAGCCTTTATAATGACGCACAAGCATCATGGACTCGACTTGTTTCATCGTCTCTAATACAACACCTACAATAATGATGAGGGATGTCCCGCCAAAGGAAACACTAGCTCCGAAAACACCATTAAAGAGAATTGGAATAAAGGCAACGATCACAAGACCGCAGGCACCAATAAAGATAATATTATTTAAGATTTTTGTCAGGTAATCTACAGTAGGCTTGCCCGGGCGAATACCTGGGATAAAGCCGCCCTGCTTTTTCATATTGTCGGCAATTTCCATAGGATTGAAAGTGATTGCTGTATAGAAATAGGCGAAAAAGATTACCATGACGATATAAACGAGCAAACCGATACTGTACCATGGCGTTGATGGAACACACCAGTTATTACTGTTTAAACCGTTTAAAATATGGCCCCAAATGCCTCCCGGCGTTGTACCGATAAAGTTTACAATAATACCAGGCAGAGACATAATTGATGAGGCAAAAATAATGGGGATAACACCGGCAGTATTTACTTTTAAAGGAATATTTGTAGACTGCCCGCCCATCATACGGCGGCCTATAACCTTTTTAGAATACTGAACCGGGATACGTCTTTCACCCCCCTGGAGATAGACGACCAGGATAATGGTAAAAGCAATGACTGCAATAATAATGACTGCCGCCAGGACACCTATGGCAACATTGCTGGCGCCGACGATGAATTGCTCAAAGAGATTGCTGAAATCCTCGGGAATCCCGGATACGATATTCACCAGCAGGACAATGGAGATACCATTGCCTATGCCCTTTTCAGTAATCTGTTCACCAATCCACATAATAAGGGAGGAACCAGCTGTCAGTGTAAATACAACGATAATCACACCAAATACACTATCGTTTGTCAGATAACCGGATCTGGAAAATGTGATTCCCATAGCAAGGCCTTCAATAACAGCCAATGCAATGGTCACATAACGGGTAACCTCGCGGATCTTTTTTCTTCCATCTTCTCCGTCACGCTGCATTTCTTCCAACTTTGGAATCGCAATCGTCAAAAGCTGCATAATAATGGAAGATGTAATGTAAGGTGTAATGCCCAGGGCAAAAACGGACATTTGTGTAAATGATCCGCCGGTCATAGCATTAAAAAAATCCAGAGCGCCGCCTGAGCTTGCCGTTTGATTGGCAAACCAGGCAGCAAATACCTCGCTATTTACTCCCGGTGTAGGGATCGCAGCTCCAAGTCTGACAACAATGAGCATCACAAATGTATATAAAATACGTGAACGAATATCTTTGATTTTAAACGCATTTTTAAGCGTTGTCAGCATTAGATCACCTCTACTGTTCCACCAAGAGCCTGAATTTTTTCTGCTGCACCTGCACTGAAGGCATTTGCTTTCACAGTTAATTTTTTAGTAAGCTCACCATTTCCAAGAATTTTTACACCGTCTTTAGGGTTCTTTATCGCACCTGCCTCAATAAGAGTTTCAATTGTAACCTCAGCGCCGTCCTCGAAGCGATTTAAAACATCTACATTAATAGCAACGATGTCACGGCTGTTGATGTTTGTAAAACCTCTCTTAGGAATACGTCTGTATAAAGGCATCTGACCGCCTTCAAAACCCGGTCTTGGAGCTCCGGAACGAGCTTTCTGACCTTTATGGCCCTTGCCTGCAGTCTTGCCGTTACCTGAACCATGTCCACGGCCTCTTCTGAAATTATTGCTATGCTTAGAACCAGCGGCTGGTTTTAATTCTGATAAATTCATCTTAGCACCTCCTTACATTTTTACAGACAGATCAGATTTCTTCAACTTTTACAAGATGTTTAACCTGATTTACCATGCCCTTTACTGCTGCGTTGTTTGGCAATTCAACTGTATGATGAAGCTTCTTAAGGCCAAGAGCTTCTACAGTTCTTCTATGCTTAGGAACTGCACCAATTGTAGATTTAACTAAAGTGATCTTTAATTTATCTGCCATTTTTTATGCCTCCTTAACTACCCGCGAATCTCTTCAACAGATTTGCCGCGTTTTTTGGCAACTTCTTCAATGGTTGTCAGATTTGAAAGACCATCGATGGTTGCAAGTACAACATTCTGTTTGTTACTGGAACCCAGAGATTTTGTACGGATATTCTTATAGCCGGCAAGTTCGAGAACCGCACGGGCCGGGCCACCGGCGATGATACCAGTACCCAGAGGAGACTGTTTAAGTAAAACAGTTGCACTTCCGAATTTACCTAAATTATCGTGTGTTACGCTGCCGTTTTCATCAACCGGCACTTCAATAAGCTTTTTGATAGCGTCTTCTTTGCCTTTGCGGATCGCCTCAGGAATTTCAGTAGCTTTTCCTAAGCCTGCGCCGACATGTCCGTTGCCATCACCAACGACAACTAAAGCTGCGAAACGGAAGTTACGGCCACCCTTAACAACCTTAGTTACACGTTTGATTGATACTACTTTTTCTGATAATTCTAATTGACTAGCATCAATGATTGTACGTTTCATGTGTTTTCCTCCTTGCTAGAATTGTAATCCAGCTTCTCTAGCTGCATCGGCTAATGCCTGAACTTTACCCTGATAGATAAATCCGCCTCTGTCAAATACGACCTGAGTGATCCCTTTTTCAAGAGCCTTTTTAGCAATGGCTGTGCCTACAGCGGCTGCAGCGTCAACATTGTTTGTCTTTTCAAGGCTTTCTTTGATCTCTCTTTCCACTGTAGAAGCAGCTACAAGAGTGTTGCCAACTGTGTCGTCAATGATCTGAGCGTAAATATGATTATTACTTCTGAATACAGCTAAACGAGGACGCTGCGGTGTGCCTGCAAGATGATGGCGCAGACGTCTGTGTTTATTTTTACGAATTTTACTTCTTGACTCTTTGCTAACCATTATATTCACTCCTTTACTTATTTCTTACCGGTCTTACCAACCTTACGTCTGATAACCTCATCCGCATATTTAATACCTTTACCCTTGTAAGGTTCAGGTCTTCTCTTGTCTCTGATTTCAGCCGCATACTGGCCAACCTTTTCTTTATCGATACCAGAAACTGTAATTTTGGTCTGACCATCAAGTGTGGTAGTAACGCCTTCCGGATCTACCATTTCCACAGGATGTGAATATCCTAAAGATAAGATTAATTTGTTGCCCTGTTTCTGAGCTCTGTAACCAACGCCGTTGATTTCAAGATCTTTCTTGTAGCCCTCAGTAACGCCAACAACCATGTTATGAATAAGGGTTCTTGTAAGACCATGTAAAGATTTCATTTTCTTTAAATCATTAGGTCTTGTAACCACTACATGTCCATCTTCAATTTTAATGTCCATCTCAGCGGGTAATACTCTTTCAAGTGTTCCCTTAGGACCTTTTACAGTCACTTTATTATTTTCTGCTATATCTACAGTTACCCCTGCAGGGATAGCGATTGGCATTCTTCCTATACGTGACATGCCCGTACCTCCATAATATATATGATAAATTTA
>CAZMGH010000001.1:115763-146221 GCA_964565805.1 uncultured Lachnospiraceae bacterium
GCTTCTTTGTCTGTGATCACGCCTTTGTTTGTGGAAACAATAGCTACACCAAGACCGCCAAGGACTTTAGGCATCTCTTCTGCATTTGCATAAACACGAAGCCCAGGTTTGGAAATTCTCTTAATACCGGAAATTGTCTTCTGGTTTTTATCCTGACCATATTTTAATGTCACTTTGATGGTGCGGGTTACACCTTCGCCAGTGATCTCATAGCTTTTAATATAACCTTCATCAAAAAGGATCTTTGCAATAGCTTCTTTCATCTTAGATGCAGGAATATCAACTGTATCATGTTTTGCAGTGTTTGCATTACGGATTCTTGTAAGCATATCTGCAATAGGATCGCTCATCGTCATGGAATTTGTTCCTCCTTTTCAAACGTCTCATATGCTGTCTTCAATTTCGGCGTTGGACACTTCTTTCTGAAGTGTTCCCCGCCCGCATCGAAGATCAGCCTTGCACCCTGTCTGCTTGCCGCAGCTAAAGCGCCAAGGACTTACTTACCAGCTTGCCTTTGTAACACCAGGAATCTGGCCCTTATATGCTAATTCGCGGAAGCAGATTCTGCAGACACCGTATTTTCTTAAGTAAGCGTGGGGACGGCCACAGATTCTGCAGCGGCTGTATTCTCTTGTGGAAAACTTAGCAGGACGCTGCTGTTTAACTTTCATTGCTGTTTTAGCCATGAAATTTCCCTCCTTATTATCTCTTGAATGGCATACCAAACAATCTTAACAGTTCACGAGCTTCTTCATCTGTATGAGCGGTTGTAACAAAAATCACGTCCATACCTCTTACTTTTTCTACTTTATCATACTCGATCTCGGGGAAGATCAGCTGTTCTTTAATACCTAAAGCATAGTTGCCTCTGCCGTCGAAGGAATCTGCGCTGACACCTCTGAAGTCACGTACCCGGGGAAGGGCAAGATTGATCAGACGATCTGCAAATTCGTACATTTTTTCGCCTCTTAAGGTTACTTTGCAGCCGATAGACATACCTTCACGGATCTTAAAGTTAGCTACAGACTTTTTAGCCTTAGTAACAACAGCTTTCTGTCCAGCGATGATCTCCATATCCTTAACAGCTGCATCAAGAGTTTTTGCATTATCCTTTGCTTCGCCAACACCCATGTTGATAACGATCTTGTCAAGCTTAGGAACCTGCATAACGTTTTTATATCCAAATTTTGCAGTCATTGCTGCAACAATTTCATTATTGTAAGTTTCTTTTAATCTACTCACGTTTTGCGTCCTCCTTCCTGCAATCAGTCAATGATCACTGCTTCAGCATCTTTCACTTTAGCAGCGCGAACTTTTTTACCGTCCTTGATCTGATACTGGATCCGGGCAGGCTTTCCATTGTAAAGATACATTACATTGGAAACATGAAGGGGACCTTCCTGATGGATGATACCGCCCTGCTGATTGGCAGCTGAAGGTTTTGTGTGCTTTGTGATCATATTTACGCCTTCAACCAGCACAGTATTTTTTTTGTGGTTGACTGCGATAACCTTACCGTCTTTACCTTTATCTTTACCGGCGATTACTCTTACAAGGTCGCCTTTTTTAATCTTAATATTAGACACAGCCGATACCTCCTTACAGTACTTCCGGTGCCAGGGAAACAATCTTCATAAACTGTTTCTCTCTTAATTCCCGGGCTACTGGTCCAAAAATACGTGTTCCTCTCGGGTTTAAGTCGTCTTTGATGATGACTGCTGCATTTTCGTCAAAACGGATGTAAGAACCGTCTTTACGGCGAGCGCCTTTTACAGTACGAACAACAACAGCTTTAACAACATCACCCTTTTTAACAACTCCGCCTGGTGTTGCATCTTTGACCGAAGCAACGATAATGTCGCCTATATTCGCATATCTTCTGGTGGAACCGCCTAATACACGGATGCAGAGAAGTTCTTTTGCACCAGTATTATCAGCCACACGAAGTCTGGTCTCCTGTTGAATCATGACTTTACCTCCTTATTGGCCTGACCTATGGCCATGCGGGTATCCTTTAGGGTTACCTCCTTATTGGCCTGACCTAAATTATTTAGCTCTTTCGATAATTTCTACAAGTCTCCATCTCTTATCTTTGGATAAAGGTCTTGTTTCCATAACTCTTACTCTGTCGCCAATATTGCACTCATTCTTTTCATCGTGAGCTTTTAATTTATACGTTCTATCAACGATCTTCTTATAAAGTGGATGTCTTACACGGTCCTGTACAGCAACAACGACTGTTTTGTTCATCTTATTGCTGACAACGATGCCCGTTCTTACTTTTCTAAGATTTCTTTCCACAACAATGCTCCTTTCTTATGCTGTCATCTCCTGAGTGATGCCCCGGTCCCGCCAGATCCACCACTTTTGCTTTGACATGACAGAAGGCCGACCGGATTATTCGGCAGCGTTTGCCTTTTCAGTGATGACTGTCTGGATCCTCGCAATGTTCTTGCGGACTTCCTTAATTCTGCTTGTGTTATTTAACTGATTGGTTGCGCTCTGGAATCTTAAGTTAAACAATTCCTTCTTCGCGCTCACTAATTCTGCCTGCAGCTCTGCAGCTGTCTTTGCCTTTAATTCTTTAACATAAGTATTAGTTTTCACTGTTATCACCGCCTTCTAAGTCTGCGCGAGAAACAACTTTGCATTTCACCGGAAGCTTGTGTGTAGCAAGACGAAGAGCTTCTTTTGCAACCTCTTCGGGAACACCGGAGATCTCAAACATAACTCTGCCTGGCTTAACAACTGCCACCCAGTATTCCAGTGAACCTTTACCGGAACCCATACGTGTTTCAGCTGGTTTAGTAGTTACAGGTTTGTCAGGGAAAATTTTAATCCAAACTTTACCGCCACGTTTGATGTAACGTGTCATAGCGATACGGGCAGCTTCGATCTGGTTGGATTTGATCCAAGCAGGCTCAAGCGCCACAATACCATATTCACCGTAAGTGATCTTATTACCGCGCTGTGCAGTTCCTCTCATAGAGCCGCGGAACTGTTTACGACGCTTAACTCTTTTTGGCATTAACATTATTTATCGCTCCCTTCCTTGTTGCCCTTCACTGGAAGAACTTCGCCATGATAGATCCATGTCTTAACACCGATCTTACCATATGTTGTGTCGGCTTCAGCAAATCCATAGTCAATGTCAGCTCTTAATGTCTGAAGTGGAATAGTACCTTCGCTGTAGAACTCTGTACGGGCCATATCAGCGCCGCCAAGACGTCCGGAAACAGAAGTCTTGATACCCTGGCAGCCGGCACGCATGGTTCTCTGCATCGCAGATTTCATAGCACGTCTGAAGGATACACGATTTTCAAGCTGTGCTGCAATGTTTTCAGCAACAAGCTGAGCATCTTTGTCCGGTCTCTTTACTTCTTTAATATCAATGAAAAGCTTCTTGTTTGTAAACTTGGAAACTTCTTTCTTTACTTTTTCAATCTCTGAACCGCCTTTGCCGATCACAACACCAGGCTTTGCTGTGTGAACGATAACTTTTACACGGTCAGATGCTCTTTCAATTTCAATTCTGGCAATACCAGCATTATATAATCTCTTTTTAAGATATTTACGGATATTGTAATCTTCTACCAGATTATCGGCAAAGTCTGCTTCCGCATACCATTTGGAGTCCCAATCTTTAATAATTCCGACTCTCAATCCGTGAGGATTAACTTTCTGTCCCATGATTCTCCTCCTTATCTTTCATTGAGTACCACTGTGATGTGGCTCATTCTCTTTTCGATTCTGTATGCTCTGCCCTGTGCTCTCGGCTGAATACGCTTCATCGTAGGCCCTTTGTTCGCGTAGCACTCTTCGATGTAAAGATTGTTTCTGTTCATGCCGTTATTGTTTTCTGCGTTTGCAATGGCAGATTCCAGTAACTTCTTGATAATGCTGGATGCATATCTTGGATTATATGATAAAATAGCTAATGCCGTCTGTACATCTTTGCCTCTGATCGCATCAAGAACAAAGCATGCTTTCTGTACAGACACTCTTGCGTATGACAATTTCGCGCTTGGTCTTGTATCTTTGTTGGCATTTCTTTCTCTCTTAATCTGGGATCTATGTCCTTTAGCCATGGATACAGCCTCCTTTCAACCTATCCTTAACGTCTTGCTTTCTTTTCGTCCTTCCCATGACCTCTGTAGGTTCTGGTCGCAACGAATTCGCCTAATTTATGTCCAACCATATCTTCGGTAATATATACAGGAACATGCTTTCTGCCGTCATGTACCGCAATTGTATGTCCAACCATTTGTGGGAAGATAGTGGAACGACGGGACCAGGTTTTGATTACGCTCTTGTCCCCTGATGCGTTCATGGCATCTACTTTTTTAAGCAAATGAGCATCTGCAAATGGTCCTTTTTTAAGTGATCTGGCCATTGATCTAACCTCCTTAGATTAATTATTTAATAATGCTTCCGTCACGTCTTCTTACGATCATCTTATTGGATTTCTTATTCTTCTTACGTGTCTTAAGCCCCAGTGCCGGTTTGCCCCATGGAGTTAACGGGCCGGAACGGCCGATTGGAGCACGGCCTTCACCACCACCATGTGGATGGTCATTGGGGTTCATAACAGAACCACGGACTGTAGGACGGATGCCCATGTGACGTTTACGTCCAGCCTTACCGATGTTGATCAGCTCATGATCGCCATTGCCAACAACGCCGATGGTAGCTCTGCCTGCGATAGGCACCATTCTCATTTCACCGGAAGGTAATCTAAGGGTTGCATACTTGCCTTCTTTAGCCATTAACTGAGCAGAGTTTCCTGCGGAACGAACAAGCTGTCCGCCTTTGCCAGGATGAAGCTCAATGTTATGAAGCTCTGTACCTACAGGGATTTCAGAGAGAGGTAAGCAGTTGCCAACTCTTACTTCTGCCTCAGGTCCATTCATGATCTTCATGCCTACTTTCAGGCCTTCAGGTGCAAGGATATATGCTTTTTCGCCGTCTGCGTAGCAGATCAGAGCGATATTTGCTGTTCTGTTAGGATCGTATTCGATCGCTTTAACTGTTGCCGGAATACCATCTTTGTGATTTCTCTTAAAATCAACAATTCTATATTTTCTCTTGGCGCCGCCGCCGTGATGCCTTACTGTGATTTTTCCCTGACTGTTACGTCCGGCATGCTTTTTAAGAGAAACTACAAGGGATTTCTCGGGAGTGGACTTTGTGATCTCGGAGAAATCAGAGCCGGTCATATGTCTTCTGGAAGGTGTATATGGGTTATAGGTTTTGATACCCATGATGTTCACTCCTTTCAAGTGTCAATTTATCATCACGCTTTTATTGCGTTTAAGCTGGAACGCTACCGGGCGTTCCCTATAAAGTTGCGATCAAGCATTATAAGCCTTGGAAGATTTCAATATCTTTGCTCTCAGCTGTAAGCTTAACGATGGCTTTTTTTGTCTTAGCTGTACGTCCAAAAGTCATACCGCGTCTTTTTACCTTGCCATCTTTGTTCATAGTATTTACAGAATCTACTTTAGTTCCTTCAAACATCTTTTCAACAGCTTCTTTAATCTGAGCCTTTGTCGCGTCCGGATGAACGAAGAATGTGTACTTCTTTTCAGCCATAGCATTCATACTTTTTTCTGTAACAACCGGTTTAAGGATTACATCATAATATTTTAAATCTGCCATTATGCGTACACCTCCTGGATTGTATCAACAGCATCCTTTGTTACAACAACTGTGTCGTACTTTAAGATGTCATATACGTTGATAGTGTTTGTCAGAGCTGTTTTAACCGTAGGAATGTTTCTTGCTGATAATGTTACATTCTCATTCTTTTCATTGAGAACCACTAAAGCTTTCGTTACTTTCAAGTTGTTCATAACAGCCTGGAATTTCTTAGTTTTGATCTCGTCCAAGTTAAAGGAATCAAGAACGATGAATTTATTTTCATTTACTTTGGAAGTCAGAACAGACTTAAGCGCCAGTCTTCTTTCCTTTTTATTGATCTTGAAATCGTAGTTTCTTGGCTTTGGAGCAAATACTACGCCGCCGCCTGTCCACTGAGGCGCTCTTGTTGAGCCCTGTCTTGCGTGACCTGTACCTTTCTGTCTCCAAGGTTTCTTTCCGCCGCCGGACACTTCGGAACGGGTTCTGGCACTCTGTGTGCCCTGTCGTTTTGCAGCAAGATGATTGACTACTGCCATGTGAACCAGATGTTCGTTTACTTCAACACCGAAGATCGCATCGTTCAGTTCCATTTCGCCAACCTGATTGCCTTCAATATTGTAAACAGATACTTTTGCCATCTGTATATCCTCCTTCCAGCAATTACGCTTTTACTGATTCTTTAAGCATTACCAAAGACTTCTTTGGTCCTGGTACAGAGCCCTTAACTAAGATCAGGTTTTGATCTGCATCGACTCTTACAACTTCCAGATTCTGAACTGTTACTTTCACAGCGCCCATATGGCCAGGCATGTGTTTGCCTTTGAATACGCGGCCCGGAGTTGTTGCAGAACCATTGGAACCTGCATGTCTGTGGTATTTGGAACCATGAGCCATAGGTCCTCTGGACTGTCCATGTCTTTTAATAGCGCCCTGGAATCCTTTACCTTTGGATTTTGCAGTGGCATCAATCTTATCACCAACAGCAAAAATGTCTGCCTTGATTTCCTGGCCTAATGTGTAGCTCTCTGCATCTTCAAGTCTGAACTCTTTTACAAATCTCTTTGCAGAAACGCCCGCTTTCGCAAAATGGCCTTTTTTCGGTTTGTTTACCAGTTTTTCTCTGATGTCGCCAAATCCAACCTGGATTGCACTGTAACCATCATTTTCTACAGTCTTAACCTGTGTTACTACACAAGGACCAGCCTGAAGAACAGTTACGGGAGTTAATACCCCGTCTTCATTAAAAATCTGAGTCATTCCGACTTTTGTCGTTAAAATTGCTTTCTTCATTCTAAGAATGCACCTCCTGTTATAATCTACAGCGGAACGCTTTCGCGCTCATCCTAGACGGTCTACTATGAGTATTCGGTGTATCCCGATCAACTATATAAACCCTAAGGATCATTAGCTTAAATTAATTACTTTGTTTTCATCTTAATGTCGATGTAAACACCTGCAGGCATCTCCAGTCTGGATAATGCGTCTACGGTCTTCTGTGTCGGCGTAATGATGTCAATCAGTCTCTTGTGTGTTCTCTGCTCAAACTGCTCTCTGGAATCTTTGTACTTATGAACAGCTCTTAAGATTGTAACAACCTCTTTCTTTGTCGGTAATGGAACCGGTCCGCTCACCTTAGATCCAGTCTTTTTAACAGTTTCAATGATTTTGCCAGCACTCTGATCGATCAGTTTGTGATCATACGCCTTGAGAGTAATTCTCATTACTTGACTTGCCATAAAAAAAGCCGCCTCCTTTTCGCACTTTCAATCAGTACGACAAGCGGTGACTGTACACTCACCCGTGTGTATCCTGAAATATCTCACACGCGCTTCTGCTCTCTTGGCAGATGGTTTACTTAGTACAGTGACTTGTCGCCAGTTTTCTTAACTTGACATTCGCTCCACGGAACACCTGCAAACACCTTGCAGCAACCTCACGCTTCACCGCTATCATGCCACAACATCAAGTATTATACACGAAACGCCTGGGCATTTCAAGGATTTTTTTATTTTTCCAGGGATATTTTTTTCAACTTTTTTCAATCTTTTCCATATTACACACATTTTACACAACTTTACTCCAGGATTCATAACATTTTAAAACAGGAATGTTACACTTTATATAAAGTAAATTTTGTCATATAATAATAGTGTCCGGTGTCTTTGCGTTGGCGCCGTCATTTTGTAACCTTATATAAAAGACAGGAGGAACTGAACTATGAAATTTAAACTCAATAAACTTGAGCTAAAATGGGTACTCTATGATGTGGGGAATTCCGCGTTTACCCTGCTGATATCCACCATCATGCCTATCTACTTTAATTTTCTGGCTGGAAATGCGGGAATTTCCGATGTAGACTACCTGGCTTACTGGGGATATGCCACATCCATTTCCACCATTATTGTGGCTATTTTAGGCCCTACCCTTGGCACAGCCTCAGACTTAAAAGGCTGGAAGAAAAAGATCTTTATGGCTTCCCTGCTTTTAGGGGCTATCGGCTGTGTGCTTCTTGGCTTTATGTCCTCGTGGCTGTGGTTTTTGCTCCTGTTTGTTATTGCAAAATCCGCCTACTCCTTAAGCCTTGTCATCTATGATGCCATGCTCACGGATGTAACGACGAAAGAGCGGATGGATGAA
This sequence comes from uncultured Lachnospiraceae bacterium, assembly GCA_964565805.1. Lineage (GTDB taxonomy): Bacteria > Bacillota > Clostridia > Lachnospirales > Lachnospiraceae > Catenibacillus. Next base: position 124,041 of record CAZMGH010000001.1, read on the forward strand.
GTCTCAGCTCACGGCTACGCATGGGGTTATATTGGAAGCTGTATTCCCTTTATTTTAAGCCTGCTTTTAGTCCTGTTTTACGAAAATCTGGGCATGACTATGGAAACTGCGATGTCCATTGCATTTCTCCTGATTGCCCTGTGGTGGTTTTTGCTTTCCCTGCCGCTTTTCAGATCCTATGAGCAGAAATACTATGTATCTGTGGAAAGCCATCCGGTAAGAGAAAGCTTCCGCCGTCTTGGCAGGATTTTTAAAGAACTGAAAAATGACAAAAAGGTGCTGTTTTTCCTTATCGCGTTTTTCTTCTATATTGATGGGGTTTATACCATCATTGATATGGCTACCGCCTACGGAACCGCCCTTGGCCTGGATACCACCGGTCTTCTTCTGGCGCTGCTCCTGACTCAGATCGTTGCCTTCCCTGCGGCCCTGTTTTTCGGACGGCTTTCCAGAAAAGTGGCAATTTCCAGAATCATCCTTATATGTATCGGCGCTTACTTTCTGATTGCCCTTTACGGCATCGGTCTTAGCCGCCAGTACCAGTTCTGGATCCTGGCCGTATGTGTAGGTATTTTCCAGGGCGCCATTCAGGCAATGTCCCGTTCATACTTTGCCAAGATCATCCCGGCAGACAAATCGGGAGAATATTTTGGCATTTATGATATTTGCGGCAAAGGGGCATCATTTGCCGGAACAACCCTGGTATCCTTAATCAGCCAGCTCACCGGCAATGTAAACCTGGGCGTTGGCGCCTTATCCGTCATGTTTGCCATCGGCTTCTGCTTTTTTATCCTGGCAGACCGCAAGCCGGCCAGAGAGCGCTAAGCCAAATAGTACCGTTAAATCCTCAGTGTGCAGGATGCGGCACACTAACCAAAATAAGAGGTGAAGTAAGGTTATGAAATTAAAACATTTAAAACTGTTGAAACGCTTTTTTATCATTTTAAGCTCTGTGATCCTTCCGGTTCTCGGAGCCCTGCTGGTACTTTCCGTTTCTGTGGCATTAAAGATCACAGATTCAGAAGACGCACAGATGGAATATTAATGAAAAAGCCCGGTGCTTCTTCCTTACGGAGCCTTCTGGAAAAAGAAGCTTCTTAAGGAAGAAACACCGGGGTTTTATTTTATTCCGGCTAAGACTGGATATGATTTGCCCGTCCAATCGTTTTTCTAAATCCTATAACAATTCCCATGGATACAACAATAGGGATCAGCATGACCCGCCACATGGTAGAATAGCCATAGCTTTCGATCAGTGTCCCGGCAATCAGCGGTCCAACCAAGTTACCGCCGTCATTTCCAAGATAACTGGTGCAGCTTCCTGCTCCCCGCTTTTCTTTTGGAACAAGCTTCATACACAAAGCCTGGACTGCAGGCTGAGAAGCGCCGAAGCCAAAGGCGTTAATAAACGCCGCCAGAAGAAGCTTCCATATCCGATCTGAAATACTGATCATAAAAAAGGACAAAGCAAAGCAGAGCATTGCCGGAAGGAGAACCTTAACATAACCATACTTATCTGTCATCCTGCCGATCAGGGGCCTGGAAAAAAGAAGGGTAATGGCATAAACCGTAAAAAATAATCCGATTTTTTCTGTCGCCATACCCCGGCTTTCTCCGTAAAGGATCAAAAATGAATTAATATTGGAATATACAATACTAAAGCAGAATAAAATCATTGACGGGATCAAAGCTTCTTTTGCGATCATACTTGACAGTGAAAGCTTAAATTTCTTTGTCTGGACAAAATTATTTTTTATCCGCAAAGTTAATAACGCGCCGCAGAAGGTGGACGCTGCCGCCGCCATAAATGCCGTCCGGTATCCGAACCGGGTCATAATATTTAACGCAATGGTAGGACCTATGGCCTGGCACATGGCCTGAGCCAGAGTAAAATACCCGATCCCGCTCCCGATCTTGTGGGGTGGAAGGGTATCTGTTGCCAGGGCCAGACAGCAGGTTGCCGTAAAGCCCTGGCAGCATCCCTGGAGGAGTCTGAAAATTACCAGCAAAGTCACATTGGGCGAAATACTATACCCAAGAAATGAAATTGCCATGACTGCCATAGACAGACATGCGATCCATTTTTTATTAAAAGTATCAATGGCCGGCGCTGAAATAAACTTAATAATAATGGCCGTATATGCAAATGCACTGGTGGCTACCCCAACGATGGTTACCGAAGCTCCCAAATAATCGGTATATTTGGCAAAAAGGGAATTGCACATCCACTGTCCCAGGTACATTAACGCATTGGCCATAAATACACTGATAAAGGAACTGTTCCATATTTTATCATTATATTTTTCAATAGCCACATCTTTTGTCATTTTCATTTCCTCGTTATTTATTGCTGGATTTCAAATAAATGCTTTGTACATTTTTTAAGGGACGGAGCTACCGTATAGGGTACTCCATAAAAGTTCTGCCATCCCGGCAGACCGCAGCCATAGCTTTTCTGTACCATGGCAATGGTTTCATCATCGTAAATATACCCGGGATTATCTAAAAGCAGACTGGACTCATGGGTAATGATCACTGTATTTTTCATCGGCGAAGCTTCCCGGATCACCTTGCCCAAACGGGAATACAACTCACCATCTACGCCGATAAGGGCCACCTGGCCAATATGGAACAGCCGCAGCCGGATATTATAAGTCTTGCCCGGAATCCGGTCATAATCCTGGGATGTCATGGCATTGGTGCAGGCCGGAGTTTTAGAATACTCTGTGGCGGTCTGAAGCTGGGGCCGATCCTCCAAAACACAGATCTTCTCATTAATCTCCAGCATGTCATGAAAATGGATGGCTGCCATATATTCCATAAATGCAGATACAGTTTTTAAATCTCTTAAATTCCTGGCCTTGTATGCCCCGGTTTCCGGATCCGGAAACTCCATCAGGGCCGGATTAAAAATACAGTTCATATCCCCGGCCGCTCCGCTGGACCATAAGGCTACAGCCCCAGGAAACCAGGCTTCCATATGCTTTGACACGTTCCCGCCTACATCGCTGCTGACTGCCATACGGCCGTCTCCGCAGTCATTCAGAAACATGGCTACATTGTGCATGGCATAGTTCATAAGAAAGGCAATAGGCTTGCCCTTAAGATCCTCAAACCGCATAAGAAATGCTGTGGGATCCGCATCTTTCACATTCCAGCCCTGGCCTGTATAAAACGCTTGACTTCCGTCAGGCCTGCGCTCTTTATACAGCCGGGTCCGGTTTACATTAATATAGCTTGTTCCATAGGCAAAGCCATATTTTGCCGGACGCAGACCTGACATAGCGTCCCGGGCTGCCTGGATCAGTCCTTCCAGAACGATTTGCTCATATTTGTGAACAGCCTCCTGTACCTGGGGCGGCTTCTTTGTAATATCATTGCGTGCCTCAAAAGGACGGTATCCTGTAATGGGAGCCGCATGCGTATGGATCCCGAAAAACAGCATATCTTCTTTAGGCACCCCTGTAACCTCCTGAAGCTTTTGGGTAAATTCTACCGGACAGGGCGCCTTGTCCAGATCCACAGACGCAATGAGAAGCTTTTTATGCGCGTTTTGGAGCAGGATCACCCTGGCATATAATTCATCATATATGTCCCCAAAAGAGCTTTTCATTAACCCGAATAAATGGTCAAACAGCTCCCTGGGCGGTGTGATTTTTGCCTTTCCGGCGCCGCATAACAATACATTTTCCTTATTCATCCTGTTCATTTCCTTTCCTAAGCCATTCCTCAATCCGCTGAAGTATATCCGCCACAAACCGCTCCGCGCTTCCCCGGGCAAAAACAGAGTGCGTGCCGCTAAAGGTGCATCGGTCATATGACAGCTCGTCTGCCATATAATCCTTGCCTCCGTTGACCAAGGATACTAAAAGAGGCACAAAGCCGTCAGCCTTTTCCCGAAGCTGTATGCCGGTAATAGCTGTGGTTTCCGGCATGATCCCGATAAGTACTGTATTATCCAAGGCCAGCAGGGTAGCCTCCAGCGTCTGAGGCTCCCCGGGAAGATATACGTAATCCGGCGTGGGATGATAGGGCTTTCCTTCATAATAAAACTTTTGTCCCGGATATTCATAGCATACCTGCGTTTGCCTGAGGGGCACATTTTCCCGGCAGGATATTCTTTCAAAAATTTCCAACACTGCCTCAGCCAGGATCCGGCCCAGCTCATCTTTAACAGCAAGTCCCTTTTTAAGGCCAAAATCCATGGAAACAAGATTCCCATCCTCATCTGCTTTAGAATAGCTGGCATACAGTTTTGGCACCATGTCCGCCGCTGCTCCCATAAAAAATATAGCCGGGGCGTTTATAGATGCTTCGATCCTTGTGCTGCTCACCCCGGAAAGCTCTGAGGAGCACACTCGGGTCCCATCCGGGTAAACCGCCCCCTGGGCAGTGCAGCACTTTACCGGGTAATGATACAAAAGAGCCAAAGGCTCCCCATCCATGGATTCAAACTTAAATACTGTCAGCAGCTTATCTTCCCTGCTTACCCCATTAATTCCGTTCCACCATCCTTGGTTTGTATATATATCCCGGCTTGTATTAATATCACAGGTTCCGGTGCCAATCCCTATTTTTGACGAACGCAGTCGGCGGACAGCAGTGCGGCAGGCGGATTTCACAGCCTCATCCACTGCTGCCAGAACCAGCCCATGTTTTTGGGGCATCTCCTCTTCCGGCGGAATATGTATAGCCGAAAGATTATGAGTCGTACACATCCACACAGATCCAACCGGCACGCCGGTTTCCCGGGCCGCTGTTGCTTTTAGCGCCGCCATATCCCCGGGATTTCTCACAGAGGGAAGCTCTAATGATACAATAACGGTTTTCTCTTCGTAATCCAGAACCAGGGCCCTGGCATGAATCGGTGTTTCTTCCCTGGTGCAGCCTTCCAGGGGAAACACCTCTTGAGGAATGAAGATCCTGGACTTTCCTGCTCCTGCTTTCATGGCTTTTATCTTTCCTTTCCTACTACAGATTTTAGTCTAATATAAAATGTCCACCCCTTTTTCCGGCCGGACCTGATGATTTTCTCTTTTTTCGTAGACAATCCTCTTTTCCATAGAAAAGATCCGGTACCATACCGCGCCGCAGGCAGCAAATCCCACGATACAAATAAGCGATGAAAGATCCAATTCCGCTTTTCCCCCTATCAGCCAAAAGATATATCCCCCGACGGCCATACCGGCGATGATCCAGCTGCACAAAGCTGCTCCTTTGGCATATTTCTTCGTATTTTCCGAAATGATCCGATACTTTCTTATGGTATAGGGTCCTTTTTCTGTCATCAGATAAAACATGGATCTGGCCAGGAGAAAAATCAGGATCAGCAGGACGCCTTCCAGAAAAGCCACAGGACTTAATCGATTGATCCCTGAGGGCTGTATCCCGGCAGCCAGGTATAAAATCACCCCAGCCCCATAAAGGAGGCATGCGGAACGTTTATATTTTTTCTGCTGTCCCTTTGAAAGCTGTGCTTCATAATAATCTCCCGTATATACCCGGATGATCTTATAATTCCCGCTGGCATCAACAATCCCTTTTTCTGTATAACCTTCAAAAAAACGATGATATGAACGGCTGTGGTACATTTTCATTCCTCCAGTTCTTTTGCTCTGTGACATGCTACAAAATGTCCCGGATATAATTCCTTCAATTCCTGAGGTTCATGGCACTTTTCCTGAGCATAGGGGCACCTGGCGGCAAACCGGCATCCGGGTTTTGGGTCCACCGGAGAAACAAGCTCGCCTTTCAGCATGATCCGCTGGCTGGGCTTGTCAATGTCTACTGACGGAATAGCCGACAGCAGGGCTTTTGTGTAAGGATGCATAGGCGTTTCAAAAAGCTGATCCGTAGGAGAAGTTTCCACCAGCTGTCCCAGATACATCACACAAATATTTTGAGAAATATGACGTACTACAGAAAGATCATGAGTCACAAACATAAGCGTCAGTCCCTCAGTTTCTGAAAGATCCATTAAAAGATTCAGGATCTGAGCCTGGATGGATACGTCCAAAGCGGATACCGGTTCATCGCATACGATAAACTCCGGATCCAGAGCCAAAGCTCTGGCAATACCTACTCTCTGGCGTCTTCCCCCATCCAGTTCATGGGGATAGGCGTTGCGCAGGCGCATTTCTATGCCAGCCTTATCCATGATCTTATCCACCGCATAATCCAGTTCCTTTTTGGAGAACCGCTTGGATAAAAGCAGCGGCTCCCGTATGGTAGTGCTGATGGTCAGTCTTGGATTAATAGATGAATATGGGTCCTGAAAAATCATCTGCATCCGTTCTCGAACCTTTTTCAGCTTCTTTCCCCGCACATTAGTTACTTCTTCTCCGTCTAAAAATACCTGTCCTGCAGTAGCGTCATATAAGCGGATCATGGTCCGCCCTAAAGTGGACTTTCCGCAGCCGGACTCCCCTACAACGCCCATGGTGGTTCCCTTTTCGATTTTAAATGAAACATCATCCACTGCATGAAGCTGTCCGGAAGGGGTATCAAAATATTTTTTCAGGTTTCTCACCTCAATACATGTACTCATTTACTTTCCCTCCTTCTGGCACAGCATACAGCTGCATAAATGGCCGTCGCCTATATCCTTTAACGTCATTTCCTGAGCGGCGCAAAGCTCTGTGGCATTGGGGCAGCGTTCATAGAACTTACATCCCGCGGGGAGATTTGAAGGATCCGGCGGAAGCCCGTCAATGGGATGAAGTCTTCCGGACTTTCGACTCATACTTGGGAGAGAATTAAACAGTCCTCGTGTATAGGGATGGAGAGGATTTTTAAAAATATGACGCTTTGTGCCATATTCAATGATCTCTCCGGCATAGACAATGGCTACGTTGTCGCACATCTCCGCCACGACCCCAAGATCATGGGTAATAAGGAGCAGAGCCGTGTTCAGCTTCCGCTTAATATCCCGGATCATTTCAAGAACCTGGGCCTGGATGGTTACATCCAGGGCTGTTGTCGGCTCATCCGCCAAAAGCAGCTTGGGATTACAGGCTAATGCCATGGCAATAACAACTCTTTGCTTCATCCCGCCGGAAAACTGGTGGGGATAGTTGTTATACCGTTCTTCTGAGATGCCTACCATTTTCAGCATATCTACAGTCATATCCCTGGCATCCTCCCTGGATATTTTATTATGGATCAAAATGCCTTCAGAAATCTGATCCCCGATGGTCTGTACAGGATTCAGCGCTGTCATAGGATCCTGAAAGATCATGGAAATCTGATTGCCCCGGATCTCCAGCATTTCCTTCTCAGACATTTTCATCATATCCTTGCCGTCAAGCTCAATAGAACCGCTGGTGATCTTTGCGGACATATCTGGCAGGATCCTTAAAATAGACTTGGCAATGGTTGTTTTTCCCGCGCCAGTCTCCCCTACAAGGCCCAGGGTACCGCCGGAACAAAGGTCAAAGGATACATTGTTCACTGCCCGGATCACGGATTTTCCTGATGTATATATAACAGAAAGATTCTTTACCGATAAAAATGGTTTTGATTCCATTTCCCGCTCCCCTCCTTACTTCTTCATCTTAGGATCCAGCGCGTCTCTCAGACCATCACCAAACAGGTTAATGGCAAGCACTGTAATGAAAATAAACAATCCTGGGAAAATGATCTGCCACGGGAAATTTCTGAAAGTGGATCTGGCAGCTGAAAGCATGGCGCCCCACTCGGCTGCGGGAGGCTTGATCCCCAGACCGATAAAGCTTAAAGATGCTGCCAGCATAATAATACTTCCCATACCCATGGTCAGGTTTACGATCATCAACGGACTGATATTTAAAAGCATGTGGTAAAAAAGCACCCGGGGGGTGGAGCAGTTAATGGATTTGGCAGCTTCTACGTATTCGTTGGACCGCTCCGCCATGATCAGGCTTCGGGAGGAACGCACTGATGGAGCGATACCGCCCAGCATCATGGCCATGATGGTATTAATATAACCATCGCCAAAGGCTGTACAGAGGACAATGGCAATCAGGATACCGGGAATGGCCTGGACCACATCGCAGATACGCATGATCACATTATCTACTTTCCCGCCAAAATATCCGGCCACAGATCCAATGATAATGGAAAATACACTGCTTAATAAGGATGAGATAAAGCCCATGGATAAGGACAAACGGCCGCCATAGATCAACCGGCTGAATATATCTCTTCCTAAAGAGTCTGTTCCAAACAGGTGCTTTAAGGATGGAGCCGCGTTTAAGGCTGTAGGATCCATATCTGTAGCGCTGTAGGGCGCTACCAAAGGAGCGAATATGGCGCAGAAGATCAGGATCAACAGTACAATAAGTCCTGCGGTTGCCAGCTTATTTTTTACAAGGCGCTTCACTGTTATGGAAAACATGCCTTCTTTTTTCTCTCTCATATACGTCTGTGAAGCAGCGCTGACTGTTTTTCCTCTCATGATTTACGCCTCCTTTTTGACTTTGACTGAGCTACATACTGAGCTTTGATCCGGGGATCCACATAACCATACAAAAGATCGATCAGCAGCATGATCAATGCAATAAAAATAGATAAAATAACCACACAACCCTGGACAATAGGACAGTCACGGGAAGATACGGCATTGGTCATATATGTGCCAATACCGGGAATGGTGAATACCTGTTCAATGATCACCGTGCCTGCAATACAGGAAGCAAAGGCTCCGCCAACGCTGGTAATTACCGGGATCAGGGCATTGGGCAGCATGTGTTTGTAGATAACCTTCTGTTCTGTAACGCCCTTTGCTCTTGCTGTTGTAATATAATCTGCCCGGGACACATTAAGCATACTGGCCCGGGTCTGTCTTGCCAGTTTTCCGATACTTGACAAAGACCCTGCGATAACCGGCAGGATAAAGCATTGCCAGCTGTCAATACCAAAGGACGGCAGCAGGTTAAGCTTCAGGGAAAATATAAGGACCAGCATTAATGCCAGCCAGAAATCCGGGAACGCCGTTAAGACCATCGCCAGAACCATACAAAAACGATCCTGCCATTTGTCCTGATGGATGGCGGCACTGATGCCTAAAGGCACGGCAATCACTGTGCTGACAATAACAAACATAACGCCTAAAAACAGCGTATAGGGAAGGCGGTTGACCAGCTCCTGATTGACCGATACATTGGTAAACCAGGATGTTCCCAGGTTAAATTGGAGAAATACCTCTTTAAGAAATCTTACCAGCCGGACCAGATAGGGATCTGTTAAACCCAGCAGTTCCCGCTTTGCCAGAACATCAGCCTCTGAAGCTTCACTTCCCAGGATCAGACGGGCCGGATCCCCGGGAACAAAATACATAATTGTAAAAATAAGAATGGCTGCCCCCACAACGACAAAGATCGTTGTGATTAATCTGTTTAATATATATCTCCTCATATGAACTCCATTCTAAAGAGCTTCGGCTGCAAATGGTCAAACCCATTTGCAGCCGCCTCTTCACTAAACCCTATTCAACATAAGTGCAGGCTCCCGGCAAAATCTCGTGCTTGTAACCATAGCACAGGGACTGGCAGTCATTAGTGACTACATAGCTTAAATAGGGGTTGGCCAGGCCTAAGATAATGGCATTTTCCGTTACATAATCATGGCATGCATCAATATTCTCCTGGGATGTGGTGGAGATGTATGCAGCATTTAATACAAGCTCCTCAAGAGTATCATCCTTAAGGAAGCTGACGGTCTTGCCTGTACCAGTTGCATTGTAGTCCAGATGCTTTAACCAGCTTTGTGTCACATAGGTTTCAGCGGCTGTCGATGTAAGGGCAATATCCCACTGGGAATCATCCGTTAAATATGTATTAAAAGTAGCAGAATCCACACTGTTGATCTCAACGCTGACGCCGATAGTCTCCAAAAAGCCCTGGATCAGTGTAGCGCAGTTTGTCATGGTGGAATCTGAATTACAAAGCAGTGTTAATGTAGTGCCGGAATAGTCTGAATCTGCCAGATACTGGGCTGCCTTATCCGTATCGTACTGTTGGAAATTATCCTGGGTTGTCCATTCTTCATTAAAACCTGCGCTGGCGCTTCGGCTTATATCATAGTTTGTCTCCGCATACCCGCCATAAATGCTCTGCACCACCATATCCGCGCTGATGGCATAACCGATGGCTTTTCTCAGATTTTCATCGGTTGTGACATGTCCGTCAGAATGATTAAACAAAAGGACTGTGGACAGGTTATCGGACTGGTAACTTGTCCAGTAGCTTCCGGACTGTTCTCCGCCTTCCTCAAACTTATAAAGATCTGTGGAAGAAACAGACCAGCACATATCTATCGTGCCATTTTCCAAAGCAATCGTCCGCTGATTAGATTCAGCCAGCACGTAAAAATTAATGGTATCCACATTGGCTTGGTTCCGGTCCGGAATCAGACTTTCATCCGTCTGCCAATAATCTTCATTCCTTACAAGGGTCAGTAGGTATCCGCTCTGATAATCTTCCACTTTATAATGACTTGTGGAAATGATCCCATCTGTCACCATGCCGTCGGAGCTGGCATTATAGGCAGCTTCTGTGACACAGTAAGTGCCCTGAACCAGATTGGCAATATTGGTCAGTGTCAGAGGCGGTGTCAGGTTAAACTGTACCGTATAGTCGTCTACTGCTTCCACGGACCCAACAAAATCCACATTAGAAAAGTTTCCCGCATCTACTTTGCTATTAAAGCTAAATACAACGTCACTGGCGGTAAAGTGATTTCCCGCCTGGTCATAAATATTGTCATATAAATAAAATGTCAGGGTTGTCTCGTCCTCAGACAGATCATAAGATTTTGCCAAAACCCCTACAAACTCTCCGTCAATAATATGTCCAAGGGATTCATAAATATTGTTCAGCACTGCCGTACGTCCTGTTGTCTCAGGGCCAAAGGGGGATAAGTCTGCCGGGTCCGCTTCAACACCCACATTGACCACATCCTTTAACACTGAGGTGCCGGATGAAGCTGTGGAATCATCGGAAGCTGCCTCTGTATCCTGCGCATCATCCGATGCTGACGCTTCTGTCGTCTGAGCCGTGGTTTCGGAACTTTCTGAGCCTGATCCGCATCCAGACAACATTCCCAATGTTATTGCTGCTGCCAATAAAATTGATAAAGTTCTTCTTGATTTCATGTACCTTCTCCTCCTAAATTTCTATAAATTGTTTTTCTGCTTTGTACGCCCCAAGGATCATTTCTGTATAGGTTACTGCATCATCAATTCCTCCTTCCCGGACTTTTTCCTTTTGCCATATGCTGTCGATCCATGCATAAAGAGGATAATCCCCTTCCGCAGGCCACATATCCTGAGCCACACTGATCCATTCTCCGCCATTTGTTCTAAACTTCAGTTTTTTGTCCAGACAAACGATACTGCCTTCTGTGCCGGATACAAGGAAAAAGTCTTCCCTGCGCTCTGCTACTGCGCTGGCCTCTGCGATTCCCAGAACACCTCCTTTATAAGAATATACCCCCACCGCATTATCCTCTACATGGTATTCCATAGCTGCTACAGACATAGTACCAAAAGCTGCACAGACTTTTTCCGGCTTACCTAGCAAAATATTTAACATGTGGACAGCATGACAGCCTAAATCAATCATGATTCCGCCTCCGGTAAGCTTAGGATCAAAACTTTCCAAATGCTCGCAATGGAGCGCCATAGGCATAGCGCATCGCACCCTTGCCATAGTGATTTTCCCGATCCTCCCCGCATCCATGATCTCCCGGGCACATAAAAGCTGCCGTTTTGAGCTGCGTATAGGATCGGAGACTACAAAGGAAATCGCTTTTTCCCTTAACAGATTTCTTACATGGTAAGCTTCCTCCAGCCGGATAAATGCCGGTTTTTCCACAAAGATATGCTTTCCTGCTTCTATTGCCTGCAATATCTGCCGGTAATGCTGACTGCTGCTGCTGGTAATGATCACACCGTCAATGGTGGCATCCTCCAGCAGTTTTTCATAAGAATCCACATAGGTACATTCATACCTGACGGCCCGCTCCTGTCCCCGCGCCGGATCTTCATCCCATAAAGCAGATACGGCACAGCCGGGATAACCTCTGGCTTTTTCCAGAAACCGGTCCGTGTGTTTGTGCCATCCGCCAATACTTGCCAGTCTTAAATCTCGCATAGCCTCCTCCTTTTTGTATAAATACCACATTCTCTTTTGTTTTTATTATTATAAATCATAAAATTTGACAATAGAATGGCGAATGTGTTACCATGGTGTATATTAAAAGTTCACATACGGAGGCATAAAATGACACTTCAACAGATTAAAAGTTTTATAGCGGTTGTAGAATCCGGAAGCTTTAATAAAGCGGAAGAAACGACTTTTTTGACGAAGCAGGCCTTAAAAAAACAAGTGGACGCTTTAGAATCTGAACTGGAGTTTCAGCTCCTGAGCCGAGATTCCAAGGGAATCCATCTTACAGAGGCAGGAACTAAATTTTACCATGCTGCCAAAAAAAGCCTTGTCCAGCTGGATCAGCTAATACAAAGCTGCAGGGCAATTACCCGGGAGAAAAACCGCCTTTGCATCGGAAACCCGCCTCATCCCAGACTGCTTCTGGAAGATACCATAAACGCATACGCAAAGCGCTATCCGGACATCCATCTGGATATTGTTATTACAAAAAATCATCTGATTCAGAAAATATTAAATAAAGAGCTGGATATAGCGGAATTTATATACCGTCCCAATCTTCTTGTGGACGGTATATCTTATCAGAAGATCCGTACCATGCACTATAATTGTCTGATTTCCAACACTCATCCCCTGGCCGGTCAGCCGCAGATTGAGCCTGAAGATCTTGCCCGCTATCCTGTGGGAATGTCCGGAACAGCCAATATGGAGCTGTATAACTATCTTCGGGAAAATTATCCAAAAATTAAGATACAGAATCATGCGGATCTGGAATTGTCCAATATTATGAACCTGTGTTATAATCAGGGAATCTATATATCCAAAGCCTACTTTACTCACCTGCTGTCTCCCCTGATCATCAGACCTTTTCACTCTCCTGTAACCTTTGAGTGCGGCGTGATCTATCGGACCGACTCTGTCGCCAAGCAGGACAGCACCCCAGTATCAAAATTTCTGGAGCTTTTAAATGAACTGTATCCTTCGGATATAGTTTCCGGGAAATTAGGACACAGTTCAGGGCAGCGGACAGACGCGGGCAGGAACAGGCCCCGTCCTGAAATATATGAACAATGATCCTGAAGAAATGAGGTTAAATTTTTATGTGGATTGCCGATCAATGGAAAGATTATGAAGTAATTGATACATCCTGCGGTGAAAAGCTGGAACGCTGGGGCTCTTATCTCCTCGTCCGGCCGGATCCCCAGGTGATTTGGAATACCCCAAAGAAACACAAAGGCTGGACAAGGATGAACGGCCATTATCACCGGAGCCATAAAGGGGGCGGCGAATGGGAATTTCACCAGCTTCCCCAGCAGTGGAGCATTAACTATGACCATCTTGGCCTGACCTTTCACTTAAAGCCTTTCAGCTTTAAGCACACCGGTCTTTTCCCGGAGCAGGCAGCCAATTGGGAATGGTTTTATGATAAGATCAAAAAAGCCGACCGGCCCATAAAGGTGCTGAACCTTTTCGCCTACACGGGAGGCGCTTCCTGCGCTGCCGCAGCGGCAGGGGCTTTTGTGACTCATGTAGACGCCTCCAAAGGTATGGTCGGCTGGGCCAAGGAAAATGCCAAAGCGTCTCACATTCCTGAAACATCCATCCGGTGGATCGTCGATGACTGTGTAAAGTTTGTAGAACGGGAGATCCGCCGGGGAAATACCTATGACGCCATTATTATGGATCCCCCGTCTTACGGCCGCGGCCCCAAAGGAGAAATCTGGAAGATTGAGGATTCCATTTATCCTTTTATCCAGCTGTGTACAAAGGTTTTATGCAAAAATCCTTTATTTTTCCTGATCAATTCCTATACTACAGGCCTTCAGCCGACAGTTTTAACCTACATGCTTTCCACGGAACTCCTGCCAAAATTTAAAGGCCGCGTCATCTCTGATGAAGTAGGACTTCCAGTCACAGAAAGCAGACTGGTCCTGCCTTGCGGAGCAAGCGGGCGGTGGGAAGCCTGAGTGATCAAGCGTCCAGCGTCACAACGATGAAACAATAAAAAGAAGGCTCTTATATTAAGACAGGTCTGCGCCATTTATGGGCAGACCTGAAGAACGTACTCTGTTTTTATCTTTTTACATATCCGGTCTTCATATCAACCCGATTCAGCAAGGGCTGTCCCTTTATAAAACGTTCCAGATTTTTCCCGCACAATTTAAGAATCTTTTCCAGTGTAAAGTCCAGGGCATAACCGCCGGAAGCATGTGGGGTGATAATGGCATTTTTCGCCTTCCATAAGGGATGGTCCGTAGGCAATGGCTCCGGATCTGTCACATCCAGGCAGGCGCCCCCAAGGCGTCCCTCATTTAAAGCCTGGCACAGGGCATCTGTGTCCACGCTCATTCCCCGACCTACATTAATAAGTACAGCGGTAGGCTTCATCAAGGCAAGAGTTTCCCGGTTAATAATATGCCGGGTCTGACTGTAGCCTGGCAGGCTCATGGCCACAATATCCGCTCTTGGAAGCGCCGCCTCCAGAGCGTCCATGGTATACTGTTCATCCACAAAATCCGGCTTTGGCTGATGACTTTTCCGTATGCCGATCACTAAGCTGCCCATGGCATGGATTTTCCGGGCAAATTCTGTCCCTATATCTCCCAGTCCTAAAACCAGGGTCGTACTGCCATCCACAACCGTCATAGGCCCCAGCCTTTCCCATACACAGGACTGCTGCTGAAGATAATATTCATGGAGATGCTTGTGGAGCATAAATACCATTCCGATCATGTGTTCGGAAATCGCTGTGCCGTAAGCGCCGGTGGCGTTGGTCAGGATCGTTTCCTCCGGAAGGGCGTCAGGCTCGCAAAATCCTTCTGTCCCTGCATTATTTAACTGGATCCACTTTAAACGGCTGCATCCTTTAAGAAGCTCTACCGGCACATTTCCCAGGATCACATCCGCCGAAGCCGCCAGGTCTTTTGTCATCTCCTCTGCCGGACAGTAGACCAGCTCATGGCCCGGCGCCGCTTTTTCAAACATTTCCCGGTGTTTTTCCTTTACCGGAAGCACGATGAGTATCCGCATCCTTTTCCCGCCTTTACCATTTCTTATTTTCAAAATCATCAGGACTTGTTCCAAAATGCCGGTCCTGGTTTAAGGCGTCCATTTTAGCCATGTCCTCTTTATCCAGCCCAAAATCAAAAATCTGGCTGTTTTCCACAATACGCTCTTTATGAACCGACTTAGGGATCACGATCCAGTTTTCCTGAAGCTCCCACCGCAGCACTACCTGAGCCGGGGTTTTTCCATGTTTTTGGGCAATCTGACCGATCACCGGATCCGAAAGCACCTGCCCCCGTCCTAAAGGCGACCATGCTTCCATGGTAATACTCACATTATTGCAGAAAGTCCGCAGAGACTTCTGGCTCAGGTAAGGATGGCACTCTACCTGATTTACTGCTGGAACCACAGTAGCCGCTGCCATGACCCGCATTAAATGCTCCATATGACAGTTGCTGACGCCGATGGCTCTGGCCCTGCCTTCTTTGTAAATCTGCTCCAGCACCTTCCAGGAAGATTCCAGGGCAGAGGATACCGGCCAGTGGATCAAATAAAGATCCACGTAATCCGTCCCTAAAAGCTTCAGGCTCCGCTCAAAGGCCTCCATTTGCTTTCCGCTGCGCATATCATCATTCCACAGCTTTGTGGTAATAAAAATCTCTTCTCTTGGAATACCGCTCTCCCGGATCGCTTCCCCCACCAGGGCTTCATTTTTATAAAGAGTCGCTGTATCAATATGACGGTATCCAGCTGCCAGGGCATCCAGTACGGCCTGCTTTGTATCTTCCCCGGACTTATACACACCAAGCCCAAGCATCGGCATTTTTACCCCATTGTTTAAAATCTTATATTGCTCCATATTTTCCTGCTCCTTCCGTTCCCGGCCTTTTTGCCTCAGTATTCTCCTGCCACATCAAAGGCAAGAAGTTGGCCATAATCTTTCAGCCACTGGCGGCATGTTTTATGCTCCGGACACAGGCCTTCCACTAATTTCCAAAATGCCGCCGAATGATTCATCTCTTTTAAATGACAAAGTTCATGGACAGCCACATAGTCCACCACCTGAGGCGGGGCCATGATCAGCTTCCAGTTAAATCGCAGTTCTCCTTTGGAATTACAGCTTCCCCACCGGCTTTTTTGCTCCCGGACCATGACTTTTGAAGGTTTCTTTCCTAAAGCAGGGCTGTAATAAGCTACCCGCTGCTCCATCAGCCGCAGGGCATTTTCCCGGTACCATAAAAGCGCTGCCGCTTCCATGGCCTTTATATCCACTACCGGCGTCTGGATCAAAAACTGGTTTGAAGACAATGACACACAAACCTGGCGCACATTGGCATCATAGGACACATGAAGGGGATAGGTTTTTCCCAAATACAAAAATGGTTCGCCCTGGGCAAACCGGTGAATGATCTTCTGGCGGTTTACCCGGGCTGCAGAGGCGCTTTTTTCCCGGATCCAGCCGGCCTTTTCCAAAACCAAAGAGGAAATCTCCCTTTTGCTCACATCGGACGGGGCTTTTACCAGGACCTGTCCATTATCACTAATCTGGATGCTGATGGTCTTTCGCCGCATCCGCACCAGCTCAAAGTCGATCCGCCCTTCCTTATCCTGAATAAAATCTGTCATTACCGGATCTCCACCTGACACATAGCCATAGCCTTCAGGGCGTTTTCATGACTTTCCGGCGTAACCCCCGCGCAGCAGCTGCTGTCTACAATGATCTTTGTATCCGGAAGGGCTGCCTTTAAAAGAAGGGCATTTGAGATCACGCAAATATCCGTACATAAACCCACCAGCTCAATCTCATCAATGGAAGCCACCTTTTGGATACCATTTAGACATCCGGCCAGGGCAAGAGATCCAAAAGTGGGCTTGTCAAAAATCATGCTGCGCCGCTCTTTTGCCAGTTCCCCGATGTCTTCCTGCAGCTGCCACCCATGCGTGTCCATAATACAGTGCTTTACAGGAAGATTTTTTCCTTCCTGAGTGTCCAGATAATTCTCATCATGGGTATCTCTTGTATAAAAAATCTGGCCTTTAAAATCCCGGATTTTCTGGATCACCTTAGGCACGATCGCCTTGGCCTCCTCTGTTCCCAGGGCGCCGTCAATAAAATCATTCTGCATATCCACAACCACAAGCATCCTACTCATAATTACCTCCTTAGGGCTATCTTTTTAAAGCCATATGGGTGTCCCCGAAGGGGGGCCCTCCTTAAGCATCTCTGGTATCATCATATCACACCCGTTCTAGTGGGACAAGGGGCTAGCGCATCTACTCCACAACATAAACGCCATCTCAATTGTTACGTCCCTTTAAATCACACTTTTCCCCGGTCTTGTATTTCCAAAAAGCCTTTGATATACTTAAAGCAAGTCTTTGTCCCCGTGTTTAGGGGAACCCTAAAAGCCGTCATCGGTGATCATTTGTTACAGTTCGGCCAGGTAATATAAAAAGGAAGGAAATGAAGTTGCTTTATGAAATATTATTTTATCCTTAATCCCCATTCTCAGACTGGAAAAGGGCGCCTGATCTGGAAGAACCAGCTTCTGCCCTGTCTGAAAGCCTCCCGCAGCCACTGGAAAGTATTTTACACCCGCTATGAGGGTCACTGCACCCAGATTGTCCGCCAGCTGACTTATAATCCTTCTCAGCCGATGACTATTGTGATCCTTGGGGGCGATGGCACTTTAAATGAAGCCATTAACGGAATCGAAGATTTCTCCAGCGTAACTTTAGGCTACATTCCAACCGGCTCAAGCAACGATTTTGCCAGGGGCATGAAGCTGACGGCAGACCCGCTCCAAACCCTTCGCAATATTCTCCGCCAGGAGCATGAGATCTGGCTGGATTACGGTGAGGTCCAGGCCCCGGGGAAAGCTCCCCAGCGTTTTATCGTCAGCAGCGGCATCGGCTTTGACGCTTACGTTACCGATGAAGCGCTGACCTCGCCTATAAAAAATGTCCTAAATGCCGTTCATTTAGGAAAGCTTACCTATGCCTTTATTGCTTTAAAAAAGCTCATCACCATTTCCCTCCAGCCGGTAAAAATTACCGTGGACGATACATATACTTTAAAATTCCCAAGATTTTACTTTGCTTCCAGCCATAACCTTCCCTTTGAGGGCGGCGGATTCAAATTCACGCCTAACGCCCGGCCTGATGACGGGAAGCTGGAGGTCTGCGTTGTTCACGGATTTTTAAAGTTCCTGATCCCTATACTGCTGCCCACAGCTTTTTTCGGACTTCACAAATATTTCCCCGGCGTTACCATTTTCTCCTGCAAAAAGCTGACCATCCGCCTGGCCCGGACATTTCCTGTCCACACAGACGGAGAAACCTATCATCCCCAGACCAAGATCAAAGTGTGGTGCAATAAAGGAAAGATTCACTTCGTTTATTAAGAAATGGCAATATCTTCTGTAACGCCCCGGACCGCATTTTCTTCTTATCCATAAAACGCATGGCATTTGTTTTTATCTCTTTATCCTTCGCCATAAATGCCTCCTATCACAAAAGCTCGCACAGGCAAAAGCCTGCGCGAGCTGGAATGTCCATCTTTATTCACATATATATCTTAAAGCCCAGCAGCCTGCGGCAATCCTTCAGAACAGCTTTTTATGAAATCTGTATGGTTTTTGCCCACTCCTGGAAATCGCTTTGAAGATTCTCATACTGATCGCTGAGGCAGAAGAACTGTACCAGCCAAAACGCGTCTGAGCCTTCAAAAACTGTAGCATAATGAGTAAGCTGCTGGCCCTCATCGCCATCTTCATATGTAAAGTACTTAATGCCATCCGCTTCCTGAAGATCCATAGTCAGACTGTTGGCCTCAATAACGATCTGGCCATATTCATCCAGCGTCATATCTGATGAAAATCCGGCGTCTTCCAGATCTTCAAAAGTATCTTTCAGGATCAGAACACCGGCGTTGTTGGTCATATAGCAGGCCGTAGCCCCTGTGCTTGCATCATTTTCCTCCTGGAAATTTCCCGGCAAAGTAATGGTCAACCCTGCTCCTGTATCAAAGACTTTTTCCTGGATGGAGCATCCGGCAGCCAGGCCCATGATCACAGCCATAGCGCACACTAAAGCGGCGAATCTTTTCATCATAATCCCTCCAATGTTCTTATAATAAGTTGGTTCAACTATACATCACTTCAGTTATACATCACACCCGAATAGCTGTCAAGTCACCTCTGGTAATTTGCTTCCAGGTAGGATATAATCAGGTTACAAGTTGCCTGTAAACAGTAACATATAATATTCCCCCGGAACAAGCCGCACGGAAGGAGAGCCTATGAAAACAGCTGCTATCATTAACGAATTTAATACAAATGACCCAGCCCGGGAAAAATGGATCCGTCAGCTGCGGGCACAAAACGGCCCCTGCCGGATCATTGCCCTGATGAGCGGTGACTTTACCCAGCAGGGCTTTCCCGCTGTTAAAGACAAGTACGCCAGGGCTGCCCAGGCCATTGCCGAAGGGGCAGACATGGTCCTGGAACTTCCTGTATACTCCAGTCTTTCCAGTCCGGACACTTACGCCTTTGCCGCTGTCTCCCTTCTGGAAAGCCTTCACTGTATTGATACCCTTTACCTGGCCTGTGACACGAAGGATACGGACCTTCTGCGCCAAACGGCTCATTTCCTTTTTGCGGAAAATATCCAGTATCAGAAAACGCTGAAAAACCTGCGCCTTACAGGCATGTCCTTTTATGACGCTCAGGCTGCTGCCGCGGAAAAATTTATTCCAGGCGCCGGACAAATCCTTAAAAGCCGTCAAAATGCCTTTGCCGTCGAATATATCCGGGCGCTGATGCGCCTGTACAGCCGCACAACCCCCTGCCTGGTTTCCGGAACCTTAAAGGCGCCCCCTGATGCGTCCCCTGAAACTTTAGGATACTTAACCACACTGTTAAATTATACCCTGGAGCGGGGTCCAAAAGATCTGGATGAAATCAGCGGCGGAACAGCTGCCCTGACAGATGCCATCCGCCAGCATCAGCCTGCGTACGACACCTTTGAAGACTTTTGCCGCCGTCTGGCCACGCCCTCCCGCTCCCCTGCCAATATTCGCAGGTACATGCTCAGCGCCATTTTAAATCTGCACAAATCAGACATGGCCCTGTGCCGTTTATACAGCTTTGCTTTGTACATACACATCCTGGCCATAAACACGGATACTAAAGAAATACTCCAGGACCTGAAAGACCGCACACGACTCCCCATGATTTACCAGGGCCAGCCGACAGACAAGGCTCTGTCCCCGGCTGCCCGGCGTATGTTCGCCTTTGACCAAAGAGCACATGTGCTTTATGGCCTGGCATTTCCCGAAAGGAAAGAAGAATCCAAAGCTTAAAGGGTGTTCCGGCCCTGTTCCTTAATATCCAGGGCCTCGTACTCTTCCTTGACCTTCTGGATTTCCGCCTTATCTACCGGCCGTATGATACGGATAGCCTGCTTAATGTTGGAAAGCTCCACCTCTTTCCAGCAGCCGCCCTCTTCCCCATCCAGGGTCCAGGAAATTTCCTTTTCACTGGAAAAATGCACATGATCGACCTTGGCAAAAAACATATAGCGCTCATCCACCTTCTGGAGAAGAAAGGCGCTCATAATGGCCTGGAGCTCAAAAAGGGTTTTCGGCATGCGCACAAGAAGCATTTCAAACAATCCGTCATTCAGCTCCATCCCTTTGCCGCCGATACTTTTAAAACCGCCTACAGAAACCGAGTTCGTCACCATGCCGTAAGCAAAGCTGTCTGTGATTACCTCGTCATCAAATTCCACAGTCATCCGGTGAGGGGTAATGGAGGGCAGGCTCTTAAGCCCCTCCATCAGATACGCCAGATGGCCGAATGTATTTTTCAGCTCCTGAGGCGTCTGCCAAGACACATCTGTAAATGCCCCAAAGGCAGCCACATAAGCAAAATACCGGTCATTAAACACGCCCACATCAATAGCGAAAGGGGCGCCGTTTAAAACGTTGGCCGCAGCGGCTGTCATGTTGGAGGAAATGCCAAGACTTTTGGCAAAATCATTCGTCGTTCCTGCGGGGATATACCCCAGCACCGGCTGACGCTTCAGCCCGATCAGGCCGGAAACCACCTCGTCTAAAGTGCCATCGCCGCCGCTGCATACCACCAGATCATAATCACTGCCCCGGGCAGCCGCTACCTGATAAGCGTCCTTCACCGCCTGGGTGGTGTGTACCGTCACTTCATAGCCTGCAGCTACAAACATATCAATAATGGTAGAAAAATGCGGTTTTATCTGATTCTTTCCGGATTTTAAATTGGAAATAAACAAAAGCTTTTTCACTTGCAAGTTCTGCCCCCATCCTTCCATCGTTTGTGTCCGAATATTCTCACGCTCTATCTCTGCCACCGTGGAAAGGACAGAAATCATCCGCTTGCCTGAATCTTTGGAACTGTCAATACCATCTTCCACATATTTCCGCAGCTTGTCACGTTGAGCATCCAGACTATAACCATCAATCTGCATGGATCAGCGCGTTGGTACGCGTATTCTCCTTATGAACGTTCTCGTGCTGGATATAGTACTCTAAAAGACGGAGCACATATTCCGGCGCATGGCGGTTATCCAGTTCCCACTCCGTCACAGTCCGATAGGGAATCTGAAAATATTTACAAAATTCCTTGCGGTTCATGCCGGTACTCTCACGCAATTCTTTTATTTTGGTTTTACAGTTCATTTCTATTACCCCACAAAGCGAAAATACACGTTGCGCATTTATTATAGCATATGCCAAGCAAACACGCAACGTGTAATTTCGATCTATATCAAGCGGCTTTATAGGGGCCACGAAACCGGCGGTTTCTTTGGATTCTTCCAGATTTAACAGTCGATCTACATGAAGATCTGTGAGCTATTTCGCTGTTATGATGCTACAATTTGAACCGCGTTCTCACGGATCTGATTGATGGTTGCCATCAATGCTGCTCTGGTTTTTCCATCAAACAGCTTGATAAAGCTGACTGGCTTATCAAATGGCGGCTTTGTAAGTTC
>CAZMGH010000002.1:0-36044 GCA_964565805.1 uncultured Lachnospiraceae bacterium
AAAGAGACCTTAGAATTATGGAGAAAACATTTGTAGTCCTGCATGGATTGCCAGTAAATGAAAAAAGAGCGGAAATCCGGGCTTTAAAGAGTTTCCGAGACCGCTCTAATTAAAAAATGGAGGTTAGATCATGAAAATATATAATACACTTACAAGAAAAAAAGAAGCATTTGTTCCCCTGGAAGAGGGTAAGGTTCGCATGTATGTATGCGGACCTACAGTGTATAATCTGATTCATATAGGAAATGCCCGTCCTATGATTGTATTTGATACTGTGCGCCGTTATCTAGAGTACAAAGGCTACCAGGTGAATTATGTTTCCAATTTTACAGATGTGGATGATAAGATTATTAAAAAGGCCAATGAAGAGGGTGTTGATGCATCTGTAATCTCTCAGCGTTATATTAAAGAGGCTAAGAAGGATATGGCCGCCCTTAATGTGAGGGAAGCGACCCACCACCCTAAAGCTACAGAGGAGATTGATGGAATGATCCAGATGATCCAGACACTCATCGACAAAGGCCACGCCTATGTAGTTGATGGAACAGTTTATTTTAAAACCCGTTCCTT
The DNA here is from genome assembly GCA_964565805.1 of uncultured Lachnospiraceae bacterium. Taxonomy (GTDB): domain Bacteria; phylum Bacillota; class Clostridia; order Lachnospirales; family Lachnospiraceae; genus Catenibacillus. Next base: position 571 of record CAZMGH010000002.1, read on the forward strand.
TAAGGATTATGGAAAGCTGTCAAAGAAAAATATTGATGATCTGGAAGCCGGACACAGAGATATAAAAGTCACCGGGGAAGAAGGCAAAAAAGATCCCCTGGATTTTGTTTTGTGGAAGCCGAAGAAGGAAGGAGAGCCATCATGGCCTTCACCATGGGGAGATGGCCGTCCCGGCTGGCATATTGAGTGTTCAGAAATGTCAAAAAAATATCTGGGAGATCAGATCGATATTCACGCCGGCGGCGAGGACCTTATCTTCCCACATCATGAAAACGAGATCGCTCAAAGCGAAGCCTGCAATGACAAGGAATTTGCCCGCTATTGGATGCACAACGGATTTTTAAATATCGACAATGTAAAAATGTCCAAATCCCTTGGAAACTTTTTTACCGTCCGTGAAATCGGAGAAAAGTATGATCTTCAGGTGCTTAGGTTTTTTATGCTCAGCGCCCATTACCGCAGCCCGTTAAATTTTAGCGCCGATCTTATGGCTGCTGCCAAAAACAGCCTGGAGCGTATTCTGACAGCTGTGGAGCGGCTGAGAGATTTAAAAGGAGAGGATCGTCCGCTAAATGAAGAGGAAAATGCTCAGCTTCAGGCCCTTGGCCTTTTATGCAAGAAGTTTGATAAGGCTATGGACGATGATTTTAATACGGCAGATGCTATTGCGGCTATTTTTGAAATGGTAAAGCTGGCAAATATCCAGGCACAGCAGGGAAGCGCCCGGGATTTTATCAATAAAGTCCTGGATATGATTGTAAAATACTGCGATATTCTGGGAATCATTACAGACAAAAAGGAAGAAATGCTGGATGAAGATGTGGAAGCTTTGATCCAGGAGCGTCAGGCGGCAAGAAAGGCGAAAAATTTTGCCAGAGCAGACGAGATCCGCCAGATGCTTTTAGAAAAAGGCATTATCCTGGAGGATACAAGGGAAGGTGTCAAATGGAAAAGAGCGTAGAAATACAGGAGTCAAACAGACAGGAACCAAATAAACAGGAACGGCCGGTAAAGGACACTGTGGAAAGCTTTCATGAAAAATTCAGCAGGCTTTTTACTCTTGGACCGGTGGATGCAAGGGCATACTCACCTTTGACTTTGGCTTATTTGGGGGATGCGGTCTATGAAGTGATTATCCGCTCCATTATTGTAGAAAAATCCAATGCTCCAGTGAATAAACTTCATAAACGTTCCAGCGCATTGGTGAAAGCGTCCTCTCAGGCGGCGCTTGTTAAGGCTATTGAAGGCCACCTGTCTGAGGAAGAGGAAGCTGTTTATAAGCGGGGAAGAAATGCAAAATCTTATACCATGGCAAAGCATGCCACAATGACGGATTACCGCATGGCTACCGGTCTGGAGGCTTTGATCGGTTATCTGTATCTGAAGCAGGAGTATGATCGAATCCTGGAATTGGTCCATTTAGGGCTGAAGGCTAAGGAGGAAATCCCGCAGGGGGATACCCCTATGGCCTGAAGAGCAGGCCAAAAAGGAGGAAATATAAAGAAATATGAGATATGAAGAATCAAAAATCGAAGGGAGAAACCCCGTCATTGAAGCTTTTAGGTCAGGAAAGACAGTGGATAAGCTGTTTGTCCTGGAGGGATGCCCGGATGGACCTATCCACACCATCCTTCGGGAAGCGAAAAAAAAAGATACCATGGTGCATTTTGTTTCTAAAAAGCGGCTGGATCAAATGTCTCAGACAAAACATCACCAAGGTGTGATCGCTGTTTGCGCTTCCTATGCTTATGTCCAGGTGGAGGATATTCTTAAAGCGGCCAGGGAAAAAGGAGAAGCTCCTTTTATTATCCTTTTGGACGGTATTGAGGATCCCCATAACTTGGGAGCAATTTTAAGAACGGCCAATCTGGCCGGCGCCCACGGCATTATTATTCCTAAAAACCGTGCTGTGGGACTGACGCCTGCTGTGGCCAAAGTATCGGCTGGCGCTATCAATTACACTCCTGTGGCAAGAGTGACCAATATATCAGCAGCCATTGAGAGCCTAAAAAAAGAAGGTCTGTGGTTTGCCTGCGCGGACATGGACGGGGAGTTGATGTACCGTCAAAATCTTAAAGGTCCCATTGGTCTGGTGATCGGAAATGAGGGCAGCGGCGTAAGCCGTCTTGTAAAAGAAAAATGCGACTTTACGATTTCTGTTCCTATGAAGGGAGATATTGATTCACTAAATGCCTCTGTAGCAGCCGGTGTGTTGGCCTATGAGATTGTGAGGCAAAGACTTGAGTGATCAAAAAGCAGGAGTAAAATATGGACAGCCATTTTGACAAAATGACCGATGAACAGATCTGTCGGGGGATCCGGCAGGGGAAGACTGAGGGGATTGATTATCTTTTGGGAAAATATAAAGGCTTGGTAAAGAAACTGGCCCGGCAGTTTTATCTGATTGGCGGAGAAAGTGATGATCTGATCCAAGAGGGTATGATCGGCCTGATGAAAGCAATCTGGGATTATGATCCGGGTGCGGGCGGTGATTTTGCCGCCTTTGCCCGGATCTGTATCGGGCGCCAGATCATTTCTGCCGTAAAGGCAGCTCAAAGGCAGAAGCATCAGCCGTTAAATTCCTATGTTTCTTTATATGAACCTGCGGAAGATGGTGAAAATGCTCCGGTACTGATGGATACACTGTTTGAAAACACAGCAGGACCGGAGGATTACTTTTTTATAAAGGAAAATCGGGAGCAGGCCAGAGAAAGACTTTTAAATGTTCTCAGTCCGCTGGAAAAAAAGGTGTTGGATCTGTTTATAGATGGACAAAGCTATGCCCAGATTGCCAGAAAATTAAATAAAAATGAAAAATCTGTGGATAATGCTATACAGCGTATCCGAAAAAAGGCGGAAAGTCTGGGCCGGTAAACGGGCAAAGGTATATTTCTCCCGAAAATCCATATATTTAGTGTTATGCAGGGATCATCCTGCTAATTGCACTGGACTGTAAAAGTTGCCCGGATAGACTGTGAAGCGTGGATGAGGTTGCGGACGAGATAACAATATTCCGAGCGCTTCATTTACCAGAGTGGAAAGTGCATGAACTGGCGAACTGCCGAATGGTACGCTACATGGTGTGGAAGGGGAGGGTAAAATCTCCCCTATCCGATTATTGGGGCGGATGACACCTGGAACAGGGCGTGTAGCCCTGGGCTTTGGCATCTGCCAGAGAAATAGGAATGTCTGAGTTACTTAAATACTGGCATCCGGCGCTATGGTACTTTTCTCCGGTGCGGGTGATATGGACCTGGGTACTTATATCAGGATCTGCGGTCTGAGTTTGCTGCGTCTCAGAAGCAGCGTCCGGGCTGGCACTAAGCTCACTTTCACCTGCTTCCCCTTCATAGGAAACATCCAGATCTGAACCATCGCTTGTAATGACCACTGTGCCCTGAAGGTCTGTACGGCAAAGATTAATCTGGGCAGCCATAAGTTTATCCAGGGTAGTCTGGTGGGGATGGCCGTAATCGTTATCTGTTCCGGCACTGATCACGGCAAAATCCGGGGATACGGCATCTAAAAAGTCCTGGGATGTAGATGTATCGCTGCCATGATGGCCGACTTTAAGGACATCAGCGTCTACTGAAAGCCCGGAGTCTAAAATATCCGCCTCAGCAGCGCTTTCTGCATCGCCGGTAAACAAAAAGCTTGTATCACCGTAATCCAGGCGCAGGACAATGGACCAGTTATTTAAGTCATCCCCATAGTCTGTGACAGGACCAAGGATCGTAAACTTTCCGTCACCAAGAGGATAAGTATCCCCTGCCTCCGGCAATGTTATGGTAAGATTTTTCGATTCAATGGCGTCAAGAACATCTTCAAAGGTTTGAGTTGTATGTTCCTTTGACGGCATCATGACCCGGCCGACATCCATTTGAAGGATCACATCATCCAGGCCGCCGATATGGTCTTCATGGGGATGCGTGGCAATGACCCAATCTAAGTGGGAAATGCCAAGGTCTGTCAGGTATTGTGTAACGACAGGGCCGCTTTCATTTGTCCCGGCATCAATAAGCATGTTTTCATCGCCAACCTGAATCAGGATGCTGTCACCCTGGCCCACATCAATAAAGTGGACCGAAAGCGGCGCGGCAATCTGCTCCCAGGATTCGTCAGGTTCTGATGCCGAAGATTGGATGGCCTGGGACACTAAAGATTCCCCGGAATCAGAACCTTCGCTGCCATCACCTAGGGCCTGAGTTTCAGCAGCAACGGATTCGGCGCTGCTTTGGTCATTAGTTACGGCAGGCGTGCCGCAACCGGACAGGAGAAGACACAGGACCAAAAGGAAGGGTAAGAAATGCTTTAGTCTTTTTCGCATCGTTTGTAAACCTGCTTTCCATAAGTTACTTTAAAATTATGATACCACACATATGTTCGATACGCAAGATTAAAACCACGGAAAAACTCACACGGAAAAACTTTTAAGAAAATGTAAATTAGTTATTGACACAGAAATGAAAATGTTGTATTCTTAGAAAGCTGACTCGTACAGCACGCTGCCTTGGCTCAGTCGGTAGAGCGTCGCCTTGGTAAGGCGGAGGTCGGGGGTTCAAGTCCCCTAGGCAGCTTCTATATTTGCGATAGCCCGGTATTCACTACCGGGTTTTTTGCGTTTTAGGATAGAGGATCCCCTCTGCGGCACACTGTCTGGAAAGAGGGGCAGCCCTATCCTTAAATATATCCGTTAAATAAGGAGCGTGGAGGCATGGAAATTATACCTTATGAGGAAAAATATAAAGGAAATTTTAAAGAACTTAATCTTGTATGGATAAAAAAGTATTTTAAAGTAGAGCCTCAGGATGTTAATATGCTGGAAAATATAGAAGATTTTCTTGAAAAGGGGGCTGCAGTATATTTTGCGGTAGAGCAGGGAAAGGCGATTGCTGCCTGTATGGTGAATCCTGTAGGCAGTCAGGTGTGGGAAATTTGTAAACTTGCTACCGATGAGAAGTATCAGGGAATGGGAGCCGGTTCTGGAGTATTAAAGGCATGTATGGACTATGCAAAAGAGCATGGGGCAAAGAAGCTGATGATTGTATCTAATACGGTTTTATCCGCAGCCATGAAATTATATGCCAAGGTGGGGTTTAAGGAAGTGCCTGTCGATAATATGGAGTATGATCGGGTAAATATCCAGCTGGAATTAATCATTTGAACAAACGGCCAAGCTGGCTGAACGGCTATGCTTTTTACTAAATTATAACACTTCACCCTTGCCCCATCTTGGGACCTATGCTATTATAGAAGGCAATATTGCTGCTTTCCGGGACATTTGCCCTTGACACAGATGCCGGATTGTCAAAGGACACCGGAAAAGCTCCGGTGAAGGAAAATAACTCAGGGAGGAAACAAAGGAATATGGAAAATGAAGTTGTTTCTAAAAATTTTATTGAGCAGATTATAGATAAGGATCTGGAAGACGGCTGCTATGAGGAAATCTGCACCCGTTTTCCGCCGGAGCCTAACGGTTATCTTCATATTGGACATGCCAAGTCTATTTTATTAAATTACGGCCTGGCAAAAAAATACGGCGGAAAGTTTCACTTAAGATTTGACGATACCAACCCGACAAAGGAAAAGACCGAGTTTGTTCAGTCGATTATTGAAGATGTGGAATGGCTGGGGGCAAAGTATGACGGTGAAGTGCTGTTTGCTTCTAACTATTTTGATCAGATGTATGAAGCTGCTGTGAAGCTGATCAAAAAAGGAAAAGCTTATGTATGCGATCTTAGCCCTGACGAGATCCGTCAGTACCGGGGGACACTGACAGAGCCTGGAAAGGACAGCCCTTACCGTAACCGCAGCATTGAGGAAAATCTGGATCTGTTTGAACGGATGAAAAACGGTGAGTTTGAAGATGGCAGCCGGGTACTTCGGGCAAAGATCGATATGGCATCTTCGAACATTAATATGCGTGATCCGGTCATCTACCGGGTGGCGCACATGACCCATCATAACACTGGAGATAAGTGGTGCATTTATCCCATGTATGATTTTGCCCATCCTATTGAAGACGCTATTGAAGGCATCAGCCATTCCATCTGTACCTTGGAATTTGAGGATCATCGGCCTTTATACGACTGGGTTGTTCGTGAGCTGGAATATCCTCATCCGCCAAAACAGATCGAGTTTGCCAAGCTTTATCTTCAGAATGTGATCACAGGAAAGCGTTATATTAAAAAGCTTGTGGAAGAAAATATCGTAGACGGCTGGGACGATCCCCGTCTTGTTTCCATTGCCGCTCTGCGCCGAAGAGGATTTACCCCGGAATCCATTAAAATGTTTATGGAGCTGGTGGGCGTGTCTAAGAGTAATTCCAGCGTGGATTACGCCATGCTTGAGTACTGTATCCGTGAGGATCTTAAGCTGAAGCGCAGCCGTGTCATGGCAGTCCTGGATCCGGTGAAACTGATTATTGATAACTACCCGGAAGGTCAGGTTGAGTATATGGATGTGGTGAATAACCAGGAAAATGAAGCTCTGGGAACCCGTCAGGTGCCTTTTTGCCGGGAGCTGTATATTGAGCGGGAAGATTTTATGGAAGAACCGCCAAAGAAGTATTTTCGCCTTTATCCAGGAAACGAAGTGCGCCTTATGAACGGATATTTTGTTACATGTACGGACTATAAAAAGGATGAAAATGGCAGGGTAACAGAGATCCACTGTACTTATGATCCTGAAACCCGCAGCGGCAGCGGATTTACCGGCCGCAAGGTTAAAGGGACAATCCACTGGGTAGCTGCGCCTTACGCTGTTAAGGCCCGGGTCCGTCTGTATGAAAATCTGGTGGATGAGGAAAAAGGCGTTTATAACAAAGAGGATGGCTCTTTAAACTTAAATCCCAATTCTCTTACGGTGTTAAATGAATGTTATCTGGAGCCTGCTCTTGTTCAAGCAAAGGGCGGGGACAGTTTCCAGTTTGTCCGTCAGGGATATTTCTGCGCAGATACAAAAGACTCTGGGCCGGAGCATCTGGTATTTAACCGTATCGTTTCTCTGAAAAGCTCTTATAAGCCTGGAAAATAAAAAATTAAAACGAGACAAAGCAGCTGGCATGGACCGGCTGCTTTTTTCGGGCACGCCAGTCCGACCGACGGCCCAGCGGCCCCGGGACAGCTTATCGGCCTCGGAAGCAGCGGTTACGGCCGATACCCGGCCGTAACTTGGCGGAAGTACAAATATTTATAAAAATATGAAAAACGAAGTAAACAGGAGAAAACAAGAGAAAAATAAAGAAAAAACCATAAAATTACCTAAAAACACAATCTGTCTATGGTTGCAATCAGAAAGCAAAAAACATATTATAAGTATATCGGTTAGCACTCAAGTAAAGTGAGTGCTAATAAGATTAAATAAGCACTTTATAAGGAGGAATTAAGATATGAAGTTAGTACCATTAGGAGACAGAGTCGTTTTAAAACAGCTGGTTGCAGAAGAGACAACAAAGTCCGGTATCATTTTAACCGGCCAGGCAAAAGAAAAACCACAGGAAGCTGAAGTTATTGCAGTAGGTCCCGGTGGAATGATTGACGGAAAAGAAGTGACGATGCAGGTTGAAGTTGGTTCTAAGGTTATCTATTCCAAATATGCAGGAACTGAAGTGAAACTTGACGGCGAAGAGTATATCATCGTAAGACAGAACGACATTCTTGCTGTTGTAGAATAATTCAGAACCGTATTTTTTTAATAAGATATTATCAAAGATTCAGGAGGAATAAATCATGGCAAAACAGATCAAATATGGTGCAGACGCCAGAAAGGCACTGGAAAATGGTGTAAACCAGTTAGCAGATACAGTTAGAGTAACCCTTGGACCTAAGGGAAGAAACGTAGTTCTTGACAAATCCTACGGTACTCCTTTGATCACAAACGATGGTGTGACTATTGCTAAAGAGATTGAGCTGGAAGACGCTTTTGAAAACATGGGCGCTCAGATCGTTAAAGAAGTTGCTACAAAGACAAACGATGTTGCCGGTGACGGTACAACCACAGCAACTGTTTTAGCTCAGGCAATGATCAATGAAGGTATGAAGAACCTGGCAGCCGGCGCTAATCCTATTATTTTAAGAAAAGGCATGCAGAAGGCTACAGATGTTGCTGTAGAAGCAATCGCGGAAATGAGCCAGAAAGTTACAAGCAAGAGCCAGATCACAAGAGTTGCCGCAATTTCCGCAGGTGATGATTCTGTTGGCGAGATGGTTGCCGATGCTATGGAGAAAGTAACCAATGACGGCGTTATCACTATTGAAGAGTCCAAGACAATGAAAACAGAGCTGGATCTTGTGGAAGGTATGCAGTTTGACAGAGGTTACTTGTCTGCTTATATGTGTACAGATATGGAAAAGATGGAAGCAAATCTTGAAAATCCATATATCCTTATTACAGATAAGAAGATCAGCAATATCCAGGAGATCCTTCCTCTTCTTGAGCAGATCGTTCAGACAGGCGCTAAGCTGCTGATCATTGCTGAGGATGTTGAAGGCGAAGCTCTTGCAACCTTAGTTGTTAATAAATTAAGAGGTACATTCTCCGTTGTTGCTGTTAAGGCTCCCGGATATGGTGACAGAAGAAAAGCTATGCTGGAGGATATTGCTATCCTTACCGGCGGTCAGGTGATTTCTGAAGAGCTTGGCTATGAATTAAAGGATGCTACAATTGATATGCTGGGCCGTGCGAAATCTGTTAAAGTACAGAAAGAAAATACGATCATCGTTGACGGTATGGGCGACGCTCAGGCAATTAAAGAAAGAGTTGCTCAGATCAAAACTCAGGCGGATGAGACAACCTCTGAATTTGATAAAGAAAAACTTCTTGAAAGGCTTGCAAAACTGTCCGGCGGTGTGGCTGTGATTCGCGTGGGCGCTGCTACCGAGACGGAAATGAAAGAAAAGAAGCTTCGTATGGAAGACGCTCTGGCTGCAACAAGAGCTGCTGTTGAGGAAGGTATTATCTGCGGTGGTGGTTCCGCGTACATCCATGCGGCTAAGAAGGTTGCTAAGATGGCAGAAGGTCTTACAGGAGATGAAAAGACAGGCGCTAATGTAGTACTTAAGGCTCTGGAAGCGCCTCTGTATCACATTACAGCAAATGCAGGCCTTGAAGGCGCTGTCATCATCAATAAAGTAAGAGAAAGCGAAGTTGGCGTTGGTTATGATGCACTGAACGAAATCTATGTAAACATGCTTAATGCAGGCATCATCGATCCTGCCAAAGTTACAAGAAGCGCTCTCCAGAACGCAACGAGTGTTGCTTCTACAATGCTGACAACAGAGTCTGTTGTTGCTGATATTAAGACTGAGACACCGGCTGCCCCAGCTCCTCAGGGCGGCATGGGCATGATGTAATCTGCGAGGATAACATTCATAAAGTGAGTTCCTGACTTCTTATGTAAGATTTTCCGCTGCTAAAGCGGACAGGATAATAAGGGCCTTTGAGGTTTTGCGCTGTGTGTGAAACCGCAAAGGCTTTTTCTAAATTATTCTTATTTTCCACTTTATATTCTGTGGAAAATAAAGTATAATAGCATGTAAGGATGTTGCCTGTCTTAACTTATAAAGGGACAGGATCTGACAGACAAAGGAGCTATTGGAGGGATAAGCTATGGTAAGTTCATCGGGAGATGTATTCTCCGAAGTCATCGTAAAGCGAAAGACAACGACAGGAAATATTGTTGTCCGGGTTATTTGCGGTATTGTTACATTTTTGATCGCTGCGCTTTTTGTGTTGGGTTTTTTCGCGGCATTTCCGGGCCTTTTTATCTTTGCCCTTGTTATTCTTGTTATTGAATACTTTGTTATCCGTTTTCAGAAAGTTGAGTATGAATATATTTTTACATCAGGAGATCTGGATTTTGACCAGCTGACAGGAGACTTTAGACGTAAAAGAAAACTGAGCGTTAATTTTGAAAATATGGAAATTTTAGCTATGGAAGGTTCCCATTGGCTGGATTCTTACCAGCATGGCGAGGCAAAGACGTATGATTTTTCTTCCCGGGATAAGTCAAAAAAGCGTTATGTTTATGTAGGTGCAGGAAATAACGGACGCATTAAAGTGTTTTTTGAGCCGTCAGAGAAGATGCTGGATAATATGTATAATTATTCACCCAGCAAAGTCAAAAAAGAAGCGTAAAAACCAACATAAGATGAGAAAAACAGCTGTTTTAAGTACAACTAATGAAACTATTAAGAATTAATAATAATATTCTGTGTTGACTTTTAAAGTATGATTTGTTAAACTCGTAAATACTCAATTGCTACATTGTTCGACAACTTATTATTCGCATAGTAAGTTGTCGAATTGTATATAGGGCAAAACCCATTTTGCCCTGGCAACAGTTTATTTTATTCAAGAGAAAGAGAGGAAGAAATCGTGGGTAAGATTATCGGTGAAGGCATTACATTTGATGATGTATTATTAGTTCCAGCGTATTCTGAGGTTGTTCCCAACCAGGTTGACGTTACCACACGTTTAACACGCACGATCAAGTTAAATATTCCGCTGATGAGCGCCGGCATGGATACAGTAACCGAACACCGGATGGCGATCGCTATGGCCAGACAGGGAGGTATTGGTATTATTCATAAAAACATGTCTATTCAGACTCAGGCGGATGAGGTGGACAAAGTAAAACGTTCAGAATATGGCGTTATTACAGATCCGTTCTATCTGTCTCCAGAGCATACGCTTGCTGATGCCAACGAGCTTATGGCAAAGTTCAGAATTTCCGGTGTTCCTATTACAGAGGGAAAGAAACTTGTCGGTATTCTTACAAACCGCGATCTTAAGTTTGAAGAAGACTATTCTAAAAAAATCCGCGAGTGCATGACATCTAAAAATCTTGTAACAGCAAAAGAGGGCGTAACTCTGGAGGAAGCAAAACATATCCTTGGAAAAGCCCGTGTGGAAAAACTGCCCATTGTGGATGATGATTTCAATCTGAAAGGCCTCATTACCATTAAAGATATTGAAAAGACCATTAAATATCCTTTATCCGCAAAGGATTCTCAGGGCCGTCTCCTGTGCGGCGCCGGTGTAGGTGTGACTGCAGACATTCTGGATCGTGTGGATGCCCTTGTAAAGGCTAAGGTGGATGTGGTCGTTATTGATACGGCGCATGGACATTCCGCAAATGTATTAAGAGTTGTTCGTATGGTTAAGGATGCTTATCCGGATCTTCAGGTGATCGCGGGAAATGTGGCAACAGCCGGAGGTACAAAAGCACTGATCGAGGCTGGTGTAGATGCTGTTAAGGTTGGTATCGGCCCTGGATCTATTTGTACGACCCGTGTTGTTGCTGGTATCGGTGTTCCTCAGATCAGTGCCGTTATGGATGCTTATTCTGTGGCCAAAGAGTACAATATTCCTGTTATCGCTGACGGCGGTATTAAGTATTCCGGAGATATTACAAAGGCCATTGCCGCAGGCGCTAACGTTTGTATGATGGGCAGCATGTTTGCCGGCTGCGATGAAAGCCCGGGAAGTTTTGAATTATATCAGGGAAGAAAGTATAAAGTATATCGCGGTATGGGTTCCATTGCCGCTATGGAAAACGGCAGCAAAGACCGTTACTTCCAGACCGATGCCAAGAAACTTGTACCGGAAGGCGTAGAGGGTCGTGTGGCTTATAAAGGTCTTGTGGAAGATACAGTATTCCAGCTGATCGGCGGCTTAAGAGCCGGTATGGGTTACTGTGGGACAAAGACGATTGAGGAGTTAAAGGAGAACGGGTGCTTTGTGAAGATTTCCGCTGCCTCCTTAAAGGAAAGTCATCCTCATGATATACAGATCACGAAAGAGGCTCCAAACTACAGTGTCGATCACTGATCCGGGATTTAGCTGGCTGATCGCTGTTACTGTTTGCTTTATGAACGGCAACAGATGATTGGTCAGTGGCCTGGCGTCTCGGTCGGATAAGGACAGTGGGATATGAACAAAAGAGAAAACAGAAGAAACAGCCGTAAACTGTATCCAGTGATCATAATAATTGCCCTGGCGGTTGTTATTGTGGTCCTGGCTGTGTTTCTGATCCTTACACGCAGATCAGAAACAGAGCAGGGATCGGTTTATGGCATTGAAAATGTTGACCAGTACCGTCCGCAGATAAGTGTGGAGCTGCTGACGCCGAATCCTTATTCCAGGCCCCAGACAGCGACAGATGAGATTACCGGTATTGTTATCCATTACGTGGCAAATCCAGGCACCACAGCAGAGGAGAACCGCAGCTACTTTGAAAGCCTGAAAGATAGTCATGAAACCTATGCAAGCAGCCATTTTATCGTTGGACTGGAAGGTGAGATCATCCAGTGTATCCCAACCTCGGAAGTGGCGTACGCCTCCAACGATCGGAATAATGATACTGTATCTATTGAAGTGTGTCATCCGGATGAAACCGGAAAATTTAATGATGCCACTTATGATTCCCTTGTGGAACTGACCGGCTGGCTGTGCGAGTATCTTGAGGTTCCTGTGGAAAATGTGATCCGTCATTATGATGTGACCGGAAAATTGTGTCCTTTGTACTTTGTGGAACATGAGGACGCCTGGGAAACGTTTAAAGACGATGTTACATATTGGATAAGTCAACATCAGTAAAACTCAGACAGCCGTATTTGCCTTTTGGCGATACGGCTGTTATAGCATTGGAACAGAAAAGAGGGTTAAAATGGAGAAAAATTTTGATTATATTCATCCGGCATATACACTGGCGTCAACAGAACATATTGATGAAGTAAAATCTCAGGCCGCCATGCTGGTCCATAACAAAACCGGCGCCAGGGTAGCTGTATTATCCAACGAGGATAAAAATAAGGTTTTTAATATTATTTTCCGCACACCGCCAAAGGACAGCACCGGTGTGCCTCATATTCTGGAACATTCCGTATTATGCGGTTCCAGAAACTTTCCGGTAAAGGATCCTTTTGTAGAGTTGGTCAAGGGCTCATTAAATACATTTTTAAATGCCATGACCTATCCGGATAAGACCATGTATCCGGTAGCCAGTTGCAATGATAAAGATTTCCAGAATCTTATGCATGTTTATCTGGACAGTGTTTTCTATCCGAATATTTATACCCATAAAGAGATCTTCCAACAGGAAGGCTGGCACTATTCCCTGGAGAGTGAAGACGGAGAACTAACCTATAACGGCGTGGTTTATAATGAAATGAAGGGAGCATTTTCTTCACCGGACCAAGTCCTTTCCAGAAAAATTACATCCACTTTGTTTCCGGATACCACCTATGGACAGGAATCCGGCGGCGATCCGGAAAATATTCCGGATCTGACCTATGAGGAATTTCTTGATTTCCACAGTAGATATTACCATCCATCCAATTGTTATATCTATCTGTACGGAGATTTTGATGTTTATGAGAAGCTGGATTTTATAGACCGGGAATATTTAGGACATTTCGACCGGCTGGAGGTGGATTCGCATGTTGACCTTCAAAAACCCTTTGACCATATGAGGGAAGATGAGTATAGTTATTCTTTAAGCAGTGACGAGGATGAGAAGGATAATACCTATCTGGCCTACAATGTGGTTCTAATGGATAGCCTGGATCCTTTCATGTATGTGGCTTTTCAGGTGCTGGATTACGCTCTAATGAGCTGTCCGGGAGCTCCTTTAAAAAAGGCTCTTATTGAAAGCGGAATCTGCAAGGATGCTTACTGTGAATATGAAAAATCCATCCGTCAGCCCTACATGTCCATTATTGTTAAAAATGCCAATGTCCAGGATAAGGAAAAATTCCTTAAAATCATTCGGGATACTCTTCTAAGTATCGCTGAAAAGGGCATTAACAAAAATTCTATTAAAGCGGCTCTGAATATAATGGAATTTAAGTTCCGTGAAGCGGATTACGGCTGGATCCCGGGAGGGCTTATGTATGGTATCCAGATGATGGACAGCTGGCTTTATGATAAAGAGCAGCCATTTACCCATTTAAAATGCTTTGCCGTCTTTGATGAATTAAGGAAAAAAGCGGATACAGGATATTTTGAAGATCTGATCCGCTCCTGGCTGATAGATAATCCTCATTCCTCTCTGCTGGTGCTTAAGCCTCAGAAGGGCCTGGCCACAGAAAATGAAAAGAAATTAAAAGAGAAACTAGCTGCTAAAAAGGCAGCTATGAGCCGGGAAGAGATTGATCAGATTGTTAATGAGACAAAGCATTTGCGGGAATATCAGGAAACCCCGTCTTCCCAGGAAGATTTGGAGAAGATCCCCATGCTGTCTTTAGAAGATATTGATAAGGCGCCGATCCCTGTTGTCAATGAAGAACGGACATTTAACGGCTTTAAGGGACTTTTCCATAATTATGAAACAAACGGCATCGGTTATCTGAAGCTGATCTTTGACATGAAAGGGATCCCCCAGCGTCTGATCCCGTACGTGGGTCTGTTATCCTCTGTTCTTGGAAATGTTGATACTGAGAATTACGATTATGAAGGCCTAAATAATGAGATCAGCATGTACACCGGAGGCGTTTATTCCAGCCCTTTTGTTTACGGGGGAAAAGAATCCGGACAATATTATCCGTGCTTTGTGGTGAGTGGCCGGGCGTTATTAAATAATCTGGGTAAAATGACAGACCTAATAAAAGAAATGCTGTTTACATCCAAACTGGAGGACAAAAAACGTCTGAAAGAGATTATTGATGAAAATGTATCCCGTCTCCAGATGGCCTTTAATTCTTCAGTTAACGCAGTGGCTGTAAGCCGGGCAACTTCCTACTTCTCAGAAGCAGGCGCGTTCAGAGAGCGGTTAAGCGGCGTAGACTATTACCGTTTTGTCCGGGATTTGGCAAAGGATTTTTCAAATCAGGCGGAGCAGGTAATCGCCGCTTTAAAAGAAACCGCTGGTTTTATTTTCCGGAAGGATAATTTGATGGTAGATTATACGGCTGCGCCGGAAAACATTCCGGTATTGGAAAAGGCCGTTGCAGGTCTGGAAGATCGTTTGGCGCCGATTGTTCCTGAAAAGGAAGCCTTTGTATGGATCCCGGAAGCTAAAAATGAAGGTTTTATTACTCCTGGAATGGTTCAGTATGACGTTATGGCGGGAAATTTTGTTAAAGATGGTTTTAAGTTCCATGGAGCGTTAAACGTATTAAAGGTAATCATGGAATATGAATATTTGTGGATCAACTTAAGAGTCAAGGGCGGCGCCTATGGATGCATGAACGGTTTTTCAAGAAACGGCAATGCCTACTTTGCTTCTTACCGGGATCCGCATCTTAAAGAAACATTGGATATTTACCGGGATTGCGGCAATTATCTCCGGAATTTCCAGGTCAGCGACAGGGATATGCTTAAATATATTATTGGCGCGGTCAGCGGGGCAGATACGCCTCAGAAGCCTTATGCCGCTGCCGGCCGTTCCCTGGGCGCTTATTTTTCAGGAGTGACTAATGAAGACCTGCAGAAAACAAGAGATGAGATGCTTTCCGCCAATGTGGAAACCATCCGGGGCTTTGCCGATCTGGTAGAAGATTTTGTGAATCAGAATAATGTGTGCGTCATTGGCAGCGAGTCTCAGATCAATGAAAACCGGCAGCTTTTCGGCACTGTAGAAGCTTTGCTTTAAGTGTGGATTGCTTTATGAAGGAGGAGTTTATGGGAAAAAGTTTTAAGTCCGGCTTTGTCACACTGATCGGACGCCCTAATGTGGGAAAATCCACCCTTATGAACCGGCTTATTGGCCAGAAGATTGCTATTACTTCCAGTAAGCCTCAGACCACAAGAAACCGTATCCAGACCGTTTATACCAGCGATGAGGGCCAGATCGTCTTTGTGGATACCCCGGGGATCCATAAGGCAAAAAACAAGCTGGGTGAGTATATGGTCACTGTGGCGGAACGTACTTTATCTGAGGTTGATGTGATCCTGTGGCTGGTGGAGCCTACTACATTTATAGGCGCCGGGGAACGGCACATTGCCCAGCAGCTGTCCAGGGCAAAGACCCCGGTGATCCTGGTGATCAATAAGATCGATACAGTAAAAAAGGGGGAAATCCTTACATTTATTGACGCTTATAAGGATGTGTGCGATTTTGCGGAAATCGTTCCCTGCTCAGCTCTGAAAGGGGAAAATACCGATGAGATCATCCAGGTAATCATGAAATATCTGCCGGAAGGCCCTCAGTTTTTCGCTGCGGATACCATTACAGATCAGCCGGAACGGCAGATCGTGGCAGAACTGATCCGGGAAAAGGCCCTTCGCCTTTTAGATGAAGAAATTCCCCATGGCATTGCTGTAGTCATTGAGCGGATGAAAGAGAGGAAGGGCTCAAAGCCAATGATCGATATTGACGCTGTCATTATCTGTGAGCGGGATTCCCACAAAGGAATCATTATCGGAAAAAATGGCGCTATGCTGAAAAAAATCGGCAGTCAGGCCCGTCAGGAGATTGAAAACCTTCTGGATAGCCATGTAAATCTTCAGCTTTGGGTTAAGGTAAAGAAGGACTGGCGGGACAGTGATTATCTCATCAGGAATTTTGGATACGATAAGAAAGAGTATTGACCCATGACAGAACAGTTAAAGCTTACAGGCATGGTGATCTCAGCCATGCCTGTGGGAGAATATGATAAGCGGCTGGTTATTTTAACGGTTCAGCGGGGAAAAATCACCGCTTTTTCAAGAGGCTCCAGAAGACCTAAAAGTTCTATGCTGGCGGCAACAGAGCCTTTTGTTTTTGGGGATTTTTTTCTGATCCCGGGACAGGATGCCTATACGCTCATAGGGGCAGAGGTATCCAACTATTTTATGGGATTGCGGGAAGACCTAGAGGCTGCCTGCTATGGTTTTTATTTTCTGGAATTTGCCAGCTATTTTGCTAGGGAGAATATTGACGGGACCCAGCTTTTAAAGCTTTTGTACCAGACCCTGCGGATCTTGTGCCGGAAAATCATTGATTTTAAACTGGTACGCCGGATCTATGAGTTAAAGGTATTTGTTTTTGAGGGAGAATATCCTCAGTGCTTTTCCTGCTGCCTGTGCGGCAGCGAGGAAAATCTGACCCGGTTCAGTTTTCTCCGCAGCGGTGTGGTCTGCGAAAACTGTCAGGGAAAGGAACGTGGCCTTAAAAAGCTCCATCCTTCTACCATATATACGATGCAGTATATTATTTCTTCCCCGGTGGAAAAGCTGTATTCCTTTACTGTAAGTCCGGAAGTGCTCCATGACCTGGAAAATGTAATGGAGCATTTTATACGTTTGCATATTGACCGGAAATTCAAATCCCTGGATATGTTAGATATACTGTAACTGTTTGGCTGGCGCAGCGGGTGCGATATGCTGGAATAAATTCTAAGAAATAGGTTGAAAATTAAAGGGAGAAACGCTACAATAATAAAAGCCTGCAAGGAGGCCTGTGTATGATCAGATTTAAGAGAGTGATTTCTGTATGTGGAGCAGCCCTGGTCCTTATGATCGGGTGCAACGGCAGTGGAGATTTATCGGATTTTTCCCAAAATGCTCTGGCGATAAACCGGGATGGAAGTGTTACAGAACTAAGTGTGGAAACCTTTGATGAAGATTATTATTCCCTGGAGGACCTTACTGCCTATGTGCAGGATGAGGTGGATACTTTTAACAGGGAACATCCCCCGGCTTCAGGAAAGGAAGATGAAACCGCCATTACAGTAGATGAGGTGGATATTTCAGAGGGTATTGCCCGGGTGGTGCTCACCTATGAAAGCTCTGAGATATTTACAGAATTTAACTACGGGCAGCTTGTGTCCGGATCCGCGTCGGATCTTCCCCAGGAAGCTCTGGCCTTAAATTGTGTGGATCCGGAGGGAACAGAGGCAGGAACTATAGCGTCTATTGAAAACCTGGAAGATTATAAAGCAGTTATGGTTTCTTCGGATGTATTAGTAACAGTTCCTGGAAAGATCGCATATGTGTCTGATAACGTAACAGTAACGGATCGGTCTGTAGCTGATTGTGACGGTACCTTGGCGGTCATTATTTATTCGTAAAAAATATATTGTGAGGTAGATAAGATTATGGAAAAGACTATGGATAAGATTGTTGCTCTGGCTAAGGCCAGAGGGTTTGTTTATCCAGGCTCAGAAATTTACGGCGGTCTGGCAAATACATGGGACTACGGCAATCTTGGCGTAGAACTGAAAAATAACGTAAAGCGTGCCTGGTGGAAAAAGTTTATCCAGGAAAATCCCTACAATGTAGGTGTAGACTGCGCCATTTTAATGAACCCTCAGACATGGGTAGCCTCCGGTCATCTGGGAAGCTTTTCTGACCCGCTGATGGACTGTAAAGAGTGTCATGAACGGTTCCGGGCAGACAAGCTTATTGAGGACTATATGGAAGAAAAGGGTATTGCCCATGAAGACTCTGTAGACGGCTGGTCTAACGAGGAAATGATGAAATTTATTGAGGAGAACAACATTCCCTGTCCCTCCTGCGGCAAGCATAATTTTACAGACATCCGCCAGTTTAACCTGATGTTTAAAACCTTCCAGGGCGTTACCGAAGACGCTAAAAATACTGTATATCTTCGTCCGGAAACTGCCCAGGGTATTTTTGTCAACTTTAGAAATGTTCAGAGAACATCCAGAAAGAAGATCCCCTTTGGTATTGGCCAGATCGGAAAGTCTTTCAGAAATGAGATCACCCCCGGCAACTTTACGTTCCGTACCCGTGAGTTTGAGCAGATGGAGCTGGAATTTTTCTGTGAACCGGATACAGACCTGGAATGGTTTTCTTACTGGAGGCAGTTCTGCATTGACTGGTTAAAATCTCTTGGCATGAAAGATGAGGAGATGCGTGTCCGGGATCATGAAAAGGAAGAGCTTTCTTTCTATTCCAAGGCCACCAGCGATATTGAGTTTCTCTTCCCGTTTGGCTGGGGCGAGCTGTGGGGTATTGCTGACCGTACAGACTATGACCTGACTCAGCATCAGACTGTATCTGGCGAGGATATGTCTTATTTTGATGATACTAAAAAGGAAAAATATATTCCTTATGTTATCGAGCCTTCGCTGGGCGCTGATCGTGTGGTTCTGGCATTTTTGTGCGGCGCTTACGACGAGGAAGAGATCGGTGAAGGGGATGTAAGAACTGTGCTCCACTTCCATCCGGCCCTGGCTCCGGTAAAGGTAGGTATCCTTCCTTTATCAAAGAAGCTGGCAGAGCCTGCTGAAAAGATCTATACAGAACTTTCTAAAAAGTTTAACTGCGAGTATGATGACCGTGGAAATATCGGTAAGAGATACCGCCGTCAGGATGAGATCGGTACGCCTTTTTGCGTAACCTATGACTTTGATTCTGAAAATGACGGCTGCGTTACTGTACGTGACCGGGATACCATGGAGCAGGTGCGCATTAAGATTGACGCGTTGGAAAGTTATCTGGAAGAACGTATGACATTTTAATGAATGTTTATGCTGGTATCATATTATCAAATATCTGCAAAATGAAAAAAGAATTTGAAAACCCCATATAATTATGTTATAATGTTGGCGGAGCAATGAGCCAGGCAGAAATCGGCAGATTTTATGCCTGCGGACATTGATTCTGATATTTTATATGGCCGGTGTCCGGTTCCATTATAGATGCGGTCTATCTGCCATACATGAATAACCAAAATACATTTTAGGAGGAATAAAACAAATGGCTAAGAAATGGGTTTATTTGTTTAGCGAAGGTAACGCGTCCATGCGTGAACTCCTTGGCGGCAAAGGTGCAAACCTTGCTGAGATGACAGGCCTTGGTCTTCCTGTACCACAGGGATTTACCATTACAACAGAGGCTTGTACACAGTATTATGAGGACGGTCGTGAGATCAATGATGAGATCCGTGATCAGATCAACGAGTACATCGGTAAGATGGAAGAAATCACAGGAAAGAAATTTGGTGACAGCGAGAATCCTCTTCTTGTTTCCGTTCGTTCTGGTGCAAGAGCTTCCATGCCTGGTATGATGGACACGATCCTTAACCTTGGTTTAAACGAAACTGTTGTTAATGTTATTGCTGAAAAGTCCGGAAATCCTCGCTGGGCATGGGACTGCTACAGAAGATTCATTCAGATGTATTCTGACGTAGTTATGGAAGTTGGTAAGAAGTATTTTGAAGAGCTTATCGACAAGATGAAAGCTGAAAAAGGCGTTACTTATGACGTTGAGCTGACGGCTGATGATTTAAAAGAGTTGGCTTATCAGTTCAAAGCTGAATATAAAGAAAAGATCGGGGAAGACTTCCCTGATGATCCGAAGGAACAGCTGATGGGCGCTGTTAAGGCCGTATTCCGTTCCTGGGACAACCCACGCGCAAATGTTTACCGTCGTGACAACGACATCCCGTATTCCTGGGGCACTGCTGTAAACGTACAGAGCATGGCATTTGGTAACATGGGTGATGATTGCGGTACTGGTGTTGCATTTACCCGTGACCCGGCTACTGGCGAAAAGAAACTTATGGGTGAGTTCCTGATCAATGCTCAGGGCGAAGATGTTGTTGCTGGTGTTCGTACTCCGATGCCTATCGCAAAGATGGAGGCAGAGTTCCCTGAAGCTTACTCTCAGTTTGTAGATGTTTGCAAGACCCTTGAAAGCCATTACAGAGATATGCAGGATATGGAATTTACCGTTGAAAACAAGAAGCTTTACATGCTCCAGACACGTAACGGTAAGAGAACAGCTCAGGCTGCTCTTAAGATTGCCTGCGACCTTGTTGATGAGGGTATGAGAACCGAAGAAGAAGCAGTAGCGATGATCGATCCTCGTAACCTTGATACACTTCTCCATCCTCAGTTTGATGCTGCCGCATTAAAGGCTGCTACACCTATAGGCAAAGGCCTTGGCGCTTCTCCTGGCGCTGCTTGCGGTAAGGTCGTGTTTACAGCTGATGATGCTGTAGAATGGGCTGAAAGAGGCGAAAAGATTGTTCTTGTTCGTCTTGAGACATCTCCTGAGGACATCACAGGTATGAAGTCCGCAGAAGGTATTCTGACAGTTCGCGGTGGTATGACAAGCCATGCAGCTGTTGTTGCCCGTGGAATGGGTGAGTGCTGTGTATCTGGCTGCGGCGACATTGTTATGGATGAAGAAAATAAGAAATTTACACTTGGCGGTAAAGAGTTCCATGAAGGAGACTATATCTCCATCGATGGTACAACAGGTAACATCTATGATGGCCAGATTCCTACAGTAGATGCTACGATCGCTGGTGAGTTCGGCCGTATCATGGCATGGGCAGACAAATACAGAACCATGAAGGTTCGTACAAATGCTGATACTCCTGAAGATGCTAAGAAAGCTCGCGAACTTGGCGCTGAAGGTATCGGTCTTTGCCGTACAGAGCATATGTTCTTTGGTGAAGGCAGAATCGATGCTTTCCGTGAGATGATCTGTGCTGAGACAGAGGAAGAAAGAGAAGTAGCTCTCGAGAAGGTCCTTCCATATCAGCAGGGTGACTTTGAAGCGCTCTACGAGGCTCTTGAAGGCAACCCAGTGACTATCCGTTTCCTGGATCCGCCTCTCCATGAGTTCGTTCCTACAGAGGAAGAGGATATTAAGAAACTGGCGGACGCTCAGGGCAAGACTGTTGAGCAGATCCAAGCGATCATTGATTCTCTCCATGAGTTCAACCCGATGATGGGTCACCGTGGATGCCGTTTGGCTGTAACATATCCTGAAATCGCAAAGATGCAGACAAAGGCTGTTATCCGTGCCGCTATTAATGTTAAGAAGGCTCATCCGGACTGGAATGTTGAACCTGAGATCATGATCCCATTAGTGGGCGATGTTAAGGAATTAAAATATGTGAAGAAGTTTGTTGTTGAAACAGCTGATGCTGAGATCGCTGCCGCAGGCGCTGATCTTAAGTATGAAGTTGGTACAATGATTGAGATCCCAAGAGCGGCTCTTACAGCTGATGAGATCGCGGAAGAAGCTGACTTCTTCTGCTTCGGTACAAACGACCTTACTCAGATGGCATACGGTTTCTCCCGTGACGATGCAGGTAAGTTCTTAAATGCATACTATGATGCTAAGATCTTTGAAAATGATCCATTTGCTAAACTTGACCAGGTTGGCGTTGGCAAACTGATGAAGATGGCAATCGAATTAGGCAAACCGGTGAACCCGAACCTTCATGTAGGTATCTGCGGCGAGCATGGCGGTGACCCAAGCTCCGTAGAATTCTGCAATAAGATCGGTCTGGATTATGTATCCTGCTCACCGTTCCGTGTGCCTATCGCAAGACTTGCTGCGGCACAGGCAGCGATCAAAAGTAAGGAGGCTTGATCTTTCCTTTGATTTACCGCTATCTTTTGAGCAAGCGGCAGCCTATCGAAAGGCTAACGGGCAGTATGTTCGTAAAAATCAATGGAGGGAAACAACCATTACTGCGTTGATAGACCTTGAATAGAAACTAAATGAAGATAAGCGTATCATTAGAGATAGTGGTACGCTTATTTTTTTGCCAAGGTTGCACATTTGAGCTGCCTTCACAAATTTTCATCGGATATGCTGCGCAAAACCGTTATTTTTACAAGTCATAAAGAAGTGTTTTTTGCATTTTGCCTCTATACAGGCCGCCGCCCCACGTGGTGTGATAAACATAAATATGAATCCCATCGTCAAGGGGCAGTACGGTGAGGCGACCAACCCCATCCTTGTCGTGTCCGGCTATTTCAAGAAAGATATTTTTGCCGCTATACAACCAGCCCTGTTCCGTGGTACAATAGTCGCATAGGCGGCTGTTGTGCCGCGTCTTTTGCGTAGCGAGCAAAGTGAGTGCGCCCATGCGCAAAAGTGACTTACAAAGAGAGGAATAGACATGAGTAAAAAAACAGCAGTTATCACAGGAGCTTCCCGGGGTATCGGGCTGGCCATAGCCAAGGCTCTTTTAGAGAAAAATTATAAGGTGTATGGAATTTGCCGGCATCAGGATCCGGAGCAAAAGGAAATTTCCTGGATTACCTGTGATGTTTCTTTAAAGGCATCTGTAGAGCGTGCACTTAATACGATCCTGGAGGAAACCGGGCAGATTGATATTCTGGTCAATAACGCAGGCATGGGCGTTTCCGGGGCAGCCGAGTTTACCTCTGCCCAGGCAGTTCAGCGTCAGCTTCATGTTAATCTGGAGGGCGTGATCTGGTGTACCCAGGCGGTAATCCCCTCTATGCGAAAAGCTGGCGGGGGAAAAATCCTCTTTGTGTCTTCCCTGGGCGCTATATTTCCTTTGCCGTATCAGAGTTTTTATTCGGTAAGCAAGGCGGGTATGAATGTATTTAGTGATGCACTGGGCATTGAGCTTAAGCCTTTTCATATACAGACCTGTGCCCTGATGCTTAATGATGTAAAGACAGAGTTTACTCAAAGCAGGGAAAAAAGCTTTCTCGGAGATGATGTATACCAGGGCAGGATCAAAAGGTCTGTATCTAAAATGGAAGATTCCGAGCAGCATGGTATGCGTCCGGAAGCCGTTGCCCGTTTGGCAGTAAAACTTCTGGAAAAAGACCATATGCCTGCCCATGCAACGGTCGGTTTTTCCAATAAGCTTCTGGTATTCCTTTATCATATCCTTCCCACAGGGTTGATGCTTAAGATCCTGGGAAAGATTTACGGATAGACCTTAAGCCAGGTGGTCTTTATAGTTTTTCAGCAGAGGCCGGATTTTGTGTCAAGGACTTTACACTTTTTGTGGGTATACAGTATACTACTATAGAAGCTTAAAGGGAGGTAGCTTATGAGGTTTTTTCATCTTTCAGATTTGCATATTGGCCTGAGGCTGATGAACAGGGATCTTAAAGAGGATCAGGAATATATTTTAAATCAGATCGTGACAATCGCTGCAAAAGAAATGCCGGATGCGGTGGTTATTGCCGGAGATATTTATGATAAGGCTGTTCCCTCGGCAGAGGCTGTAGAGGTGTTTGACCATTTTATTGAAGGACTGACCCAAAGGCTTCCAGAGACGGAAATTATGCTGATCAGCGGAAATCACGACAGTGGCGCCCGACTGAACTGCTTCCGCAGCGTATTGTCCAGGCAGCGGGTCCATATGATCGGCCTGCCGCCCCAGTCTCCAGATGAACATATGGAAAAGGTAGTATTTACCGATACTTACGGGGATGTGAATTTTTATCTTCTGCCTTTTGTAAAGCCGTCTATGGTGAAAATGATCGTAGGCGTGGATGAGAGGGGCAATAATCTTTCCTACAAGGATACTTTATCCAGGATGATCCAGAGGGAAGCTATTGATACTGCTCAGAGAAATGTTTTAGTAAGTCATCAGTTTTATCTTCCTGAGGGAAAAAGCGCGGATTCAGTAGAGCGGATGGATTCTGAGGTGCGGACGGTAGGAAATATCGATCAGGTAAGCGTCGGCGTGCTTGCGCCTTTTGATTACGCCGCTCTGGGCCACATACATAAGCCGATGAAGGCGGGAAATGAGTTTTACCGGTACTGCGGGACCCCGTTGGCCTGTTCTGTCAGTGAGGCGGGACAGGCAAAAGGAATCCTGATGGTTGAAATGAAGGAAAAAGGGAACATTTCTGTAACAAATATTCCGCTGACGCCTTTAAGACAGGTGCGCATCCTTAGGGGCACTTTGGCAGAGGTGACTGCTCAGGGCTGTGATGATTATGTGACAGTGATCCTTACCGATAAGGTAGATCTGGATGTGATGGATATGCAGGACCGGTTGAGAAATGCATTTCCCCATCTTTTGGAAATCCGCAGGGAAAATCTCAGAAAGGCGGATTATGAAAAAACATCTATTGTAGAAAAGGCCTTAAATCCATTGGAATTGTGCTGCGCCTTTTTAAAAGATGTTATAGATGAGGAAAAAGCGGTCTTGCAGGATGTGATCAACACGGTACAGGAGGTGAGCGACTGATGCGTCCTATTCGTTTGTCCATGCAGGCCTTTGGTTCTTATGGAAAACTGACGGTTATTGATTTTGAATCAGCAGATCAAAACCTGTTTTTAATCACCGGCGATACAGGGGCTGGCAAAAGTACCATTTTTGATGCCATTGTGTTTGCTCTCTACGGGGAAGCCAGTTCGGGAGCTAATAAAAAAGATGGGACTGAACTCCAGAGCCAGTTTGCCGGATATGATGTGCAGCCTTTTGTGGAGCTGACCTTTTTGGAGGGGACAGGAGAAGCACGGCAGGAATATACGGTGCGCCGGATACCCAGGCATTTTCGTCCTTTAAAAAGAGGAAAGGGGACCCGGGAGGAAAGTGAGACGGTGTCTTTGATCATGCCTGATGGAACGGAGTATCCCCAAAAAGAAACCGACAAAAAACTGGAAGAAATCGTAGGATTGACCAAAAGCCAGTTTATGCAGGTAGCCATGATCGCTCAGGGAGAGTTTATGGAGCTTTTGCGGGCAAAATCAGATGATAAAAAGGTGATCTTTCGGAAACTGTTTCACACAGAGCTGTATCAGGAGATTGTAGAGGAACTGGCCCGCCGCCGGAAAGAGACGATCCAGGAAATGGGTCAGATCCGCACCGCCTGTCAGACAGAGATTGCTCATCTGGCCATCCCTGAGCCATCAGAACGGGCCGGAGATTTAGAAGAAATGTGGGATCCGCTGTCTGCCTTAAAGAACCGGGTCATGGCGGATGAAAAACCGTCTGTGGTGGATATGGAGCAGCTTCTTGAGCTTTTAGAACAGCTTTGCGGCAAATTAAAGGAAAAAGATGCTCAGCTCTTAGGTGCATATGATGAGGCCAATAAGACCTATCTGGCCTGGCGGGACCAGTATAATCATTCCATTCAGCTGCTGGAACGTTTTAAAGAGCTGGATCAGGCAGAAAAGGCCCTGGCAGAGTGTGATGAACAAAAAGAGCAGATGGAGGAAATGGCCCATTTAATCCGTCGGATCCAGGCCGCGTGGGAAATCCAGGGAGTTTATGACCGGTATAAGGATGGGGAAAAAACTGTCCGGGACACACAGACACAGCTTTTAAGCCAAAAGGAGGCTTTGCCTCAGCTGACCCGGGATTATGAGACTGCCTTAAAAACAGCAGGATCTGAAAATGAACGTTTTAATCTTGAGCTTCAGGCATTTACAAAAATTTCCCAACAGACCCAAAAGGCTTTGGACGTATTTTCTCAGTTAAAGAAAGCTAAGGTTAAGGTAAAAAACAGTGAAAAAGTTGTGGCTCAGACGGGCGCGGCATTGGAAACAGCTCAGAAGAAGAGCCGTGAGCTGGAGGAGAAAGAGCAGACATGGCGGGCTCAGTCCCAAACCCTAAAAGATGCGAGAACTTTGTATGCCCGGTGGCAGGGAAAGGCCCAAAAGTACCGTGAATTGATGACGGATTTAGGGGCTTATGAGAAACTGGAAGCTGAAACTGTCCGTCAGAAAAATCTGGCAGGACAGACTCTGGAAAAGTATAATATAGCCAGCCAATCTTATGAACAGAAAAATGAAAGTTATGAGTCTGCCCGAAGAATCTTTTTAAATATGCAGGCAGGATTTATTGCCAGGGAGCAGCTTCGGCCGGGTATGCCCTGTCCGGTGTGCGGTTCTTTGGAGCATCCGGCGCCCTGTCAGATCCGGGAGGAGCATAAAGAATTAACCCGGGAATCCCTGGAGGCCATGGAAAAGGATGTGAGCCGTCTTCGGTCTGCCCAGGAAAAGGCAGCCGCTCAGGCTCAGTCTGCGTCAGGGATCCTTAAAGAAAAGGAAGAAAACCTGAAAGGGGAAGGGAAACGCTTTTGGCAGAAGCTTCAGGAAAATCTTCCCAGCTTGTCCAACCTTTCCGGTCAGCTTTCCGTTAAGTGGGCAAAGGATCAGCTTTTGAACTGGCGTCAGTCTCTGACTGAGGAAGGGGAGGCGCTTAAAAAGAATGTGAATACTTTAGCCCGGCTTGAGGAGGGACTTAAAGATCTGGAAACAGAAAAGGAAACTGTAAAAAATCAGGTGCTTTTAACCCAGGAACAGGCCGCGGCCGCTAGAGAAAAGTTGGCAGCTGCCCAGGCGGCTTTGGAAAGCCTGGAAGCATCCCGGGAATACCCTTCGGAAAAGGAAGCTATGGCAGCTGAAAATGCTGCCCAAAAAAAACGGGATGAGGCAAAGACCCGTCTGGATCAGGCCAAAAATACGGAGCAAAAGGCCAGATCTTCCATGGAAAATGCCCAAACACTGATCCGAAAATATGAGGAGGAGCTTCCACTTAAGGAGGAAGTCCTTAAGACCCGGCTGGCTGCTTATGTAAAAATTATGAAAGAAAAAGACCTGGCAGAACCTGTATGGCAGGAATTGATCCAAAAATATCCCAAAAACAGCCCTCAGGCTATGGAAAAGCAGATCAATGATTTTAACGAGAAAAAAACATGGGCAAAAAGCCGGTATGCTCAGGGGAAAGAGGCCATTGGCCAACAGACCCGTCCGGATCTGAACGCTCTGAAAAGCGCCATGGATCAGGCAGAGGGATCCATGGAAGAAAAGCGGAAGGTTTATGCTGAAATCCATACCCGGCTCCAAACCAATGAAGAGGTTTATAAAGCATTGGCCCCTAAAATGGAGGAAAGAGGCAAAGTGATGGCCCGTCACCAGTGTCTGGACGGTCTGTACAACTTACTGGGCGGCAAGGTCAGCGGCTCCCGTATGGATCTGGAGACCTTTGTACAGCGGTATTATCTGGAGCGTATCCTTCACAGCGCTAACCGGAGATTTCAGGAAATGTCCGCGGGACAGTTTGAACTGCGCATGCGGGATATGGATATGGCAGGCGTGGGAAAAAACCGGGGACTGGACCTTATGGTGTATTCCGCGGTCACGGGCAAGGAGCGGGAAGTGCGTACGCTGTCCGGCGGGGAATCCTTTATGGCTGCCCTGTCCTTAGCCTTAGGTATGGCAGACCAGATCCAGGAAAGCGCGGCTTCTGTGAATCTGGATGTTATGTTTATTGATGAAGGTTTTGGATCTTTAGACGATCATTCCCGGGATAAGGCGGTCCGGGTCCTTCAGGAAATGGCCGGAGGCTCAAAAATGATTGGAATTATTTCTCATGTTACAGAGTTAAAGCAGGAAATTGAGGATCAGCTGATCGTGGAAAAGGATGATCAGGGCAGCCATGTGCGGTGGCAGATCAGTTAAAGGCTGGAGGAAATCTCATTGAAAAAAATATTGATCGTTGAAGATGATACACACATTAACAACATGATGGCAGATGCCTTAAAAAAATCCGGGTACACATGCTGCCAGGCATTTTCTGGCACAGAAGGACTTTTATACATAGAAAGAGAACCTTTTTCTCTTGTGATCCTGGACCTGATGCTGCCTGGGCGAAGCGGAGAAGCGCTGCTTTCCCAGGTAAAGGCCTGCCAGCGGGTGCCGGTCATCGTCGTTTCGGCAAAGGACAGTATTGACAGCAAAGTGGAGTTATTAACAGCAGGGGCAGAGGATTATATGACAAAGCCCTTTGACCTGGCGGAGTTTATCGCCCGGGTAGGGGTTCAAATCCGGCGTTTTTCCGGGGAAAAGCAGGAGAAAGACCATATTTTAACTTACAGGCAGCTAAAACTGGACTCGGAACGGATGAGCGTTACCCTGGAAGGACGGAAGATGGACCTGACCCGCCAGGAGTTTAAGATTCTGGAACTGATGCTTTTATATCCCGGCCGGGTATTTTCAAAGCAGGATATTTATGATTACGCCTGGGATGACATTTATATTGGCGAGGACAAGACGATTAATGTCCATATAAGCAATATCCGGAAAAAGTTTAAGGCCATTACATCGGATGAGTATATAGAAACCGTCTGGGGTATTGGTTTCCGCCTGGCAAAATAGCTGTGAGCCATAAAGCCCCAAGCTGTATAGCCGTATCGTGGGCTATAAAGCCGCAAGTTGTATAGCGTACCGTGAGCTATACCGGTGATTCACAGATCCGTTTGCGGCCTTTAACATTTCTTTAACTTTGCTTTGCGATTTATTGGTAATTTTCCGGTATGATAAGCATGTAAAGCAAAGGGGGCAGACAAAATATGAATTATTTACTTAAAACAAAAAGCCTGACAAAAGAATACGAACGGCACAAGGCAGTAGACCAGGTCAGCATCCATATCCGCCAGGGAGATATATATGGTCTGATTGGAAGAAATGGCGCAGGAAAAACCACGCTTCTTAAAATGATCAGTGGGCTGGCGGCTCCCAGCCAGGGAGAGTTTTCCTTATTTGGAAAATCCGGAAAAGACGCGTACCAGTATTTGTCCCGGGTGGGCACGCTGATCGAAGCGCCGGGAATTTATCCAAACATGACGGCAGCTCAAAACTTAAAGATCAAGTGCCTGGCTATGGGAGTTCGGAAAAAGAACGTGATCCAGGAGCTTTTGGAAACCGTAGGCCTGGAAAAGTCAGGAAAGAAAAAGGTGAAAAACTTTTCTCTGGGAATGAAGCAGCGCCTTGGAATTGCCCTGGCTCTTGTGGGGGGTCCGGATCTGGTCATTTTAGACGAGCCGATTAACGGTCTGGATCCTCAGGGGATTGCTGAGGTGAGAGAAACCCTTTCCCGGCTGAATCAGGAGCGCAATATTACTCTGATCATTTCCAGCCATATTTTAGAGGAACTTTCAAAAATTGCCACCCATTACGGCATCATCCACGATGGCGCTCTCCTTCAGGAACTGACCCGGGAGGAGCTTTTAGCAAGGTGCAGTGAGCGGATCGAGCTGAAAACCAGTGATACCCGCCAGGCCTGCGTCGTGCTGGATCAGATGGGCATTTCCCAATATAAGGTGGTAGACGCGGATACGATCCACGTTTTTGATCGTTTAAATGACGGCGGTGAGATCACCATGGAGCTGGCAAAGCATCACATACAGACCATGGGGATCACTGTGAAAAACGAAGCGTTGGAAGACTATTATCTGAATCTTACGGGAGGTGCCCCGCATGCTTAATTTAATTAAAATGGATATATACCGCATGTTTCATTCTTTATCTACCTGGGTTATTTTGGTAATGACGGTAGGCCTTGCTGTTTTTGCAGTCATAGCGACAAATCTGGACCTGGAGGCTATAGCTGAAGCGGCCGTGGCCCAGGAAACTTCTGCGGATGGGGAAGAAAATCAGGAAAATGCCGATGATAACACCATTTATATAGGAATCCAAAGCCAGACGGATCCTTCATGGGTTAATGGCAGGATTGAAACGGGCGAGCTATTAGCCACCCAGATTCAAAGCGGTCTTTTAGTGCTGCTGTGTGTGATAATTACAGCGATCTTCTCCTGCGCGGATACAAAAAGCGGGTACATTAAAAATATTGCGGGACAGCTTCATAACAGAGGACTTCTGGCCGTTTCCAAAATAATCTCCATGGCTGTTTTGACCCTGATCATGATGGTTGTTTTCTCTCTTTCGGTGATATTAACAGGCCTTTTACTGTGGCAGGGCAAAATGTATGTGGGGGATGCAGGGGCTGTGCTTCCCGTATTAGGCACCCAGTATCTTCTCCATGTAGGCTTTTGTGCATTGGTGCTGCTTTTATGTACTCTGACAAAAAGCTCAGCTGTAGGTATGTCGGCAGGGATTGTCCTTATGATCGGTCTGCTGACGCCGGTATATTCTATGATCAACTATGTGTTTCATCAGATAAATGGCCGCTGGAATTTTGATATAACCCGGTATATGCTTGAAGGAAATATGGCTGTAGTGGGACCGGGAGCATCATCAAATGTCTTGATCCATGCCTCGCTGGTAGGGGCGGTCTTTATTCTGGCAGGGACAGTGCTGGCTGTGGTGATCCTGAAGAAAAGGGATGTCCGTTAAAATTGCCGGAGTTTCATACATTGAGGAATATGGAGGTTTGCTATGTTGATTTGGGCTATTGCCGCCACGGCGGCAGCTATCATATTTTTATGGATATGGGCGCTTTATCGGCGACAGGTTAAAATAACCTGCCGCCAGTTGGCGTTTCTGAAAGAAAATCAGACAAATCTCAGACTTACGTCTCAGCAGCCCTTGCCCGAACTCAATGCACTGATTGACGGGATAAATGAGGTGATTGACCGTTCCAGGATCATTGAAAGGGATGCTGCGGCCAATGAGTCACAGCTTAAAGCGATGATTACAAGCCTGTCTCATGATATACGTACACCTCTGACCTCGCTGGACGGGTATTTTCAGCTCCTTCTGGCCAGTACATCTCAAGAAGAGCGGGAGAAATATATCCGTATTATCCAGACTCGGATCAAAAGTCTTAAGGACATGCTTGAAGAGTTATTCACATATACAAAGCTGCAGGATCAGGACTATCATCTGGAGTTGGAAGACACGGATTTTTCCAAATGCGTATTTGATACAGCTTTTTCGTTTTTTGAAGAATTTCAGGAAAAGAGGATTCAGCCTCAGGTGGACTTTTATGAGGGACATATTTATATTTCAGGAAATGAGGAGGCTTTGCGCCGGACGATACAAAACCTGATAAAAAATGCCCTGGTCCACGGCCATACTCAAATTTCATTATCTATGTTTACCGATCATGATTTTGCTGTCTTTTCCTGTTCCAATGACACCCTTCATCCTGAAGAAATTCAGGTGGATCAGATTTTTCAGCGGTTTTATAAAGCAGATACGGCTCGGACACAAAATTCCACAGGGCTGGGGCTTTCTATTGCTGCAGGTCTGGTCCGGCGTATGGGCGGAGAGATTAAGGCACACTTAAATGGAAATATTTTTTTCATTCAGCTGCGTTTCCCTGTTAAATGGACGGCCAGGGATAATAAAAGTAAAGAAAGCTTGGAGGATTTATGAATACAAAGATTTTACGAGAATTTCAGACGGTTTATGAAATGTGCAGTATCCACAGGGCAGCAAAGAAGCTGTTTATTACCCCTCAGGGCCTTGGAAAAAATATCCGCCAGCTGGAGGAGGAGCTGAATACAAAGCTGTTTGAACGGTCCAAACAGGGGGTCGTCCCTACGGATGGGGCAAGGCTCCTTTACAGCCGCTGCGGTCAAATTATTGGACAGTTAAGTCAGATCGATGATGAGCTGCGCCAGCTGGCATCCCGGGATAGCCGCCTTAGGATCGGGTGCGCTTATGGGGTATTTAATATGTTGCCTTTACAGAAGATCCTGGATTTTATCCGGGACAATCAGGATATAGAAGTGGAATATTATGAATATTCGAATGCTCGGATCAAAAGCCAGCTTCTGGAGTCCCGGCTGGATTACGGTCTGATGGTCGGCAGGACAGAGGATGGGGCGCTTTTCCAGGAACGGCTTGCTGTCTGTCCGGTAGTCCTTTTAGTTTATGAGGGACATGACTTCTATAACCTGCAGCAGGTTTCCATCCGACAGCTTGAAGGGGAAAAACTTCTTTCCATGAATGAAGATTTCTGGATCTGCCATGAGATGATCCGCCGATGCCGGGAGAATGGATTTGAACCGGAAATCGTGGCCAAAAGTGTGGATGGCATGGTGCTGCAAAAGCTGTGTTCTCAAGGGATCGGATTGGCCATTGTCCCGGAGGTGGTCACCGGAGAAATGAATATGTCCCATCTAAAGCCAGTGGCGTTTAAGGAGCCGGTGTATTGGGAAATTTACGGCACATGCCGGAAAGACACCATGGAGTACGGCGCCATCCGCAAGATCCGCAGCGCCCTGAAGTAAATATCCGTGATGCCTGAACATGCTGCTATATAAACGGCGGACGCCTTGCAAATATGCGGCATTTTCCCATAGGCGGCCTATTGGAAAAAGAAGTTACCATTTGGAAACCATTTGTTTGTATGCAGCCCCGGACGGATTCATGTATAATAAGTATGTGAGCTGCGAGCCCCGGAATGTGGGGACCAGCATACAAAAGGAGGGTGACTGATGAAGCACAAAAACTTATTTACCCCGGTAAAGATCGGTTCTGTGGAGATTAAGAACCGCTTTGCCATGGCGCCTATGGGGCCTCTTGGATTGGCAGATGCTGAGGGCGGTTTTAACCAGAGAGGTATTGACTATTATGTGGAGCGAGCCAAAGGGGGGACCGGACTGATCATTACCGGCGTTACATTTTCCGACTGCAAGGTGGAGACACAAAGTATGCCCAACTGTCCAAATTCCACCTATAATCCGGTGCATTTTATCCGTACATCCAGAGAGATGACAGAGCGTGTCCATGCTTATGGAAGCAAGATTTTTCTTATGATGTCTGCGGGGTTTGGCCGGGTAACGATCCCTACCAACCTGGGAGAATTTCCGCCGGTAGCTCCATCGCCGATTCCTCACCGGTGGCTGGATAAGATCTGCCGTCCCCTGGAAGTAGAGGAGATCAAAAGTATTGTAAAATCTTTTGGAGACGGGGCTTATAACGCTAAACGGGCAGGCTTTGACGGTGTGGAGATCCATGCGGTTCATGAAGGCTATCTGCTGGACCAGTTTGCCATTTCCATGTTTAATCAGAGAACAGATGAATACGGCGGCTCCCTGGAAAATCGTCTTCGCTTTGCAAGAGAGGTTGTAGAGGAGATCAAGTCCCGGTGCGGTGAGGATTTTCCTGTAGTTTTGCGCTTTAGTGTAAAGAGTATGATCAAAGACTGGCGGGAAGGCGCTCTGCCAGGAGAAGCGTTTGAGGAAAAGGGCCGGGATATTGCGGAAGGCCTGGAGGCAGCAAAGCTTCTTGTATCCTATGGTTATGATGCCCTGGATACAGATGTGGGAACCTATGATGCATGGTGGTGGAATCATCCGCCAATGTATCAGGAAAAGGGGCTTTACCGGCCTTATTGCAAGATGGTTAAGGAAGTTGTGGATGTTCCTGTACTGTGTGCCGGACGTATGGATGATCCGGAAATGGCTTCAAAGGCTCTTGAAGATGGGGAATGTGATGTTGTCAGCCTTGGCAGGCCTTTGTTAGCGGACCCGGATTATGTGAATAAACTGCGCAGCGGACGTATGGATGAGATCCGTCCATGTATTTCCTGTCAGGAAGGCTGCATGGGCCGTGTTCAGGAATATTCTATGATCAACTGCGCGGTGAATCCTCAAGCAGCACGGGAACGGGTGACAGCCTATGAGCCGGTGGTAAAAGCGAAGAAAGTCCTTGTTGTAGGCGGCGGTGTAGCCGGATGTGAGGCTGCCCGGGTGCTGGCAATCCGGGGACATAAGCCGGAGCTGTTTGAAAAGAGCGGTAATCTTGGGGGAAATCTTATTCCCGGCGGCGCTCCGGATTTTAAAGAGGACGATCATGCCCTGGCAAAATGGTATGAAATCCAGTTAAGGAAGCTGAATGTGCCGGTGCATTTAAATCATGAAGTGACAAAGGACGAGGTACTTAACAGTGATTATGACGCAGTGGTCATTGCCACAGGCTCTTCGCCAAAGGTATTTTCTCTGGGCGATGATGCTCATGTGTATACTGCGGCAGATGTGCTTAACGGCGTAAAGGACAGCGGAAAGACAACGGTTGTCATCGGCGGCGGCCTTGTGGGTTGTGAGACAGCTCTTTGGCTGGCGCAGCAGGGCAAGGATGTGACCATTGTGGAAGCTTTGGATAAGCTGATGGCAGTAAACGGTCCATTGTGCCATGCCAATAAGGATATGCTGGAGCGGTTGATTCCTTATAATGGCGTAAAGGTTATGACCGGGGCCAAGGTGACGGGATTTAAGGACGGCGTCCTTTCAGCTCAGACAAGTGAGGGCGCTCAGTCGGTAAATTGCGACAGCGTGATTCTGGCTGTAGGTTACCGGGAAGAAAATGCTCTGTATCATGAGCTGGAATTTGATGTTCCGGAAATTTATCTGCTGGGCGATGCCAAGAAAGTATCTAATATTATGTACGCCATTTGGGACGCTTTTGAAGTGGCAAATCATATTTAAAAATCGGATCCTGCGCCAAAAAGGCAGCAGGAGGCCATGCTGCGGCTCATCTTGTGAATAGAAATCGTATAAGGGCTGTGAAAACGGAGTTTAAGTATAAAAAACTTTGATTTTCACAGCCCTTTTGTCTTATGCTGTTGGGATTGACTTCTCCCTTTGGTGATATTATAATCATAGCAAGAATAAAATATAAGACAAGAACATGTATAAAAGTATGGTACTTATAAGCATATGAAATACGATCTGAAGGAGAGTGTGGAATGGGCGAAAGATGTATTGGAAATGAATCTCTCAGTTCAACAGGATTCAGCTACACTTTGTCGTTAATCAACGGAAAATATAAAATGACCATATTATATACTTTAATGGAATTTGGAGTCGTCCGGTTTAATGAAATGAAGAAATATATTGGCGGAATTTCTTATAAGACTTTGAGCTCTACATTAAAGGAGCTGGAAGCGGACCAGCTTGTTCACAGGGAAGAATACCCTCAGATTCCACCGAAGGTCGAGTATAGTTTAACTGAGCGTGGAAAATCTTTGATCCCTATTTTAGATGGCATGTGTGAATGGGGCGATAAAAACCGTCTGATTTAGAGTGGACACCCGCCATGGAGGCGTGGCTCGGGCCATATATAAATACATACGATAAGGGGCA
>CAZMGH010000002.1:36144-120774 GCA_964565805.1 uncultured Lachnospiraceae bacterium
GGGCAAAGGGCAGCCCAGGAAAGGAGATAGTATGCCAGTTTTTGATTTTAGTAATGAGCCTGCATCCAAAGAGGATGCGGCATGTACATACACCGTAACCCGGACCAGCGCCGGGGAGGCTTCACCTCAGCGGCCTATCGTGCTGCTGGATAACCGGGAAAAGGAGTGGAAGCATCATTCCTGCGGTTTTTTTGTCAATCCTCAGCGGAGGACGACGTTTGATTTTGATGATGATAATGGTTCTGTCAGCGCGGATATTTTAGATGTGGATGCCCGGTTTGTGAGCCTGATCCGGTGGCTGGGAGAAAACCATATTAAAGTGCGCCTGTCCGGTAAAAATGTAGAAGGGGGTTACGGCGTCTATAAGATCCGTGAGGTGACTCATGGAGCGGGGACAAAGCTGTCCGCTTCAGATGGATTTTTACAGTTTATGATTAGCCGTCTTTTAGCCAGCAATCCTCCGGAAGAGGTGGATGAGGATGACGACGAGGAGGAAGCCGGCGATGATATGAAGCTGACCAGTCTTCAAAGCATTACTGATTTTCTCACCTGTGCCGGGCGGACCCTTCCGGATACGATACGGCTGTGGGCTTACAGGAACCTTTCTGTAGCAAAATCCCATGAGGTCACTTTGGAGGAACGGCGCCACGCTCAGCGGGCCCTGTCTATTATGCTGAATATTCAGTGGAAGAGCAATTATTTTGAGCCGATCGATCCGGTGGAGGCCCGGAGGATCCTGGATGAAGAGCTTTATGGCATGGAACGGGTAAAGCAGCGGATCATCGAGACGATTATTCAGATCAACCGGACACATACCCTGCCGGCCTACGGTATTTTACTGGTAGGCCCTGCCGGAACAGGAAAGTCCCAGATTGCCTACGCAGTGGCGAGAATCTTAAAGCTGCCGTGGACGACCCTGGATATGAGTTCTATTAATGATCCGGAACAGCTGACGGGAAGCTCCCGTATTTATGCCAACGCAAAGCCTGGAATCATCATGGAGGCCTTTTCTATGGCGGGAGAGTCCAATCTTGTCGTTATTATTAATGAGCTGGACAAGGCGGCATCGGGAAAGGGCAACGGAAATCCTGCGGATGTTCTTCTGACTCTTTTGGATAACCTTGGATTTACGGATAACTATATTGAATGTAT
The DNA here is from genome assembly GCA_964565805.1 of uncultured Lachnospiraceae bacterium. Classification (GTDB taxonomy): domain Bacteria; phylum Bacillota; class Clostridia; order Lachnospirales; family Lachnospiraceae; genus Catenibacillus. Next base: position 37,297 of record CAZMGH010000002.1, read on the forward strand.
GATCCCTACGACAGGCGTTTATCCTATTGCCACAGCGAATGATAAGAGTTTAATCAGCGCCCCCCTCATGTCTCGTTTTGCGGTAATTGACATTGATGATTACACTCCGGAAGAAAAGAAGATTATTTTCGCCAAATATGCCCTTCCAAAAATATTAAAGCGCATGGGACTTATGGAACAGGAGTGCCAAGTGACGCCGGAGGCGTTAGATGCCCTTGTGACCCAGTATGTGACAACTTCCGGTATCCGGGATCTGGAGCAGGCTGCGGAGCATATGGCGGCCCATGCCCTGTATCAGATCGAGGTGGATCATGTAACCTCAGTGACTTATGATCTGGAGATGCTTAAGCGGTTGTTTGTATAAACAACCGCTTAATAATTCAGCTGGCGGGAAAAACTGCTTTTATATAGCGTATAAATTCTTTCTGGAGAAATGATTGATCCGGGTTGTTCTTCCAGGCAAGAACAACATTTAACGGCACCGAAGGCTCCAGGGACGCAGCGGCGATCCCCTGATGGAGAAAGACCTTCAGATTGCTTTTTGGAACAAGGCTGATCCCTTCACCTTCAGCAACTGCGCTGATGATGGTTTCAAGGCGGGCTGTGCGCAGAATGTGAGGATTCAGGCCTTTCGCCTTAAAGGCCGCGATACACTGCTGATAAACACTGGTATATGTTTTCATCAGGATAAAGCTTTCTCCGGCAAGCTGATTTAAAGATACGGCAGATGCCCGGGCCAGCTTATGGGAGGCAGGAAGGATGGCCGCAAGCTCATCTTTGGCCAGAATATGCTTTTGAAATGTTTTTCCTTCTACCAGTTGTTCTCTGGCAATGATCATATCATATTTTCCCGTTTCAAGACCTTCAAGAAGTTCCTGCTCTTCCCCTTCATCCAGCAAAATGCTGCCGACTTCGCCGTGAGACTGAAAGTCTTTCAGCGGACGAGGCAGGTCATATTGGGACAGAACCGGCAGGGCGCCGATGCGTAAGGTCCGTTTTGTATCTGCCCGGCAGGTCTTCATAGCCTCCATCATATGACGGTATTGTTCCATAAGGCTTTGACTTTCCCGGTAAAAGACCTGGCCTGCGGGAGTAAGGACTGCTTTGCGTCGGCTTCGGTCAAAAAGAGAAAGATTCAGTTCTTTTTCCAGTTTCTGGATCTGTTTTGACAGAGACGACTGAGTTGTGTGCAGCGTGTCTGCCGCCTCCATAAAAGTGGAGCACCGGGCCGCTGCCATAAAACATTGGATCTGATCAAAATTCATGACAATTCTCCATTCGTTCATAACAGTACACTAGCCTGCTGCCAGGTAGTAGGGTGACTGGCAACATTCATTCCATTCCGGAAACTATTTTACCACAAGTTGAATTGATTGGACAGGGAAAGGTCTGTAAAAATGTTTCCTACACCATCTGTAAGTGGATATGCGCAGCTCCTTCTGCTAGAATGAAATCACAAAGAAATCATAGGGAGGAGCCATATGAAAACAAACGAGTATCGATCAATCCCTGTACCTGCCGGTGAGGATCGGGTACTGGAAGTGAAAAATATTACAAAAACCTACGGATTGGGAGCCAGTGAGACAAAAGCCCTTAAAGGGATCAGCTTTGATGTGTTTAAAGGAGAGTTCCTTGGAATCATGGGGCCCAGCGGGTCGGGAAAGACCACTCTGTTAAATACTATTGCCACCATGATCAAGCCTACCTCGGGAAAGGTCCTTTTGGAGCAGCGGGATCTGGCGGTATTTAAAGGAAAGGAGTTGGCAGATTACCGGGGAAAGAAGATCGGCTATTTATTTCAGGATTTTGAGCTTCTTGACAATATGACGGCCAGAGAAAATATCCTTTTGCCCCTGTCCCTCCACGGCATTTCCGGGCAGAAGGCCCGGGAGCTTTTAGATGCCCTGGCAAAGCAGCTGGATATTTCAGATGTTCTTGAAAAGTTCCCGTCCCAGATGTCCGGCGGGCAGAAACAGAGGGCGGCAGCGGCCAGGGCCCTTATTGGCAATCCCAGGATCCTTTTGGCTGATGAGCCTACGGGAGCTTTGGACACAAAAAATGCCAGAACATTGATGGATCAGCTGACCCAGATCAACCAGACCATGGGAATTACCATTATGATGGTGACTCATGACGCTAATGCGGCCAGTTATTGCTCCAGGATCCTTTTTATTCAGGATGGCCAGCTTTTCCATGAGCTCCGCAAGGATAAGGTCAATGAAACCAGAGAGTTGTTTTATGAGAGGATCATTACGGTTTTAACACAGCTGGGAGGAGGCAGCGCTTATGTTCTTTAAGCAGATATTTAGAAATGCCAGGAGAAACAGAAAAAACAACGGCCTGTTTTTTGGTTCCCTGGTCGCGGCAGTGGTAGCCTTTTACTCCCTTCTGTCCATGGGGGAGCAGGATGTGATGCGTTTTTTAAAAACACTGGAAGGAGATGCGGTGCAAAAGCTCATGCTCCTTGTCCCATCGATTTACGTGCTGTCTTTGTTTTTTGTCTTTTTCCTTGTGTATTTTGCCTATGACTATCAGCTTGAGGGGCGGCGCAAGGAACTGGGCATGTATTTAATGCTTGGCATGAAGCGCAGCCGCATGTTTGTCATGCTTATAGGGGAAACCTTGTTTAACAGCGTTATATCCCTGGTTATCGGACTTCCGATCTCTTTGATCCTGACGGAATGTGTCAGTCTGGCAACAGCCCAGGGAGCAGGCGTTGGGATCCTGGGACATAAGATTTCGTTTTCATGGAGCGCGGTTTTATGGACCTGTGCCGGATTTTTAGCTGTACAGCTCCTGGCCATGTTTATCCTTAGCGTCCGCTTTGTACGCCAGGAACCGGCGAATCTTTTAGGACCGGATGTTTCCCGGATACAAAAAGTTCCAAAGACGAATAAAGCCGGAGTTGTCACCACTATTGCCGGGACAGTGATGCTGGCAGTGGCCTATGTGCTAGGCGTCAGATTCATGGGTAGCTTTTCCTATCTGGTATTGATCCCTGTGTTTGTGTTAGGGATTTGGGGGACCTTCTGGGTTTTTAAAGGGATGGGCGCCCTGATGGGCCGTCAGATTATGAAAAATTCCATGTTCCGCACCGGCCTGTATACCTTTACCGGCCGTCAGATCCAGGAAAATGTCCTCCATCAGTATAAGGCTTTAGCTGTCGCTTCCCTGCTCCTTCTCATGGCTATTACCTGCGTATCCTACGGTATCGGCATTACCCTGAGCCAGGGGGGCCAAAGCGTGCGCAGCTGCGACTTTTCCATTATGGACACAGACACGGATGTGTCTCAAAGCCTGACCTCAGGGGAAAACGCGTGGATGGTTAAGGCCTGTTATCCCATGTATTTGGATTATACGGACACGGACCTTCATGAGTTTAACGCGGATGGCCTGACAGAGGCCATAGCCAACGGCACCCAATCATCCCTTCGGGACAATATCGTGGAAAACTTATCACAGCGTATGATCGTTTATATCATTGCAGAGAGCAGCTATAACCAGCTTTTAGAGGCGCAGGGAAAGGAACCTTTAAATCTTTCTGAGGACCAGGCAGCCTTATATACATCGATGACCGGAGCGGAATTTTCAGATATTCTTTCCAGCGCCCTTCAATCCGGAGCGACAGTGTCCATTGATGGAAAAGAATATACCCTTCTTCCTCAGCTGTGTACCGATAATGTGGTTGCAGACCGGCAGATTACATTATATAATGCTTATATCCTTCCAGACAGTGTTTATAATCAAGTGGCTACGGATCCTCAGGATATTTTCTGCTATAATGTGGTGCTTAGTGATGCCCTTGTTGAAGATGTAGGGCTGATGCAGGGGATCATGGACATGTCCCAGGTGCTGGACCGCCAGGGGCTTCACTATGAAAGCTATCTGGCAGGTGTTGGACGGAACCTGTTTTATACAGTGGCGGGAAGCTATATTACCATTTATCTGGGCATATTGTTCCTTATTATTGCCAATACGGTGATCGGCCTGAAATATCTGATCTGGCAGCGAAAAAATCAACGGCGTTATATAACTCTGCTGATGATTGGTTCTTATAAAAAAGATCTTTGCAGGGCCTCTGAGCGGCAGATTTACACCTTTTTCGGCCTGGCTCTGTCTGTGGCAGTTGTCAGCGGCATCTTTGCCATCTGGTGTTTATTTGCCAACTTTACACGCCTTCCGACCACCACGCCGATGAACCGGGTCATTTTAACTGCTGTAGCTGCTTTTGTTGTTTTCGTGGCAGTAGAGTGGCTTTATATAGGACTGATCCGACGGGCAGGAAACCGGAATATCCAGAGTCTGGATATAAATGATGACAGGAGATGATTTGATTTGAGCAGGATCGTGATCGTGGAGGATGATACTTTCCTAAGGGAGGAAATGGAACATACCTTTAAAAAGCTTGGATATGTGACGCCGTCAGTCACAGACTTTGGCCCGGAAACGGCCCCGGCAATCCTTGAACTGTCTCCGGATCTGGTGATCCTGGATATAAATCTTCCCGGGACTAATGGCTATGATCTTTGCCGGTGGCTGAAAAGCCGTACCACGATCCCGGTGCTCATTTTAACGGCCAGGGACAGCTTAAAGGATGAGCTTCACGGTCTGGATCTGGGGGCAGATGATTTTCTTACAAAACCCTGCCCTCCGGACCGGCTGGTGGCCAGAGTCCGCCGCCTTTTATCCACCTACGCATCGATGAATACCCTGATCCGTGCCGGGGAAATATCTTTGGACATGGATATATGCCGATTAAGCTATAAAGATCAGTGGATGATCCTGCCGGAGACACAGACCCGGCTTTTATCCGTGCTTATGGCGGCATATCCTGGGACTGTCACCTACGGGCAGATCTGCGAAAAGGTATGGGGGGATATGACCTATATGGATGAAAATATCCTTTCTGTAAATATTGCCCGGCTGAGAAAGCAGCTGTCAGGGATCGGACTTAAAGCAGCAGTGACGAATGTGCGGGGAAAGGGATACCGGCTGGAGGTGGGGAAGCTTGAAAACGATGAAAAGATTTGATTTAAAGCGTTTGAAGATTTCCACAGTCGGCGTTTATCGTCTTTTGACCATGGTTTTAACGGACGTTTTTTTTGCCTTTCTGGTGTATATTGTAAATCCAGGGGCATTTCAAGTTACTGTGGCAGTGATCCTTCTTTTTTCTGTGGTCATGGGAGCGGCGGTCTATGGACTTGAGCGAAGGCGGGAGCGGCAGGTTTTAAGGCTGGCCTGGGATTATCTTAAGGCCCAGGATGAGGACCATCTGGCCCGCCTCCTTGGCGAAGCTCCGGCGCTTTGGCGGCCTTGGTTTGAGGCTTTGGGAGAGGAGCTTAAGCATCAATACGCTGACCTTGAAAGTGCCCGGTATGAGCTGAGTGATTATCAGGAGTTTATTGAGCAGTGGACCCATGAGATCAAGACACCGCTGTCCCTTTCTGAGCTGGTGTTAAGCAACCATGGAAATGAGATGTCGGCCTATGTTTATGGACGGTTATGCCATGTGCAGCACCAGGTCAAGGCGGATGTAGACCGGATCCTGTATTATGCCCGCCTTAAGTCGGATCATATGGATTATACCTTTGAAAAGGTCTGCCTTTCCCAGACGGTGGCTGAGGTTCAGGATAATTTCAGCGATATGATCCGGGAGCGGGAGCTTTGCGTTCAGGCAGGAGGAGAGGACGTAAGGGTCATGACGGACCGAAGGATCCTGATTTTTATGCTTTCCCAGATTTTAAGCAATGCTGTTAAGTACGCGCCGCCTCAGGATGGGGTGATCCGGATACGTACCTGGGAAACGCAAAATAAGGGACAAAAAGAGATTCATCTGGAGATTGGTGATAATGGCCCGGGAGTCCACCCGGAAGATCTGCCTTTTATTTTTGATAGAGGCTTTTGCGGCGGATCGCCGGATCGGAAAAATTCCACCGGCATGGGGCTGTATCTGGTGAAAAAGTATGCCCGGCTTATGGCTGTGGGTATTTATACACGCCAGGTGGCGCCTCATGGATTTGCCATTGAGCTGGTATGGAAGGAATAAGTGTCACCAAGACAAATGAAAAGTGGATGCAGGCATTAGACTGGTACATTATCTGCACCTTTACAAGATGGTATAACAAGAAACACCAAAGGCGTAACCATATGTCAAAGGTGGGATTTGTTAGAAATAGCATTTACGAAAAAGGATTAAAGAAAATGGCTAGAGCATGACATAATGCTGTAGAAAGAAGAATGTCGGAAAGCCGTGTGAGGGAGAACCTCATGCACGGTTTGATGAGGGGAAAGAGGGCAAAAAGCCCTCTAACCTACTCTATCAAGATAATTTGGTGATCTACTACCTATGGCTAAAGTCAGGGGGAGTATGTCACTCCAAACCGATTTGGCTACGTATTGCGGAAAGATCGGCCTTATAACTTTCCAACTCATCCAACGCCATGAATCGGGCGTATAACGTGACTGTATCATCATACAGATATCCTGAATATTCAGAAGCGCTGATCTGGGCGCCGTTAAGAGTGTAGGATGGGGTATTGTCGGGAAATTCCGATTTAAGCGTGTATATCTTTTCAAACTGACCGTTAACCAGACTGCAAAGCGAAATTTCGGAATATCGATCACCCGCTTCTCCATCCAGCAAATAATACACGCCGTCCATTTTTTTATAGGCAATGGCATTAAAGTACGATTCTCCGGGAAAGCTGGCTTTTTCGTACAGGAGGGTGGGCGTTTCCCCGTTCAATCCCCATACATCGGCGTACAGCTTGGTAAATCCGGTCCCTTCGTCTGTCGTTTCTCCGTAACCTATCAGGAGTTCGGAAATAGAATCTCCGTCAAAATCAATAGGCACAAGCAAACAAACGCCCTTGAGCATATAGGTTTCTCCGGTATTATCTGCCTGATTCTGATAATAGACATTGTAATCTATGGCGCCATAGGTGTCTTCATATTGCCGGACCACATCGGCATATACAGACAGGGAATCCGTTGTTTTTTCTAACCCAAGCAGTTCTTTAACCTCGTTCAGTTGTTCCAATAGACTGTCTGTGGTATAATTGGAGTCCTCATAGATGGTTCCGCAAAAGCATCCGTTTTGGAATTCGGTGTAATAATAATAAGGTTCTCCCGATTGAATCTGGTTGAGTATCTGATAAAAAGTATCGCTGCTCACCGTCTTACCGTTTACAGTATATCCTTGGTCTTCATCGCTTTTTAGAGTTGTGTCAGTTTTGAATGTCCCATCCTCCAGCTTCAACAGGGATAAGTCGCATCCAGAACCTTCCCATCCTTCGATAAGGTAATATGTCCCGTTCCAAAGAGTAAAGGCGCAGTGTTTTCCTATGTCGCTTTGGTCAATGACAGCGCCTTCATAGATTTGAACCGGATTATTGCCTTCCAACTGCCATACGTCAAAATAGGGCCATACGTAGCTCATACCTCCATCAGAATAGAGAGTGGTGTAGCCAATGAGGAGTTCTTCCGTACCGTTTCCGTCAAAATCCAGCAGCTCCAGCAGGAAAACGCCGGTATAGGTAACACCATAAGAATTATCGCTAAAGCTTAAAGTACCGTATTCAGATTCATATTGCTGTACGATCTGGCCATATGCAGTCAGGTCAAGTTCCATGGAAGAAGAATTTTCCTGCGCCGAAGAAGATGACTCACTGTTTTGCAGCGGCTGTTCTACATCAGAATCATCATTTTGTGATACAGAAGATGACATGCTGGTTTGTGATAGTCTAAGCGCTGATTGGCTCGAACCGCATCCGCCGAGCACCCCGGCAAAGATAAACATCAGAAAGATTGTCCATAGTTTTTTCATAAGAAACTTCCCTTGGTTTGATTAGCCGCCATGTTGCGACAGTGTTTCAAAGCCGATTAAACTTTGTGATGAAGTGAATACGTATTTCATGATTTTTCCTGCATTTCCACATATGTTTGGCTTGTCTGAGTTGGTTGATGCATACAAGCTGTGTTATTCCAGCCGTAATGTGATGAAAAAGGCACCGGCTGCAGCAAAGGCGAATTTGACGCTATGAGTCCCATTCACAGATAAAGGCCGTCCCTCCGCTATTAACTGTTGATCTGTCAAAATCACCATCATTCCATGTTCCATCCGTGTATTTATAATAGAACATTCCATAGTGCTCATCTTGATTCTGGCCATTTGGCTCTCCAGAATGCCAATTTGTATATTTCGATGCCGATCCATCTACCCAGGCTCTCACAATAGGCTTTTGCGTCCTCCCATGAAGTGATTGATTCGATCTCAAATACTTGGTAACGATGCCCGTCAATTCCCGCCTCATTATCAACAGATGCTTCTTTTATTAAGATCACATCATCTAACTGCGTGGCAACTCCTTTTTGTGCGTTGGCATACATTTCCGTCGTCACGTCTACGTCGTTTTCAGCCGGACTATAACCTTCCAGTGTGTATGACAGCGTATACTTACTCAGCAAGTATACTTATTCAGCAACTGTGATTATTCAGCAACAGTGATGGAAGTAATGTGAGGATTTACGCCTTCATACCAGTACAGGAAGCCTTCCATGTTAATGGTCTGGCCTACCTGAAGGGCTTCTGCTGCCTTGTACACATCTGTGGAGCTATCACAAAGGTAGGATTCAATAGTGAAGGTATAGGTTTCACCATTGTAGGATGCGTTAAAGTATACGTCATCTCCCTGTGTGCCGGAGCCGTCATAGTTGTAAAGGAATGCTGTAGTTCCATCTTCGCTGGCGGGCTCTACAGTAAGTCCTGTAAAGGTTACAAGCTGGTTCTGATAGTCGATGAGCTCATCTGTGCCAAGAAGATCTGTCACATCTAAAGGCTCCGCAATATATGTATCTCCGTCATCGATAAATTCAAAGGTGGCGTCAATGATCTCTACTTCACCAGACCATTCGGATTTGTAGCCGGTAACCTGGATCTTTGTGCCTGGAACAAGAAGATCATAGTCTTCTTCAGAACATGCCATATCATACAGGAAGTATGCCCCATCCTGATCCTGAGCGTAGACTGTAGCAGTTTCCTGGTCTGCATACCAGGACTGTTTGCCCTGAACATAGGCCTGGATGGTTACCTGTGTATCCAGGTCAGCGGCCATATACTCTTCGTAGCTCATCACATCAGAAGCGTCAGCAGAAGTGCTTTCATCAGCAACGCTTTCGTCCGCGGTCTGGGAGTCAGTCTCAGATGCCGGTGTGGTTTCCGGAGCCTGTGTCTCTGTAGTGCCGCCGGCACAGCCAGCCAAGGCCAGAGTCATGGAAAGCGCAAGAATTGTTGACATTAATTTTTTCATGATTTTTGTCTCCTTTTTCTAAAACTGCAGCGCTTTAGCCGCCAAAATCTCGGCTGAACCGCTGCTTTAAATTTAATCTGCATGTCCGCCGTGGACAGCAGGATAAAGGCATGGAAGTGATCCAACGCCTTTATGGTTTCAGCCGGGGCAAAATCACTTTTGCCCTCAACCTCAACACTTTTATTATAGTCAAAAACTTCAGGAAATCAATAATTTTTTGCCCGATTTTTAATTTTGGAATAGAACAGGTATAATAAAATCAGCACCCAGACTGCCGCTAAAGTGATCAAAAGTCCCTTAGCCATAGTGGGAAGAGGGCCCAAATCTTCCTCCTGTCCGGATGAGGATGTGTTTTCATCCAGGTGGTAAAGGGCAGTCACATCACTGTAAAGACTTTCTATGTAAGCATTATCTACGGTTTCACCTCTCCGCATGGATTTGGTCACATCCTCGATCATTTGTCCCGCGGCATCTCTAAGGGAAGCAGAACCATTAAATACCGGCGTAATAAAGGTGTCCTGGATATGATCCAGCAAAAGCGTGGTAGCCTTGATCTTTACATCATAGTACATGTCGTTGTCCTCACCGGCCCGGGAAAGATAGTTCTGGTATTCTTCAGATTCCTGAGCGTCAAGGGTGACAGGCACATAGCCCTCTGTGGTGGCATAGCTGATCTGGACATCATTGGTCAAAAGATACTGGGCAAACAGCCAGGAAGCCAGCACTTCCTGGGGATCTTCCTTGTTAAAAATACAAAGAGACGGTCCCTGGGAGATCATTTTAGGATTTTCAGGATCATACTGGGGGATCGTCATGACCTCAATGTTAAAATCCACCACAGATTCCTCCGCAATATCCACCAGCGGCGCATCGCTGCCCATCCAGGTGGCCCCGGCAGTAGAGTCAATGGCAAAGACGCACTGGCCCGCATTAAGGAAGTTGGCCGGATAGCCAGAAATTTTAAAGGTGGAAAATGCCCGTGTTCCCGCATGTTCCGCAATGGTATAGAGAATATCTTCCGTCGTGTCGTTAAAAATCTGAATATCCCCGGTTTCTGTAGAATATCCCGCGTTTTGCTGGTAAAGCATCTGGATCATCATATTGTCGGTGGACTTGTAAATAAATGGGATCATAACGTCCTGGCCGTTAAGCATAAATGTGCCGTCCTCATTTTTTTGTGTGGCAGCTTCCGATACTTCCCAAATAAAATCCCAGGTGAGAGTTTCCGGCAGGGTGTAGCCTAAGGCTTCCACATAGTCTGTGTTAATGTAGCATACCTCTGTGGACCGCATAAAAGGCAGGGCATAATAATGACCGGCAATGGTACACTCCTCTAAAAACTGGGGGACGATTCGTGACTTTTCCGGAGACTGAAATAAAAGTTCGCTGCCGCCCATACCGTATTTTTCATCATCCATAAGCTCATCCAAGGGGACAACCACGTTATCGCCAGTCATATAGGTGGCGATGTGGTCCGGATAAGTGATACATACGTTAGGGGTGGTGTTGGTGGAAATATTAGTGATTACGTCATTGTAAATATCTCCGTAGTCTGTATACAGGCGCAGTTCAACGGTAATATTTGGATACAGGGACTGGAAATCTTCAATCGCCTGGCGGTAAATATCAGTCTGGCGGACATTTGTATCATTTTTTGCCCAGAAGGTGATTTCATAGTTTCTGGAAGTGTCAAATTCCTCAGGAACAGAAAATGCCGTCTGCTCCTGCTGGCCGTGACAACCGGACAGGAGCGTTCCGGATATAAGGGCCAGGGCCACGGCGCCCACAGATATTTTTTTCATCCTTTTGTACCTCCTCTTGAAATACCGGCCATGATCTTTTTCCGGAAAATAAGGAAAAGTATGATCAGGGGAACGGAAATGACTACCACGGCGGCCATCATTGCCGGAATATTTTCACGGCCAAAACCGTTTTCACGGATCTCCTGGATGCCGTTGGAAACCAGGTAATAGGCCGGATCATCGGTGATCAGTCGCGGCCATACGTAAGAGTTCCAGCACTCAATGATTTTTAATATCATAATAGTAATAATGGTAGGCCGGCAAATAGGAATCATAACCTTCCACAAATATTTCAGATCCGATGTGCCGTCTACTTTTGCCGCCCGGTACAGCTCATCTGGCACCTGCTCAAAGTTTTCTTTCAGCAGGTAAATATAAAAGACAGACGTTACCGAGGGGAGCACAAGGCCCACAAAGGTGTTACGCATGTCCAGGTTGGTAATGGTTACAAAGTTGGTGATCACTACCAGCTCGCTGGGAATCATCATCATGGAAAGAAATAGGGTAAAAACCAGGTTTTTTCCACGGAATTTAAGTCTGGCAAAGGCATAGGCCGCCAGGGTACTTACAACCACCATAAGGAGAGTGGTAGCCACGGTAAAGATCACTGTATTCAGCAGGTAGCCCGCTAAAGGCACGGTAGTAAAAGCATCAATATAGTTTTGCAGAGTCGGGGATAAGGTAAAAAATGCAGGCACATGCTCCGCGTTATAGGCGCCGTAGCTTTTAACAGATGTAAGGATCATCCAATAAAATGGAAATAAGACAATGGCAGCCCAAAGGGTGAGAAAAATATAGGTAATGGTTTTTAACAACCGGCTGCGCCGGTTATTTTTTTTCTGGATCTTTTCAAAATATTCATGCTGTCCGTTGTCTTCTAAAGGCTCTAAATTTTCAATCATTTTCCAACCCCTCCTTTAGCGGACGACTTTTTTGCTGCTCACAAGCAGATTGATACAGGTCACAGTAAGAATAATGGCAAACAGGATAATGGCTGCAGCGGAAGCGTAGGACGGGTAACCGCCGCTGTCGCCGTAAAGCATATCATAAACATAGCCTACGATCGTGTTCATGCCTGCAGCGTTAAGGTCTGTGCCAAACAGGGCCACAGCATCGCTGTATGCCTTAAACGCCCCGATAAAACCGGTAATGACCAGATAAAAGATCATCGGGGAGATCATGGGCAGGGTGATCCGTGTAAATACTCTCAGCTTCGGCGTGCCGTCTACCTTTGCCGCCTTGTAGTAATCCTGGTTTACAGAGGCCAGGGCGCTGGTAAGGACAAGGATCTTAAATGGAAGGACGACCCAAACGGTATAAAAGCACAGGACAAACATTTTTGCCCAGTAGGGTCCGTCAATAAAGTCTACCGTTGGTCCCCCAAACAGGTGGATCACCATGTTCACCAGTCCGTCAGTATATTCTGTCCGCTGGAACAGGATCATAAACACAAGACCTACGGCCAAGGTATTGGTCACATAAGGCAGAAAGTAAATGGTCTGGTAAAGCTCTCGCAAAGGCTTTATAGTGTTTAACCCTAAGGCGATCAAAAGGGCCAGCCCGGTGGATACAGGCACAGTGATCACTACAAGGATGACAGTGTTTTTCACAGCCTGTAAAAAGTACGGGTCATGGAGCACATAGGAGAAATTGTAAAGGCCTACGCCAAAATAAGACTGGGAGGCAAAGTTAAAGCCTTCCTCCACAGAGTATACAAAAACATCAATTAAAGGATAGACCATAAAAAAGATCAGGAAAAGCAGGGCTGGCAGCAAATAGAGCCAGGCCTTTTTATTATTTTTATCCATGGTCATATCGTCCCCTTTCCTGAAGTATGATCAAAGCGGATCCGTTTTTGGGTCTGGGCGGAAAAGAGAAATACCTTTCCCGGTTTTAATGTAAAGCGCACATCAGAATCTGGGGCTACATGAACCCGGTTTTCTGAGCTGATAATGGAACGAACAAAGGGGGACAGGCAAGCGCTGTGGGCTGAAACAATGCTGACATCACGGCCCATGACCTCTACCCGGTCCAGCTTACAAACCATAGGCCCGTTATCATTAAGTAAAAAACCTTCCGGCCGGATGCCTGCGTAAACTTCCTGGTCACTGACACGGCTCACTGCCATGACCGGATCATCACCAAGGAAGAGCATGCCATTTTTCACCTGGCCCCGGAAAACGTTAATGGGCGGAGTCCCTAAAAACCGGGCCACAAAAAGATTATCCGGATCATCATAGACGTCCTGAGGCTGACCTTCCTGCATTAAAACGCCGTGATCCATTACAGCGATCCGGTCGCAAATGCTCATAGCCTCATCCTGGTCATGGGTGACAAAAACTGTTGTAATGCCAGTCTTTTTCTGGATCTTTCGGATCTCCTCCCGGGTCTGGAGGCGCAGCCGCGCATCCAGGTTGGAAAGAGGCTCGTCCAGCAAAAGGACTCGGGGCATCTTGATCAGGGCACGGGCGATAGCGACCCGCTGCTGCTGTCCTCCGGAAAGCTCCCTTGGCTTCCGGTCTAAAAGATCTTCGATCTGGACAAGCTTTGCGGTTTCAAGGACCCGCCGCTTCATCTCTGATTTAGAGGGACGGTCCTTGCCTTTCAGATTTTCAAGAGGAAACTGGATATTTTTTTGAACATTAAGATGAGGATAAAGGGCATAGTTCTGAAAAACCATGCCAACCCCCCGAAGTTCAGGGGAGAGGGCGGTCACATCCTCGTCGCCGAAGAAAATACTGCCGCCGGTAGCTTTTTCAAGACCGCAGATAAGATTTAGGGTGGTGCTTTTTCCGCAGCCGGAAGGCCCCAGAAGGCCTACCAGCTCACCATCAGGGATCTCACAGGTAAAATCATTAACAGCGATCACATCTTCCGGGTTCTTTTTACTCCGTCCTGGAAATTTCTTTGTAAGATTCTTTAATGTTATCTTCATAATGGTTATCTCCTAAACATTGGTATTTAAAGCGTATGGCATTTTCCAGATAAAGTTTTTCACGGGGTGCCGGTACACTATTCCATGGTTAAGATTATAGCGTATTTTTTTCAGATTCACAAGGTATGGAGAAAGGGCTTTCTATTAGTAAAACTTATGAATACTATGGATAGTAAAAGATTTAAAGGCTGGTGACCGGCGGGAGCTGAGATATACCTCTGCCCCTGTTTGTCTAGTTGGCATTTTCTCTGTTTTCTGATACAATGATGACACCAGGGTCAGGAAGTCATAAGGCCGCCCTTGGGCGGGCAAGTATAACTTTGGATCATATTTTTTCAGGAAAGGCGGAGAAAAATGAGAGTTTCAACTAAGGGACGCTATGCCCTTCGTATTATGGCGGATCTGGCCATGCATCGTGAGGATGGCTATATCCCTTTAAAAGAAATTGAAAAAAGGCAGGGGATCACCCTGAAATATATGGAACAGATCATGCCCTTATTAACACGGGCAGGGTATGTAAAAAGCTGTCGGGGAAATAACGGAGGCTACATGTTGGCCCGTGAGCCCAAGGAATATACTGCGGGCCAGATCTTAAGGTCTACGGAGGGGAGCCTGGCGCCGATCCCGTGTATTGAAGAATCTTCCAATACATGTGCCCATAAAGACAAGTGTACAACGGTTTCTTTTTGGGAGGGGCTGTGGCAGGTAATCAATGATTATGTTGACAGCGTGACTTTGGAGGATCTGACAAAAAGCATAAAAATATATTGACAGAACTTGTTTATATACGTATAATCGTCCATAAACATACTAAGCCTATCAAAATAGTAGGAAAAGAAAAAATAGAAAGGAAGTCGCTGTTCATTCCAGAACAGTGACAAAAAGGAAACGCATATGAAACATAAAAGACCGTATAAATTTGAAACCTTACAGCTTCATGCCGGACAGGAACTTCCGGACCCGGCAACAGATGCGAGAGCCGTACCTATTTATCAAACCTCTTCCTATGTATTTCACAGCTGTGAAGATGCTGCGGCGCGATTTGCTTTAAAAAGCGGAGGAAATATTTACGGAAGACTTACGAATCCTACCCAGGCAGTTTTTGAAGAGCGGATGGCGGCGTTAGAAGGGGGCGCGGCTGCTGTGGCAACAGCCTCCGGAGCGGCGGCGATCACCTATACGATCCAAAATCTGGCTCAAAACGGCGGACATATTGTAGCAGCCAAAAATATTTACGGCGGCTCCTATAATCTGCTGGCGCACACACTGTCTCAGTATGGGATTACAGCTGCCTTTGTGGATATTTCTGATCTGGAGGCTGTGGAAAATGCCATACAGGAAAATACAAAAGGGATTTTCGCGGAAACTCTTGGAAATCCCAACTCAGAGGTGACAGATATTGAAGCTGTGGCAGAAATCGCTCACGGCCATCATATCCCCCTGGTGGTGGATAATACTTTTGCTACTCCTTATTTAGTGCGTCCCATAGAATATGGAGCAGATATTGTGGTTCACTCAGCTACAAAATTTATCGGCGGCCATGGCACAGCTATCGGCGGCGTGATCGTAGACGGCGGAAAGTTTGACTGGGAGGCTTCGGGAAAATTCCCGGCGCTGACACAGCCGGATCCCTGCTACCATGGCATATGCTTTACCCAGGCGGCAAAGGATGCCCCTTTTGTTACACGGATCCGGGCCATCCTGCTCCGGGATATGGGAGCGGCAGTGTCCCCATTCCACGCATTTTTGTTCCTTCAGGGACTGGAAACCTTATCTTTAAGAGTGGAGCGCCATGTGGAAAATGCCCTGAAAGTGGTCCAATATTTGAATCAGCATCCCCAGGTGGAACGGGTGCATCATCCTTTAGTGACAAAGGATCCGGCTCAAAAGACCCTGTATGAAACCTATTTCCCCAATGGAGGCGGCTCTATCTTTACTTTTGATATTAAGGGTGATGGTCATGTGGCTCAGAAATTTATTGATCATTTGCAGCTTTTTTCTCTTTTGGCTAATGTGGCTGATGTGAAATCTCTGGTCATCCATCCGGCCACCACCACTCACAGCCAGTGTACACCAGAGGAACTTTTAGACCAGGGTATCCGTCCAAATACGATCCGCCTGTCTATAGGCACGGAAAATATTGATGATATTTTACTGGATCTGGAGGAAGGGTTTAAAGCATGCGGTTTTGCTGGCTGAGGCCGTGAGGATGCTTGCGGTCAGACTGCATCTTAAACAGGGCAACGACATTAGCAACACGGATCTTAGGAAACACGGATTTAATCCATATTCAGTCTATTCATTCGTCACCGTATCCTGTATAATGTAAGTATCCAAAATACAAAGGATGGTGTATGGATTTCCGCCATCGTGTAGAACGCAACAAGATCGGCGAAAAAATATTTAATGACGTGAAGGCCAGGCTGGAAAAGGCCGGACTCATGATGCATGGCGGCACAATCGTTGACGCTACCATTATTGCTGCCTCGAGTTCTACCAAAAACAGGGAAGGCAAATGCGCCCCGGAAATTTTTAATGCATCATATATCGCCGGAAACAACGGAATACGAGAAAAACGTATTTGAAGGGCTTCTCCCTATGGCATGGGAAGCCGGAGAATAAATCAACTTTCCAGAATGTCTGGACTTAATGTGCGCGGAGGGATGATCATGGTAAAAAGGAAAGCAAATGAAATTAATTTGAAGCAGATAAAGATCCAGGACATTTTTTGGAGCCGTCTCCAGAACCTCGCGATTGATGTGGCGATACCTTATCAGGGAAAAATCCTCAATGATGCAATTCCCGGGGTTATAAAAAGCCATGCAATAGCAAATTTCCGTATCGCTGCAGGACTGGAAGATGGATCCTTTTATGGCACGGTTTTTCAGGATAGTGATGTAGCTAAATGGCTGGAGGGTGTGGCTTACTCTCTGGCAGTAAAGCCGGATGCTGATTTAGAAGCCAGGGCAGACGAAATTATCCGTATAATTGAACAGGCGCAACAGACCGATGGGTATCTTGACACATATTTCATAATCAATGGAATTGAAAAACGATGGACGAACCTGCAGGAATGTCATGAAATGTATTGCGCCGGGCATATGATGGAGGCAGCTGTGGCTTATTATGAAATTACAGGAAAAGATCGTCTCCTAAAGGTAATGGAAAGAATGGCTGACCATATGATTTCCTGGTTTGGCACCGGAAAACATACGGGGATTCCCGGGCATCAGGAGATTGAGGTAGGACTGATGCGGATGTATCGTGTTACAGGAAAGGAAAAATATAAAGAATTAGCAGAGTATTTTATTAATGAGAGAGGACAAGACCCCCATTTTTTTGAAAAGGAAGCGAAAAAGAGAGGCTGGAGGGTTTTTGAGAATCTCGACCCTGCAGATACTGCCTACAATCAGAGTTATGCTCCTGTGCGAGAGCAAAAGGAGGCCGTCGGACACAGTGTTAGGGGAGTCTATATGTATCGGGCCATGGCAGAGATCGCTGCCGCTACAGGCGATGACAGCCTTCTGGATGCATGCAAAATCTTATGGAATAACATTACCCAGAAGAAAATGTATCTGACAGGCGGTATTGGCGCATCAAGCGCAAAAGAATCATTCTCTGCAGATTATGAACTTCCAAATGACCGGGCTTATGCAGAAACGTGTGCAGCCATAGGTCTTGTATTTTTTGCAAAGGCCATGCTTGATATAGAACCGGACGGACGGTATGCGGATATTATGGAATTAGCAATGTATAACGGCACGATTAGTGGAATGCAGGCGGATGGCAGAAGATTCTTTTACGTAAATCCTCTGGAGGTTCAACCGGGCGTCTCTGGGGAGTTGCCGGGGTATCAGGCTGTGTTGCCTGAAAGGCCAAGCTGGCATTTTTGTGCTTGTTGTCCTCCGAATCTGATACGCATGATCACATCGCTGGGTAAATATGCATGGAGTTATAATGCGGACACACTTTATTCGCATCTATTCATCGGGCAGGAAGTATCGTTTGGGCTTGCTGACATAAAAGTTGAATCTGAATATCCATGGAAAGGGCATGTTGTTTATCACATCCATGCAAAAACACAAACGACATTTACCTTAGCGGTCCATATTCCCGCATATACCCACGAACTTACATGTACGGTGAATGGTACGTTGATAAGGGATATGGTCATAAAAAACGGCTATCTTTATATTACACGTGACTGGGCGGAAAATGATACGGTTGTATTAGATTTCCCAATGTGTGTAAAAAGGATATACGCCAACCAGAATGTTCGGGAGAATGCCGGGTGTGTTGCGTTCATGAGAGGCCCGTTGGTATATTGTTTTGAAGGAATCGACCAGCCAACACAGCTTCAGCGGATCCGTATTCCGCGAAATTCAAAAATCCGAGAGATGAAAGGCTCTGGGGAGTTATTCGGACATGCACTATTGTTAAAAATGGAAGGCGTCGAGATTACCACTTCCGATTCACTGTATTCTGAAACTCCTCCGGAGGAAACGACGTGTGAAGTTATTGCTATTCCATATTACTTATGGGCCAACAGAGGGATAAATCAAATGAGAGTCTGGATGCAGGAATAAACCGTGGAAGGACGGGCGTTCTTTTTCTATCATAATTTGGGAGGTAAACACATGGAGATGCATTTGATAAGCAGGATATACTTTTAGTGGTGATTACGGTTACAGATACGATTCAGGAGGAGTAAAAAAATGTATTTTGAAAATGAAGGTAGAGAAAACACTCAAGCTTGCGTAGAGATGGCTTTAAAGACCGCAAAGGAACGTGGAATCCACCATATTGTGGTGGCCAGCGGAACCGGATCTAATGCCAGTCTGTTTAAAGCTGCCGCAAAGGATTTTAATGTAGTGTGTGTGACCTGTGCCTATGGAATGGTGGAAAGTGGAAAAAACATTATGGATGAAAATGTGCGACAGGAATTGAAGGATTCAGGGATTCATGTGCTGACCACCACTCATGTGCTTAGCGGCGCTGAGCGGGGACTGAGCAAAAAGTACGGCGGTGTCCATCCGGCAGAGATCATTTCTGATGCCCTGCGTATGTTCGGACAGGGAACGAAGGTATGTGTGGAGATTTCTATTATGGCTTTGGACGCAGGCCTTATTCCTTATGGGGAAGATATTGTGGCAGTGGCCGGGAGCGGGCGCGGTGCAGACACGGCGCTGATTCTTCGCCCCGCTCATGCAAATCATATCCTTGACACGGAGATTGGGGAAATCATCTGCAAGCCAAGGTGTTTTTAAAATTTACCCGGTCTGCAGCAGGGCTTTCTGAAAAGCGAGCCAGTCCAGTTCAGTGAACGATTATCAAAAGTTGCATTATCAAAAGTTATATAAAAAGCCACATTTGTGATAGATTAATTGTTCAAATTGTATTATGATGGTAGGGTAGAGTCCGATTTTTAGGATTGACAGAAGTGCTGCAGCAGTTGGGCCAGTTAAACGGCTGCGAAATGTTACAAAATAACGGGAGGTTTATTATGAGCTTTCAGATCTATGATTTAAAAACAGAGTACATGGAAAGTCCTTTAGGGCTGGATTGTCCGCGGCCTAGATTTTCCTGGAAGATGAAATCTGATGAAAAGGATGCCTGCCAGACCGGGTATCAGATCATTGTGGGAACCAGCGAAGGGACTGGGGATATGTGGGACAGCGGCAGGATAGATTCGGATGATTCCAATGGAATTTATTACGCAGGACGGACTTTGGAAGCATGCACAAAATATTACTGGACCGTTCAGGTGTGGAATGGACAAGATCAGTGTGTCACCGCTCAGGGCCAGACTTTTGAAACCGGCCTTATGGACAGTTCTGTTCAGGCATGGGAAGGCGCCAAGTGGATCGGAGCGCCCTACTGCACTTTAAGTCCGGATGTACGGGGGATTTTTGGCGTAGAAACTGAGTTTATCCTGGATCCGGAAAGTACCAGAGCCGGTGTGGTGATCGGAGCCAATGACCGGCGAATTTCCGGGGAAAATTATTTCCGGTTTGATATTGATGTGTCAGCCATCCCTGCAAAGCTGTCCATTTACCGGGTCGGTATTGCCAAAGAGGACCGGGCGGATGCGCCTTTAGCCACAGTGGATGTGGTGAATTTTGACAGCTTAGATCATGAACCGGTGATCACAGCGGCAAATCGTTATGAGCCTCATAAGCTTTATCTGGAAGTCACCGGCAACTGTGTGTATACCTATGTAGATGACATCCGTGTGGACGCGGAACACAGAAAGCTGCCCTGGGGCGCAGAGGTGGTTGCTCCCCGCCAGATCAATCCTTTGGGAAATAACGATGTGAATACCTATCCCCGGCTGAATCATATTGGTTTTTACATGCCGGCAGGCCAGAAGGCGTATTTTTCCTATTTAAAGGTAAAAAATCTGAGAAAACCGGGGGCCTGTGTGTTTGCGGAGGACGCGGAGCATGGCATAGATCCAGGGTGTACGGGGAAGACCGGTAGCATTTTTTCCGGCGCTTTAAGTGACGGCGATCTTTGTGTGGAAGAATATAAGGGCAAAAAGGTGTATGGGGTAAAAGCCGGCGACCGGGACATAATGGTATGCGGCGATCCGGCCCATACCTCCATTCCTATGCTGCGCACTTGCTTTAAAGTTTGTGACAAGCCGGTAAAGGCTGCCCGGCTGTATGTGACTGCCCGGGGCATTTATGATTGCCGGGTCAATGGCTGGGAAGTGACCGAAACCTGGTTTAATCCCGGAGAGACGCAGTATGACCGGCATATTATGTATCAGACTTACAATATTGATTCCATGGTCCATCCCGGGGAAAATGTCCTGGGCGCTATCCTTGCATCCGGTTGGTGGAGCGATGCCCAGACCTTTGTTCTTGGAAACTACAACTATTACGGCGACCGGGAATCTCTTTTAGGAAAAATTGTTATTTCCTACGAGGACGGCGCCAGGGATGTATATGTTACCGACACAGACCACTGGAAATACAGCCCTGACGGCCCTTATGAGTATGCAGGATTCTTCCATGGCGAACATTATAATGCCATCACTGCCAAAGCTTATGAAAGCTTTGCATGCCCGGACTATGACGATGCTTCCTGGATGGCTCCGGTGGAGATCGCTCCTGTAGCTATAGGTAAAGAGGATGTCCAGGGCCAGGGTCCCATGACCTGGCCTACAGTAAATATGCAGGAGACAAAGATCATCGGCCAGGTGGGCGGCGGCGTTTATGCTGTGGGACAGATCCAGGCCCAAAGTGTTGCTGAAATTGAGCCGGGGGTTTATATTTATGACATGGGCTGTAATAGCGCCGGTGTGCCTAAACTTAAGCTGTATGGCAAAAAGGGAGATAAAGCGGTGATCCGCTTTGCGGAGATCCTGTATCCGGATCTTCCTGAATATGAAGGCCGCACAGGCACATTAATGGTGGAAAATCTCAGAGACGCAGATTGTACAGATATTTATACTTTTGCCGGAGATCCAGATGGGGAGGAATACATGCCCAGATTTACGTTTAGGGGATACCGGTATATTGAGATCCGGGGCGTATTAAAAATGCCTGAGTTAAGTGATGTGTGTACAGTCCAGCTTTCTTCTATAAAAGAAATGACCGGAGCGGTGAAAACCTCAGAGCCTATGATCAATCAGTTTATTGAGAATGTCCGCCGTTCTCAGCTGGCAAACTTTATCAGCGTTCCTACGGACTGCCCTCAGAGAAACGAACGTATGGGCTGGGATGGAGATACGGAAGTCTTTTCAAGGACCGCTTCCTTTAATTCAGATGTGCGCTTGTTTTATTACCGTTATCTTCAGGCTATGCGTGATCTTCAGGTGGATGGAAAATATCCGGATATTGCCCCTGTAGGCGGTGGCTTTGGCGGATATACCTATGAGAGCGCCGGATTGATCGTTACCTGGGAGGTTTACCAGCAGTACGGAGATGTACAGGTGATCCGGGATAATTATAAGGCTATGAAGGCATTTATGGATTATTCTGCCCGGATCAATGTGGACGGAAAACTGACCGGCGGCGTTATGACTTTAGGTGACTGGCTGTCTCCCGATGAAACAAATCTGGATCTGATCTGCTACGCCTTTTACGGATATAATGCCCGGATCATGTCTAAAATGGCCGCGGCCATTGGAGAGACTGAGGATGCGAAAGCTTACGCCGACTTATATGAGGAACTGAAGGCATATTGGAATAATCGCTTTGTAGATCCGGAAACCATGAAGACCGCAGATGACACTCAGTGCTCCTACGCTCTGCCTTTAGCTTATGGCATGGTGGATGAAAAATACATTCAGGCCTTTGGGAATCATCTGGCAGACAAGACCCGCCGGGTAGACTACACAGTAACTACCGGATTTTTCGGCACAGCGCCATTGAATCCTATGCTTACAGTGACTGGCCATAAAGAGGACGCCTATAAGCTTATGGCTCAGACCAAATGCCCATCCTGGCTGTATCCGGTGACCCAGGGCGCTACATCTATTTGGGAGCGGTGGGATTCCTTTACCCGGGAAAAAGGTTTTGGAGGAAATAACTCTATGAACTCCTTTAACCATTATTCCCTCGGCGCTGTGTGCGAATGGCTGTATATGTATGTCCTTGGTATTTTAAGAGATGAGGATCAGCCGGGATATAAACATTTTACCGCACAGCCTCAGGTCGGACCGTGGGAAAAGGCGGACGGGTTCTTTGAAACCCCATACGGCGTCATTAAGGCCGGATGGGAGAAAACAGATAGAGGCTGCATATACCATCTGACTGTTCCTGCGAACACTACTGCCACAGTGATCCTGCCGGATGGACAGACCTTTAACGTAGGCAGCGGAGATCATACGTATATGCTATAAGAAAAGATCAGAACAAGCGTCAAAAAATCATTCGGACTGCCCTTGAGCAGGCGTTGGGCGCTGGCCGCAGTAAAGACGCGGGAACGCGTCAGCACGAAGCGATCCGCGCATCATGGGGCTGTCGGGAAATAGACAGCCCCATGGACATGCTATTTTTCCTCCCCTGCCTGAATCCCGTCAATATTCGGTGACGCGAGCATAGAGTAGTTCGTATGATAAATGACAAAGCCCGGCTTTGCGCCGCTGACTTTTTTTACATGCTTTTTCTGAATGTAATCCACTTCAACTTTGTCTGCGTTCCGGCCCTGAGAGTAGTAGGCGGCCAGACGGGCGGCTTCTTCAAAAGTTTCATCTGGCAGCGCTTCGTTATTGCTTCTAACGATCACATGGGAGCCGGGGATTCCTTTGGCGTGGAACCACCAGTCATTTCCTGCGGCAAACTTAAAGGTCAGTTCTTCATTCTGAAAATTGTTTTTTCCAACATAAATATCATAGCCGTCAGAGGATACATAGTGGAACGGGCGGCTTTTTGTCTGGCGCCGTGCTCCCTTTTGAGAGCCGTGGCGGCGGATATAGCCATATTCTGTCAGCTCTTCTTTGATCTGAGCCAGGTCTTCTTCATACAGGGCAATATCCAGGGACGTCTGGATGGATTCCAGATGCTCGATTTCCTCCTTTGTTTCCACAAGGAGCCCGGTCAGAGCATCGCTGGTACGCTTCAGCTTATTATACCGGTCAAAATACCGTACAGCGTTATCCTTGGCAGAAAGCTGGGGATCTAAAGGAATGGTGATTTCTTCATTGGTATAGTAGTTAAGGCAGGTGAGAGACTTGGCCTCCGGCTCCAGGTTATAGCCGTAGGTGTTGATCAGCTCACCGTAGATTTTGTACTTATCTTTTTTTTCCGTGTCCGCCATTTGCTTTTGCTGGAGCTGGTATTTTTTCCTGCTCCGGTCCAGGGCAGTGGTGACGATCCGCCGCAGATCTGAGGATTTCTGGCGGATCCGGGTGATGGTATTTTTCATGGCGTAAAAATTTTCCAAAAGCCGGGACATGGTGGGAAATTCCCGGATTTCCAAAGAACCGTAGCAGGTAAGGGGAACACAGGAAAATTCCACCGGCTCGCCATTCCGATAAACGATTGTAGGGGTAAAGCGGTTGGAGCGGATCAGATCCATAAAAGCTTCAAAGCCCTGATAAAGGATCTCCTTTTCTTCTAAGGTCAGGCTGTCTGTGCTTTTGTCCCCGTCAATGCCGCTGCGGAAGCAGATTTCAGCGGCGGCAATAGGACTTATCCCTGTCAGGGAGATGTAGACCGCTTTGCTTAAGGGGGCTGGCCGTGTCAGGACAAAATCAAAAAATTCCTCCCGGGTGACCGTAAGGGGATTTTTCTTTTCCACCGTTTTTGGAATAAAGTATGTCCGCCCTGGCAAAACCTCCCGAACGGAGCTGACGTTTAAGGAAATATGTTTAATACTGTCAATAATGGCGCCGTCAGGCTGGGTGAAAATAATATTGCTGTGCTTGCCCATAAGCTCCACAATAAGATACTTAATACATGTATCCCCCATGTCGTCCAGATGCTCGATCTCAAAGCGGAGGATACGCTCCATCTCCGGCTGGACAATGTCCTGAATCTTTCCCCCGGACAAATGCTTGCGCAGGAGCATGCAAAAGTTAGGGGCAGTCATAGGATTTGTTTTTGATTCTTCTGTAAGATATACCAGCGGAAGGGAAGCGCTGGCAGATATAAGAAGCCGGTAATTGGTCCGATTGTTTTTTATTGTCAGGATCAGCTCGTCCCTCTCCGGTTGATAAATTTTATTTATACGGCCACCTGCAAGGGCCTCTTTAAGCTCATGGGCCAAACTTGCAACGACCAGTCCGTCAAATGCCATAGTTAAAACTCCTTTGATCATATTTAGACGTAATCATGTTACTTGTTTAAGCGTAACCCTGTTACTTGTCATGGAATGTCCGGCCACATCTTTACAATCATTCAGATGGCCAAACAATCACACACATCCATAAGTCTACCAGAAAAAAAGCG
The DNA here is from genome assembly GCA_964565805.1 of uncultured Lachnospiraceae bacterium. Classification (GTDB taxonomy): domain Bacteria; phylum Bacillota; class Clostridia; order Lachnospirales; family Lachnospiraceae; genus Catenibacillus. Next base: position 62,243 of record CAZMGH010000002.1, read on the forward strand.
AATTGTCCATTGACTGGTAAACTAAATTCATTTATAATATTTCAGATAAGTCTCCTTTTTTGCCTTCGAGGCAGGGCCGCGGGACTGGGATTCCTTAAGGCCGGAGCACTTCAAAAGAAAATAGAGAGATGCAGGTGACCCGATGATAAAGAGTATGACCGGCTTCGGCCGGTGTGAGCAGACGGAGGCAAACCGCAAGATCGTCGTAGAGATGAAAGCGGTAAATCACCGGTATTGTGATATTAATGTAAAGCTGCCCAAAAAGCTTAGTTTTTTTGAATCTGCCGTGCGCGCCCTGATGAAAAAATATATCCAGCGGGGCAAGGTGGATGTGTACATCACCTATGAAGATTATACAGAGCATAATGTATACTTAAAGTATAATAAAGAGCTGGCCAGGGAATATTTGGACTATTTAATAGCCATGAGCGCAGAGTTTGGCATTGAGGATGATGTGACTGTGACCCGTCTGTCCCAATATCCGGAGGTGTTTACCTTGGAAGAGCAGAGCCTGGATGAGGAGGAACTGTGGAAGCTTCTGGAAAAGGCTGTGTCTGTGGCTTGTGAGCGGTTTGTACAGACACGTATTGATGAAGGCAGCCGTTTAAAGGCAGACCTTTTATCAAAGCTGGATGGAATGTTGGAGAATGTGGCCTTTATTGAGGAGCGTTCACCTCAGATCGTGGCTGAGTATCAGCAAAAGCTTCGGGGCAAAGTGGAAGAGCTTTTAGGGGATAACACGGTAGATGAAGCGAGGATCCTTACAGAAGTGACGATTTTTGCAGATAAGATCTGTGTGGATGAAGAACTGGTCCGCTTAAAGAGCCATATTGAAAATATGAAGGAAACATTGGAAGCCGGAGGAAGCGTTGGACGGAAACTGGATTTTATTGCCCAGGAGATGAACCGGGAGGCAAATACTACCTTATCCAAGTCTAACGACCTGACCCTTTCCAATTGTGCCATTGATTTAAAGACTGAGATTGAGAAAGTCCGGGAACAGGTACAAAATATTGAATAACATGGAGGCTCCCTTATGGTTGGATTTGTAAATATCGGTTTTGGAAATATTGTCAGCGCTGAAAGGATCGTGGCCATGATCAGCCCGGATTCGGCGCCGATTAAGCGGCTGGTGCAAAACGCCAAGGATACAGGCATGGCCATTGATGCCACACAGGGCCGCCGCACGCGGGCAGTGCTTGTCATGGATGACGGACATATCCTTTTATCCGCCCTTTTGCCTGAAACCATATCAAGCCGTTGGGAGGCTCATAGCAGTGATGCTTAAGTTCTGGTCGCGACGCTGCGTCGGCTGGAACTTTGAGCGACGCGTCTGCGGTATCACACAGGTCCGGATATTTTCCGGGAGAGAGGAAAGTAGATGAGAGCATGAAAAAACAGGGGATTTTGACCATTATATCCGGATTTTCTGGTGTGGGCAAGGGAACCATCGTATCCCGGCTGCTGGAAAAGTACCCGAATGATTACTGCCTGTCCATTTCAGCCACAACACGGCCCCCAAGAGAAGGGGAAAAAGACGGGGTAAATTATTTCTTTGTAAGCAAACCGGATTTTGAAAAAATGATCCGGGAAAACCTTTTGCTGGAATATGCTCAGTATGTGGACAATTATTACGGCACCCCAAAGGATTTTGTGTTAGATCAGCTTGCCAAGGGGGTCCATGTGATCCTGGAGATCGAGATGCAGGGGGCAAAAAAGATCAAGGCTCAGTATCCCCAGACACTGATGATCTTTGTGGCGCCGCCCAAAGCGTCGGATCTGAAGGCGCGGCTTACCGGCCGCGGGACAGAGAGTCAGGAGCAGATTAAAAACCGGCTTGCCCGGGCGGCCCAGGAAACCGTTTATATGGAAGATTATGAGTACATTGTGGTCAACGACCAGGTGGAGCGGGTTGTCGATGAGATCCATCAGATTATTGCCAATGAGCAGGATCGGACCCAGCGTCAGGGTGAGTTTATCAGCCAGCTGACAAAAGAGCTTAACCAAATGTATGATGCCATGGACTGACAGGTCCTGGCCGCAGGTACAGGAACGCCCACAGGCACATGGATACCTGGAATAAAATAGAAAGGGGAATTTTTTTATGTTACATCCATCATATACAGACTTAATGGCCGTAGTCAACAGCGAGGTTGAGGAGGGCGAGCAGCCGGTAGTCCAGAGCCGTTATTCTATTGTAATTGCAGCGGCAAAGCGTGCCCGCCAGATCATCGCAGGCTCAGAACCATTAGTAGACGGGAAAGGCAAAAAGCCCCTGTCCGTTGCTGTAGAAGAACTGTATAAAGGCGAGGTAAAGATCCTTGGCGTTGATGATACAGATGAAGATGATGAGAAGATCCTTGAGATGTCTAATGAAGTTTTTGATGTTTCCCTGGATGAAGATGAAAATGAAATGTATGACGATGAAAAAGAGATCGATGGCGAAGACAGTGAAGAGAAGGACGCTGAGGACTTTGAATCACAAGAGGATATAGAAGAATAACAGAATACTAAGGAGGATGATCTTGTGATCGATCAATTAGTAGAGAAGATTAAAAAGACAAACGCGCCGATTGAGGTAGGCCTGGATCCTATGCTTGCCTATGTTCCGGATCATATTAAGGAAAAAGCCTATAAGGAGCTGGGAGAAACCCTTGAGGGCGCGGCTGAGGCCATCTGGCAGTTTAATAAAGGGATCATAGACGCAACCTGTGATCTGATTCCGGCAGTGAAGCCTCAGATTGCCATGTATGAGCAGTTTGGCATCCCGGGCCTTATGACTTTTAAAAAGACGGTGGATTACTGCCATGAAAAAGGACTTCTTGTGATCGGTGATATTAAACGTGGAGATATTGGTTCTACTTCCGGCGCTTATGCCACAGGCCATCTGGGAAAGGTCACTGTGGGAAGCAAGTCTTACTATGGCTTTAATGAGGATTTTGTGACCATTAACCCATACATGGGAACAGATAGTGTCCAGCCATTTATTGATGTGGCGATCCCGGAAAAGAAAGGTATGTTTATCCTTACAAAAACATCCAACCCTTCCAGTGGCGAGTTCCAGGATCAGCTTGTAAATGGCCGTCCGTTATATGAACTGGTGGCGGAAAAGGTTGTAGAGTGGGGCGCTCAGCACATGGGCAAGTGGGGCTACAGCTATGTGGGCGCTGTAGTAGGTGCTACATATCCGGAAATGGGCGCTGTGCTGCGTAAGCTTATGCCAAAGACATACATCCTTGTCCCAGGCTATGGCGCTCAGGGAGCGAAAGGCTCTGATCTTGTCCATTATTTTAATGAGGACGGTCTGGGAGCTATCGTGAATTCCTCCAGGGGGATTATCGCTGCTTATAAGCAGGAAAAATACGCGAAATTCGGTCCTGAAAACTTTGCAGATGCCTCCAGACAGGCAGTCATTGATATGCAGCAGGATATTGCGGAAGCTATTGGGCAGAAGTAAAAACAGGTTTGTCTGCGCAAACGCAGCCTGCATAACTTTTTGACGCTGGTATCATTTTATGATTTTAGAAAAAATAGTAACAGCCAGGCCTGCACAGTCAATGGGCAGGCCTGGCTGTTACTATTTTTTGAGCCTCTTCTAAAGAAAGTTGGTATTCATTCTGCGCCTTAATCCATTGGGATGGTTTTAAATCCAGACCTTGTCTGGCCGGGGTAACCTATGCTATACTATGTTGAAGACGTCAAAAGGTGTTTGATGTTTATGATGTCAGGTAAAAAAATCATAGGGTGTGATGTGATGCCTGTATTATATGCAGATATTATTGTAGATATATCCGCCGGGAACCTGGACCGGGTCTTTCAGTATAAGATCCCGGAGCATCTTAATGGCACAGCCGATATAGGCAGTCAGGTCATGATCCCCTTTGGCAGGAGCAACCGGATGATCCGGGGGTTTATTGTAAATTTATCTACCCAGCCGGATTATGATGTTACAAAGATCAAGGACATTTGCCAGGTGATCAACAGTGACCTTGCCATGGAGAGCCAGCTGATCCGCCTGGCATGGCAGATCCGAAAAGTTTACGGCGGGACCATGAATCAGGCTTTAAAAACCGTGATTCCTGTAAAGCGCCAGGTAAAGGCTAAGGTCAGTCGGTATTACTGTCTGACAAAGGATCAGGAAGCTCTGGAGGCCTATGAGCATCGCCTGTCCAGGGACAAAAGATACCGGACCCGCCTGGAACTGATTCGCGGGATGAAGAATGAAGACAGTCTGTCCAGAGAAGAGCTTTTGGAAAAGTTTCATGTATCTGAGTCTGTGGTCAAAGGGCTGGTGTCTGATGGTATTTTAGAAGAAACAGTGACCCGCCAGTACCGCCGTCCTGCAGGTGGGCTTATGGATACAGGTTTCCCGGTAACTTTAAATGATGCCCAGGCGGCCATTGTCCAGGAAATATGGGAAGACGGGGATCATGACATCCATTTGCTCCGCGGAATTACCGGCAGCGGGAAAACTGAGATTTATATGGAGCTTATTGCCAGGGTTTTGAATGAGGGAAAGCAGGCCATTGTCCTTATTCCGGAAATCGCCCTTTCTCTTCAGACCGTGTCCCGTTTCCACAGCCGTTTTGGCGATCGGGTGTCTGTGATGAACTCCCGTTTGTCTGATGGGGAAAAGTACGACCAGTACCTGCGGGCAAAGGCGGGAGAGGTGGATATTGTGATAGGCCCCAGATCTGCTTTGTTTATGCCATTTGAGCGTCTTGGCATAATCATTATTGATGAGGAGCACGATGGGGCTTATAAAAGCGAGAATATCCCCAGGTTTCATGTCCGGGATGTGGCTGCCTGGCGGGCAAAAATGTCGGGAGCAAAGCTGATCTTAGGATCAGCCACCCCTTCTGTAGAATCCTATGCCAGGGCCAGGGCCGGTATGTATGCCCTCCATACATTAAATGTCCGTGCAAAAACAGGAAGCGTCCTGCCGGAAGTGTCTGTGGTAGATCTTCGGGAAGAGTTCCGCCAAAAAAATAAAAAGATCTTCAGCAGGAAGCTTTACACTTATATGGAGGAAGCCTTAGAGCGGGGAGAGCAGATCATCCTGTTTTTAAACCGCCGGGGCTATGCCGGGTTTGTTTCCTGCCGCAGCTGCGGCCATGTGTTTAAATGCCGCCACTGTGATGTATCCCTAACAGCCCATCGGGGCGGGCTGCTTAAGTGTCATTACTGCGGCTATGAGGAGCCATTACCTAAGGTTTGTCCGGAATGTGGTTCTCCATATGTGGCGGCCTTTGGCATGGGGACTCAAAAGTTAGAAGGCATGATTGCCGGGGAATTTCCCCAGGCCAGGGTGCTGCGCCTGGACCGGGATTCTACGTCACGGAAAGACAGCATGGATGATATTTTAAATCGTTTCCGCCGTCATGAAGCAGATATTCTTGTAGGGACTCAGATGATCGTTAAAGGCCATGATTTTCCTGACGTGACGGTGGTTGGCATATTAGCGGCGGATCTGTCCATGTTTTCCAATGACTATATGGCCGCGGAGCGCACTTTTCAGCTGCTGACCCAGGCGGCGGGCCGATCCGGACGGGATGAAAAGCCGGGCCACGTGGTGATCCAGACTTACAATCCGGACCATTACAGTATCTGGTGTGCCGCGGCTCAGGATTATGAGGAATTTTACCGCCAGGAGATGGCTTACAGAAACCTTCTCTCTTACCCGCCGGTGGTGCATATGCTGGCGGTCCTGGCTACAGGGACCAATGAGCGCCGGGTAGGAGAGTATATTGTATGTCTGGCCAGAGATACAAAAGCTTTCTGTCAGGAGCAGGGCTTCGAGTCTATGGTTCTGGTCGGTCCGGCGGATGCCACAGTGCCTAAGGGCAAGGATGTATATCGAAAAGTATTTTATGTAAAAAATAAAAAGTATCCTTTGATGATCGCGGTAAGAGAATTTATGGAAAAGCATTGGCGGGCCTCAGCCTATGGAAGGGATGTGAGCCTGCAGTTTGACATGGATCCCATGTCCATGTACTAAAGGGAAGTCCCGCAAGGGGATACCCTTATGCCGTGAAGGCCACGGCATATAACAATGAAAGGAGAATGATTATGGCGATCCGGAATTTACGTTATCAGGGAGATCCCATTTTAAACAAGAGAGCAAAAGAGGTTAAGGAGGTGACCCCAAGGATCCGTCAGCTTGTCGGGGATATGCTGGATACGATGTATGAGAATAACGGGGTAGGGCTGGCTGCGCCTCAGGTAGGCATCTTAAAGCGAATCGTGGTCATTGATGTAGGGGAAGGTCCTTATGTATTTATTAATCCTGAAATTCTTGCCACAGACGGGGAGCAAACGGGAGATGAAGGCTGCTTAAGCATTCCGGGAAAGTGCGGCACAGTGACCCGCCCCAATTACGTAAAGGCAAAGGCTTTTGATAAGGATATGAATCCTTTTGAAGTGGAGGGCACAGAACTGTTTGCGCGGGCTATGTGCCATGAGTTTGACCATCTGGACGGTCATCTGTATACAGAGCTTGTGGAAGGCCCCTTAAGAGATGCGACTTATGAGGAAGAAGAGGAAGGAGAATCAGAAAAATAATGAAGGTTGTATTTATGGGCACACCGGATTTTGCTGTGCCGACCCTTCAGAGCATCATTGACCGGGGACATCAGGTGGCTGCCGTAGTCACACAGCCGGATAAGGCCAGAGGCCGGGGAAAGTCGGTAACCTTTTCACCGGTGAAGGAAAAGGCCCTGGAGTATAATATTCCGGTTTATCAGCCGGTAAAGGCCAGAGATCCGGAATTTGTGGAAACCTTAAAAGGGCTGGCCCCGGATGTGATCGTTGTGGTGGCCTTTGGCCAGATCCTGCCAAAAGCCATTTTGGGTATTCCTCCTTTTGGCTGCATTAATGTCCATGGCTCTCTGCTGCCTAAGTACCGGGGAGCAGCTCCGGTCCAGTGGGCAGTGATCAACGGGGAGAAGGTCAGCGGCGTGACTACCATGTATATGGCGGAAGGGCTGGATACAGGAGATATGATCATGAAAGCGGAGGTTCCTCTGGCAGAGGATGAAACCGGCGGCAGCCTTTATGATAAACTGTCAAAGGTTGGAGCCCGGCTTCTTATAAAAACACTGGATGCCCTGGAGGACGGAACTGCGGTACGGACACCTCAGGATGACAGTCAGGCCGGTGAATATGCCCGGATGCTGGATAAAAAAATGGGCAAAATTGATTTTAGCGCGTCGGCAGAAACCATTGAACGGCTGGTCCGGGGATTAAACCCGTGGCCCAGCGCCTATACAGGCCTTCACGGCAAAACCCTAAAGCTGTGGAAGGCTCAGGTCATTCATAAAGACTATGAGGGAACTGTCGGAGAAATCACTGAAATCACAAAAGATTGTTTTGTTGTAAAAACCGGAGAGGGCGCCCTTGCAGTAAAAGAACTTCAGTTAGAAGGGAAAAAACGTATGGACGCCGGTTCATTTTTAAGAGGATACCCGTTAAAAAAAGGGGAAATCCTTTCATAATTTCACCTCGGGACGAACTGTCAGATAAGTTTCGGGGCGGGAAAGGGATGGATATGACAGATTCTGTAAATACCCGGGAACTGGTGCTGGATATGCTTATGGAGGTCACCCGGGACGGGCGGCCCTCTCATGTGGTCCACAGCCAGATGCTGGAAAAGTACGAATATTTGGAAAAGCAGGAGCGAAAGTTTATCAGTAGGCTTTTTAAAGGGACTTTAGAGCGGATGCTCACTTTAGACTATGTAATCGGCCTTTTTTCCTCTGTAAAACTTTCTAAGATCCGCCCGGTGGTAAAAAATATTCTCCGCATGGGCGTTTACCAGATCCTGTATATGAAAAATATTCCCCGCAGCGCCGCCTGTAATGAAGCGGTCAAGCTTTCCGGGCGCCGGGGATTTAAAAATCTTAAGGGCTTTGTAAATGGCATTTTGAGAAATGTCAGCCGTCGGGCGGAAAACATTTCCTGGCCGGATAAGGATAAAGATCCGGTCAATTACCTGTCAGTAATGTATTCGGCCCCGGAGTGGCTGGTGGATCTGTGGCTTAAAAACTATGGCTCGGACAAAACAGAGACTATGTTAAAGGATAGTCTGGAAGACAAGCCGGTGACGGTGCGGTGTGTTTCGGAAAAGGATACGGATCGGATAAAGGCTATCCTTGAAGCAGAAGGGGTCAGTGTTTCCCCGGGGAGCCTTATTCCTTATGCCCTAAAGCTCTCCGGCCTTGACTATCTTGGCGCTTTGGACAGCTTTCGCCAGGGACTTTATGCTGTTCAGGATGAAGGCTCTATGATGGCTGTGGAAATGGCTCATCTTTCCTCGGGAGATACAGTGCTTGATGTGTGCGCGGCGCCGGGAGGAAAAAGCTGCCACAGCGGCGGAAAGCTTTTGACCATGGCGGCAGCTTCTTTAAATGACGCTGACCGGGAAAGTGAAAGCGGCCAGTATAAGACCGGCCAGGTCATTGCCAGAGATCTTACACCGGCAAAGGCTCAGCTGATTCTGGAAAATGTCCAACGGCTTGGCCTTTCCAATGTGACAGTGCAGGTAAAGGACGCCACAGTGCTTTATGAGGAGGACCGGGGAATAGCCCAGGTCGTCCTGGCGGATCTGCCCTGCTCAGGCCTTGGGGTCCTGGGAAGAAAGGCGGATATTAAATACCGCATGAATCCGGAACAGATGAAAGAACTGGCAGCCCTTCAGAGAAAAATCCTGTCCGTGGCGCAAAATTATGTGGCTGAAGGCGGGACTTTGGTTTACAGCACATGTACAGTAAATCCGGAAGAAAATATGGAAAATGCCCTGTGGTTTCAGGAAAATTTTGATTTTGTCATGGAGGATTCCCGCCAGTACCTTCCCGGGATCCATGGATGCGATGGATTTTTTATCTCCCGGTTTAAAAAGACGAAAGACAGGATCAGCGGTTAAATCTTTAATTGCCCCCATAATACCACGGATGAAAAGGCGAAAGGATAATGAATGAAAAAATCGATATTCAATCCATGGATCTAAATGAGCTGACCGCTTATGTGACGGATGTTCTTGGAGAGAAGCCTTTCAGGGCCCGTCAGATCTATGAGTGGATCCATGTAAAGCTGGCTTCAGGATTTGATGAAATGACGAATTTATCAAAATCCTTAAGGGAAAAGCTGAAAAAAAACGGTTACCTAGTTATGCCGGAGATTGCCCGGCGGTTGGTTTCCAATATTGACGGAACGCGAAAATATCTGTTCCGTCTATCGGATGGCAATATTATTGAAAGTGTTTTAATGAAATATAAGCACGGAAATTCTGTGTGCGTGTCTTCCCAGGTAGGCTGCCGTATGGGATGCAGGTTCTGCGCTTCCACTTTAGACGGCCTGGAGAGAAATATGACCCCATCGGAAATGCTGGGAGAGGTTTATATGATCCAGAAGGATCTGGGTGAACGTATTTCCAATGTGGTCATTATGGGAAGCGGGGAACCTTTGGATAATTATGATAATGTGCTCCGCTTTATTAAGATGCTTTCGGATGAAAACGGACTGAATATAAGCCAGAGAAATATTACTTTATCTACCTGCGGCATTGTTCCCAGAATCTATGACTTGGCAAAGGAGGAGCTGGGGATTACTTTGGCCATCTCCCTTCACGCGGTAAACGATCAGCGGCGGAGAGAACTGATGCCTGTGGCCAATACCTGGTCTATTGAGGATATTTTAAAAGCATGCCGGGAATATTACAGTCATAATAACCGGCGGCTGACCTTTGAATACAGCTTGGTCAAGGGAGTCAATGACAGCGGCGAGGATGCGGCGGCCCTGGCCCGACTCCTTCACGGACTGAACGCCCATATAAATCTTATCCCGGTAAACCCTATAAAAGAGCGGGATTTTCGCCAGTCAGACAATAGTGCAGTCATGAATTTTAAAAATAAACTTGAAAAATACGGCGAAAATGTTACTATAAGAAGGGAAATGGGCAGAGATATTCAGGCCGCATGCGGCCAATTGCGCAAAAACTATATAGATGCACTGGAAAGTGAGGATTAGAATGAGGGTATTTGGTAAATCAGATATTGGCTCGGTGCGGAAAATGAACCAAGATTATATGTATTTTTCCAAAGCCCCAGTGGGCCAGCTTCCCAATCTGTTTATTGTAGCGGACGGGATGGGCGGACATAAGGCCGGGGACTACGCATCCCGCATGTCTGTGGAGAATTTTGTAGATTATATCCAGCAGGCGCCTCTGGATGCGCTGATACGGATCGTTGATGATGGGATTCATTACGTAAATGAGCTGGTGATGGAAAAAGCACAGCAGTATTCCGAGTTAAACGGTATGGGGACGACTTTTGTAGCGGCATTTATTGTGGACAAAACATTATATGTAGCCAACGTGGGGGACAGTCGGCTGTACCTGATCGACAGCGAGATCAACCAGGTGACGGAGGATCATTCCTATGTAGGAGCTATGGTTCGGGCCGGTGAGATTACTTTAGATGAGGCGCGGCATCACCCGGATAAAAATATTATTACTCGGGCTATTGGCGCTGCCTGGGATATTCGTGTGGATTTTTTTGAAGTGGATCTGGAGCCGGGGGATAAGATCCTTATGTGCTCTGACGGTTTGTCCAATATGGTGGATGATGTCACTTTGCTGAATATTATTTCCAGCACGTATATCGGTGATACGGTAGATGCATTGATCAATGAAGCAAAGGCAAATGGCGGGCTGGATAATATTACAGCCATTGTGATAGACCCGTTTGATGAGGAGGGAAATTAATGGTAGTTCCAGGTATGTATCTGGCAGACCGGTACGAGATACTTGAAAAAATCGGTTCCGGCGGCATGGCTGATGTGTATAAGGCCAGGGACCGCAAGTTAAATCGTCTGGTTGCTGTTAAGGTATTAAAACAGGAATTCAGTGTGGATGAGACTTTTGTAAAGAAGTTCCAGGTGGAGGCTCAGGCTGCTGCCGGACTGTCCCATCCCAATATTGTAAATGTATATGACGTAGGTGAGGAAAACGGTATCCATTATATTGTAATGGAACTGGTCCAGGGAATCACCTTGAAAAAATATATTGAGATGAAAGGAAAGCTGGAGATTAAAGAAGCCTTAAATATTTCTGTTCAGATCGCTTCCGGTCTTCAGGCGGCCCATGATAACCGGATCATTCACCGGGATATTAAGCCTCAGAACATTATTATGTCCAGGGACGGCAAGGTAAAGGTTACGGATTTTGGTATTGCCAAAATGGCAGATTCCACTACAGTGACCACAAACGCTGCAGGCAGCGTTCACTATATTTCACCGGAACAGGCCCGGGGCGGCTATTCTGACGCAAAAAGCGATATTTATTCCCTTGGTATTACCATGTATGAGATGCTTACCGGCCGGGTGCCTTTTGAGGGCGAGACTAACGTGGCCGTGGCTCTTTTGCACATCCAGGGAGAGATGGTTCCTCCCAGAAAACTGGAGCCTTCCATCCCCCGAAGCTTTGAAAAGATCATTTTAAAATGTACTCAGAAAAGGCCGGAGCGGCGGTACGCTTCTGCCAGGGATCTGATCGCGGATCTGAGAAAGGTACTGACACACCCGGATGGGGAGTATGTAATTCTTACCGGCGCGTCTATGGCGGCTAATGAACAAACAGTGGTGTTAAATCATCATTCCGCAGCCGCCGGGAACGCCAGCCAGTCTTCGGCCAGCCGTACAGGAGATACTTCGGCCAACGCATCTTCCGGCAGCGGCCGTTCCGCGGAAGACTCCGACCAGTCGAACCGTCAGTATGCCGGGAAAAATGGTCAGGGGCGCAGCGATTATGATGAAGATGAGGATGAAGATGGCGTAAACCCGGCGCTGGAAAAGGTGATGATGGTGCTGGGGATCGTAGGCGCCGTGATCCTGGTCGTGGTGATCTTTTTTATCATCGCCCGGGCCGTGGGTCTGTTTTCCGGAAGCGGACAGACGGAAAGCGGTATTGAAAGCATGAGTGAAAGCCAGACCGAGTCTTTATCTGATACGGAAAGCACTGAGGAGGTTCAGGTTCCGGATCTTTATGATATGACTCAGCAGGAGGCTCAGTCTGAACTGCAGTCTTATGGCTTATATTTAAGCGTCCAAAACGGAGCGAGCGATGACGTAGAGGAAGGTCATATTTACAGGCAAAGTCCGAGTGAGGGAACAACCCTTTCCAGAGGAGATACAGTGACTGTGTGGATTAATTCCAGCGAATCTGAAACCGAGGAACAGGTACAAGTCCCGGACGTGACCAACTATACTTATAATCAGGCAAGTACAGCCCTGCAGGCTCAGGGGCTTGGTATTGCGGGGGTAGCATACGAATACAGTGATAGTATTTCCGCTGACCGGGTGATCCGCACGGATCCGGCCGCGGGAACGTCTGTAGATTCAGGATCTGATGTGACCATTTATATTAGCAAGGGTCCGGAGCAAAAAACGACGACCATGCCTCAGGTGGTTGGCACTACTCTGGCGGATGCTCGTACACTGCTTGAAGGCAGCAATCTTACGGTGGGTCAGGTGACCTATGAGTCCAGCGATTCTGTGGCAGAAGGCCGGGTGATCCGGGCCAGCGTGTCCAGAGGCACGACCGTAGATGAGGGAACGGCTGTGGATCTGGTGATCAGTACCGGTCCGGCAGAAATTGAAAGCCAGGGGCAGTCCTCCTATACAGGGACGATCGATCTTTCTGGATTGGAAAATCCTATCGGAGGTTTAAGTGAGGGACAAACAGCGACAGTCCTTATTAATGTATATAGCGCTTCAGGATCTGTAGTATGGACCACAGGAAATATGACCATGGGAGCGGATGATTGGGTTACCTGGTATACTGTGACTACCGAAAACGTCGAACCGGTAACCTGGGAGGTCATGGTGGACGGCCAGTCTATCGGTACCGGCCGGGTAAACATGAGCTGACAGGAGGATCCATGCAGGGAAAGATCATTAAAGGTATTGCAGGATTTTACTATGTCCATAACCCGGAAAAAGGCACCTATGCCTGTAAGGCCAAAGGGATTTTCAGAAACGAAAAGATCAAGCCCCTGGTTGGAGATATGACGGAGTTTCATGTAACCCATGAAGGAGATAAGGAGGGCAGTATTGATAAAATACTGCCCCGGAAAAATGCTCTGATCCGTCCCGCTGTGGCTAATGTAGATCAGGCCATGATCATTTTTGCCGTTGCCAGCCCTGCGCCTAACTTGAACATGCTGGACCGTTTTCTCATTACTATGAAGCTTCAGCATGTGGACACCATCATCTGTTTTAATAAGACGGATGTATCCTCTCAGACGGAGGTTGACAGGCTTAGAGATGTTTATAAAAACTGCGGCTGCCAGGCGGTATTTACCAGTGTGGAGAAACAGGAAGGCCTTTTGCAGGTGAGAGCGCTTTTAAAAGATAAGACCACAGTCATGGCCGGGCCCTCTGGTGTGGGAAAATCATCTATGATGAACTACCTTAAGCCGGAGGCGGCCATGGAAACAGGGGCCATCAGCAAAAAGATCCAGCGGGGGCGTCATACCACCCGCCATTCGGAGCTGTTTCATCTGGAGGGTTCCACCTATGTGATGGATACCCCGGGATTTACTTCCCTTTATATAGACCATGTTGAGGCTCAGGATTTGAAAAACTGTTTTGCAGAATTTGAACCTTATGAAGGACAGTGCCGTTTTAACGGATGCGTCCACATCCACGAACCGGACTGCGCTGTGAAGGAGGCCTTAAAGGCAGGAAAGATCAGCCGCAGCCGTTATGACAATTATGTAATGTTTTATGAAGAGCTTAAAAGCCAGCGGCGGTATTAAGACGCACCGCTGGCTTTTTAAAGGGGGATACTTGTTATGTTAAAGCTGGCGCCATCAATTTTATCGGCAGATTTTGCCAATTTGGGAGCAGATGTAAAGGCTGTGGATCAGGCCGGCGCCCAGTATATCCATATTGATGTTATGGATGGGGCCTTTGTCCCTAATTTTTCCCTGGGACTTCCGGTGATCAAGGCCATCCGGAAATATACGGAAAAGGTTTTTGATGTACATCTTATGGTGGAAGATCCGGCCCATCATCTGAAGGCCTTTAAGGAGGCGGGGGCGGATATGATCACCGTCCATGCAGAAGCCAGCCGTCATCTTCACCGCACCATTCAGACCATACGAAGCCTGGATATTAAAGCCGGTGTTGCCTTAAATCCTGCCACACCTTTGTGTGTTCTGGATTATGTGCTGGAGGATGTGGATATGGTGCTGCTTATGGGTGTAAATCCCGGCTATGGCGGTCAGAAATATATTCCCTCCACCACAGATAAGATCCGGCAGTTAAGGGAAATAATCCAGATAAGAGGCCTTCACACGGATATAGAAGTGGACGGCGGGGTAAACCGGGATAACCTGGGAATGATTTTAGATGCCGGGGCTAATGTGATCGTTGCCGGTTCCCAGATCTTTAAGGGAAATGTGGCAGATAATATGAAAGATTTTCTTGAAATCATGAAAAGGTATGAAAAAGGGTGATTCAGAGAGGAGCAGTTTTAATGGACGTTCTTTTGATTTCCGGAGGTCATGTGGACCTGGAATTTGCCCAAAACTTTCTTAAGGAACATGCTTTTGAAAAGATCATTGCCGTGGACGGCGGTCTTAAGACTGCCGACTGCCTTAAGGCCGCCCCTTTGACAGACATTGTGGGGGATTTTGATACTGTGGCGCCGGGAATCCTTGAAAAGTACAAAAAGGCGGCGAAAATGGAAAATGGTCCGGTGATCCATGAATATATTCCGGAAAAGGATTATACAGACACAGATATTGCCTTAAAGCTGGCTATCCGGTACTGTGACGGGAGAGCTCACAGCCGGATCTGGATTCTGGGAGCTACCGGTACCCGGCTGGACCATGTTCTGGCCAATATTACCATGCTCCTTCTTCCCTTCCAAAAAGGGATCCCCACAGTGATCCAGGATGAGCATAACCGGCTCAGTCTTTTATCCGGACACAGAACGATCAAAAAAGATGATCACTTCGGAAAATATCTTTCTTTGATTCCTTTAACAGCAGAAATCAGCGGAGTAACGCTTCAGGGGGTAAAATATCCCCTGGAGGATCATACCATATCCCTTGGGGAAAGCTTATGTGTCAGCAATGAGATCACCGGGGATCAGGCCATGCTTTGGGTCAAAGAGGGCATTGCCATTGTGCTGGAAACCCGGGATGAATAAGATAGGGAATCTGTCACCACATTTTTTTTAAAAGGTGAATGAAAATGACTAAAACAACACAACTCATCGAGTTTTACGTGGCTGAATATCGCAAGGAGGCAAAAAAGAAAAGCAATGTCCGGGCATCCGGCTATGAGAAGCGCCTTGGAGCCTTGAACAAAACATTAAAACGTCTGGGACCCCATCAGGTAAGCCGGTCGATTTTGGAGGATTATCACCGGCAGATCAAAAATCTTTTTCATCTTGCGTCAAAATATCGGAATAAGTCAGCCATTTCTTTTCTGGTATCCCAGACCATCCCCCAGCTGGTTCGGCTGGATCTGCATATGGTCCTTCCGGATGACCTGGAGTCTCTGGATGAAGGATTTTTTGACTATATCCGGAGCCATATGCCAGGCGCTGTATGTTCCCACACCCTTTTTGAACTGTGTCAAAGATACCGCAGATATTGTATTGAAAATCGCATTACAGAGTTGGTGCCGTCCCGGCCGGAACTGGAATTTCCAAAGGCCCTGTCCATGAACCGGCGTTTTATCCTTCATATCGGCCCTACGAACAGCGGAAAAACCTTTCAGGCTCTGGAAGCCTTGAAAAATGCAAAGCACGGTGTTTATCTGGGGCCTTTGCGCCTTCTGGCCCTGGAAGTTTATGAACGGATGAACGCGTACCATACTCCATGTACCATGCTGACAGGGCAGGAATGTATCGAAACCCCTCACAGCCGGGTTACTGCCTCTACGATAGAAATGGCGGACATTAATGACACCTATGACATTGCAGTTATTGATGAGGCACAAATGGTTTCCGATACGGATCGGGGACATTCCTGGACTCGGGCCATTTTAGGGCTTTTAGCGAATGAGATCCATATTTGTCTCAGTCCGGTGGCGGAGCCGGTAGTGACCCATTTGATCCGCCTGTGCCAGGACCATTATGAGATCCGCCGCTATGAACGGAAGATTCCTTTGTACTGTGAGGAGACTTCCTTTGTATTTCCCGATGATGTCCAGCCTGGGGATGCCCTCATTGTATTTTCCAAAAGATCGGTACTTGATGTGGCCGGACGGTTGGAAGAGCGGGGGATCCGCGCTAGCGTGATCTATGGAAGTCTACCTCCGGAGATCCGGCGGCGTCAGGTGGAAATGTTTGCCTCCGGCCAGACAAAGGTAGTGGTGGCCACAGATGCTATCGGCATGGGGCTGAACCTTCCTGTAAGACGGATCGTATTTGTCCAGGTGGAAAAGTTTGACGGAACTTTAAGACGGCCCTTAAAGACGCCGGAGATCAAGCAGATCGCCGGCCGTGCGGGAAGATACGGCCTTTATGACGCTGGATATGTGACAGCCATGGGGGATGAGGCGCTGGACTATGTGCGGGAGCAGTTTGACGCTCCGGAGGCGCCTATTGAAACGGTAAGTCTCGGCTTCCCTCAGGTGCTTCTTGATATGGATGAGTCTTTGGATGCCATATTAAGAGTATGGCATGATGTTCGGACCCGGTCGCCTTTTGTTAAGGTAAGTATTGAAGACACCCTGTTTTTATATGATCAGGCCAACAGACGCAGAAATTATATTGACGGCTTTAAGGACAAAAGGACACTGTACCGGATGATCAGCTGTCCCATTGATGTAAAGGACCGTCATGTGGTAGATTTGTGGAACCATTACTGTGAAGTTTATACCGCTGACGTGTCTCTGCCCTATCCGGACAAAAAGGATCTTAAAGAACTGACCGGAATCCAGAAATATGAAACTTATTATAAACAGCTGGATCTATATTATCAGTTTTCTGTCCGCATGGGAAAGATTATTGACACAAAGTGGCTATCCCGGGAAAGGACCCGGACGGAAAGTACCATTATGCGTTATCTTCTTGGAAAGAAGACCAATTATATTGCCACATGCCGGTACTGTGGCCGGAAGCTTCCCGTAGGCTATAGCTTTGGCGTATGCCCCAGCTGTTTTAAAGTATCTAAAAGCTCCAGATCCTCCTGAGAAACCCGGAGATTGGAGCAGAGGGTCTTTCCCTCAGGACTGGTGATCTGAATCTCGATCACGCTGCCTTCCTGAACCCCTTCTTTTGAAGCGGCATCCAGAAACATGGTAAATTTCGGATGCCGCTGGGCAAATTCATCTCTTAAACGTTTAAATTCCATAAGCCGTTTTGGATTGATCATGAAAATTCCTCCTTGTGCTTTTACATTTTCCAATTGGGTTCATTTTTTTATATCCACCCTATTGTACCACGGCCGGGAGCCGGGGACAAGATAAGGGGTTGTATTTTGGGGTAGGCGTGATAAAATTATTAGTGTCTATACAGCAGCCAGACACTTGCTGTATGGCCGCGTAAGAACGTGATTCAAAGATAAGGGGGATATACATGGAAGAAAACAAAAGCTTTAACCCGGCAGACGCCAACCAGATCACCCGCCGGTATCTGGATTCGATTCTTATTGAAGAGCGGCTGATCGATGCTGTAAAGGCATCGGCAAAGATTACATTGTTTGGCCATACTTTTGATACACCTGTGCTGATGCCGGCCTTTTCCCATTTGGATGAGTGGGTAAAAAACGGTAAAAACAGCATGGTAGAGTATGCCATCGCGGCAAAAAATCTAAATGCCTTGAATTTTGTAGGTATGCGTGAAAATGAAAAAATGGACGAGATTTTTCAGACCGGAGCGCCTACGATCCGGATCATTAAGCCCTACGCTGACAGAAAGAAAATCTTTGATCAGATTGACTATGCCAAGGCCCATGGCGCTGCTGGTGTGGGAATGGATATTGACCATATTTTCGGCAGTCAGGGCGATTATGATCTTGTTCAGGGAGAACCTATGGCCCCCCAGTCCATGGATATGATCCGGGAGTATGTTCAGGCAGCGGCTCCGCTTCCTTTTATTGTTAAAGGTGTGCTCAGCGTTACGGACGCTCTTAAATGTGCCAGGTGCCAGGTGGCCGGGATTCTTGTAAGCCATCATTCCGGACGGATGCCTTATGCCATTCCTCCGTTAAAAGTTGTTCCGGAAATCCGCAGGGAACTGGGAAATGAAATAAAGATTTTTGCGGACTGCGGCATCCAACGGGGCGCCGACGTGTTTAAGGCCCTGGCCTTAGGATGCGACGGAGCGGCTGTTGGACGGGCCATTTTGCCGGCCCTTAAGGCGGAAGGCCATGAGGGCGTGGAAAAATATATCCGCCAGATGAATGACGAGCTGAGGATGATCATGGGCTTTACCGGGATCGCCACTGTGGCGGATATGGATCCATCGGTGCTGTGGCTGCCGAAATAATTGGGCCGGAATAATTGGTTTTGCTTGAAATCGTTTGACTGTTGACAAGGAAGAGTTTTTTGTAGTAGACTATTAATGAAAGAAAAGCAAAGGCGCTGGGAATTCGGGTTTCCAGCGTTTTTTTGATTGGAAAAAGTTAAGGAGGATAAGGTCTATGCAGGAATTAATTGACCACACCGAAGGTATTAACCGGCTTATGGCCCGCTTTGGCGTAAAGTTCGGGATTTATAAAAACGGGGAATTTCATGAACAGCTGTTTCCCTTTGATGCCATTCCCCGGGTGATTCCTCATAAAGATTTTCAGTATCTTGAAAAGGGACTGATCCAGCGGGTAGACGCGTTAAACTGTTTTTTAAGAGACATCTACACAGACAAAAAGATCATTAAGGATCAGGTGGTCCCGGAGGATTTTGTATTTTCCTCATCCGGGTATCTTCCCCAGTGTGATCATTTTACGCCGCCCAAAGGGATTTACAGCCATATTTCCGGAATCGACCTGGTACTGGGAAAGGATAAGGAATGGTATATTTTAGAGGATAATTTAAGAATCCCATCAGGAGCTTCCTATCCTTTAATTGCCCGGGAGATCTGCCGGAGAGTTTCGCCGGTCACTTTTGCTAGCCATCCTGTTGTAGATAACCGGAACTATGCGTCAATGTTAAAAGAAACCCTGGATTGGGTCAATACAGGAGGCATACCGGTGATCATGACGCCGGGGCGGTATAACGCGGCCTATTTTGAACATTCCTACCTGGCAGAGCGGACAAAAAGCGCGCTGGCCACATGTTCGGATCTGTTTGTAGAGGATAATTATCTGTACTACAGGGATTATCGGAATACAAAGCAAAAGGTAGGCGTTATCTACCGGAGAATTTCGGATGAGTATCTGGATCCAATGACATTTTTGCCGGAATCCCTCATCGGTATTCCTAATATTATGGATGTATACTGCAGCGGTCATGTGGCCATCGTCAATGCCCCGGGCAACGGAATCGGCGATGATAAAGGAATCTACTATTTTGTTCCTAAAATGATCCGCTATTATTTAGGGGAAGAACCTATATTAAAAAATGCGCCTACATACCTGCCTTTTTATGAGGAGGACCGGAAATATGTTCTGGATCATCTAAACAGACTGGTGGTTAAGGATGTGTCTGAAGCCGGGGGCTATGGCGTGATCTTTGGAGACTCTCTGACCCGGGAAAAGCTTGAGTCTCTTAAAGCGCTGATACAACAAGAGCCGAGAAGGTTTATTGCCCAGGAAGTCATCGACTTTCAGGATATGGAAGTTATGGACGGGAATGAGCGAGTTTTGCGTAAGGCGGACCTGCGGGCCTTTGTCCTTACAGGACAGACCACACGGGTATGGGCCAGCGGGCTCACCCGTTTTTCAAGAAACGCGGATTCCTTTGTAGTTAATTCGTCACAGGGAGGAGGATTTAAAGACACATGGGTATTATCTCAGTAGAAAAAGCAGATCACTTGTACTGGCTTGGCCGGTATACAGAGCGGGTGTATACCACCCTGCGGATTTTTTTCCATATTTACGATAAGATGATCGAACAGCCGGAGGGGATTTACGCGTCATATTGCCAGCGTTTAAACATCCCGGATATTTACACCTCCAACCGGCAGTTTGTTCAGTCTTATCTTTTTGATCCGGTCAATCCGGACTCCGTGTATTCCAATATGAGCAGAGCTTATGACAATGCGGTTGTCCTTAGAGATGAACTTAGCAGCAATGTGCTTTCCTACATCCAGCTGGCCTTAGATACCTTTGGAGCATGCGCCAAAACAACGGCACCTCTTTTGGAGCTTCAGCAGGTGATCGACTATCTTCTGGCTTTCTGGGGCTGCGCTGATGATTACGTGGATCAGGAGGACTGCAGGAATATTCTTAAATGTGGCAAATATGTGGAGCGGCTGGATCTTTACATCCGGCTGGATTATCACAAAGATGAACTGGAAAAAGAATATAAAAAACTGATCAATCGTCTCCAGCGGGCAAATCTGTGCTATAAT
This sequence comes from uncultured Lachnospiraceae bacterium, assembly GCA_964565805.1. Lineage (GTDB taxonomy): Bacteria > Bacillota > Clostridia > Lachnospirales > Lachnospiraceae > Catenibacillus. The sequence goes on from CAZMGH010000002.1 coordinate 82,767, forward strand.
GAAAAAAATCTGGAGCACATTGAGACGCTTATTCATCAGGGGATGCCCCAGACAACAGATAAGCAGGAGGCATTAGGCTGTCTTGGAGGGCTTATTACCTGAAGACAGCCAAAACATTATGAAAAAACTAAAATTTAAGTATGGTATGAGGCTGGATTTTTCCTCTCCCGTAACCGGGCATTACTTTGCTTTGCGGTGTATTCCCCAAAGTTCATCTAGGCAGGAGATCACTCTGACCCGGTGCCAGGTCATGCCGGATGGGGAGCTTTATGAAATAAAGGACGGCTTTGGCAACATGAAACTTAGCGGATGCATTTTGGATCCCCATGATTATTTTGAATATGATATTGAAGGAACGGCCCTGGTTCAGGGAATGGGAGAGGAGGAAGGCCCCCTTCATCCGATGTATAAATACCCATCCAGGTACACAGCCTGTGAGCCGGTGGTTATAGATTATGCCTCCAGGCTGGCCCGGGAATGTAAGTTATCGGGAGCGCATACCCCTTTGGAAAAGGCAGTTTATGTCATGAATGACCTGTACAGGCATTTTTCTTATGCGCCTTCGGTGACAGGAATCCATACCACCGCCGCCCAGGCTCTTACTTTAGGTAAAGGTGTGTGCCAGGATTATGCCCATATTATGATCGCTCTTATGCGCTATATGGGCGTACCTGCCAGATACGTCAACGGTTTGATGATCGGCGAGGGCTTTAGCCATGCCTGGGTGGAAATTTATACTGGTACCGGATGGTACGGGCTGGATCCCACCAATTGTTTGCATATTGATGATTATTATATTAAGCTGGCCTGGGGGAGAGATTACGGGGACTGTGTCATTGACAAAGGCCGGTTCCTTGGCAGCGCCGGACAAACTCAGACCATTACTGTAAATGTGGAGGAGATCTAAGATGACTCAGACAGTTGTGTCTATGGAACTGCCGGTGGACGAATACCTGCAGATCAAAAAGAATCGGATCATGCCGGAACATCCCACAGGGGATGAAAAACGCATTGCCATTGTTACCGGGACCCACGGGGATGAGCTGGAAGGCCAGCTTGTCTGCTACGAGCTGCTTCGCCGTCTGAAGGCCCAGCCGGGCCAGCTTAAAGGCATTGTGGATGTTTATCCCGCGTTAAACCCCCTGGGGATTGATTCCATTACCCGGGGGATTCCTATGTTTGACTTGGATATGAACCGGATCTTTCCAGGAAGTGACCAGGGGCCTATGATGGAGACTTTAGTATACCGTCTTATGGAAGATTTAAGGGGAGCGGATCTTTGCATCGATATTCATGCCAGCAATATTTTTCTCATGGAGCTGCCCCAGATACGGATCAATGAAATGACTGCTCAAACGCTTATCCCTTTGGCTAAAAATATGAATGTGGATTTTATATGGGTTCATGCTTCAGCTACAGTGCTGGAATCTACGCTGGCTTTTAGCTTGAATAAGATCCATACCCCCACCCTGGTAGTGGAAATGGGGGTAGGGATGCGGATCACAAAAGAATATGGCCATCAGCTGACCGAAGGGATTTTTAACACAATGAAAGCTCTTGGAATATGGGAAGGAGAAACTGGCCCTGTGCGTAGTCCTATAATCTCAACAGACCGGCAGATTGGCTATCTTAATGCGGACCGGGCGGGAATCTATGTACCCTGCGTCCAGATCGGCCAGGCCGTGAAAGAAGGGGACCGGCTGGGAGAAATTTTAAATCCTCTCACAGGAGATGTGGAGCAGGAGGTCAGATCCCCTATGGACGGTATCTTATTTACCTGCAGGGAGTATCCGGTGGTTTACAGCGGATCTTTACTGGGAAGGATCGTGGGAGGTGAACATCAGTGAGAAAAGCAGAAATTTTTTCCATGGACAGTCCTTACAGGGAAACATTAAAGATCACCGGCTATACGTTTGGCCACGGGCAAAAGTCTGCCTGTATTATTGGGAGCATGCGGGGAAATGAGGTTCAGCAGCTTTACATATGCTCTCAGATCATAAGAAAGCTGAAAAAACTGGAAGCCTGCGATTCCATTGTGGCGGATAAGGAGATTCTTGTGATCCCTTCAGTAAACCATCATTCTATGAACATCGGAAAACGGTTCTGGCCGGTGGATAATACGGATATTAACCGGATGTTTCCCGGATATGACCAGGGGGAAACCACTCAGCGCATTGCCGCAGGGGTTTTCCAGCAGGCCAAGGATTATGATTATGGTATCCAGTTTGCCAGCTTTTATATGCCCGGGGATTTTATCCCTCATGTTCGGATGATGGACACAGGCAAGCAAAACACCAGCCTGGCGGGGCTGTTCGGCCTTCCCTATGTAGTCGTGCGCAAGCCCAGGCCTATTGATACCACAACATTAAATTATAACTGGCAGATCTGGGATACAAACGCATTTTCCGTATATACGACGGAAACGGATTTTATTGATGAGGTGTCTGCCCGTCAGGCAGTGGCGGCGGTGCTTCGTTTTCTCACCCGGATGGGCATTTTAAAATATCACAGTCATAACGGCTATATTGCCACAGTCATCGGCGAGGAGGAGCTTACTTCTGTCCGAACAACCATGGGAGGCATTTACCGCCGTCTGTGTCATCCGGGAGATGAGATTCATATGGGAGAGCCTTTGGCGGAAATCGTCCATCCTTATGAGGGAAACGTTATATCCACCGTACTTTCACCGACAGAGGGAATCGTATTTTTTACCCATAAAAAACCTTTAGTTACGGAAAATGAAGTGATCTGCAAGATCATACGCAGGATGCACCAGTAAAAAAAGCGCCGGAAACACTTGCTGCTTCCGGCGCAAAAAAGTTCAAAAAGTTTCAGCCTTTCATTAAATCAGCGCCGCTGTGCCATGCCTGACCAACTTTTTCGCCAATGGCATAGTATCCGTTTTGCATCTGGTCAAAGGCGAAAGCCTGAAGCTTTCCGGCGTCAATCTTTCCCGCGTCATCCAGCACTTTTTCGTCAGCAATCACGTTGACGATTTTTCCAAGAACCCGAAGGCCATAGGGCTGATTTTGCATTTCCACAACCTCACATTCCAGTGTGAGAGGATATTCTGTAATAACAGGCGCATCGATCCGCTGGCTCTTAACAGCGTGAAGGCCTGTACGCTGGAATTTATCTACCATTTTGTTCGCCGTAGCAATACCAAGGAAATCAGATTCTTTTAAAGTGTCTGTTCCGGGAACCGCTAAAGTGAAGGCTTTCCGGGTTTCCAGATTGGCTACGGTTTTATGTTCTGCCTCCAGATTCAGCGCCACCATATCTTCCGCGCAGATCCCTCCCCATGCCATCATCATCACATCGACCGTATCATCATCATTATATGTACCGATCATATAGGTAGGCATGGGAAACAGGTAAGGTTTAACTCCAAAATCTTTTGTCATTATTAAGACCCCTTTCATGTAAAATATAAGAACAATTTAGTCGGCTGAATTGTTATGATCTGTAATTTATCATAGCAGAAAGAAAATGAAAGACAAGTACGCACATAAAAGTGCGATACTTACATGGAAGCCGTATACTTACCCTTAGGTGAGTGGGAATCAGGGATTGGTCCGCGTCATGTCCACTTGTCAGGCAGCTTATAAAATAAAGTAGGACACAATGGAAAGAGTGATCAAGGAGGCTGCCGTTGTGATCAGCACAAAGCCAACCGCATAGTCTTCATGATTATTTGTGGACTTTGTAAACATGGCAGTGGTTGTCATGGTTGGCAGAGCCGCAATGATAGAAATTGTCTGTACCATTTCATGGAAAGGACAGATCATGGAGGTTATCGTATAAAAGGCCAGGGGAAATGCCACCATTTTCACCAGGATGCCGACATACAGCTCCTTTGCCTTTAAAACGGATTTCCAGTTGCAGAAATAAAACAGTCCGCCCAGGTAAAACAGGGACAGAGGCGTTGCGGCTTTTCCCATGGTAGACAGGGCATTAACAAAAACATCTGGAAGATGAATATTTAAAAGCAGAAGGATCAGGGATAGGAGAACTGCGCAAAGGGCAGGATTAATAAAGTTTTTAAAGTTAAACTTCTGCTTTTTAGATTCCGGGGTAGTAAGCTTTAACCCGTAAGTCCACATAAAGGTCTGGTCAATAATGGACATTAGGGCAATATAAATAGGACCGTTTTCCGGGAAAATGGAAGTAATCAGAGGAATCCCGATAAAGCCTGCATTGCCGAAAACCAGCGCGGCACGAAAAACACGGTTTTTGTCCCCTTTAAGTCCTAAAATCCTGCCAAGGAGGAGGCACACAAGGATAATACACACATAGAAGGCAAGTGTCAGCAGCAGGATGGGATAACATTCAAAAAGCTGACTGCGGGTCGTACCGGAAACCGCATTGGAAAAAACTAGGAGAGGCAGCAGGATCTTTGTAATAAGCCGGGACAGGCCATCAAGAAAATCTTCCCCAACGACACGAAGCCGGACGGCAATATAGCCGATGATCATTAAAATGAAAAAAAGAATTAACTGATTGAGGACAATATAAAATTGCTCCATAAAATTCATTCCTTTCAGTAATTTTGCCGTGTCCCTCACGGCATAGAGGTATCCCTTCGTGGGGCTTTAAATCTTATATCTTATATTATATAATAAATTCTGAATATTTCCACCCCTGTTTTAAAGTAAATAATATAATCAATTCAGCATAGAAGGCGCCAGAATATGGCCCTCACTCACCTTCATGGAGGTGGGCCATGATGCCATGACCTTTTGACGCTGGTATCTTTTAATTATTTTTTTAGATTGTTCTAAGTTTTGTTTAAGATTTGTTTCCCCGTATTGACGGAGGACGCAAAAATGGTATGATGGCTTTAGGATACTTTTTGACGAAAGAGGAATGAGGGATTATGGAAACACGCAAGATGATGAAAGGCCACAAGGTGGCAGCTTTTTGCAAATATTATGTTCAGCTGCGCCGTCTGGCCCAGGAGCAGGAGATTGAAAATGCGGACAAGCTTAATGACCGGTATTTATATGCTCCGGCCAATCTTATGCCGGAGCGAAAGTTTATCCAGATCGAACCGCTGTGGTATATGCGCAATTATTCCCTTTTATCTTTAATGCTTCTGTTTTTTATCTTTTCCGGCGTTGGCTGGCTGCGGGAAGTATGTCTCCATATGGTCAACCATGGAGAGTTTGTCAACCGGGGCTTTCTTCATGGACCATGGCTGCCTATTTACGGCAGCGGCGGCGTTTTGATCCTAATCCTGCTAAAAAGGCTCCGTGTCCATCCAGTAAAGGAATTTCTCTCGATGATTCTTTTATGCGGTGTGGTAGAATATATGACCTCATGGGTCCTGGAGGCAGTCACCGGAGGAAAACGGTGGTGGGATTATACCGGGTATTTTCTAAACTTAAACGGAAGGATATGCGCGGAAGGACTTTTGATCTTTGGCATTGGGGGAATGATTATTGTCTATGGCATCGCTCCTTTATTAGACAGTTTCCTTCGCCGTTTCAGCACCCGGCTGCTCCTTCCCATATGTCTGGTCCTGCTGTGTCTGTTTTTAGGAGACATGGCCTATTCGGCAGTTGTTCCCAACACAGGGAAAGGGGTAACAGCGCCGGGCCGGACGCATACCTCTGTGCCGTGAAGGGCACGGCAGAAAAATTGAAAGGATGATCGTTTATGTTGGCCATTTATTTGGCGCCTTTATATCTTTTGGCATGTATTTATGTGGTCCGGTGGCTGATCCTCTGGCTTAGCGCCTGCCATGGCATTTTTAAGAGAAAGGCCTGTCGGGGAGCGATGGTTGTTGTCTATACATTTTTAGCCCTCTGTCCATTCCTGCCGGGTTTCTCTTAGGCTCAAAGGGAATTGGACGGTGGGTAAATCAAATAGGAAATATTTGGTTTGGGGCCTTTGCCTACATACTCTTAGTGCTTATTGTGGCGGATCTGATCCGTCGGATCCTTGGACGTATGAAGCGGGTGGATTCCCGATGGATCAAAAGCCGGGGAGCGCTGGTCAGAGGCGGACGGATCTGTCTATGCGCCATTCTCCTTATCTGTGTTTACGGTTTTATTAACGCAAAAATATAACTATGATGCCCTGGAGGATCCCCAGGAGCTGATCCGGATTTTACAGGGGATTCAAAGCACCTACAGGGTATATGCCTGCTATGGGAATCATGATGTGGCGGAGCCTATCCTGGCCGGGGAATCCAGACCCGTATGTCACCGGAGGAGATCACCCGGGATATGGACATGGATAAGCCGGTGATTGTTATAGATCATGAGCCCAAGGAACTGGATGCTTTAGCCCAGGCAGGAGTGGATCTGGATCTGGCGGGACATACTCATGATGGACAAATGTTTCCGGCCAATCTCCTTATGAAATTTTTGTGGGAAAACCCCTGCGGCTACCTGGAAAAGGATCAGATGCACAGTATTGTCACTTCCGGCACAGGTCTGTTTGGCCCCAATATGCGGGTAGGAACCCGGGCGGAAATATGTACGATTACTGTGGAATTTCAGCCTTAGGCGGACCGTTCAGCCGACTGAACGGTTACATGAAATTTAATATTTACCGGGTCCTGGTGGGGGCTGATGTAAAGCTTGCAACTTTAAATAATCGGATCTATTTTTCCTTTTACAGTTCCATGCTTGCAGGATGTGTGCTCTACCTTCGGATTGGTTTCTTTCTGAAAAAGAAAGTTAAGGCGGTTATACCATAGAAGGATAAGGCTGCAAATAAGGACGTTTTTTTTGGCGAATTATGTTCTTTATTTTTGCGGCTGTATTGACTATAATAAAGGTATCAATTAAATTTACTGTTCCCCGGGCGCAGGCGGCTTAAGACCGGACAGAGCCGGGAGGACTGTAAAAATCAACGGATAAGGAGTTTTAGTATGAAGGTATTAGATGCAGGATTTGTAAAGGGATTTATTCGCATGGCCAACGATGGCTGGGAGCAGGGATGGCATGAAAGAAACGGCGGAAATCTTACATACCGCATTAAAAAAGAGGAAATCGAATCTGTACGTGAGGAGTTAAAAACTGATGGCGAGTGGAAGCCGATCGGCACATCTGTTCCAAAGCTTGGCGGCGAATATTTCCTTGTTACCGGAAGCGGCAAGTATTTCCGCAACGTGATCCTGGATCCGGAAGACACCACAGCGATCATCGAGCTGGATGAAAAAGGTGAAAATTACCGGATCTGCTGGGGACTTGTTAATGGGGGAAGACCGACCAGTGAGCTTCCGTCTCATCTGATGAACCATGAAGTAAAGATGATCGCATCCGGCGGAAAGCACAGAGTTATTTATCATGCCCATACCACAAACGTGATTGCCCTGACCTTCGTTCTTCCATTAAAGGACGAGGTGTTTACAAGAGAACTGTGGGAAATGGCAACAGAGTGTCCGGTAGTTTTCCCTGACGGAATCGGCGTTGTAGGCTGGATGGTCCCTGGCGGAAGAGATATTGCTGTGGCAACCAGTGAGCTGATGAAAAAGTACGATGTAGCTATTTGGGCTCATCACGGCATGTTCTGCTCCGGGGAAGATTTTGATCTGACTTTTGGTCTGATGCATACTGTAGAAAAGTCTGCTGAGATTCTGGTGAAGATGCTGTCCATGCGTCCGGACAAGCTTCAGACCATCACACCTGAGAATTTCAGAAATCTGGCAAAAGACTTTAACGTAACACTTCCGGAACGCTTCTTATACGAAAAATAATTGACAGCGGCGCCTTAAGGCTTCTTAAAAATAGCCTTAAGGCGCTGTTTTTAGCTTAAAAATATTTTTTTCTTTTAGTCCTTAATTTTTTTTGAAATCAGAACCTATTTTTCCACTGTTTTTTTCAAGTCTTCCACATAGGCTTTCTGCCAGCGCTTTGTTAAAAAGCCTGCAAAGGGTTTCATGTACCACTTTGCCGTTATATCTGCGGTAAAATCCAGGGTTGTTCCCTGGCCCTCTGAAGAAAAGAGCATGATCCACCGTCCTTTCATATGTTTTCCTTCCATACTCAGCTCATAGCGGCGGCAGGTTTCCCTTCCGGTGATGCGAAATGTAGTCATCTTTCCTTTTTTTGTGTGCTCCACGTATTTTTTTCCGCTTTTTATGATCTCGATTTGGTCAATGTTCCTGCGCCAGGAATAGTTGGTCAGTGAAACCACCGTCTGCCATACCTTTTGAACGGGACACTGAAATGATGCTTTAATGTTGACGGATGCCATTAAAGGACAGACCTCCTTTGTAAAAATTTCTTTTATTTTAATTAAGCCATACAGCTGGCTTAATTATATCATAGCGCAGCCAATGGCTGCAATCAAAGAAAAGGTTGAAAATTTTTCTGCCAGCAGGTATACTATCCAGCAGCTATAGGATAACGAGGGCGTCTCGCGCATAACTTAGCGGGACGGCGCCGAATGTTGTAACGGAGGTTTGTATGGAATACTATTTCGCCCCATTAGAGGGGATTACCAATCATATTTTCCGGAGGATCCATAAAAAACATTTCCCTGGAATAAGTAAATATTTTGCTCCATTTATTTCTCCCAATCAGAGCAAAAAGGTGATGACCCGGGAAATGAGGGATCTTTTGCCTGAAAATAATGAGGAACTTGTCCTTGTGCCTCAGATTTTGACCAACAATGCCCAGGACTTTATAAATACTGGCAAAAAGCTGAAGCAGCTGGGCTATACAGAGATAAACCTGAACCTGGGGTGTCCTTCAGGGACTGTGGTGGCTAAAAATAAGGGTTCCGGATTTCTTGCGTTTCCCGAAGATCTGGATCATTTTTTGGAAGACATCTATAGTGGCTCAGATATGAAGATTTCTGTGAAAACCCGTCTTGGAAAGACTCAGGGAGATGAATTTTACCGGCTTTTGGAAATTTATAATAAATATCCCATGGAGGAACTGATCATCCATCCAAGAGTCCAGGAAGATTATTATAAAAATCATCCTAAAATGGAATACTTTGACTACAGCCTTAAACACAGCAAAAATGTCCTGTGCTATAATGGGGATCTGTTTACCTGTCAGGCATGTGAAGCTTTTGCCGGAAAATATCCTCAGGTAGACCGGATCATGGCCGGACGGGGTCTTTTAATGGATCCGGGAATGATATGGAAGCGGATACTTAAATCCCGGGGAGAGGATCCGGCGGCCTGCCAGGATCAGTGGAAAGATCGGATCATAGCTTTTCACAATGATCTGTATGAAGCTTATCAGCAGGCCGTGAGCGGGGAGCGGAATGTGCTGTTTAAGATGAAAGAACTATGGATCTATTTGATCCACAGCTTTCCGGGAAATGAAAAAAATCTGAAAAAAATCAAAAAAGCTCTTCACCTGGCCGACTATGAAGCAGCGGTGGACCGGATCTTCCAGGGATCATAAAAACCGGGGGGTTCGCCGCTGCAAAAGACTTCCGGCGCCTTAAGAACCGGGAAGTCTTTTGCGCCGGTTTTCAGGCGCCTGGGCGCTTGCTTCTGGGAACAGAATTTCTCTTTACTAAAGATGTGGAAACCTCCGTTTTTAAAGGCGGCTGACCGGGATTGCGGATCAGGGAGATCAGACGGCTGGCCGCGGTTTCTCCCATGTACTTCTTGGGAACATGGACAGTAGTCAGGTTTGGCTCGATCACACTGCTGATAGGCTGATTGTCAAAGCCGATCACCGCTATATCCTCGGGTATGCGCAGCCTGTGCTCCTTGAAGGCCTTAATGGCCCCTACGGCGATCAGATCGTTATCGGCAAAGTAGCAGGAGGCCAAAGGTTCGCTGCTCTTTAGGATCTCCATCATGTCCGCGTAAGCTCCGTCTACAGATGGGGTCAGGTCATGGACAATGGACTGGGAGGCAGACATGCCGGCGCTGCGGATGGCCTTGTAAAAACCGGCAGACCGCTGGGAAAAGTTATAAATATCATAGGCAGACCGAAGGTAGCCGGGTTGTTGGCTGCACTTTTGGATCAGGTAAGAAGTGGCCATATATGCTCCCTGAACATTATTGATCAGTACGCTGTCACAGGCAATGGATTCAAAATAAGTATCCAAAAGGACTAAGGGGAAGGGCAGCTTTAAAAATGGCTTCAAATCCCGGTCCGTCATCTCGGTGCCAAGAAGGATCATGCCGCAGCAGTCTGAACCTCGCATATCTTCCAACTGTCTTTGGATCACATCATCATCTTCATAAATATAGTTCACCTTCAGATTGTAGTCCTTATTTTTACATTCCAGGGAAATGCCCTCTGAAATCTGTGAAAAAAACGGTGTATCTGTCACCACAGCCCCATGTTTTTTATAAATGACCAGGTAGATCGATCCGGGGACCGGATGTTTTTCAGAAATCCTGGAAAAATCATAACCGTATTTTTCTGCTGTATCAAAAACAAGACGCCGGGTCGCGGTGCTGACGCCGGGTTTATGGTTTAAGGCCATGGACACAGCGGCAGGAGAAAGATTCAGTTTTTTTGCCAGCTCCTTTGCAGTAATACCCATCACATCCACCCTTTCTTTCGTTCATAGTATCATCGGTTCGTGTTCTTATAAAATCCTTTGAGACATTTTTCTAATATACAGTATGCCTGATTTGATTTGTAAAATCAATAATTAAGTTAATAATTAAGTTAGATTTACTTAATATTATAATGAAATTAAGCTGAATTAGGGATATACTTAATTCGGACATTAGATAGAACGCACAAATAAATCACAAAACGAAAAATAAATTCATGCATTTCGTTTATGTTTTAAAGGGAAATTCTATTTCCCGGAAAGGAGCTAACATGAAGAAAATTAAGTTGGGCTATGCACCTACAAGAAGAAGCATTTTCAGCGCGCCGGATGCCATTAAGTTCCGGGGGCTGACAGCCGACCGGTTAAAAGAACTGGGCGTGGATTTTGTAGACATTACAGACATTAATGAAGAGGGACTTCTTTACGATGATAATGATGTGGACAAGATCGTTGCAAAGTTTAAAGCCGAAGGAGTAGATGGCCTGCTTTTGGCTCACTGTAATTTTGGTACAGAATTTGTCTGTGCCCGTTTGGCTAAAAAGCTGGGTGTTCCGGTGCTTTTATGGGGACCGTTAGATGAGCGCCCGGATGAAAACGGCGTGCGTCTTCGCGATACCCAGTGCGGACTGTTTGCTACAGGCAAGGTGCTCCGCCGGTTCAGAGTTCCTTTTACATATCTGACCAACTGCCGTTTAAATGATCCGGTATTTGAGCGGGGCGTTAAGGATTTCCTTGCCGTATGTAATGTCGTTAAGACCTTTAAAAATATCCGTATCCTTCAGATTTCCACCCGTCCTTTTGAATTTTGGACCACCATGTGCAACGAAGGAGAGCTTTTGGAAAAATTTAATATTCAGCTTTCCCCCATCCCTATGACTGAGCTGACCCAGCAAATCAAGACGGTGAAGAAAGATGCTGACCGTATGGCGAAGATGATGGCTTACATCGGCGAAACTATGGAAATTAAGATCAAGGAAAATGAAACCGAAATGGTGGCGGCCCTTGCCCTGGCTATGGAAGATCTTGTGGCTAAGTACGGATGTCAGGCCGCTGCGATCCAGTGCTGGAACGCGCTTCAGACAGAAATCGGCATTATGCCCTGCGCGGCAAACGCCATCTTAAATGAGCAGGGTATCCCGGTAGTATGCGAGACAGATATTCACGGAGCAATTACCGCTCTTATGGTGGAAGCCGCCGGTATGGGCGAGAAGCGCAGCTTCTTTGCAGACTGGACCATCCGTCATCCGGATATTGAAAACGGTGAGCTCCTTCAGCACTGCGGCCCATGGCCTGTGTCTGTAGCTAAGGAAAAACCACAGCTGACCTATCCGTTGGCCTTTGATCATCCGGGCAGCCTGACCGCTGAGGCAAAGCATGGAGACGTGACGCTCTGCCGCTTTGACGGAGATAACGGGGAATATTCCCTTCTTCTTGGAACCGCCAAGGGGGTAGACGGCCCAACATGTATGGGAACCTACCTTTGGGTTGAAGTGGAAAATATTAAACGCCTGGAAGCAAAGATCGTAGAAGGCCCATATATCCATCACTGCGTCGGCATCCATAAAAATGTTGTGCCTGTTTTGTATGAGGCATGTAAATATATCGGGGTAAAACCGGATTTCTATGATCCTATTGAAGAGGATGTAAAGGCATATCTCCGGGGCGAATGATCCGCGGGGGGATGTAAACGGAAGGGAAGTGCAGGATATGAATTTAAACGCATTGGCATATGAGTTAAGACAAGATGTTGTAGATATTATCATGGCCGGGAAGAGCGGACATATCGGCGGCGATATGAGCGTTATGGAGGTTCTTGTAGAGCTTTATTTTGATCAGATGAACGTTGGTCCGGATATGGCAGATGATGAAGACCGGGATCTGTTTGTATTAAGCAAGGGCCATTCCATGGAGGCATATTACGCTGTCCTGGCTAAAAAAGGTTTCCTGGACAAAGAAGATATTCTTGCCCGTTTCAGCAAGTTTGGTTCTCCTTATATTGGCCATCCCAACAATAAGCTTTCCGGCATTGAGATGAACTCCGGTTCTCTTGGCCACGGGCTTCCGGTTTGCGTAGGCATGGCTCTGGCGGCAAAAATGGACGGAAAGTCCCGCCGGGTTTATGTGGTCATGGGTGACGGCGAGCTGGCTGAAGGCTCTGTATGGGAAGGGGCTATGGCAGCGCACCAGTACAAGCTGGATAACTTATGCGCTGTTGTAGACCGGAACCGTCTCCAGATTTCCGGAAATACAGAAGACGTTATGGGTCATGATGATCTTCATGAACGGTTCAGAAGTTTTGGCTGGCATGTCATTGATGTGGCAGACGGAAATGACATTGGTCAGCTCCACGCTGCCTTTGAAGAGGCAAAGACCATTAAGGGACAGCCGACAGTGCTTATTGCCAATACAGTGAAGGGCAAAGGCTCATCCATTATGGAAAATAAAGCCGCATGGCATCACAAAGTTCCTACCCAGGAAGAGTATGATACGATCATGAAAGATCTTAAAGCAGCAAAGGAGGCATTGGAAGCATGAGTAAGATTGCCAATAAACAGATGATCTGTGAAGTTTTAATGGAAGCAGCAAAAACAGATAAAAATATCGTAGCCCTTTGCAGCGATTCCAGAGGCAGTGGTTCTTTTACCCCTTTTGCCAATGAATATCCTCAGCAGTTTGTTGAAACCGGCATTGCGGAGCAGGATCTTGTAAGCATTGCCTCAGGCCTTGCCAAGTGCGGCAAAAAGGCCTATGCTGTATCCCCTGCCTGCTTTTTATCCGCAAGAAGCTATGAACAGTGTAAGATCGATGTGGCTTACTCCAATACAAATGTAAAGCTCATCGGTATCAGCGGCGGCGTCAGCTACGGCGCCCTTGGCATGAGCCATCACTCTGCCCAGGATATTGCGTGTATGAGTTCCATTCCAAATATGCGGGTATATATCCCCAGCGACCATCTTCAGACAAAAGAACTGACAAAAGCCCTTTTGCAGGATGAAAAGCCAGCCTATATCCGTGTAGGCCGCAATGCGGTGGATCCGGTCTATGAGGAAGGCAATGTACCTTTTGAAATGGATAAGGCCACAGTTCTCTGCGAAGGAGATGATATAGCCATTATTGCCTGCGGGGAAATGGTAAAGCCGGCCAAAGACGCGGCTGCGCTTCTGGAAAAAGAAGGCATCCATGCTGCAGTTTTGGATATGTACTGTGTAAAACCTATGGATGAGGCTGCTGTGGTAAAAGCAGCGAAAAACGCTAAAGCAGTAATCACTGTGGAAGAACATTCGCCTTTTGGCGGACTTGGTTCCATGGTGGCCCAGGTGGTTTCCAGAGAGTGTCCCAGGAAAGTATGGAATATGTCCCTGCCGGATGCTCCCGTGATTACAGGAACTTCCCGGGAAGTATTTAACTACTACGGACTGATTGCTGAAGGCATTGCCGCAAAGGCTAAGGAAATGCTTGTAGAATAAAGGGGGCAGCCATGTCAGGAAAATATATTATCGGCATTGATCAAAGTACTCAGGGAACAAAGGTCATGCTTTTTGACGAAAAAGGAGGGATCCTGGCCCGCAGAGACACCCCTCATCGCCAGATCGTTAATGAAAAAGGCTGGGTTTCCCATGATGCTGAAGAAATTTATCATAATACAGTGGCTACAGTGACGGCTCTCATTCGGGAAGAGGGCGTTGATACCGGCGCCGTTGCCGGTGTGGGGATCAGCAACCAGCGGGAAACATCCCTGATCTGGGATAAGGTAACAGGAAAGCCTTTAGATTATGCTGTGGTTTGGCAGTGCTCCCGGGCTGGAAATGTATGCGCCAGAGTCCAGGCTGCAGGAATGGCGGAGCCGGTTTATGAAAAGACCGGATTAAAGCTTTCCCCTTATTTTCCCGCGTCAAAGCTGGCCTGGCTTTTGGAAAATGTTCCCGGGGCAAAGGAGAAGGCTGCCTGTCATGAGGTATGCTTTGGTACCATTGACACATGGCTGATCTACTGTCTTACCGGCGGGAAATCCTATAAAACCGATTATTCCAACGCATCCCGCACACAGCTGTTTAATATTTTTGACTTAAAGTGGGATGAGGAGATCTGCCGGGCCTTTGGCATAAATCCCGGGGATCTAGCCCAGGTGTGCTATTCAGACAGCTGTTTTGGGGAAACGGATTTTGAAGGATTGTTAGAAAATCCTGTGCCTATCCACGGCGTTCTTGGAGATTCCCACGGCGCCCTTCTCGGTCAGGGCTGCATCCGTCCTGGTATGATCAAGACCACTTACGGAACCGGATCGTCGATTATGATGAACATTGGCCAAAAGCCCATTCTTTCCACCCATGGGGTGGTCACTTCTCTGGCTTGGGGCCTGAATGGAAAAGTGGACTATGTGCTGGAAGGAAATATTAATTACACCGGAGCGGTCATGACCTGGTTAAAGGATGATGTGCAGCTGATCCAGAATCCGGGTGAGACTCAGGACTGGTGCTATAAGGCCCGCCCGGATGACCATTTATACTTTATCCCTGCCTTTACCGGTCTGGGAGCGCCTTACTGGGACAGCGAGGCCCAGGGGATGCTCCTTGGCATTAACCGGACCACAGGAAAAGCGGAAATCGTCCGTGCCTGTGTGGAATGTATCGCCTATCAGATCACGGATGTGATCCGGGCCATGAGCCAGGACGCGGGGATTCCGGTCCAGGAGCTGCGTGTCGATGGCGGTCCTACAAAAAACACTTATTTGATGCAGTTCCAAAGCGACATATTAAATGCCGACGTTTTAGTGCCGGATTCGGAAGCCCTTTCCTGCATGGGCGCAGCTTATGCGGCTGGCTTTGGACTGGGACTTTATGGTACAGGGATTTTTGACCTGTTAAAGCGAGAGAAATATGAACCTAAGATGGATGAGACTACCCGTTGGGATAAATATCAGGGCTGGAAGGAGGCCATCCAAAAGGTACTGACCCATTAAACGAAACATTTCCTCGGCTTTTGCGGCCGGGGAGGATATACAGGAGGAGGTTTGCCATGTTTGAATATGATTTTAAAGTGCCTGAGAAAAAGAAGATCCGTCTGATCGTCCACACAGACTGTAAAAATGAGGCAGATGACCAGTTTGCCCTGGCCCATCATCTTATGACCCCTAAATTTATGGTTAAAGGCATCGTGGCCGGTCATTTTGAAAAAAATCCTCAGGAATACGGACCGGGCAATACAGTTTATGCCAGCCGGGATGAGATCTTTAAAGTATTATCCTTAATGGGCATTGAAGATGAATGTAAGGATAAGGTGTTTATCGGAGCCACAGGCCCCATGGCAGATGAAAACACACCTATTGACTCTCAGGGCGCACGGTATATCATTGAAGAAGCGATGAAAGAGGATGAGCATCCTCTGTTTGCGGTTTTCCAGGGATGTCTTACGGATCTGGCGTCGGCCATTTTGTTAAAGCCGGAGATCTGTAACCGGATGACAGCGGTATGGATCGGCGGCGGCAAGTACCCGGGCGGTGGACAGGAGTTTAATCTTTTCCAGGATATTAATGCCGCCAATGTAGTTTTTAAGTCCGCCATGCCCTTATGGCAGATCCCTATTAATGTTTATAAGCAGATCGCTGTATCCTTAACCGAGCTTTCACGCCGGGTAAAGCCCTGCGGCGAAATTGGCAAATATTTGTTTGAGCAGATGGTGGCCTTTAACGATAAATGCGCGGATATTACCTTCTGGCCTCACGGTGAAAGCTGGGGACTGGGAGATCAGGGCACAGTGACGGTCCTTCTGGAAGAGCGGGAGCGAATGAATTATGACTGGATTCCGGCGCCGGCGATTTCCAAAGAGATGATGTATATTCACGGCCAAAACAACCGCCCCATCCGGGTTTATCATACGTTGGACGCCCGTCTGACTATGGAAGATTTTTATGCTAAACTGGAGCATAACTTTAAAAAAGATTAAAGTGTGCCCGGGGATTGCCAAATCGCCTGTTGGATCATACAGGTCCGCGTATTTGTGTACCAGTACGGCATCAGGCGTCAGCCAGCGGAAACGGTTTTAGCTTTTGCAGGCTGATTTTGCGCAATTTTCTTAATTTGCTCATTTCTAGACATAAAAATGCCTGAATCTTAAAAAAGAATCAGGCATTTTTATGTAAGATTTTACGTTTCAGGGTCAGGCGTCAAAAGACATTTCCCATGTGCGGGCACAGCCTTTATGACCTTCTGCCTCTGGAATGATTACATTAATTTGCGGAACAGAGCTTTAAGATCTTCCACATTTGTATCTTTAGGATTGCCCGGGCAGCATGCGTCAGCAAATGCGGATTCTGCAAGGAAGTCAAGGTCTTCTTCCTTCAGAGCGTCCAGTTTTGCAGGGATTCCTACATCAGCAGACAGTTTGCTGACAGCGTCGATGGCAGCTTTTCTGTATTCATCCTGGCTCATGGAATCTACATTGGCAACGCCCATAGCTCTGGCGATTTCACGGTATTTTTCGCCGGTATATTCCTGATTGTATTCCATAACGATGGGAAGCATCATCGCGCACGCAACACCGTGAGGCGTATCATATACAGCGCCGAGGGTATGTGCCATAGAGTGAGCAATACCAAGACCTACATTGGAAAAGCCCATGCCGGCGATATATTGGCCGAGAGCCATGCCTTCTCTGCCTTCTTTTTTGTTGTCCACAGCATCTCTTAAAGATCTGGAAATGATCTCAATGGCTTTTAAGTGGAACATATCTGTCATTTCCCAGGCTGCCTTTGTTGTATAGCCTTCAATGGCATGAGTCAGAGCATCCATACCGGTAGCAGCAGTAAGTCCTTTAGGCATGGTAGACATCATATCCGGATCAACGATGGCAATGATAGGCATATCATGAGGGTCAACGCAAACAAATTTACGTTTTCTTTCCACATCAGTGATAACGTAGTTGATGGTTACTTCAGCAGCAGTACCCGCCGTCGTTGGAACTGCGATGATAGGCACGCAGGGATTCTTTGTGGGAGCTGTGCCTTCAAGGCTGCGCACATCTTCAAATTCAGGGTTAGCAATGATAATACCAATGGCTTTGGAAGTATCCATGGAGGAACCGCCGCCAATAGCAATAATATAGTCAGCGCCTGCGGCTTTAAATGCAGCAACGCCTTCTTTTACATTCTCGATTGTAGGATTTGCTTTGATCTTAGAATAAATCTCATAATCCAGGCCTTCCTTGTCAAGAATATCGGTTACTTTTTTAGTAACATTAAATTTGATCAGATCCGGGTCGGAGCATACAAGCGCTTTTTTAAAGCCATGCGCCTTAGCTTCCCCAGCAATTTCGGAAATGGCTCCTGCGCCGTGATAGGATGTTTCGTTTAACATGATTCTGTTTGCCATAAAAATCTCTCCTTTTTTATAAAACCTGCAGGGAATTTATAATTGTCCCTGTTATGATTTTAACAATAATTACAAAAAAATAAAAGTTACACAAGAAGATAAGTGTAACTTTTCACAGAAATTTAATAAAAGCTTTTGTGCCCTTAATTGTAATTGCGGCGGGGCAGGATAGTTTATAAAAGCCCCAGCCGGGCAAACAGCTTTTCCAATTTTCCGGGCATGGCCTGAGTGAGCAAATCCGCCATCCGTTCCGGCGTTTCTTTCATGCCGGTAAGAACCCACTTTACAGTCATATAAACAGAACTATAGCAGTACATTTCCAAAATAAAGCCCATTTCCTCATCCATAGCCCGTCCGGTTTTCTGGCAGATCAGTTCGGTATAAAACTGGAGGATATGCGTAAAATCGTGTTCTTTCAGGGAATTATGATCATCTGAGCGGAAAGCTCCCGCAAAAAAGATCCGTTCTTTCTGAATGAATTTAAACTTTCGGATCAGCCCTTCGGTGACGGTTTTTCCGCTGCCCATATGCTCAAAGGATTCCAGGAGCAGTTTGTCAAAGTACCAGTTGATCAGATCGTATTTATCTAAAAAGTTCCGGTAAAATGTCTGACGGCTTACGCCGCAGCAGTCCGCGATCTGACGGACGGTAATGCTGTCTACGGGAGTCGTCTGCATACATTCCTTCACAGCCCTGGCAAGACGGTATTTGGTTTGCTCTTTTTTTTCACTGACAGCCATGTTTCCACTCCCTTCTGAAATATCCCATCGCTGAAGACGATTTTAAATGTTTTTTCATGCAATGCTGAACAGGCGCCACTGGCGCCTAGCTAGTATCATGTAATGAACTGCTTCAATTTTAGATGATTCCTGAGATGTTGTCAATGATATTAGCCATTGATTTTAGTCAGAGGCCTATTGTATAATAAGGAAAAGAAGGGAGCGTGGGTGTAATGATTGCGAGGCTTTGTCCATACTGCGACCAGCAGATGACAAAAAAACACCATTGTGACAGCTGCGGTAGCTTTGTCTGGAAGGCCAATACCATTAACACAGAGCAAAAGTATTCCAGCCAGGGCGGCGATTCATGGCAGCCGGAAAAGATGGACGAAGTAAACGATACGCCGCAGGAGCAAAAGTATGTGCCGCCAAAGGATATGGTGACTGTAAAAAAATCACCAAAAAAATCATCACATGCAGGATCTAAAGTGGCAGCAGCTTTGGTCATCGCCATGGTGGTTATATGCATGCTGGGCGGTGTTATCATGTCTCTGGGCACGATTGTATCAGATTATACAGATGTGGATGATTTTTATGCGGGGGATGAATGGGAAGATGATCCCTGGATCGATCTGTCCTATGAGGATGTTTCCGATTACACGGAAAACTGTACCGCATATGAGCATTTAGACATTGATGGGGAGGAACTGGCAAAGGCGACAGAAACGTTTCTTTCGGAGAAAATGTATTCTTTTGACGAAACCCAAAGATATTTTTCCGGCTATTATGAAACAGAGCTTTATGATGAAATCAGCTATGAATGGAACTATGGGGTGAATCTTGGGGAAGGCTATGATGAATCTGTATATATCAGCTATGATGCTGTGACCAATGACGTCCATACTATTGATGTTGCCTTATCTTCAAAAGAGGACGGCGCTGATTATATTTTAATGGTGCTTAAGGACTTTATGGGTGGTGATACGATTCAGCTTTCGGAGATCGAACCATTGTTTGATGAAGAAAATGGCGGATGGGGATATTATAAAAATTGTGAGATCATGGTTTATGCTTCCGGCTATTTTGACGGCTACAATATTCGTATATATGGGACGACAGTGCCTTTTGATTATGCTCAGGAGCCGGAGATTCAGGAAATTCCCGCGGAAAGGATTCAGGAGGTAGGGCAGGAGTGTAACGCCAGCGCTCATATGGATCTGTCCAGAGATGAGGCTGTCTCAGCAATTGAAAATTGGCTTGAGGAAAATGGCCGGTCCGGATACCACTTTGTCAACGATTATGTGTCAAATATGATCCAGACCTATACCCAGCTTGGAGGCGCGGAATATGAGCGGATTACCTTAAATGATGTATACGAATGGTACAATGATGAAGACGGTACATCCATTTTGATCGAAGCGGATTCCTATTCTGCCAGGGTGCATATTATTTGTGTCATAGGATTTCCTATGAGTGATGCTGAGGCCGTAATTTTAGGATTGGTACAGGCGGCGGGAACCGGCGATGGAAATGAAATTGCCAAGGAGGCTCTGGCTCAGTTTGAAGAGGATGGTTACGCATTTACAGAGTTTGACGGACTGGAGCTATACGTAGGTGAATATAATGATGGCACCTGTAATATTCAATTGTATGCCGTGGAGATGCGATGATCTTTTTGATCCCCAGTATACTTGAACAAGCGCTGAAAACCAATGGATGTGATACAGGGGGAGATGGAAGCACATGCGCTGCTTAATTGTATCGAAATCCATACAAGAAAATGGTTGATATTTTCTTGACGGAGTGACTTAAAATGTATTACAATAATATCGAATGTGAATTATATGAAACACATATATGAACACAAATGAAAGGAGATTTTTTAAATGGCAAAAGTTATGAAAACCATGGACGGTAACACAGCTGTTGCTTGGGCGTCCTATGCGTTTACCGAAGTTGCCGGTATCTTTCCAATCACACCTTCATCTCCGATGGCTGAGGTCACAGACGAGTGGGCTGCTAACGGGAAAAAGAATGTTTTCGGGCAGCCTGTCAAGGTTGTTGAGATGCAGTCCGAGGGCGGCGCTTCCGGTGCTGTTCACGGTTCTCTCGCAGCTGGCGCGCTGACGACGACTTATACAGCTTCTCAGGGTCTTCTTCTTATGATCCCTAACATGTATAAGATCGCCGGTGAATTACTTCCTTGTGTATTCCATGTAAGTGCCAGAGCTTTAGCAACGCATGCACTTTCTATTTTCGGTGACCATTCCGATGTTATGGCCTGCCGTCAGACAGGTTTTGCTCTGCTCTGTTCAAACTCCGTTCAGGAAGCTATGGATATGGCAGCAGTAGCACATCTTTCTGCAATCAAAGGTAAAGTTCCGTTCCTTCATTTCTTTGACGGTTTCAGAACATCTCATGAAATTCAGAAGGTTGAATGTCTTGATTATGATGATCTTGCTAAACTTGTAGACTATGACGCGCTGGCTGAATTTAAGCGCAACGCCCTGAATCCTGAGCATCCTGTTGTTAGAGGTACAGCTCAGAACCCGGATATTTTCTTCCAGGGACGCGAGGCTTCCAACAGCTACTACAACGCGCTGCCTGCAGTGGTTGAAGAGTATATGGCAGAGATCAGCAAGCTGACTGGCCGCGACTACAAGTTATATAATTATTACGGCGCTCCGGACGCTGAAAAAGTGATCATCGCTATGGGTTCTGCCTGCGAAGCGGCAGAAGAGGTTATTGATTACCTTACAGCTAAAGGCGAAAAAGTTGGTCTTGTTAAAGTACATCTGTACAGACCGTTTGCTATTGATAAATTCCTTGAAGCTATTCCTGAAACAGCTACAAAGATCGCTGTTCTTGACAGATGCAAAGAGTCCGGTTCCATTGGCGAGCCTCTCTATGAAGATGTATGTACAGCATTCTTTAAGACTGGAAGGAAAGCTGCCATTGTTGGCGGACGTTATGGTCTGGGTTCCAAGGACGTTACACCTGCTCAGATCATTTCTGTATATCAGAACCTTGACGCGGATGAGCCTAAGAACGGCTTCACAATAGGTATTGTAGATGATGTAACATATACATCTCTTCCAGCGCTGCCGGAAGTTGATGTTGCCGGAGAAGGCACAACAAGCTGCAAGTTCTGGGGCCTTGGCGCAGATGGTACTGTAGGCGCTAATAAGAACTCCATCAAGATCATTGGCGACCATACAGATATGTATGCTCAGGCATATTTCTCCTATGATTCCAAGAAGTCCGGCGGTATCACTCAGTCCCATTTGCGTTTCGGCAAGAAACCGATCCGTTCCACATATTATGTAAAAACTGCGGATTTTGTCGCATGTCATAATCAGGCCTATGTATATCTGTATGATATGCTCAGCGAGATCAAAGAAAATGGAACCTTCCTTTTAAACTGTGAATGGGATGCTAAAGCGCTGGATGAAAATCTTCCTGCTTCCATGAAGCGTATCATTGCTCAGAAGAACATTAAGTTCTACACGATTAACGCTACCGATATTGCTCAGGAGATCGGCCTTGGCAATCGTACAAATACTGTACTCCAGGCTGCATTCTTCAAACTTGCGAACATCATTCCTATTGATGATGCTGTAAGATTCATGAAGGAAGCCATTAAGAAGACCTACGGCAAGAAGGGTGACGCTATCGTTAACATGAACTACGCAGCTGTTGATGCTGGTGTTGACGGCGCTGTCGCTGTTGAAGTACCTGCTTCCTGGGCAGATGCACAGGATTCTCAGGTTACAGATGTTAAAGAAGTTCCTGAGTTCATCAGAGACGTTGTTGAACCTGTAAACGCTCAGAAGGGTGATGACCTTCCGGTGAGCATATTCGCTCGTAAGGATCGCGCTGACGGTACGTTCCCTCTGGGTACATCCGCATATGAAAAACGCGGCGTTGCTGCTATGGTTCCTCAGTGGGATTCCAGCAAGTGTATCCAGTGCAACCAGTGCTCCTATGTCTGCCCACATGCAACCGTCCGTCCTTTCCTTTTAACAGAAGAAGAGAACGCTGCGGCCCCGGCAAACTACGGTGCAGTTAAGGGCAAAGGTAAAGGCGTTGATCAGTACTACTTCAAGATGCAGGTATCCGTGCTTGACTGTCTTGGATGCGGAAGCTGCGTAAATGTCTGCCCGGCTAAGGAAAAAGCCCTGACTATGGTTCCTCTTCATACACAGTATGATGAAGCTCCGAACTGGGAATACTCCTTATCTCTTTCTAAGAAAGAGAACCCGATGAAGATCGACACTGTTAAAGGCAGCCAGTTTGAGCAGCCGCTCCTTGAGTTTTCCGGAGCCTGCGCAGGCTGTGGTGAGACACCTTACGCAAAACTGATCACACAGCTGTTTGGCGACAGAATGTATATCTCCAACGCAACAGGATGTTCCTCCATCTGGGGCGGCTCCGCGCCCTCTATGCCTTACACAACAAACGAAAAGGGGCAGGGTCCTGCATGGGCGAACTCCCTGTTCGAGGATAACGCTGAGTATGGCTATGGTATGTATTTAGGCGTTAAGGCTCAGAGAGAAAGAATCGCTTCCATAGCTAAAGCCGCCATTGAAGCTGGCGCCGATGAGGCCCAAAAAGCTGCTCTCCAGGGCTGGATCGACACAATGAACGATGGTGATGCTTCCAAGGCTGCTTCCGCGAACCTTCTTGAAGTTGCAAAAGCTTACAATGGTGATAACGCTGACGTTAAGGCTGCTTTTGATTTCATCGTTGAGAATTCCGATCAGCTGGTTAAGAAGTCCCAGTGGATCTTCGGCGGTGACGGATGGGCATACGATATTGGTTACGGCGGATTAGATCATGTTCTGGCCTCCGGTGAAGATGTAAACGTATTTGTATTCGATACAGAAGTTTACTCCAACACAGGCGGACAGTCCTCCAAATCTACTCCGATTGGCGCTGTAGCAAAATTTGCTGCTGCCGGTAAGAGAGTGAAGAAGAAAGACCTTGGTATGATGGCTATGTCCTATGGCTATGTATACGTAGCTCAGGTTTCCATGGGCGCAAATCAGGCTCAGTTGTTAAAAGCCCTGAAAGAAGCAGAAAGCTATCATGGTCCTTCGCTCATCATCGCTTACGCTCCATGTATCAACCATGGTATCAAGGGCGGTATGAAGTTCGCTCAGACAAGAATGAAACAAGCTGTGGAGTGTGGCTACTGGGCGCTGTACAGATTCAATCCTGATCTTGAAAGAGAAGGAAAGAATCCGTTTACATTAGACTCTAAAGAGCCTACAGGTGACTTCAGAGAGTTCATTATGAATGAAGTTCGCTATTCTTCACTTACAAGAACCTTCCCTGAGGTTGCTGAGGAACTGTTTGAAAAGACCGAAGCAACAGCAAAAGAAAGACTTGAAGATTACAAAAAGCTTGCTGCCGGTTAATTAATAAAAAGGAAAAGGCTCTGCCATTCCATTGGGATGGCAGAGCCTTGCTTTATGTGTGCCCGGCGGCAATTCAGCTGTAAGACAGGTTTTCTGACGGATACTCAGCGTCACAGGTCATATCAATGCCAAGCTTTCGCAAAGTCTGTTCATCATTATGAGTCAGCATTATGGTGGAGTGTCCCTGGATGCCTTTTAACTTAGAAAGCTTATCTAAAGCCATCTGAGCTGTAGGATTCGTTACAGCGCTGATGCTTAAGGCAATAAGGATCTCTTCCAGACTCAAAGCGCAGTATTTAGAATGAAGGTTATTTTTCTTAAGATTAATGATCGTCTCCAGCACATTTGGGGAAATGAGCATGATCTCATCAGCGATGCCGGCCAGATGCTTGATGGCATTTAAAATAGCGGCAGCACAGGCAACCATAATGTCCGAGCTTTTTCCTGTAATGATGGAGCCGTCCTCCAGTTCCAGGGCTGTGGCTGAAGAAATATCATTATTGCTGAGCTTTTTCATGTTTTTCCGAGCATATTCCCGGGCAGGAGCAACCACGGCGCGGTCTTCCTGCTTTAAGCCTACTTCTTCCATGATCAGCTGGATCCGCTGCATGGTAGATTCATCCGCCTGGCCTTTTTTATATTCGCAGGCAGTTTTAAAGTATCTGCGTATGATCTCCTGGAGCGATGCCTCACGGACAACATCATCGTCAACGATGCCATAGCCGATGCGGTTGACACCCATATCTGTGGGGGATTTATAAATAGATTCCGTATTTGTGATTTTTTCAATGATACGGCGGACAACTGGGAACATTTCCAGATCTCTGTTATAGTTGACCGCAGCAACGCCGTATGCCTCGTAATGGAAATAGTCCATCATATTTACGTCCTTTAAATCCGCAGTAGCAGCCTCATAGGCAATATTTAACGGATGCTTTAATGGTATATTCCATACAGGAAATGTTTCAAATTTAGAATATCCGGCAGATTTTCCAAGGCGGTACTCATGATACAGCTGATTTAAGCAAGTAGCCAGCTTTCCGCTGCCCGGTCCCGGAGCTGTAACTACAACGATGGGTTTTGTTGTGGTAATATAAGGATTTTGGCCATAGCCTTCAGGGCTGACGATAGTATCCACATCTGCCGGATAGCCTTTGATGGCCTTGTGGGTATAAACCTTAATGCTGCGCTGTTCCAGTTTATTAATAAAAACCGTGGTAGCCGGCTGATGATCAAAGCGTGTGATGACCACACTGTTGACCTCCAGTCCGTATCTTCTCAGATCGTCGATGAGGCGGAGAACATCCATATCGTAGGTAATGCCAAAATCCCCCCGGATCTTGTTCCGCTCAATATCCCCTGCGTAAACACAGATGATGATTTCCGCCTTGTCCCTTAACTTCTGGAGCAGTTTAATTTTAGCATTTTCATCAAAACCAGGCAGGACTCTCTTGGCATGCAGGTCAGAAATAAGCTTTCCGCCAAATTCCAGGTAAAGCTTGTCGTAGTTATTCACACGTTCCAGGATATACTGGGACTGTTCTTTGATGTACCTTTCATGATCAAAACCGATTTTCATAGTCTCCTCCTTTTCGGCCATCGCCGGCTTACGGTTGTGTATAAGTATTTATCCATAAAATACATCTACCTATTATAGCATGTTTTAGTTGAAGAGCAAACAACAAAATCGACAAATTTTAAAACTTGCAAAGCACTGAAAAATCCGATATGATGATAGAAGTATATGTATATTTTTGGGATAGGAGTTTGATTAACAGAATGGTCATCCGAAATGAGCTTGAAAATAAAATTCGTGTTGTCATGGAACCCATGGAAAATTACAGATCCGTCTCTATCGGTGTGTTGGTACAGGCCGGATCAGGGGATGAAACCCCGGAAAATAACGGAATCGCCCATGTGACAGAGCATATGGTCTTTAAAGGGACAAAAACCCGGTCAGCCAGGGAGATTGCTGATGCTATGACCGGGATCGGCGATCATGTGGACGCGTATACCAGTAAAGAATGTACGTGCTTTTATACCCGCACCTTAGGGGAGTATGCCTATGAGGCTTTGGATATTATTGGAGATATGCTTATGAATGCCCGGCTGGATCCGGAAGATATGAAAAAAGAGTTGGGGATCATTTTAGATGAAATTGATATGTATTCGGATGACGCGGATGAGCTGTGCCATGAGCTTCTTCAGAAGGAAGTGTGGGGCGACCATCCTCTGGGCTATATTATTTCCGGGGAAAAGGAGATCGTCCGTAATTTTACTCCGGAAGATGTGAAAAAATTCATGGGCCAGTATTATACAGGACGGCATTTGGTGATTTCTGTAGCAGGAAATTTTCAGCCAAAACCCATGCTTGACCACATCCAAAAGCTTTTTGGCTCTATTCCTGCAGGTGAAAGGCTGCCCAAACGAGCGGCGCCGGTATATCGTCCGGCTATGGTTTGTGTCCATAAGGATATTGAACAGATGCATCTGGATCTGGCCTTTGACTGTATTTCCTGCGACCACCCGGATAAATATGTATTAAGTGTTGTCAACAGTATCTTAGGGGGCAATGGCAATTCCAGGCTTTTTCAGGAAGTTCGGGAGGATAAAGGACTGGCTTATACGGTGTATTCTTATGGAAGCTCATTTAAAAACTGCGGATTGTTTCAGGTTTATGCGGCCATGACTCCGGAACAGACACCCCAGGTGCTGGAAGCGGCATTTAAAGCCATTGACGGTATGTGTCAGGCCCCTGTGGGGGCGGATGAACTGGCCCTAACAAAGCGTCAGATCCGAACAGAGCTGTATATGGCGGCGGAGAGCCCCCGCAACCGGATGGAATCCAATGCCAAGGCAGGGCTTTATGATGAAGAGCTGGAAACCATTGAAGAAACCGTGGCCTATGTGGAGGCCGTTACGGTTCAGGATGTGAGCGCATTTATGAAAAAGTACATTCACCTGGATAAAATGGGGGTAGCTCTTGTTGGAAACTTTGCGCCCATGGACACGAATGCTGTAAATGATGTGCTGAAAAAATGGGGGATCCCCTTAAAATGTAAAACTGTGCAGACCGTGAGAAAATGATGCTTCCCAGGAAAGGCGGATTAAAAACATGAGCAAAAATGAATTTTTAAAGGAACTTAGAGATTATCCCACCGGGCAGATCAGCGCCACTTGCTATGTTATGAAGCACTGGGGAGATTGGCAATGAAGATTACGCTGCTGACGGTGGGAAAGGTTAAAGAAACGTTTTATGTGCAGGCCATCAGCGAGTTTTCCAAGCGGCTGAGCCGTTACTGCCGCCTGGAGATCATCGAGGCGGCGGATGAGAAAACCCCGGATGGAGCCAGCGATGCAGTGACAGCCCAGATCCTGAAAAAAGAAGGGGAGCGGCTGATGAAAAATATCCGGGATGATGCCTATGTGATCGCTCTGGCCATTGACGGAAAGATGCTTTCTTCAGAACAATTTGCCGAAACTATTGAAAAGCTGGGAATCGGTGGAACCAGCCATATCCAGTTTATCATCGGAGGTTCTTTAGGACTGTCTCCCCAGGTCTTATCCCGGGCTGACGCCAGGATCAGCTTTTCAAAAATGACATTCCCTCATCAGCTGATGCGGGTCATTTTGCTGGAGCAGATCTACCGGGGGTACAGGATTATTTGCGGGGAGCCGTATCATAAGTAAGTGCTTTTTTCGCATTTGTCATGATTGATTCGCCTCCCTGACACTTGTTATAGTTCATGACCCGGCGTCACAAGTACTACCTTTAGAAAATTTTTAAGAAATGACTGACAAGCCGGACGGATAATGCTATAATTGTTATCGGAATAAATTGAAAATGGAAGAGAGGAAGACAAATGAAACCCATTAAAGAAGGAAAAGTTCGTGAGATTTACGATAACGGTGACAACTTAATCATGGTAGCTACTGACCGGATCAGCTGTTTTGATGTTATTTTAAAAAATACCATTACAAAGAAAGGGACTGTGCTGACCCAGATGTCCAAGTTCTGGTTTGATATGACCGAGGACATCCTCCCAAATCATATGATTTCCACAGACGTGAATGACATGCCGGAGTTTTTCCGTCAGCCTCAGTTTGATGGAAACAGTATGCTTTGCCGTAAGCTAAACATGCTCCCTGTAGAATGTATCGTTCGCGGATACATTACCGGAAGCGGCTGGGCAAGTTATCAGAAGGACGGTACAGTATGCGGAATCAAGCTTCCTGAAGGTCTTAAAGAATCCGACAAGCTCCCTGAGCCGATTTACACACCGTCTACAAAGGCTGAGATCGGGGATCATGATGAGAATATCTCCTATGAGCAGAGCGTTGCCCACCTTGAAAAGTATTTCCCTGGAAAGGGTGAAGCGTATGCGTCAAAGCTTCGGGACTACACGATTGCTCTTTATAAGAAATGCGCGGACTATGCATTAAGCCGGGGCATTATTATTGCGGACACAAAGTTTGAGTTTGGTCTGGATGCGGATGGAAATATGGTTCTTGGCGATGAGATGCTTACACCGGACAGCTCCCGCTTCTGGCCGGCAGACGACTATGAGCCCGGACACGGACAGCCTTCCTTTGACAAGCAGTTTGCCCGTGACTGGCTGAAAGCAAACCCGGATAATGACTGGACACTGCCGGAAGATGTTGCGCAAAAGACCATTGACAAGTACCTTCAGGGCTATGAGATGCTTACAGGGAAAAAGCTTCAGTAACTGAACCATCCAGTAACAGGAAAGATCCGGTCGGACAATAATAATAAACGTTGAGAAACCTGTATGATCTGCAGAACGCAGTATATAGAGAAATGTTTAACGGCCAGCCCGTACATAAATAAGCCGGGCTGGCCGTTAATTAGATACGATGTTTTATGATTAAAGGTTTTCTTTCAACCAGGCGCAGTCATCAGCGATACACTTATCATGTTCATCGTAAAAGCCTTCGCGCTCAACGATCCAGAAAGCGTCAAAGTCCTGCTCATCCAGGGCTTTTTTGATTTCCTTCCAGTCCATATTGGATTCCGGGGCGCCCATTTTGCACTGTACCTGGAAGCGCTGCGTGTTGGCAGCGTTGGCCTGATTAAAACCGTCAAGAATCTTCTGGCGTTCTTCCACAGACAATTCTTTAACATTGCCAAAGGCTGCTGCCGGATCCGGCTGGTCATCGTGACGGGAAGCCGGGCGGGGGCCGGGGCCGACCACCTTACTGTTTTCCTTTACATGGATGGAAAGGATGCGGTTTTTATATTTGCGGATAAAGTAAGGCGGGTACATGCCGCCATTCATGGCCCATCCGCAGTCTAACTGGGAAAAGCATTTTGTGCTGTTATCCAACAGGTGCTCTAAAAGGCATTTTCCCTGATCAAAATAAAATTCCTGACTATGATTGTGATAGCCGATCTTAATGCCGTAAGGCTCAGCCATGGCGGCCATGTCATCTAATTCATGAGCAACTTCAATGGCTTCTTCTTTGCTGCAAAACGGTGTGCTTGCCCAGATCACTGCTTTTCCCCCAAGGGCAGCCATCTTTTTAACGATTTCTTCTGTGGGCTTTGCATGAACAGATGTTGCCTGAAGCCCGGTTTCATCAAGCCATTTTTTAATGTCTTCAATATCATTATCCAGGTCCACCGGCAAAAGCTCCACACAGTTAAATCCAAGGGCCTTGATGGTCTTAAACTTGTCCAGAAGTGTAGGGCCTAATCCCAGATAGCTGGCAATGCCGCCAAATGAATATGTACCAATTCCAATTTCCATAAAAAATACCTCCTGAAAGATAGACGTTTAAGGCAGGGGATCTGTCACTGCCTACACTGTGACCGGCAACAGATATTTTCTGCCTTTGACTATTATTATACTTTTCACCAAACAAATAATCAATAAAAAAAGCATGAAATTGCACTGGCTATGCGGCCTTTTGCCTAACCGGCGATAAAGCCGGAAGAGGCGCAGAAGCATCTGAAAAAAAGATTCACTATTGTAAATTCAGCAAAATAGTAGTAAAATATCTGTTATTGTAAAACGAAGCATTTGAAAGGTTTTCATCCTCCTTTTTACAGTGACGGCCGAAGAGAAAGTGAGTGATAGAGTGACAAATGAAAAAAGAGTTTTATCAGATTATAAGTATCTGACAGCAGGTATTGATGTGGGATCTACCACCACAAAGGTTACAGCAGTGGATCCGAGTGACGGCAGGATCCTTTATTTTAATTACAGAAGACACCAGGCAGATCAGATTCAAAGTGTGATCGATGTTCTGGAGCAGTTAAAAGAACGTTTCCCCCACACTCTGTTTCGTGTAGGAATGACTGGCTCCGGAGCCAAGCCTATCGCAGAGAAGCTGGGGATTCCATTTATTCAGGAGGTTGCGGCTAACGCAGAGGCTCTTAAAAGCCGGTATGAAAATATTGGTACAGCCATAGAACTGGGCGGCCAGGACGCCAAGATGATCTTTTTTTATAAAGATGACAATACTGGCGCTTTAAATGTGGCAGATATGCGGATGAACGGAAGCTGTGCCGGCGGAACCGGGGCCTTTATTGATGAGATTGCCTCAGTCTTGAAGGCGCCGGTGGAAGCGTTTAATGCCCTTGCGGAAAAGGGCACATGCGTTTATGACATTTCCGGAAGATGCGGCGTTTACGCGAAGACAGATATTCAGCCTTTGCTGAATCAGGGGATCTCCAAGGCAGATCTGGCGTTATCGGCGTTTCATGCCATTGCGAAACAGACGATTGGCGGTCTTGCCCAGGGGCTGGAAATCAAACCTCCGGTGGCCTTTGAGGGCGGTCCGCTGACCTTTAATCCGGTGTTGGTGAAAGTGTTTGCCAGCAGACTGAACTTGTCGGAACAGGATATTTTAGTGCCCTCTCATTCAGAGGTGATGATCGCATATGGCGCGGCAGTCTGCGCGGCGAATATTCCCGCTCAGAGAGAAGACGGCACCGCTGAAGAACTCCTTCATATCCTTGAGGATAAAAGGTCATCTATCATACAAATCAGTCATGGAGAGGCTGAGCCTTTGTTTGTTTCTAAGGAAGAACAGCAGGCATTTTTGGAAAGACATAAAAGCATACAAAAGCCTCATGGAGAGATTGAAAAAAATGTAGATATTTATGCCTGGCTTGGTATTGATTCCGGCAGCACGACGACAAAGTTTGTCCTGCTAAGTGAAAATGGGGATATTATGGATACCTTTTACGCTCCCAATGAAGGTTCACCTTTGGAGGTGGCCCGCCGCGCCCTGATAGATATGAGGGAACGGTATAAAAAGGCCGGAAGCAGGCTTCATATTATCGCGGCTGGAACTACAGGATATGGAGAGCTGCTTTTCGCAAAAGCATTTCAGGCAGAGTATCATACGGTAGAGACTGTGGCCCATGCCCGGGCTGCAGAGAAATATGTAAAGGATGCTTCCTTTATCCTGGATATAGGCGGGCAGGATATGAAGGCCATATGGCTGGAAAATGGGATTATTACCAATATTCTGGTCAATGAGGCCTGTTCCTCAGGATGCGGATCTTTCCTTGAAAATTTTGCCTCTTCATTACATATTCCCGTAGGCGAGATCGCGGACGCGGCGTTTTCTTCAAAGCATCCCGCAGTATTGGGAAGCCGGTGTACGGTATTTATGAACAGCAGTATTATTACTGAACAGAGAAATGGCAGACGGGCAGAGGATATTATGGCCGGACTGTGCCGTTCCATCATTGAAAATGTGTTTACTAAGGTAGTACGTTTGTCTAATGTAGATTCTCTGGGGGACCGGATCGTTGTTCAGGGCGGTACATTTGAAAATGACGCGGTTTTAAGGGCTTTAGAGGAATACTTAGGAAAAGAGGTTACCCGTGCGCCTTATCCCGGACTTATGGGAGCCATCGGAGCGGCTCTGACTGCAAAGGAACAGTATGAAAAGGCCCCTGTGGAACAAACGTTTATTTCTCTGGATGACCTGGATGATTTTACCTGGCAGCAGGATGCGGATTTTCCTTGTCCGTTTTGCAACAACCACTGTAAACGGACTGTCCTCCGTTTTTCCAATGGCCAGTCCTGGATCACCAATAACCGGTGTGAGCGGGGAGAGATTCTTGGAGATCCTAAGGATGAAAGCGTAAAAGAGCAGCTGAAAGAAAAGAATCACCAGGCAGGGCAGATCCCAAATCTGTTTAAGGAAAGAGAAAAACTGCTTTTTAAGGATTATGATTATCCCAAGCTTATGGCAGATCAGGAAATAACTATTGGTATGCCCCGGGTTCTTTCTTTTTGGGAGACGGCCCCATTTTGGACAACATTTTGGAAAAGCCTGGGATTTCATGTAAAGTTTTCGGACTTTAGCACCCGAAAGATTTATGAGCAGGGACTGTCCGCCATTACTTCAGATACTGTCTGCTTTCCGGCGAAACTGGTCCATGGACATCTCAGAAATCTGGTTCAAAAAGGTGTGGACAGGATTTTTATGCCCGTGATCACTACAGTGCCTTCTGAAAATACAGAGAAGACCAGTCAGTCTATGTGCGCGGTCGTGAAAGGTTATCCTCTGGTTGTAAAAAATTCGGACAATCCGGAAGAGCTGATGGGGATTCCCTACGATTCACCTATGTTCCACTGGTATACCCAGGAGGATAAGGTCCATCAGCTGATCCATTATATGAAAGACACATGGCAGATCCCGGGAAAATATACGGAAAAAGCCATTGCCGCAGGAGACAAAGCTCAGAACGAATTCCATGAAAAGCTTCAGAATGAAGGCCAATCTGTGCTGGATCAGGTGAAGCAGGAAAATAAATTTGCCGTTGTGCTTGCGTCAAGGCCATACCAAAACGATTCCCTGGTGAATCATGAGCTTCCGGAAATGTTTACCGGTTTTGGGATTCCTGTATTAACCGCGGATGCCCTTCCCGATGGAAATAAAACAGATCTTTCCATGAGTCGGCTGGATATTGTAAATAACTACCATGCCCGTATGCTTTCCTCGGCTATCCTTGCGGCAGAGGAAGATTCCCTGGAATATGTACAGCTTGTAAGTTTTGGATGCGGCCATGACGCGTATCTTTCTGATGAGATCATCCGGATGATGAAGGAAATCTCCGGAAAGACACCATTGATCCTTAAAGTAGATGAAAGTGATGTTCAAGGCCCGCTGCGCATCCGTGTCCGGTCATTTCTTGAAACTGTGGCAATGAAGCGGGAGCGGGGAGAGCATACCCCTGTCCGAGAGCTTAAAGACCCATATCCGGTAAAATTTACAAAAAAGGATAAGCCTGTAAAGACGGTTCTTGTGCCAAACACTTCCCACGCATTCAGCAGGGTAATGGCAGCGGCATTTTACAGTGAGGGGATTCAGGCCATTCCCCTTGAAGTCGGCGGCGAAGAGGCCATCCGCCTGGGAAAAAAATATGTCCACAATGATATTTGTTTTCCGGCTCAAATTGTCATTGGCGAAGCACTTGCAGCCCTTAAAAGCGGAAAATACGATCCGAAAAATACAGCCATCGGTATGGGCAAATATATCGGAGACTGCCGCTTGACCCATTACAGTTCATTGCTGAGAAAAGCCTTAGATGACGCAGGATTTCCGGAGGTGCCTATTGTGACCAATGACGATACTGACGCACATAACCTGCATCCTGGATTCCGGCTGAATCTTACAGGATCTCTGCGTATTGCATTTGCTATGCCTATGATTGATGTTCTGGAAGAACTCCTTCGTAAGATCCGACCCTATGAGCTTATAAAAGGATCGGCGGATGCTGCCTTTGAAAAGGCCATGGACGCGTTTATTGATGGCCTGAAGACAGGCATTGCTGGCGCGAAGCAAGGATTCAGACAGGCGATCCAATACATGAAGCAGGTGATTTATGACCAGAGCCGCAGAAAACCAAGAGTTTTGATCGTTGGGGAATATTTGCTGAATTTCCATCCGGGAGCCAATCATGAGATTGAACGGTACCTGGAAGATAATGGTTTTGAAATTATTGAAGCAAGGATGACAGACGTCATTAGAAAAACCTATTTTTATCAGGACAGACAGATCCGTGAGTATCATGTGAAAAGAGGTGCCGGAAAAAGAACATGGTTCTATCTGGCAAATCAGATTTTTAACGTTGCTCATGAAGTGACGGACCGTATCGCCAAAGAACATCCTCTGTACCGTCCGGCATGCCGGATGCAGGATCTGGTAAAAGAAAGTGATTCCATCATCCATCATACCTTTGACGCGGGGGAAGGGGTGCTGATCCCGGGAGAAATCCTTCACCATGCCAGGGAGGGCTGCCGGACCTTTGTAATCCTCCAGCCTTTTGGATGCCTTCCTAATCATGTAGTAGGCCGGGGAATTTCCAAAAAGATTAAGGAAATCTATCCGGATGCCCAGATCCTGACACTGGATTACGATCCGGACGTAAGCTTTGCCAATGTTGAAAACCGTCTTCAGATGCTGGTTATGAATGTAAAAGAAGCAGAACAAAGAGAATCTGTTCAGGAACAAAATAACATGCCAGGTAAGAAGGATAGGGATCAAAGCTATATCCCCGGAAAAAACACCGTTCTTTCGGGAAACTATTCCTGAAAATATGAATGGATACAATGGAAATTGTCAGAGAAGTTTTTGAAGTGGTAGAAAAGTATCACAGCGCTGAATATTAAGGCAGCGTCAGACAATCAAAGGGACGCGGATGCGGTCCATAAAGTTACGGCATCAGGGAAGGCGTTGTTACACCTTCCCTGAAAGCGAAACGTATAATATGAGCTGTATAAGCAAAAGAAAGCGAATAAATGTGTCTGCTATCAGGTAGAGGAGCAGCATATTTAGGGCAGCGATTTTGCTATATACACCTGTTTTCCCTTAAATGCAAAACCATAAGAACGTATCCTGTTTTGAGGGATTCCTTTGGAGATCAGGGTTGTAGCATAGCATTTTTCTCTGATCTGCTTTAGGGCTGCAGCTGCTGTTTCCTCCAGCGTCTTTTCTTCTGAAGGCTCCTGGACTTTAAACTCAAAAATGATGGCATCATCTGAAATATTTAAAGGTTCGAGAATGACATCGTACCTTCCCAGTCCGCTTTCCCTGTTGGAGGTGATAACATATCTGTCTTTTAGTTCGACGATTAATCCCAAAACAAATCCATGGTAGAAACGTTCAGGCTCACTTTCAGCAGAAACTTTAGAGCCGCTGTCAAAAAAGCTAAAGGTAGTAAGGGCAACTCGATTCATATAAAAGTTCATGGACTTCAGATCATCGTCAAGAAGTGCAATGAGAAAGTCATTATACCCGCTGTCGTAATCGGCAAACCAACTATGGATCATGTCTTCAAACATAATTTTTACTTCTTTGTTGGTTAATGCTAATTGATAGTACATTCTGCCGTTTCTATTATCAAATTCAGTACCCATGACCTTTAAATATCCGCTGGCCAGCAGCAGGCTCCAGATGGCGCTTTCTTTTTGCTTCAGCTGTTCATAGACGATTTGTTCATCAATCATAAGGGTTAGGAACTGACCATTGATTAAAGTTTCAAAATTCTGTTTTATATTTTTGCTGCCCTCCCGGATAAGCTTGCCAACAAGACTGTTAGAACTGGTATTAGCCCAGTAGGGGCGCACTTTTCCTGTATCCAGATAGTTTAGAATGGACCAGGGATTATAAATGTCCCGGGAATGGCCAAATGTAAATCCATCATACCAATCTTTTACTTCAGCCATATGATCAGCAAGATCGTATTCATTAAGGGCGTATGCCACCTCTTTTTCAGTAAAGCCAAAATATTCCGAATATTCATCAGATGTTGTCGTAATGACCTTAAGGTTGTTTAGGTCAGAGAAAATAGATTCCTTGCTGACTCTGGTAATTCCGGTCAGGATAGCTCTCTCCAGATAGGGATTGCTTTTAAATGTTGAGTTTAATAAATTTCTTATAAATGGGGACAATTCTTCCCAATATCCGTTAATCCAGGATTCCTGCATAGGTGTATCATATTCATCCAGGAGAATAATTACCTTTTTGCCATAATAACGATAAAGAAAGTATGAAAGCTGCTGTATGGAAAGAGATGCTTCATAATCCTCCATATTTGCGGAAATCCGCAGAAAATCTTCCTTTTCGCCGGCACTTAATAAAGGAGTGTCTAAAAGGAAGTCATATTTTCGGTATAAAAGCTGGATGATTCGGCATATTTTTTGACGGGTTTGTGAAAACGATGTTTCTTTAACGGGTGAAAAGCTTAAGGTAATGACCGGATAAGTTCCCTGAAGTTTTCCATAATCCTCATATTCCCAGATTTTAAGGTTTTGAAATAAATCTTGACATTTTTGGTATTCTACGGAGAAAAAATGTTCTATCATGCTGATCGTCAGAGTTTTTCCAAATCGTCTTGGCCGGGTGATTAATGTTACTTCATCTTTAGAATCCCACCATTCTTTGATAAAACCCGTTTTATCAATGTAAAAAGCATTTTCCGTAATGATTTTTCCAAAATCCTGCAGTCCGATACCTGTGATTCTACCCATTTTTATATACCTCCTCCCGAATATATAAGTGCAGGGGTTCAGTACCCAACAGTCTGTTGAGACTTAATTCTTCCAGCATTTATTCTATGATACCATGAAAACCGGCCCGGATACAAGGAAATAATATATGTTTCGTTGACCGAAAGTTGCTGTTTACTAGCTTGCCAGTGAACAGTAACAACCGTTTAGCTCGTTGTACTATTGACTGCAAAATCCTACCCGACGCCTCTTTTTTTCTGTTCATCCGTCCGGGCACATGATATAATATTCCTAAAGTTAGGCAGGAGAACTACCGCCTTGATTTTAATGTTGATTGTAATTGTTGCTGTTGATTTTTTATAATGAATTTGTGGGATAAAACCAGGAGATTATGATGATTTTAAATGAATTTGATTCTTTGAAAGAAGCCGTGATCAATCCATGGGATTTGATCCATCCGGTGGACAATATGCCTAAGGTGGCTGTTTCCTGTTTCTCAAATGTCACCTTTGAGCGGATGATTTCCGAACTGGATACCCAGGTGATTGCCTGGTCCAGCTGCGCTAACGGACGGAGCCCAATCTATCGTACATGCTATAAGGGGGTAGAAGTCGCGTTATTTATTATGGATGTCGGGGCTCCCATGAGTGTGGGTATGTTAGAGGAGCTTTTTGTAATGGGAATTGAAAAAGTTGTTATTTTTGGCACCTGCGGTGTTTTGGATCATAGTATTGAGGATTGTTCTATTATTATTCCAAATAACGCAGTACGGGATGAAGGAACAAGCTATCACTATGCTCCGCCATCGGATGAAATTTCTGTAAATGAGAAATATTTGTCTGAATTTACGAAAATGCTGGATGAATTAAAGGTAAAATACACGGTAGGAAAAACATGGAGTACAGACGCGTTTTACCGGGAAACAAGAGATAAAGTTATCCGCCGCCAGCAGCAGGGCTGTATATGCGTGGATATGGAGTGTTCAGCTATTGGCGCAGTAGCTAAATTTCGCCAAAAAGATTGTGTGCAATTTTTCTATGCAGCTGATAATCTGGACACGGATACATGGGATGCCCGAAGCTTAAGCAATCATTCCCTTTTAGAAGAAAAGGACCGGATTGCGGCCATTGCCCTGGAGCTTGCGGTGCGAATCAGCCAGTGAGACAGCCAGGCCAGCTGAACAATTTCCACTCAGCTCAGTTTATTGCCGTAATCATTAACATTACAACTGCCATACATATGCTTACCTGTATGGAGACTTTTAGAGATGAAGATAAAATTACCAGTGTTTTTTTAGCGTCAAGTATTAATGTAACCCCGGTTATTATCCGGAGGATCTTATCCCAGCTCAGGGATGCAGGACTGATCCAGGTGAAGCGCGGAACCGGAGGAGCAACTATCGCGAAACCTTTGGAAGAGATTACATTTCTGGATGTGTATTATGCTGTGGATTGTATCGGAGACAATATGCTTTTCCATTTCCATGAAAATCCCAATCCCAATTGTCCGGTTGG
>CAZMGH010000002.1:120874-131269 GCA_964565805.1 uncultured Lachnospiraceae bacterium
GAGACAATATGCTTTTCCATTTCCATGAAAATCCCAATCCCAATTGTCCGGTTGGAAAAATATCGCCAGGCTATAACAGAGCATTTTGGCAGCCGCATATGGTTTATGGGACTTCAGGGCAGCTACGGACGGGGAGAAGCTTCCCCGGAAAGTGATATTGATGTGGTGTTGATCTTGGATCAGGCAGGGACTCAGGATTTTTTAGAGTATCGGGAAATTTTAGATACACTGCCGGAGCGGGATCGGATCTGCGGTTTTGTTTCCGGAAAAGATGAGATAGAAGCCTGGGAGCCGTCGGATCTGTTTCAGTTTTATTATGACACCACGCCTATTATGGGATCTTTGGAGCAAGATTGGACTTGACAAAGATTACTGCTGCAGTAATAACAGGCCAAGCCTGGTAAAGAAATATTACCCGCAAAACCCATTGAATCATAGATAAAATGCATGGATAGAAATAAAGAACAAGTAT
This sequence comes from uncultured Lachnospiraceae bacterium, assembly GCA_964565805.1. Classification (GTDB taxonomy): domain Bacteria; phylum Bacillota; class Clostridia; order Lachnospirales; family Lachnospiraceae; genus Catenibacillus. The sequence continues at coordinate 121,347 of CAZMGH010000002.1, forward strand.
TAGACGTAAGGGACGATTTCATTTATAATATCCTTAGGTTTTGATAAATGCATAAAAACAGGAGGAGTGATCAATGAAGTATAGTATCCTTGGAAATTCAGATCTTATGGTTTCACGCGTTTGTATGGGGTGTATGGGTTTTGGCGACGCCAGCAATGGACAGCATCACTGGACCCTGGATGAGGAACATTCCCGGGAGATCATCCAGAGAGGATTGGATTTGGGCGTGAATTTTTTTGATACAGCCATTGGCTATCAAAGCGGAACAAGCGAGCAGTATGTAGGACGGGCTTTAAAAGATTTTGCTAAACGGGAAGATGTAGTGGTTGCCACAAAATTCCTGCCAAGGACACCGGATGAGATTGCTTCCGGCATTTCCGGGCAGGAGCATATTGAACAGATGATTAATACAAGCTTGAAAAATCTTGGAATGGATTATGTGGATCTGTATATTTATCACATGTGGGACTATGAAACACCTCTGTATGACATTATGGATGGCCTTAACCGGATCGTAAAAGAAGGAAAGGCCCGGTATATTGGCATTTCCAACTGTTTTGCCTACCAGCTTGCCAAGGCAAACGCTCTGGCAGAAAAGGAAGGCTTTGCCAAATTTGTTTCGGTCCAGGGGCATTACAATCTGATCTTCAGAGAGGAAGAACGGGAAATGGCAAAGCTGTGCGCTGAGGATAATATTGCTATGACGCCATACAGCGCCCTGGCCAGCGGACGATTGTCAAAGCATCCTGGTGAAACATCTAAGCGCCTGGAAGAGGATAGTTATGCCAAGTCCAAGTATGATGCCACTGCATCCCAAGATGATGTGATCATCCGCCGTGTAGCAGAGCTGGCTGAAAAATACAATGTATCTATGACAGAAGTTTCCCTGGCATGGCTTTTGACGAAGGTTACTGCTCCTGTTGTCGGCGCCACAAAACTTCATCATATTGAAGGAGCAGCCAAAGCAGTAGACCTTGAACTGACACCTGAAGAAATCATTTATCTGGAGGAGCCTTATGTTTCCCACAAACTGGTGGGCGTTATGGCCCAAAATACTCCGGCTGCCGCAAAAGGACCTCACGTATGGTCCACAGGAAATCAGAAAATCGAAAAGGGACGCTGATAAAAGAAAAAAGGCAGTCGCATAAGTGAGGTGATAAAATCAAATCACTTATGCGGCTGCTTCTTTTTTAGTGGTATGCCGGTTTACTTTCCGTTTCAGTGTTTCTAAAGAGGCGTTTAAATATAAATCTGACAAATGGACCGGCATAGCATATCTGCCAGAAAAATGCCATAGGAAAGTTTAAGGCGATAGCCTTAAGCCATACTGGCAGGAGATTGATGCCTGCATCCATAAAAAGAATCGTTGCAGCCAGGCTCATTAACGGGCACATCCACATTACAGATACAGCAGAAATTGCAAGAACCAGATGAAAAGGATTTTCTTTTTTCGGGTTCACAAGCTTGAAGGCTGTTTTCTTTGCAATCTTTCCTACAAAGAAAAAATCAAGGATAAAGGCAATGGGCGCCATAATGATCAGTTCATGGAAGGCAGATAAAAACACAGAATAGGTCATATCACCGGTGTTTAACACAATATTGTAGCAGATCATTGCATAAACCATGACAAAGACCATGATAATAGTAAAAATAACGTCTTGAAATTTGTTTTTGGGCATAAAAAATCCTCCTATCATTGAATAGCTTTGATACATCTTTGCGAAGGAATCGCTTTTTTTGTATCTTTACACAATAACATTAAAAATCGTGTTGTTCGTTATTCATTCTGGAGAATGTACGTTTCCAATATAAACCTGATTTTCGCAACAGAGGGAATTTTATCACATTTATTTTAAATTTGTCAATCATTTTTTTCTGATACTTAGGGGCTAGACGCCAGCGGCGCCAAAGTCAAGATGCTTTCCCGCCTGCGGCAGGAGTGACAGCGCTATTGAGCTGACATTAGAGCCTGACTTTGCATCCAAATTATTCGGCTATAAATCGAAAAATTTCAATACAGGCCGAAGCGCAGCAAAAAGTTAGACTATAATCAGCAAAATCGTGAGTCGAGCCGAAGTGAGGGCTTTTCAATATGAAACCGACACGATATAATAGATGCAAAAAAGCGGAAAGGGTATGGGTGCGCTGGGGCCTTTGGCTATGGCAGTTTTTCATAGCATAAGTCTATATATGATTTATACATAACAGTTCATGGAAGAAGAGGAAACGAGCAGGAAGATATGCTGCCCGTAAACAGTAAATGGAGGTACAGAAAAATGCAATACATTACCCATTACGACTCTCCCCTTGGAAGTATTTTATTAGCTGCAGATGATTTTGGCCTGACAGGTCTGTGGTTTGAGGGACAGAAATATTTTGCCCATGGACTTGACCCTGATCACGAGGAAAGTGAAACTGGTGTATTAAAAAGTGCAGAGCAGTGGCTGGATGTTTATTTTTCCGGAGAAAAGCCTCAGATACAGATTCCGCTGCATTTTAACGGAACCCCATTTCAAAATCAGGTTTGGGAGATTCTATGTCAGATTCCGTACGGGCAAACAACAACTTATGGATCTATCTCTAAGCAGGTGGCTGAAAAAAATGGTTTGGCCCATATGTCCCCTCAGGCTGTGGGAGGCGCTGTGGGTCATAATAAGATTTCCATTATCGTGCCCTGCCATCGGGTTGTAGGGAGTCAAGGGAGCCTTACAGGATACGCAGGAGGCATTAACAGAAAAATAAAACTTTTGACCATTGAAAAAACGGGTCGATGAGTTTGGAATCCATCCCCGCTTACGGCAGCCGGAAACACATGTATTTAAGGAGATATTCCCATGGAAAGAAAAAGAAATGTTTTGCTGAAACTCTTTATTTCAACTTTGTATTTAAGCGCGTTTACCTTTGGCGGAGGATATGTGATCGTAACGCTTATGAAAAAAAAGTTTGTCGATCAGTATCACTGGATTCAGGAGGATGAAATGCTGGATCTGATCGCTATTGCCCAGTCCTCCCCGGGGGCTATTGCTGTAAATGGAGCCATTGTAGTTGGCTATAAACTTGCCGGACTGATGGGTGCTTTGACTGCCATCATCGCCACGATTATTCCTCCCTTTGTGATCATTTCTCTGATTTCAGTTTTGTATAATGCATTTCGTGACAATTGGATCATCAGTGCGCTGCTGGAGGGCATGCAGGCCGGCGTAGGGGCAGTAATCGCAGTCGTTGTCTTTGAAATGACGGCAGAGGTCGTCCACGATAAAAATGCCATGTCCATGATCATTCTGGCGCTGGCCTTTATTGCCACCTGTTTCTTTAATGTGAACGCGATTTATGTGATCTTGGTCTGCGGACTGATCGGCGTCATTAAAACACTGGGTGAAAAAAGGAGAGAAAAGAAATGATCTATCTTGAACTGTTTTGGAGCTTCCTTCAGATCGGTTTGTTTAGTTTTGGCGGGGGATATGCAGCCATGCCGCTGATCAAGGATCAGGTTGTCACTGACCACGGATGGCTGAGTATGACAGAATTTACGGATCTCATCACGATTTCCCAAATGACCCCAGGGCCTATTGCCATTAATTCGGCAACCTTTGTAGGGATAAAGATCGCTGGGATCCCAGGCGCCTTTGCCGCGACTTTGGGATGCATCCTGCCGTCCTGTATTATCGTTACATTAATCGCAAATTTATATTTAAAATACCGGAACATGGCCCTGCTCCAAGGAATCCTTCACTCTCTGCGCCCGGCAGTTGTGGCCATGATCGCTTCAGCAGGAATATCCATTTTAATCACTGCCTTCTGGGGGACAGAGGCAAAAGTGATCCTGTCAAAGACTCATTGGGAAATCACTGCGATCTTTATCCTGTGTGTAGTGTTTCTGAAAAAATTCAAAATGAATCCTGTGTTTGTTATGGTTTTGGCAGGGGTAATGAAACTGGCCCTGTCATTTCTGGGAATATAGCTATTCTAATGTCCGCAGCCGCTGCATAAGGGACTGGCAGGCTGATTTTTATCATCCGGCATTGTAACGCTGGTTGTGATTTTGCAAAGGTGATGACCAGCAGGATAATGAAGGCGCCTCACCTAAACGAAGCCGATACCACAGCGGTTTGACGGACATAAACAGTTGTTCTGGTTTCGGATATATGGTATGATATGATGTGTAAGAAACTTACGGAGGACAATGAAAATGACCCAATGGCTGAATAAGATCCGTTTTCCCGGAAAGGCTAAACGGTCTCCGATGGAATTTGCATCCAGTCTTTTGGCCCTTCTCCTGGGAATCGGACTGGGGATTTTTTCAAAATGGCTGGATAATATGAGCATTGATAGTACAGTTCTGTGGCAGAACGTGCTGGGAATACTGGATCTGAGAAATGTTTTCTCTGATTTTGCGGTTTGGTTCCTTATTGCCTTAGCAGTGGCAGTATTCAGCCGCTCACCGCTAAGAGCAGGGCTGAATGTGTTTTTGTTTTTTGCAGGCATGTGTGCCAGCTACCATATATATACTATTTTTTTCAGCGGATTTAATCCATTATCTTATATGATGATCTGGTATGTTTTAACCATTGTATCGCCATTTTTAGCTCTGGTGTGCTGGTATGGAAAAGGCAGTTCAGCCGTTTCTCTGGCAATTGACATACTGATTCTTGGGGTAATGATCCAGTGCTGCTTTTCTGTGGGCCTTTGGTATTTTGATTTTACAAGCCTGATCAATATCCTTATCTTTGCCGGGTCCGCGGCAATTTTATATACCTCGCCAAAGCAAACGCTGATCAGCCTGCTGGGCGGGATCATTCTTGCATTTATTTTTAGTGTTATTTATTAAGGGAAGGTCCCTTTATAAATATCACTTAAAATTATAGCGGAGGTATCCAAATGACACAGATGAAAGATTCGCCGGACATTACCGCATGGGTACGGCAGGAGCTTAAAGCAAATACAGATTTAAAATACAGGGAATTTCATAAATCTCTGGTACCGGGACTGGAAAATCTTTTAGGCGTCCGTGTGCCTAAGCTGCGTCAGATCGCGAAAACAGTGGCCAGGGAAAATTATGACCAGTTTGCCGCCCAGGCAAACATAGAGGTTTATGAAGAGCTGATGATCCGGGGAATGATGATCGGCTATGGCAAAATGGATGATAGTCAGAGGAAAAAAGAACTTGAATCATTTATCCTCCTGGTCAATAACTGGGCAATTTGTGACTGCTGCTGCGCAACCTGCAAATTTATGACAAAAGATCCTGAAAAATGGTTTGAATTTCTCATTCCATATGTTCACAGCGATAAAGAATACCATATTCGTTTTGCTGTCGTATGTATGCTGGATTTTTTTATTACGGATGATTTTATTGACCGGGTCCTTGAGCTTTTAGCGCGGATCCGTCATGATGGTTATTATGTTAAAATGGCTGTGGCCTGGGCAATATCTATTGCCTATATTAAGTATCCGGATAAAACCCAGGCGCTTTTTACTCAAAATCGCCTGGATGATTTTACCCACAACAAGGCTATCCAAAAGATCCGGGAGTCTTACCGCGTTTCTAAGGATGTGAAAGAAATGCTTAAACAGATGAAACGGCCCACTGCCCGGGGACAAAAAGGTAAATCTGCCCCGTATCTAACTGACGGGGAGGTGTTTTATGGCTGACATTATTGAAATCACAGATTTTATGGATCCCAGGTTAGATATTTATGCCCGGTGTACAGAAGGACAGCTTTTAAACCGGCATGAGCCGGATAAAGGGATCTTTATCGCGGAAAGTCCCATGGTTATTAAGCTGGCCCTGGATTCGGGGTGCGAGCCTATTTCCTTTCTGGCGGAAAAACGGCGGCTGACCGGGGACACAAAGGCAGTACTGGACCGGTGTGAAAATATTCCTGTATTTACAGCGGAATTTGATCTGCTGACACAGTTGACCGGCTTTAAACTGACCCGGGGGATGTTATGTGCCATGCGCCGACCAAAATCAAGGGACGCGGCCCAGGTATGCGCCGGGGCCAAAAGGATCGCCGTATTGGAAAATATTGTAAACCCTACCAATATTGGGGCGATTTTCCGGTCCGCGGCTGCTTTATATGTTGATGGGGTGATACTGACACCGGCCTGCAGCGATCCCCTTTACCGAAGGGCAGTAAGAGTAAGTATGGGTACAGTTTTTCAGGTGCCATGGGCCTATATGAAAGATGAATATTCCTGGCCCCATCCGGCCATGGAGTGGCTACATTCCATGGGATTTAAAACTGCGGCCATGGCGCTGAATGACCATTCCCGTTCTATTGATGATCCTCAGATTATGGCTGAGGAAAAGCTTGCCATCGTCCTTGGAACCGAAGGGGATGGGCTGGCTTCAGAGACAGTGGCGGATTGTGATTATACAGTGCGTATCCCCATGTCCCATGGGGTGGATTCATTAAACGTAGCCGCAGCCAGCGCTGTGGCGTTTTGGCAGCTGGCGGCTAAAAACAGAAATCCCCTGGAAGGATAAGGTAATGGCCCGGTAAGCGGATGCCTGAGGAATAAAACATACGGCCTGTAAAGTCAGGCCTCAATAGGAGGATATAACATGAGCGGAATTTTTCACAGAACAAGTATACGTAAATACACCGGACAGCCGGTAGAAGAAGAAAAGATTACTCTTATGCTCAGGGCGGCTATGGCTGCGCCATCAGCAGTCAATCAGCAGCCCTGGGAATTTTATGTTGTCACAGACCGGGAAAGCCTTAAAGCAATGGCTGACTGCAGCCCTTATGCGGGAATGCTTAGGGAAGCACCGGTAGGTTTTGCCGTATGTTACCGTAAAGACTGTATCCGTCCTGAGTACGCTCATATTGACTGCAGCGCGGCAGTGGAAAATCTTCTTCTGGAAGCAGATGAGCTGGGACTGGGCGCTGTGTGGATGGGCATTGCCCCGATAACAGACCGGATGGAGGACGCCAGAAAAACTTTAAATATTCCGGAAACATTGGATGTTTTCGCGTTTATAGCCTGCGGTTACCCGGCAGAAGAAAAGACTCAGCAGGACCGGTACGATCCGGCCAGGGTTCATTATATCCGCTGATCCTTAGGTCAGCGGGTCTGATGATATATACACCAAACCAGGAGGAGTTATGTTAGACAGCAAAGGTTTTGATTTATGGGCCGATGGATATGACGAATATTGGTGCGAGATCATGCCGCAAGCGGCGACTAAGGCTAATGGTATCTTAAGGCTTAAATCTATTCTTGGCTGCAAGCGGATTATCTCTTTTGGGGATGCGATAAATGATCTGCCGATGTGCAGGATTTCAGATGAATTCTATGCTGTGGCCAACGGAGTAGACACCTTAAAAGCCCATGCAACGGCCATAATTCCAGGTAATGATGAAGATGGTGTTGCCCGGTGGTTACTTGAAAATGCCGACTTGAAATTTCGTAAAAGGAGTTACTCAATGTATAAATATTGTGTTTTTGACTTATATGGAACACTGGTAGACATCCATACAGATGAGGAAAAGGATTTTGTCTGGGAAAAGCTGGCCCTATTTTACGGATACTATGGCGCTCATTATAAGCCGTCAGAATTAAAGGCAGCTTATAAAAGACTGACACAGGAAGCGCCCCGGAAGGGGAATGACGGTTTTAGCCGGAATATCAGCCATGAAGCATTTCCCGAAATTCAGATCGAGGATGTATTTCTGGCCTTGTTTAAGGAAAAATCAGTAGATGCAGACAAGGCTCTGGCTGTCCACGCAGGGCAGTTTTTTCGGGTATTATCCACAGAATATGTGCGTTTATATGAAGGAACGGAAGAAATGCTCCGGTCACTGAAGGCCGGAGGAAAGAAGCTGATTCTTTTGTCAAATGCCCAGCGGATTTTTACAGAATACGAAGTAAAGGCTCTTGGTATCCTGGAGCTTTTTGATAAAGTCTTTATTTCTTCCGATTATGGTGTTAAAAAACCGGACATCCGCTTTTATGAAACCATGCTCAACCAGTGTCAGATTCCTGTAAATGAGGGGATCATGGTAGGCAATGATGGCATTTGTGATGTGCAGGGGGCAAAGGCTGCCGGGCTGGCAACCCTTTACATTCACTCAAATCTTTCACCAAAGGAAGAAAAACCAGATGCGGATTTTATTGTAGATCCTATGGATATGAAGGCTGTGCAGCGGATTTTGGAAGGCTGATGGAAGGGCTGGAAAATGACCAACAATGAAATACAGAAAATTGCCTTGAGTCAGTCTGCCATAGACTGTCACTGTGATCCAAAGGATTTTTTGAAAAGCAGTCCTGTAGTGACTCTTTCCAGAGCTTCCTGTAAATCACGAAAATACCTTCCTTTGCCTCTGGAATGTGATATGGTTTCCTATGGAAGCAATATTGTAGCTCAAGTCAGTCCAAGGACCAGGGAAGTTGTGGAAACTTTTCTCAAGGGCTCAGAGCCTGCCCATGCTTTTGAAACCCCGGAAATTTACCGGCTAAATCAGCTTTTAGAGCCTTTTGGATTAAAGGTATGTTTTATGGCAGAGTATTTTCTCCCGGATTTAGATAAGCTTAAAGCTTTGCCATGTCCATATCCTATGGAAGTGCTGACCCCTGAGAATTTTAGCTCACTGTATACAAAGGAATGGAGCAATGCTCTATGTGCTGACCGTAAGTCTCTGGATAAAATTGCCATCGGCGCATATGATCAGGGCCGGCTGGTAGGTCTTGCAGGAGCTTCCGTGGATTGTGAGACAATGTATCAGATCGGAGTGGATGTATTGCCGGATTACCGACGCCAGGGAATTGCCAGCGCCCTGACCAGCCATTTAGCTTTGGAAATTTTAAAGCTGGGAAAGGTGCCTTTTTACTGCGCTGCCTGGTGTAATGTAAAATCCGCAGGCAACGCTATTAAATGCGGCTTCACGCCTGCCTGGGTCGAACTGACCGCAAGGGATGAAGAATTTGTGGAAAAGTTAATAAAGGACGTGAGCTTGCTATGAAAATTGCAATTATTGGCTATAGTGGCTGTGGAAAGTCCACCCTGGCCCGGTATTTGGGAAAATATTACCAGATCCCGGTGTTATTTCTTGACCGTGTCCACTGGCTGCCCGGATGGCAGGAGCAGGATTTGGAAAAGGAAGTCCGGCAGGTAGAGTCTTTCCTGGATAAAAATGATTCCTGGGTCATTGACGGGAATTACAGCAAACTGGCCTATGAGCGGCGTATGAACGAGGCGGACCAGATCATTTTTATGAATTTTAACTGTTTTGCCTGTTTTATGCGCATCCTGCGCCGGTATATCCGCTCAAAAGGACGAAGCCGCCGCTCTATTGCGCCAGGCTGCCCGGAAAAGCTGGATGGGGAGTTTATCCGCTGGATCTTACATGATGGCAGAACTAAGAAGTATCGGAAAAACTACGCAAATATCCAAAAGCTTTACCGGACAAAGGTTACTGTTATAAAAAACCAGAAACAGCTGACAGCATTTATCCGCAGCGTAAAAATAAGGAATGATCAGGAGGCGAAAAAACATGATCTATACTGTTGATAAAATAGAGGAAGATCTGGACTATGGCTGCGAGGAGCGGGATGAAAACCAGCCGGTCGTGGCAGTGGTTACTTTAGTATCGTTAGATGGCGGCAGCCAAAAATGTAAAATGCCGGATCACCTTCTTTATGAGCGCAATATTTCTTCCGGGGATTCGGTGATTTTTGATGAAGATCATTTTCTTTGCAAACCTTTAAGCCGAAACTGGACTCAGGAATGTAGCGGTTCCTGTACAAATCTGGCAGATTTTTCTGCATGGATGCAGGATGCCAGGGAAGGGAAACCGATCCGCAAAATATGTCCCTTTTGCGGCGGCAAGGTCGGCTATGACGGCGCGTACCTCGCCGGAGAGGGCGTATGGTGGTGCGCCGTATCGCCTGCCGGAGAAATTCCGACTGGCTGATAC
>CAZMGH010000003.1:0-5328 GCA_964565805.1 uncultured Lachnospiraceae bacterium
TATAGGGAGAAGTTATCCACAATCGGGACGATTTACATTTAACAATTACCTATAATTCGTATTCCTCACAAATGAAGATCCTGTTCTTTCTCATCGTTGAAGGTATTCCGATGTCTATTCTACCATAGGTGGAAATTAGAGACAAGAAAAAAATCGTCAGCAGTTCTCTTTCCTGCCTTTAGGACGCCCAGCTGCGCACAGGTGGAGTGCCTCTTTTTTTGCATAAAAGAAGATCGGGAGGGCTTTTGCGTTCTGGTCATAACACATGACGGAGAATTTATCCGTGAAAGCAGCGCTAAGGCCATTATGTGGAACCGAAAAAAAAGGGGCCATAGCGCTGCTCTATGTTTACCGTCTAAACTCTATCTCTGATAAAATAACTTCTCCCTTGAGAGCCTCTACCTTTACGGCATATTCATCCCCCACAGGCAAAGTAATAGCTTCTATCTTAATAGGATTTTCCGATGGTTTTAAAGTGATTTTTCTAGTTTTTTCACCGCAGGATACTATGAAACAGATTCCGCGCTGCGACATGCCCGGATAATTATAGTGCAGGGCCTGGCTCATTGCCTGCGGGAATAAAGAGTGATCTCGGAAACTCAATAAAACAAGTTTAATGCCGGTACTTCACATCCCACTCACGAATAGCGCCGGAGTAACCATCAATGGTAAATTCATATTTCACACCATCGTACCATATTGTGCCTTCATATTCCAGCCGTCCGTCATCATAGTCTGTTTCAAACTCATAAATGTCACTTACCGTGGCGCCCGGCACCTGCTCCAAAGCGATCTCTTTGGCCTGGTCGGCAGTTATCGCGCTGCTGCCATCCGTAGGGGGCGTATATCCATTCAGGTCGTAGTCAATGGAAAGGATGGATCCGGTGGAAACATCAATGGTATAGTCATATTCTTCATAGTTACTGGAATAAAACTCAATGTCATAAACCTGCCGTCCGTCATCCCGCTCCAGCTTGCTTTTGATGAAAGTAACCTGGTCAGAGGTCAGTCCGGCATGAGCAAGGGCAATTGCCCGCGCCTCTTCTTCTGTGATCGCGGTGCTGTCGGCAGTTGTCTGAGTTGTTGATGTTGACTCTGACTCAGCAGTCACCGCATCCGATTCCTGTGTGGCCTGAGAACTGCTCTCCGTTGTGTCGGAAGAGCTGCTGTCGGCACTGCCGGATTCCGTTTGCGAACTATCGATGATGACCCCGGTCATTGCATCAATGTCATACTGGTAGTTTATTCCGGTTGCGGTAAAGTTGATCGCGTAATAGTCTGTGCCGTCCCGTTCATTTAATTCTACCGTATTAAAGGTGGCGTCTGCTTCAGAAGTATCTGCGGAGGAAAGGGCGATGACTTTGGCTGCGTCCGCGCCGATATACCTTACCTGGCTGCTTTGCCGTCCGCACCCTGTGAGGAGAAAAGTAAGCAACATTCCACTGCACAGGATGATCCATAATTTTTTCTTCATTTTCACAACATCCTTTCTTTGCTATGTTTTTGTTGTATCTCTCTTCGTTGCATCTTTATCCTAACGCAGTAACATGAAATTAACATGAAACTTCCGAATTTTTTTATCGTAAAAGACAAATAAAACATCATTTATATCCTAAGTTTAGTTATCGGTTTTTTGAGCTGACGGAAGATGCAGCGTAAAAACACTGCCAAGGTCCGAAGCACTCTCCACTGTCATAAGGCCTCCATGGACCCTGGCGATATTCTGAACAATGGATAACCCAAGTCCTGCGCCTTCATTCCCGCTGCGGGAAGGATCTGTTTGATAAAATCGCTGCCATATTTTCTCCTGGTCTTCTTTTTTTATACCTATGCCGTCATCCCGAACGGATAATCGTATTTCATTATTATCCTGATCTAAAGATACCCATACATGTCCTTCCGGTTTTCCGTATTTAAATCCATTGTCAATAAGGTTCTGGAGAAGGCGTGTGATAAGGGATTCATCTACTTGCGCAAAAATCCCGGGGGTTGCCTGGCAGATCAGTCGTCCCGGAGCGCGGATCTGTTCCCTGCACACAGCTTCCACCAGCTGTGTCAGGTCCACGGTTTTGTTCATCACGGCGCGCGTTCCCTGTTCCAGGCGGGTGATGGACAGAAGCTGTTCAATGAGCCGTGACATTTTATCCGCCTGCCGGTGGATCATGGCAATAGTTTCATCCTGCTCCTCTTTCGTGTCACAGAAGCCTTCCGCATACTCACAGGCGCTTTTAATAACAGATACCGGCGTGCGCAGCTCATGGGAAGCATCCGCGGTAAATTGGCGTTCAGATTCAAAAGAGCGTTCCAGACGTGCGAACATTTTATTAAATGTATGGGCCAGGCGGGTAAATTCATTGTCTCCAGAAGGAACTTCCACCCTCAGGGACAAGTCAGAAGCCCCGTTAATATCCTCTGCTGTGGAAATAATGCGCTCCATGGGACGGAATGCCCTCCTGACGATTAAATAGCCACCGAATACAGCAAAAACAATGACCAGCGGCATGACTACCAATGAAACGGACATCAGATTCCTGAGAACCCGGACATTTTGTGATACCTCCAGTATTCCCCGGATCCACACGTTATTTTCCCAACTCAGCGGCAGCCGGAAGTCCAATACATAGAACTGTGTATCTCCCACGGATACCAATCGGGTCAAACCATTCTGGAAATCCTCATCAGCAGTGAAAGCTACCGGTACTTGTCCGGCCAGCAAAGATTCGCTCTGGCTGTATACCAGAGTATAGACGCCGTTATCATAGAACGTAAAAGCTTCGCCAATTACAAGGGTTCCATCGGCATCAAGTGATATTTGTTCAATATTCTCACGGAGGGTTTGCTCCAGCTGATCCATAGATGTCTGCGCAGAAACAGAATCACTGATCGTTAGTAGGAATCCCAATAACAGCGCTGCCGTAAGCAACATCAGTAATAAATACCAAATGGTAATTTTAGCTTTGACACTGATTTTTTTCACTGGATTTATCCTCCTTTTTCAGGGTCCTGGATCATCCACCCTACTCCCTTTACTGTTCGGATCAGCTTTTGTTCCCATTTTGCGTCAATTTTTTTTCGTAAACGGCTCATATAGCCATCCACATTATTTGAGCTGCCGGAATAGTCATAATTCCAGATACGATCCTCGATCTGCTCACGGGACAATACCTTCCCTTTATTACGTAAAAGGTACTCTAATATGGAATACTCTTTAGGTAAAAGCTGGATCGGCTCTTTGCTCCGCGTTACGCTGTGTGTGTTTGTATCTAAAACAAGATCCCCCACCATCCAAAGGTTGGTGCGCTGACCGCTGTATTTGCGGGTCATAGCACGGATACGCGCCAGCAACTCATCAAAACTGAAAGGCTTGATAAGATAATCGTCCGCTCCCAGGTCCAGACCTTTCACACGGTCATCCACACTGTCCCGGGCTGTTAGAAAAAGCACCGGAACGTCAATTTCCCGCTCCCGCATTTCTTTGACCAGCGTATACCCATCCTTTTTTGGCATCATCACATCCAGCACAACGCCATCATACTCCGCGCCGTCTAAGAAAAGCTCCGCATCTTCGCCATTAAAGCAGCCGTCTACTGTATATCCGGCTTTTTTTAATACTTTTTGTATGAGGCCATTCATATCCTTCTCGTCTTCTACGACTAAAATACGCATTTACAAACCCTCCTAACACTCAGGAAACATCTCTCTATTTGATACTGATCTAAGTAGTATTTTACATGAATAAACATCTTTTGACAATGCGTTATGTATTATGTCATTATGCATCACACCTGATCCGCTGCCGACCGCGGGGCGGCCAGTAAAAAATGATCGGATAGAGGAAGATTCTTTACCTTTCCCTATCCGATCATACCCTTATCCTTAATAAATTGCAATCGGGCCGTAAGGTCCTTCAACAATCTCAATCTTTGTTTCGAAAATATCCGACAAAAGATCCGCATCCATAATTTCATCCACAGTACCGAAAGCGGCAACATGTCCATCCTTCATGGCACATATACGGTCGGAATATTTGGCGGCAAAGTTAATGTCGTGCATAACCATCAATATAGTGCGTCCAAATTCATTGGCTGCCTGACGTAAATGCTTCATCATTTGGACAGAATGAGCTACATCCAGATTGTTCAGCGGCTCATCCAGAAGGACATATTCTGTCTCCTGGCACAAAACCATGGCTACGTATGCTCTCTGACGCTGACCGCCGGAAAGCTCATCCAGATAACGATTCTCCAGGTCTGTCAGATCCAAAAAGTCGATGTACTTGGAGATGATCGCTTCATCCTCTGCCGTCAGCCTTCCTTTTGAATAAGGGAACCGGCCAAAACCGGCAAGCTGACGCACTGTCAATCGCGTTACAAAATGATTTTCCTGTCTTAAAATAGTCAGTACCTTTGCCAGATCTTCGGATTTAGAGGAAGATACATCCATATCCGCCACTTTAATCTGTCCTTCGTCCATATTTAAGAGACGTCCGATCATCAGAAGCGTTGTGGATTTACCGGCGCCGTTCGGGCCGATCAGGCAGGTCATTCCCGCTTTGGGAATTTGAATCGTTAACGGGCCAATCTTCACATCATCCGTATATACCTTTTTTGTATTTTGAATATCTATCATAGCGAACCCTTTCTCAGCAGCACGATCAGGAAAGCAATGCCGCCAAACATCTCAATAATAATAGCGACGACACCCTGGGCGCGGAATACATTATACATAAAGAAGTACGCGCCGGTCAGCACCAGAAATCCGATTGCCAGCGCCATAGGGAAAATATATTTATGGTCGTAGGACGGAACCGCCTGATAGGTCAGCGCGGCAACCAGGAATCCATAAAATGTCAGCGGTCCGATCAGTGCGGTAGAAACAGACATCAGCACGGAAACAAGGACTAAAATATAGATGGTTCCCCGCTGATGGTTGATTCCTAAGGAAGTACTTGTGTCTCTTCCAAGAGCTAATACATTTAACTTCTTAGAATAGGCAAAAATGAGCACAGCGGCGACAATAACGATAGGAATAGCGATTGGGAAGTACTCCGGCCCACAAGAAGCATCAGCTGAAGGTTTCCGTATTTACCGGAAAGCAGCCAGCCATACAGGATCAGGCATAACAAGATCATGGCGCCAACCTGGAGCATAAAGGGGCCCACACCGGTAAATTCCAGGAACGCTGTTGTTCCGAAGAGGAACATTGTCCCGGTCTGGATCGCTGAATACAAAGATTCAAATCCCAAAAGAGAGGGCGTAATGATCCGGTTGCTGGTACTGGTCTGGAAAGCAACGGTCGCCAGGCTCTGGCAGACAGCGGCGATCAGCA
>CAZMGH010000003.1:5428-107990 GCA_964565805.1 uncultured Lachnospiraceae bacterium
GTACTGGTCTGGAAAGCAACGGTCGCCAGGCTCTGGCAGACAGCGGCGATCAGCATAGCAACAATGGCGGTCAGCCGCCGTTTTACCACAGGTATAAAAGAAGATGAAGTGACGGCGACCGGGATGTCATAGACCGCAAGTCCGATAGCTGCAATCGCTCCCAAAATAAATAACGCGATCAGCAGGATCCAGTATTTCCGTCTTTCTCTTTTTGAACGGAACGCGCTGGCAAACCGGGCCGGGTCCTTTGGCTCATAGATCATCTTCTCTGTTTTTTGTGTTTGATTCCATATTTTCATCTCGGTTTCCTCTGTTTCATTAACATTATGACAAAGACAACGGCGCCCACTGTTCCAAGGATCATGGAGACGGGAACCTCAAACGGCATAATAATCGTGCGCGCAAGGATGTCGCAAAGTGTGATCACGATCATTCCAAGCATGCAAACCCACGGAAGATTACTTTTTAAGTCGTCGCCCCGGTACATGGAAACAATATTTGGTACGATCAATCCCAGGAACGGCAGGTTTCCGATCACTGACGCAACAATACCTACAGAGGCTGAAACAAGCCCCGTCCCAATAAGGACAATACGGTTATAATTAAGACCCAGGCTGGTTGACACATCCTGCCCTAATCCAGCCAGCGTCAACCGGTCTGCATATATGAAGATCACAATATTCACGATAATAATAAGCCACAGGTATTCATACCGTCCAACTTGAACCTGGGCAAAGGAACCTGCAAACCATGTTTCAAGGCTCTGTGTCATGCCGAACACAAGACCGACGAAGGTTGATACAGCGGAAACCACCGCACCCAACATCATTCCAACGATGGGTACGATAAGAGAGGAACGCAGTTTTACTTTCCGCAGAAACAGAAAGAAGATCATCGTGCCGACAAAAGAAAAAAGAATGGCGCCCGTCATACGAAGGACCAGTGTCGGACCGGGAAAGAGCACATAGACCAGGATCAGCCCGAGCCCTGCCCACTCAATGGTACCGGTGGTGGTCGGCTCTACCATCCGGTTTTGCGTGATCAGCTGTGTTACAAGTCCTGACATAGACATGGCCGCTCCGGTGAGCATTAACGACATTGTGCGCGGGACGCGGGTGATAAAAAACATATTCCATCCGTCCTCCTGTCCCTGAATATCGTAGACTCCGGTAAACATCGACACAAATGCCAGCGCGATCATTGCCAGCAGTGTGAATATAAAAGGTTTGGTCAGGAGTTTTCTCCTCTTAAAAAGGCGGGACTGAGTTTCCTCAGCCCCATTGCTCTTATGTGTGGTTGGATTTGTCATTTTCTGATTATCCTTTCAATCAGCCTGCAAAAGCAGCGGCCATATCCTCAAACAGTTCCAGATACGTCTGGATGGACTCATTTGTATATGTATCTGCCGGAGCGTAAATGACCTGGTCGTTCACGATTGCTGTGGTATTCTGCAGCGCGGCGGAATTGCTGATAACATCGCTGGCCGGAGTATAGTCTTCTCCCGAAGAAGTCGCGGCATCACGATCCAGCACCAGGATCCAGTCAGGGTTGCTCTGGGCAATCGCTTCCACAGAAATATCGTCACCCTGGTGATCTGAGGTTGCGTTATCAATATCCAGAGCCTGTACCCAACCGAAGATGTCATACATAGGCCCCCACACACGTCCCGAATAAGGAGCAGAAAAACCAATTTCACCGCCGGAAACGATAACGCTCATGATCGTATCCGTTCCGTTATATGCTGCACTCACTGACTCGATTGCCGCATCAAATGCTTCTGTCAGTTCCAAAGCTTCATCATTTTTATCAAAAATAAGCCCCAGAGTAGTAATGGAATCCTTCAGCCCGTTCACCAGGCTATCGCCGGACTCGCCAGCTTCTTCAGAAAGGGTAAAAGCCAGATCGATGACTGCCGCATCGGGAACCAACGCCACAATATCATCATAATAGCTTGCAAACCGCTGGCCAACGATAACAAGGTCAGGGTCAACTGCAGCGATTGCTTCCAGATCGGGGTCGTTATGTGTCCCGACATCCTGGATGCTGTCGTCTGTAGCGTAAGAAATATCGTCCGGGATAAGGCTCTTCGGCGCCGCAGCTAACACAATGCCCCAGTCCTCCAGCGTCTCAAATGTCCGGTTATCCAGGGACACTACAACCTCCGGATTAACCGGTACCGTAACGGTGCCGTGGCTGTCTGTTATCTCAACGGTATCTGCTCCATCAGCGGCATCATCTGAAGCATCTGATGATACTTCTTCTGTTGCTTCCTCTGTTGTTTCATCTGAAGAACCGGCATCGTCAGCGGATGATTCAACTTCTGCGGCTTCTGTTTCCTCAGTGCCGGAACCGGAATCTGAGCTTGAGCAAGCGGTCAGCATCATCGCCAAGGCCAGGATTAAAACGAGTAACAGTGAGAAATGGTTTTTCTTCTTCATAATATTCATGTTATAAATATCCTCCCGGATTTGTTGTGTGAACATGGCAATATGTTCACATGTGCAAGTTCTGTGGTCTGCCGCATATCTTGTTGTTTCCGCGCAACGTGCCAGCCAGGTATGCAGACATGTCCGCCTGGCACGCTGCGCGGAAATGCCTGCATGTCCTTTTTTTAACTGCCGCGAAGATCAAATGCCCTGCGGCTTGCCGCGGAGTTTTGATTGAAAAAAATCCTCCTCTCTGTACAATTTCAATGCAGCGTTTTGTTTAGTTAATTAAGACTAACTACCATTGAAAAATAAAGACATGCTAAAACGCTGCCTTTGTATATCCGCTATTTTTCAATTGTCCTTCCGGGACTCTATGCCGTTAGTCTTCCCTAACCGCTATACAATATTCTTACATTGTTGTCAATCTATATCTTAAATAATTTAAACGCAGATGTTACCGGCCCCGCGGCCGGTAACATCTGTAAGCGTATTATCAATACGAAAAACATCTTCTAATTTTCATCCGGGTTTGCACCCATTCTCTCAGACACAGCCGACCAATTAATGACATGGAACCATGCATCGATATAATTGGCTCTAAGGTTCTGGTACTTCAGATAGTAAGCGTGCTCCCACACATCTAAAGGCAGGATCGGGAAGAGGGAAACAGACAACGGATTATCCTGGTTAGGCAAAGCTGTAATGCTGAGTTTCCCCGATTGATCTTGTACAAGCCAGGCAAAACCGGAACCGAACTGCCCCAGAGCGGCAGCTTTCATCTGCTTCTGCCATTCAGCTTCTCCTCCAAAAACGTCCGCGATCTTCTTAGGCATCTCCTGTCCCTCAGGCGCCATGAGCGCGAAGAAAAGGTCGTGATTATATACTCCTCCGCCATTATTTCTGACTGCCCCGCGGATGTTCTCCGGAAGTTTGTCTAAATTTTTCAAGAGCTCTTCCAATGTCCAGGAATGAAACTCCGGATAGTCTTTTAATGCGTTATTCAGGTTGTCCACATAAGTTTTCAAATGCTTGTTATGATGAAACTGCATAGTTGCAGCGTCAATATACGGTTCCAACGCATCGTATTCATAAGGTAACGGAATTAACTCAAATGGATAAGTTTTATGTTCGTTCATATGCATAGCCTCCTATTATTTTTTAGTTGTTTGAAACAGATACTGTTCAGCGCTTCATGCTTAAAGCAGTCCTACCAGGTCCAGGCTTGGTTTTAATGTTTCCGCGCCAGGCTGCCATTTTGCGGGGCACACCTCATCTCCATGGGCATATACGAACTGGCTTGCCTGAACTTTTCGAAGCAATTCATCTGCATTGCGTCCTACATTGCCGGCATTGATTTCATATGCTACGATCTTCCCTTCCGGGTTCACAATAAAGGAGCCGCGCTCAGCAAGGCCGTCTTCTTCTATCAGCACCTCAAAATCTTTAGAGAGCGCATGGGTGGGATCGGCAAGCATCGGATATGGAAGCTTTTTAATCCGGTCTGAAGTGTCGTGCCATGCCTTATGCACATAATGAGTATCGGTGGACACGGAATATATTTCACAACCGGCCTTTTTAAAGTCTTCGTACTTATTTGCCAGATCCTCCAGTTCCGTTGGGCACACAAAGGTGAAATCCGCGGGATAAAAGAAAAATACGCTCCACCGGCCAAGAATATCGGCTTTAGTTACAGTTTTGAATTTGTTATCGTGATACGCCTGAACAGAAAATTCATTCACTTCTTTGTTAATCAATGACATAATGTTACCTTCTGTAATTTTTTTGTGATCATAGAGAGGTCAGCCTGCGGTCAAGTCCGCGATGAAGTTTAAATTTCCGGGCTTTTCTCATCTACATGGATCGTTGGTTGCTTTTATATAAAAATGTCCTGCTTCTTTTTTGGAGCCATCTTCAGTTCTTTCAGTCAGGACATCCTAAAATTTCTGCCAGATCATGGGACTTTAATTCATCCACTAAAACATTCTGAATATCTTCCAGAGAATTATGTACAGTACAATCGCCATGAGTTTCACACCATGAACATTGATACCCTGGAGCTGTACAGGCGTTGACAAGCCGGCTTAAACTTTCCCTTCCTTCAATCGCCTCTAACAGCTCATAAAGACTGACCTGGCTTAAATCTGCTGTCATACGGCACCCGCCAGATGTTCCCCGGCTTATTGAAATGAGACTCGCCCGCTCCAGCTTTTTGAGGATCTTATAGGCAAAGGTCTGCGGCACTACACTCTTCTCCGAAAGCTCCGGTACAGTATGCTGTTTTTCATCAGACAGCTCTTTAAGAAGCCGTATAGCATAATCTGTTTCCCGTGTGATGATCATTTATTTGCACCTTCGTTTCATAATTACTTTCCAACTCATATTTACTCTTTATTCCCTTGGGGACATTCAATTCCTGAAGCTTTCATACAAAATCTTCTTGTATCATTTATATCATACTGGATTAAATTTGTCAAGTATATTTTGGACTAATTTTGTCAAGTATCGTCACAGACCGTTGCATGTCACAGATCACTCTTTCCGGCAATCCGCAGAAATTCTTCCATGGCCCGGGTCCGGTAGCGTCCCGCCTTCCAGTAAAAACGGATTTTCCGGCAGCTTTCCTTTTCCGGAAGTTTAAAATATATCACATCCGGACGGGCAGGTACCGCCTGGATCAGGGTATCGCTGATAAATGCAATGCCAATGCCGGAACAGGCTACATGATAGGATGTAAGCTGCTGATCCAATTCCAGAATTATCTCAGGGTCAATATGATTTCTGCGAAGGATCTCTATGGAACGTCTCCGCGTATCATTTTCCTGCTTAAGCATGATAAAGGGCCGGTCCGCGAAACAGCGAAGGGGAACCGGGGGTATTTCATCTTTTTCCTTAATATCTTTCTCGATCATTTCTTTTGTGACAGCGTAGCCGCGAATAATTTCCTCAGCAGCCATCTTCTCCGGCACTGCCAGAAAAAGCCTCTCTTCCCGGTAGGTCTGCCGGTCAAACGCCTTTAAATCCAGCTGGCAGTTATCCAGCATAATATCAATACGCCCTCGCTGAAGCAGGTTCTGAAGTGTCTGAGTATTCTCCTCTATTAATTCTACCCGGACCCCGGGATAATGCCTGGAAAAATCACCAATCAGTCCGGGAAGTACCCAGGAAGCAAACAGGCTGCTGCCGCCCAGGATCAGATTTCCTGTTTTTAAGGCTCCCCAGTCATTGACATAATTCTCAAATCCCGCCTCTGCCTCTAAAATCTGCTCTGCAGCGCGAATATACTGTTTTCCACATTCTGTCAAAGACAGAGGCTTTGTGCTCCGGTCAAACAGCGGGTATCCGACTTTTTCTTCCGTTCTTTTTATATCAGCACTTAAAGACGGCTGGGAGATACATAGCCGCTCTGCTGCCCTTGAAATGCTTTTCTCCTGATAAACCGCATACACATACTTCATTCCCTGAAACATGATCTTCCTCCTTTTTGTAATATAGTTTTTTGGTTATATTAAATATAAAAATATATGTATTTGATTATATTGTAACGGGAGGCTATAATAAATTCAATAAAAGCCGGGAGGGAAATATCATGAACAGTCAGACAGATTACAGAACAGAAAAAGATTCCATTGGAGAAAAAGATGTTCCGAAAAACGTATATTACGGCGTACAGTCTCTGCGCGCCGCGGAAAACTTCCATATCACCGGGCTGACTATGCACCCGGAGATCATCAACAGTCTGGCCTGCATTAAAAAGGCGGCTGCCATCACAAACTGTGAAATCAACCTTTTGGATAAGAAGCGGGCTGACGCCATTGTAAAAGCCTGCAATGAAATCCTGGAGGGAAAACACTTTGAAGATTTTATTGTGGATCCCATTCAGGGCGGAGCCGGAACTTCCATCAATATGAACGCTAACGAGGTCATCGCCAATCGGGCTATTGAGATTCTTGGAGGAAAGAAGGGGGACTACGCCATCGTACATCCTAACGATCATGTGAACTGCAGTCAGTCCACCAATGACGTGATTCCCACCGCCGGAAAAATGACTTCTCTGAAGCTTCTGACAAAGCTGAAAAAGGAATTGATGCGGCTGCATGAAGCGCTCTCCCGCAAAGCGGAAGAGTTTGACCAGATCATCAAAATGGGGCGTACCCAGATGCAGGATGCCGTACCCATCCGTCTGGGCCAGGAATTTGCCGCCTACGACGCGGCCATCATGAGAGACATCCGCCGTATGGACAAGGCAATGGACGAAATGCGCTTTTTGAACCTGGGCGGCACTGCCATTGGAACCGGCGTCAACGCAGATGAGACGTATCTGCAGCGCATTGTCCCTAACCTATGTGAAGTGTCCGGAATGGAATTTGTCCAGGCTTTTGACCTGATCGACGCCACTCAGAACCTTGATCCTTTCGTAGCTGTCTCGGGAGCCGTCAAAGCCTGCGCCGTCACCCTTTCCAAAATGGCCAACGACCTTAGACTCATGTCCTCCGGCCCCAGAGCAGGTTTTCATGAGATCAACCTGCCCGCAAAACAGAACGGTTCATCCATCATGCCGGGAAAGGTCAATCCGGTCATTCCGGAGGTGGTGAACCAGGTCGCCTTCTACTGTATCGGAAATGATCTGACCATTACCATGGCAGCTGAAGCCGGGCAATTGGAACTGAACGCTTTTGAGCCGATTATTTTCTACTGTATGTTTGAGTCTATCGATACGCTGACTTATGCGGTACGGACTCTGATAGACAACTGTATCACAGGTATCACGGCAAACGCGGATCACTGCCGGAATCTGGTGGAAAACAGCATAGGGATTATCACAGCTATCAGCCCTCATGTGGGCTACCAAAAGGCTGCCGACATTGCGAAGAAGGCTTTAAAGACCGGTAAATCCATCCGTTCCCTGATCCTGGAAGAAGGACTGATAGCCGCCGGGGATTTGGATGAAATCCTTGATCCCCAGCATATGACTGAGCCGGGGATCTCGGGAAGAGAACTTTTAAAAAGCATCTGAATCACTGTCAGCTGTAAGATTTTTAGCTTTGCAGTCCGGCGCTGTATACTGATTTCGATACTCTCTCGGACTGACACCGAGATGTTTTTTAAAACTCCTGGAGAAATGAGAAAAATTATCATAGTCCAACAGCGCGCTTATCTCACTGACGGTTTTATCAGAACTGATAAGCATTTTTGCCGCCGCTTTCATTTTTTCCGCCGCAATAAAATTTCCCAGGGATTCGCCGGTTTCCTTTTTAAAAATTTTGCCAAGATAGTCTGCATTAAGATAAAATTGGTCCGCAATCTTTTCCCGGGAAAGATCGTCCTGTAAATGTTCCCGGATATAGTGCTTCACCGATTCTATCACTGTAATCCGGGGATCATTGACCGGGATCATCCGGAATATATTTTCCATCCATAAAATGAAACTGTCCACAGAAATATGGGCGTTGCGGTTAATATCGTTCCTCTCCTCGGAAAACATAACGCAATGGGCCGGCAGGCCCCGTTCTTTTAAATGGATATAAATCATCTGTTGTATGTCCATTTTCAGCATTTTTAAATAACTCCGGCGGATTCCACGGCTGAAATTATCCCAGAGCATACTTTTTATGATCTGCTGAAATTGAATATACTGGCCGTTTTGCAGCAGTTCATTGGCATGATCCGGAATGACCGGAACCTTCTTGATGACCTCTTCATCGGAAGAAGATGCGGGATAAACACCAGGGGCTTCGGCAACCATCTCCTGTTCGACATTAATGATCTTTCTCGCCGCGTTAAACATACTCTCACAATAAATATCGGATTCGTAATAGCAGCAAAGAGGAATGGAATAATGCGTTCCTGTATAGTCTACAAAGTCCTGGAGCATTTTAAGCATCTGAGCGCGGCTTATGTTTTTCAGGATCAGGAAAGGCCGCATCTGTTCTGCCAGAAAATAGTCCGTATCATATTTTGAAAACCATTGACGGGCAGCCTCAAAGAGGCGTATCCGGGTTTCTTCCTCTATAGACTGGGTCCTTTTTTTGATCAGCTGGCGGCTGAGCAAAACAAGATGAAAATTGTCGCTAAGGCGCAGAGATATACCGCAGTTTTCAGCTTCCTTTAAAATATCAATAGGATCTAAAGATATTTTTCCATTGAGGAAACGGGACCAAAATTGCTGTTGGATATTAAGCACATGCCCCACCCAGAAATGATTATTTTGCTCCAGTTCATGCATGTGTTTTGTTTTTTTCATCCGTTTGAAAACCTTATCCAATATTTGCCGGTAATTTTCCGGTTTTTCGGATGTTTCCACGCAAAAACAATCCCATGCATAGGCAAACTTCCAGAGGCTTTCCACAGTTAACGTATCCACCACATATATGACCTCCGTGAAAGAATGTTCTTTTCGGTATGCATTTATAAAATCCATATCCTGAGCGCCTATATTTCGAGCGTAAATAATGATCAGATCGGCCACTGTGCTTCCAAGGGTTTTCTCAACTCCGGTTTTACGCCATTCCAGGAAAAATTCAAGTTTTTCTCCTTCTTCCATAATATTCCGGATCACATTTTGCAGACTCCGTATTATAGAAATATTTTCAGACCAGATTAAAACATTCATTATCTCATCCCCGGTAAAATTTCTAAGTTTGACATTGACTTGAAAAAGATCATGCCAGCACGCTGTTATCGGAATAAACCATATTGACTTTTAACGCAGCTCCAAGCAAATTTGAATCATTATGATAAGCGCACGGCCGGATTTGTGTCGTTAAAAAAGAGGCTCCGTTAAAATGGTCCGCGCAAATACGGTCATATTCTTTATAAAGCGCATTCATGAACCATTGCTCTTCGGAGATACCTCCTCCGATACATAGAACTTCCGGGTTAACGGCGACAATAATATTCAGGCACTGGAGGGCGATCCGATGCAGCCACCGGGAAACGGCAGCCTGTGCCGATGCTTCTCCATCATGAGCCCGGTTAATAATATCTTTCCCGTAAAACACAGACGCAGCCCCGGGCCATCGGGTATTATACTCATCTACAAGTCCCATCATCCCTATGGTCCGGCCAATCTTTACATCTTTACCTTCATGGCTGTCATAATAACTTAAAAAATGAAATTCTCCGGCAAAGTTATCTGTACCGGAAAATATATCATCCCGTCCGCAAATACATCCTCCGCCCCCTGTGCCAATGATCAGAAAAGCAGAAAGATTTGTTCCCCGGGCATTCCCAAGCTTCAGTTCACATAGACCGGCGGCCCTGGCATCATTTATTGCTGCGACCGGCAGGTATATACGTTCTTCCATTTCCTTTTTTATATTCGCTCCATACAAAGCGGCAAGGCTGGGCGCGGCATAACTTCGGACGGTATAATTTCCATCAATCAGTCCCGGCGCGCTGACCCCGATACATTTTGCCAAAGAGCGGCTGCCTTTGGGAATATTATCACAAATATAATCAAAAAGCTGATCTTTATCAGCAGCATTAAGCGTTGGTACTCTATGATGAAGGATAACTTTGTCATTATTCTCTACAATACCGTATTTAATAAAAGTGCCGCCAATATCTATAGCGAGGGTATATTTCTGTATTTCAGTCATAAAATATTTTCTCCCTTTTTAAGCAGTCACAATAGTGTCCATGCCTCTTCCTGTTTTACTCACGTTTTAGCTGAGGCATTACCCAGGCTGGCATCAACGACTCATACGGATGTTCCCCCAGGCGTTCTTTCAGTTCATTTTGAGCATCCAAAATACTCTCCGGATGTTCATACAGATCAATAGCGGTGGCAGCGAGGACCTTGGCGGCATATAGTTCCCCTTTATGCAGGATCGGACTCTTGCCCTGGGCCACAGCCTGCCAGCTGTGGAGTTGGGTGCCTGCGGCGTAGGTCGCGGCATGGAGCTGAGCCACAGGACAGATCATACTCACATCCCCCACATCGGTAGAACCGAACATTAAAGGCTCAGCTCCGATTTCCGGGACAACAAAATCATAAATTGCCCGGCCTTTATAAGGGATGACCAGATCCCGTTCGGCTTTTGTCATAGGCTGGAGTATTTCCCCAAAGGTGACATTTTTATCATCCATGGTCTTTTGAAAATCCAGCGCTTGGGACAACTCTTCCTCTGTATAAGACGGTCTGGGGATTTCCATCATATTTTTATGCATAATGTGATTCAGGCATGTGTTTGGCATCAGGCTGTTTACACCCCGGTTATATTCCACAGAAACCTGGGTCCCTGTCATCAGGGCCGCGCCTTTGGCAATATCATTCATACGCTGATACAGATCCTTGACCTGGAAGGGTAAAGGCGCCCGTAGATAGTAATAAACCGATGCATGAGACTGGACCACATTGGGAGATTTCCCTCCTGTATCCAGCACCGCATAATGGATCCTTGCGTCAGGGATGATATGCTCTCTCAAATAGTTTGTTCCTACATTCATCAGTTCTACTGCGTCCAGAGCGCTCCTACCCATATAAGCCAGTCCCGCGGCATGAGCGCTGACGCCGGTAAAACGATAGGTCGCAGAAATATTGGCCAGACATCTTCCGGTGAATAATCCGTTATTATCTGCCGGATGCCAGGTCAGCGCGCAGTCTACCCCATCAAAGGCTCCATCGCGGACCATAAATACCTTCCCTGATCCGCCTTCCTCGCCGGGGCATCCGAAGTAGATCACTGTGCCTTCCCGTCCGGAGATTTCCAGATACTTTTTTATCGCTGCAGCGGCGGCAGCTGAAGCGCTTCCAAGAGCATGGTGCCCGCAGCCATGTCCCAGAGACTGTCCGGCAGCCGGACGTTTTTCAAGGCATCCGCTTTCCTGGCTTAATCCATCCAGGGCGTCAAACTCGCCTAAAATTCCAATCACCGGATGACCGTGACCGTAAACGCAGCGAAAAGCGGTAGGAATGTCCGCCAGATTTTTTTCAATGGAAAAACCGGCAGACGCGAGAAATCCGCATAACCGCTCCATAGATTCATATTCGTTAAACGCGATTTCCGGATGGTCCCATATATCATCTGACAGGGAAAAAAGTTCCTGCTGGATCTGTTCAAGAAATTCCATGATCTTTTTTTTCATGTTATCACCCCTTGTTCTTATTAGTCAATATCTTCACCATTAGACGCGATACATTTTTTGTACCAGAAAAATGAATCTTTCCGGTACCGGCGATTACTGCCTTTTCCTTCTTCATCCCGATCCACGTAGATCACGCCGTAACGTTTGCTCATTTCAATAGTTCCACAGGAAACAATATCAATGATCCCCCACATGGTATATCCCATCAGCTCCACCCCGTCATTGATTGCCTCTTTCATCTGTTTTATATGCGTTTTAAGGTAATCAATACGGTAATCATCATGGATATGGCCATCTTCTGATAATATATCATACGCTCCAATTCCGTTTTCCGCAATAAAAATCGGAAGCTGATACCGGTCATACATGTCATTTAATGAAATCCTCAGGCCAATAGGATCGATCTGCCATCCCCACGCGCTTTTTTTCAGATAAGGATTTCTATTTCCGGATACAAGATTTCCCCCGGTTTTTTCATAATTGGGATCTGTAGATGCTACCATGGACATATAATAGGAAAATGCCAGAAAATCCACTCTGTTATTTGCAAGTATTTCATCATCTCCAGGCTCTTTATGTATATGGACATTTAATTCTTCAAACATACGCTGTGTATACGATGGATATTTTCCCCTGGCCATAACATCTGTATAAAAATAATTTTTATAATTTTCATCCAGGACTTTCTGCATCACATCTTCCGGACGGCAGGTCGCCGGATAAGTTGTAAAACGGGCGATCATCCCGCCAATCTTTACATCAGGGAGCAGTTCTTTGGCACATTTTATTGCCAGGGCATTTGCAAGAAATTGATGATGAGTACATTGAAAAATAGCGCTCATATAATCTTCCTCTTGATCCTGAATCAGACAGCACCCATTATAAGGATTAAAACGGGCGCAGTTGATTTCATTAAAGGGCAGCCAATAATCCACCAGTGATCCCAGGCGTTTAAAAAGTGTTTCCGCATACCGCACATAAAAGTCTATGAGCTTACGATTTTTCCAGCCGCCGTATTTTGTGATCAAAGAAACCGGAATATCATAATGAAGAATTGTCGCAAAGACTTTCATTCCATGACGGCGACACTCTTGAAATAAATCCTCGTAAAATCTCAGGCCTTCTTCATTAGGCTCCGGATCGTCTCCATTAGGATAAATTCTTGCCCAGCAGATGGATGTACGAAATACCTTAAGTCCCATCTCAGCCAGCATAGCAAGATCTTCCTTATAACGGTGATAAAAATCAATCCCCCACCGAAAAGGGTAATGGGTGATGTCTGTAGCCTTCAGCGCCTCTTTAAAATGCTCTGAAGTCATGTTTATGTTGCGGTTTTCATCTCTCTCCTGTCTGGACCACTGTTTATTAAAATAGCGCAGATCCTGACTGTCCAGTCCTTTTCCACCTTCATTCCAGGCGCCATCGGCCTGAGATGCGGCTATGGCGCCGCCCCACATAAAATCATCCGGAAACCTCTTCATCTCTTCCGAACCTCTCTTTCTTTTTTATCTGCATTTTTCAGAAACCTATTCATCTGGATCTTCATACAAAAGACATGCTACTTTATGTCCCTGGGAAATTTCCTTTAACTTGGGCTTTGTCTGTGAACATTTTTCGCAGGCCTTCGGACAGCGCGTCCGAAATACACATCCGGATGGAGGATTGATCGGTGATGGAAGATCTCCGTTTAATATGATCCTGTCTTTTTTTAAATGAGGATTTGTAACAGGCACAGCGGATAAAAGCGCCTGGCTGTAAGGATGTTTTGTATTTGCGAATAATTCATCCGTATCTGCCTCTTCTACTAAATGTCCAAGATACATTACGCCTATACGGTCGGATATATAACGAATAACGCTCATATCATGGGCAATAAACAAATATGTCAGTTTTCCTTCCCTCTGCAGGGACTGAAGCAGATTAATGATCTGAGCCTGAATGGACACATCCAGAGCAGAGACAGGTTCATCACAGATAATGATCTGGGGATTCAGGATCAAGGCCCTGGCCAGTCCGATCCTTTGGCGCTGTCCTCCGGAAAATTCATGGGGATACCGGTAAAAATGTTCCGGCTGAAGGCCTACTTTATCCAGGATTTTCATAGCCAGATACATACGTTCTTCTTTTGTACCTATATTCTGGATAGCCAACACTTCCATTAAAATATTCCCAACACGCTGGCGGGGATCCAGAGAAGTATAAGGATCCTGGAAAACCATTTGGATCCGGCTCCGGCACTTACGCATTTCCTTCTTGTCCATAGACACAATATCACGTCCATTTAGTTGGATGGAGCCGCTGGTCGGGTCTAAAAGGCGGATAAGCGTCCGGCCCAAAGTACTTTTCCCACACCCGGATTCTCCTACCAGACCATAAGTCTCTCCTTCGTATAATGTTAATGATACGCCGTCCACTGCCCTGACAATTCCCACTTTATTGCCAAGATCTCCTTTAATTTTAAAATATTTGCATACGTTCTCAGCCTTAAGCACTGCTTTATTTCCTTTATCCATAGGAACCTCCTCTTCACTTATATTTCCAGCAGCGCACCGACTGCCGGTCTGATAGCCGGATAAGAGGGGGCATCTGCTCCTTACATTGATCGCAGGTATATTCACATCGCCTGGCAAACCTGCAGCCTGAAGGTATCTGACTTAATAAAGGAACTGTTCCCGGAATTGTATGCAACGTTTTTGTCCTGTCTCCGTCAAGACTGGGGATAGACTGGAGCAGACCTAACGTATACGGATGCTTGGGATGATCAAATAAGTCATAAACAGATGCTTCCTCCACGATCTGACCAAGATACATGACAATGACCCGGCTGCATGTTTCCGCAACGACTCCCAGATCATGAGTAATGAGCATGACGCCCATTTCCAACTGATGATTCAGTTTTACGATCAAATCCATGATCTGTGCCTGTATGGTTACATCCAGAGCCGTCGTCGGTTCATCGGCAATAAGCAGTTCCGGACGGCAGGCGAGGGCAATGGCGATCATGACTCTTTGGCGCATGCCTCCGGATAACTCATGAGGATACTGTTTCAAGCGTTTTTCCGGAGATGGGATTCCCACCATTTTTAAAATTTCTATTGCCTGTGCCCTTGCCTGCTTCTTATCCATTTTCTGATGTATGCGCAAAGGTTCGCAGATCTGATTCCCGATAGAAAAAACCGGATTCAGTGAACTTAACGCATCCTGAAAAACCATGGAAATCTTTTTTCCGCGAATATCCTGCATTTTTTTGTAAGGGAGCTTTAGAAGATCCTCCCCGTCAAGGAAAATCTCGCCTTCATAGCTTGCCGTATATTTTTCATCATAAAGCCTTAAAACCGACTGGGAGGTTACGCTTTTGCCGCATCCGGACTCTCCTACGATCCCAAGGATCTCTCCCCGATATACATTAAAGTTAATACCGTCAATAGCTTTTAGCGGTCCCCGTTCGGTTTTAAATATAGTACTTAAATTTTTTACCTGTAAAATCAGCTCTTTACTCATTTTCTTATGCCTCCGTAGGATCTGTTTAAAATCTAATTAGACAGCGGATCCAGGAAATCTCTTAACCCATCCCCAAGAAGATTTAGACCAAGTACCGTTAAAGCTGTAAAAATCCCCGGGAAAACCACAAGCCACCAGGCGGTAGATACATAAGTCATCCCTTCATTTAAAACGCTTCCCCAGCTGGGAACCGACTGAGGGACACCAGCGCCTAAAAAACTTAATGACGCTTCTGCCAATATTGCCGTCGCAAAATTGAAAGTCATCTGTACGATCACTGGAGATAAAATATTCGGCGCCATATGCTTCCATATGATCCTGGATTTCTTCGCGCCTAACGATTCCATAGCTTCAATATATGTCTGTTCCCGTACAACCAGGGCCTGGGAACGGGAAAGCCTGGCAATGCCCGGGATACATACGATGGTCAGGGATATGAGTACATTTCTCAGAGAAGCCCCCATCGCTGCCATAAGACATATCGCCATGAGAATATTGGGGATTGCTTTCATCGCGTCACAGACACGCATCAATATATTATCTAAAACTTTATTTGTACTGGCATAAAGCCCTACGACCATACCTATGACCATGGATACAATGGACACGAAAGCTCCCACGATCAAAGATATACGCGCGCCATAAACAACGCTGGTAAATACGTCCCTGCCCATGGAATCTGTGCCAAACCAATGATTTGCGCTTGGCCCCTGAAGCCGGTCGACAACAACCATTTCATTAGGCTCATAAGGCGCGATCCAGGGGGCGAAGACAGCGATAATGACCATAATAACAACGATGATCAAACCGGCTACAGAAAGTTTATTTTTAAAAAAGGACCGGGTCTTGATCTTGCGCTGTTCCTCTAAAAGGTTTTTTCGTATCTTCTTTAGGTTTTCCTGCATAATATCAGCGTCAGGAATCGCGGATGATGTAGCATTTTTGTCCATGATTTCCCCCCTCCTTAACTTAAACGTATCCTTGGATCGATCAGACCATAGATAAGATCCACGACTAAACTGATCCCTACATTTATGACTGCGATGACCAGAACAACGCCCTGGATAACTTCGTAATCCCGGCGGCCAATGGAAGATACGATCAGGGAACCCATACCTGGGATTCCAAAAAGTGTTTCAATAACAGCAGATCCGGATAAAATAGCAATAAGGCTCTGACCGATGATCGTTGTTATAGAAACAAGAGAATTTCGTAATCCGTGTTTGACCAGGAGGAAAAATTCTTTCACACCTTTAGCTTTAGCCATTTTCATATAATCACTGTTAAGGACTTCCAGCATAGAAGCCTTTGTCATACGCATCATCAAAGCAGCCTGAGTAAATCCCAGCGCGATTCC
The DNA here is from genome assembly GCA_964565805.1 of uncultured Lachnospiraceae bacterium. Classification (GTDB taxonomy): domain Bacteria; phylum Bacillota; class Clostridia; order Lachnospirales; family Lachnospiraceae; genus Catenibacillus. The sequence goes on from CAZMGH010000003.1 coordinate 21,803, forward strand.
CGGCAGTATCAAATATCGGATATGTTGCCAAAATCCATCCGTAATCGGTCTATATCCGGATACCGGAAGCAGCCTTAACTGTACACAGATAAGCATCATTAACAAAAGTCCCAGTAAAAATCCCGGAATGGATATACCTGCCAGAGAAATACCATTCACCAGAAAATCTACAAATGTTCCTCTTTTTTTAGCGCCCAGGATCCCAAGGGGAATAGCTACAATCAAAGCTACGATCATAGCAATGACTGACAGGGACAATGTAGGCGCAAAACGGCTGGCCAAAACGCTGGTCACCGGCTCATTTCCAATAACAGAATTGCCCAGATCTCCATGCAATACTCCGTTTAGCCAGTTGAGATACTGCAGCGGCAGCGGATCATTTAAACCCATTTGTTCAGTCAGCGCAGCTATATCTTCCGGACTTGCATTGTCACCCAGCATTAATGCCGCAGGATTGCCCGGCGTCAGGTGTACAAGAGAAAATACTATAATTGACACAATAAAAAGTACAGGTATAAGGGTTAATATTCGTTTAATAATATACTTTTTCATAAATCAGGCTCCTATTTATAAAAGACCGCAGATCACCTTCCGGTCCTTCTTTTCTGCCTTTATGATCTGCGGCCTTTCTTTGTTATTGCATTTGTTTATTGCGGTACATAGGCATTCCAGTAATATCCGCCATTAAAATAGATAACGCCCTCTAAATGACTGTTCATGACATCATGGGATACATAATGTCCGAGACTGATGACCGGCAGATATTCTTCCCAGCAATACTGCTGTATATCTACCCAGGCAACAGCGGCTTCATCTAATGTAAGAGAATTGTTATAAACAGCCCACAGATCATCTAAGCCGGAATCACTGGTCCATCCCGGTGTATCTTCACTAAAATAAGACCTTAACGAAGGAACCGGCGTTGTGGAATAACTGCTGATAAACAGATCATAACGGTCAGGATCTGTACGGTACTCTGTAAACGTTCCCCAATCTACAGTTGTCATTTCGCAATCAATGCCTGCAGCTTCAAGCTCCTGCTCTAAAACGCTGCCGATCTTATCAAAGTTATTATCGCTGGATGCAAGAATCTGAAGAGTTTCTCCGTTATATCCGGCTGCTTCCAAATATTGGGCGGCAGCTTCTGTATCCATAGTTCCGTAGTATTCACTGCCTGCGTCAGAATACCAAAGGGGTTGAGTTGACTCCATATAGCTTGCGTTTAAAGTATAGCTGTTTCCATAAGAAACCATCATAAGCTCTTCCGGATTAACAATGGCGTTAATGGCTTTTCGCATGTTCACATCGGAACAGAGACCGGACTGCTTATTAAAGACAATAGCTACCTGACCGCCTTCTTCTTCATACTCCAAAGTAATATCCTCGTAACTTTCCAATGTGGTCAACATAGCATCTGATACATTTGCGGAATCATACTGACCGGTTTGAAGTCCGGCAACACGTGTTGCCTCCTCCCCTACGACCCAGGCGCATATTGCAGGCGTATATGCATGTTTATATCCAGCCCACCCATCGCAAGGCTCATCTGGATCTCCATAAGGAGAATAATCCTCAAAACGTTCCAGCATAGTGTATTGATCGGTTACAGTTTCAGTCAGCATATAGGGGCCTGTACCGATAATTTCAGTCATGTAGCCGTCTTCTCCTTCATTTTCACAGGCCTCAGCTGTGGTGATCACAGCTCTTTGGGATCCTGCGGCCAGCATATAAGGCAGTGTAGCGCAGGGACCATCTAAAGTGATCTTTACTGTTGAATCATCGACTTTCTCAAAGCGGGATTCTCCAATCAAATCTTTTACCGCGCTGTAATTTTCAACCCACCGGTTCAGAGATGCTACTACATCATCAGCGTCCATTACATCTCCATTGTGAAAATTCACATTCTGGCGCAATACAAAGGTATATTCAGTGCCATCTTCGCTGACTTCATAACTTTCACACAATTCAGGTACCGGCTCAGACTCTGAATTTAATGTTAACAGCTGTTCATACACTGTACCGCACATTAAACGGATCGGTTCAGAAGATGTAATTTTATGCAGATCAAACGATGAAGGCTGAGATGTCAGTGCTATATCAAGTTGTTCCTTAATTTGATCCGTATCTACCGCTGCCGTCTGGGCATCTTCATTTTGCTCCGAATCTGATGCCGCAGATACGGAATCATCGGCCTGTCCGGAATCTGAAGCGCCGCTCTGGCTGCACGCGGTCACGCTAATTAACATTGTGCCGGTCAACAACAGTGTCACGAATAATTTGCCTTTTTTGATCATTTTCTTACCTCCTACTAATAAATAATATCCATCTTCTACCTTACTGCTTAATTTTATCAACTCAGGTCCAATTATTCTATCAATCGTCATGTTATTTTTTGCTCTTTTGGGTATTTAAAACTTATTTTCAGCAGGTTTTTTTGTCTATTTTTACTATATAAACATGTAAGAAAAATTCCGACTTGATTTTTTTAGAGATAATGTCCATTTACAGACACAGAAAAAAGAGCCTGCCCATTTTCCGCTGGCAGACTCTTTATATAAAAAAGATATATTATTTTTCAGAATTATCCCCGGATCTGTCCATCCCCATAAATAATATATTTGGTGGTCGTCAGCTCTTTTAACCCCATAGGGCCTCTGGCATGAAGCTTTTGAGTACTGATACCGATTTCCGCGCCGAACCCGAATTCAAAACCGTCGGTAAAACGGGTGGAAGCATTCACATACACAGCCGCAGCATCCACTTCATTTAAAAAACGGCGGGCATGATTATAGTCCTTTGTCACAATGGTCTCTGAATGTTTTGTATTATAAGTATTAATATGATCAATAGCCTCATCCAGGCTGCCGACGGTTTTTACAGAAATGATCAGATCCAGATATTCGGTTCCAAAATCCTCTTCTGTGGCAGGAACCAATCCTTCCACAACTTTTCTTGCAGACGCATCGCCTCGGATCTCCACCTGATGGTTTTTCAGTATTTCACAAATAGGCGGAAGGGCTTGTTCCAGGATATTTTTATGGATCACTAAGGATTCGCAGGCATTGCACACCCCGGTGCGCTGGGTCTTGGCATTTTCAATGATCTTTACCGCCATGTCAATATCCGCGTATTCGTCCACATAAACATGACAGTTTCCTGTACCGGTTTCAATGACCGGAATGGTGCTGTTTTCCACTACAGTACGGATCAGTCCGGCACCGCCTCTGGGGATAAGCACATCCACATACTGGTTCAGGCGCATAAATGCCCGGGCAGTTTCCCGGCTTGTATCCTGGATCAGCTGAATACTGTTCTTTAAAAGCTCTCCATCAAGCCCGGCTTCCCCGGCATAGTCTTCCAGGGCTTTGCGGATCACGGAAACAATGGCTGTATTAGAATGAATGGCATCGCTGCCGCCCTTTAAAATGACCGCGTTTCCTGTTTTAAAGCACAGACCGAAGGCATCGGCAGTAACATTTGGGCGGGATTCGTAAATAATGCCGATGACCCCTAAAGGCACCCGCTTTTTGCAGATTTCCAGACCATTAGGACGAAGGGTGGACTCTACGATCTCCCCTACCGGATCGTTTAAGGCAATGATCTGGTCGATCCCCTGAGCCATGGACCTGATCCGGGCTTCTGTGAGGCGAAGCCGGTCAATAAGGGATTCTTTCATGCCCTTTTCATAGGCGTTTTTTATGTCTGTTTCATTTGCCTGGATCAGCTCCTGAGCGTGAGCCTCCAGCGCCCGGGCTACCTGGCCTAATGCGGCATTTTTGTGATCCTGTCCCAGCTTTACAAGAAAACGGGAAGTTTTTTGGGCAGCAGCCCCCATTACATTTAAAGTCATTGTTACTCCTCCTGTCCATAAATATTTTTTTCAGTTACAAGATATTCTAAAAACAGATCATGGTCCTCCACGGGAAATCCATCCTCTGCCATGATCTGGAAATCATAGGCCACACCGCAGGTGGTCAGAAACGTCTCTGGCAAAGAACCCTCTCTTTCATGTCCAAGCCTGGCCAGATAGGTGTCATAAAATCCCCCGCCATATCCTAATCGCCCGATTACTTCCCTGCCCTGTAAAGCAGTCCGGCAAAATGCCAGCCCCGGGATCAGCATAAGCGCCAAACTGTCCTTTCCAAGGATTTCTCCACTTCTGTCATTTTGTAATTGAACAGTTTTTGAGAAATGACACAGCTTCAGCACTGGCAGTGATCTTTTAGGCTCCATTAATCCCATGGCCCCTTTTTCCAGATCATTAAAATTCCGGATCAATAAAAATTCCATGTGTCTTTTTCCAAAAACTCTGGGAAGGGCCACCTGCTTTTTGCAAGACAGGGCATTTTCCAGCAAAGGCCTTAGATCCGCTTCCCTGTTGCAGGGATAATAGGCCAGGATCAGATTCGCTTTTTTGTAGGCCGGCCAGCAAAGGATCCGGCTGCAAAGTTTTTGGGAAAGATTCGCCTCTGTTTCCTGGGTTAGCGCCCGGCGGCGGTCCTTCATCACCTGTCGGAGAGACTGTTTATCCATCATCTATGCATCCTTTACGCGCACATCGCTGTTCACTCTGCGAACAGCTGCGCTATTTTTAGTGATAATATTTCTTTTTCTTTTTTAACCGGTCTTTCACATTTTCTACAGTGCCATCCGGGTTCTGGATCTGGATCCTTTCCAGATTGCCTCTGAGATTTTTCCGGATCGCAGTAATATATGCGCCTCTTAAATGGGCCTGCTCCTGCTTCTCCTCCGGTGTCAGGCCTTCATTTTTCGATTTATGGTAAAGCTCGTTAATACGGGCAATATCCTTATCAGTAATCATGTTTCCTCCTCTGGTTTTGTTTCCAGCCATGCCATCAGCTGGTCATAATGTCTTTTCATATAATCATAGCCGTGTTTATAAAATGCGTTTAATTTTTCCACATCCCGCTCAACCCGTCCGGCTCCGTCAAATTCCGGGCGGATGATAAAGATCCGACCTCTGGCCTCCAGCTTTTCCAGATAGTCCAGAGTTTTATTGTAGGACTGGTTCCTGTATTTTAAGGCATTGATCAGATGGGGGTATTTTTTATAAAAGATTTTGGCCATTTTATAATTTTTCCCCGGGTGATCCGGCTTACGGTAGCCTTTTACCTTTGTAAGAATGACAATATTATCCTTATAACCATCAATCATGGCATGCTTTACAGGGATTGAGTCCGACAAACCTCCGTCCAGCATAGGCTCGCCATCCACATAAACGACAGGAGCTACAAATGGAAGGCTTGAGGATGCCCGGCATCCGTCCAGCACCCGCTTACGGTCATGCTTTTCCTCAATATAAGCCGGCATACCGGTTTTACAGTTGGTGGCTGTCATAACACAGCGGATGGGAGATTTTTCATAGGCATCGAAGTTAAAGGGGACAAGTTCCCTGGGATACCGGTCAAAAACCATATCCATATCAAATAAATATCCGGTTTTCAGAAAATTTTTCATATTAATATAACCATATTCTTTTTGGGCGTCTACCATACATTCCTTTGTCCTGCCAATCTGTCCGGAAACGTAGTCTACAGCATTACATGCCCCGGCTGAAACACCGATCACATAAGGAAGCTGAAGTCCTCTTTCCATCACATAGTCCAGGACGCCGCTGGTAAAGACACCTCTCTGGCCGCCACCTTCCAAAACCAGTCCAACATGTTTCATACAGGATCACCTTTTTCTTTCAATATAATCGGTCAGATTAAAATTTTTATTTTTGTGAGCTAAAAATAATGTTCCTACGTCATCTCCCCGAAGGATCTTATAGATCACATGAAAATCCCGTCCATTGGCAATAACCATGTCGCATCCCGCATCTGTTGCGATCCTCCCTGCATCCAGCTTTGTCACCATGCCCCCGGTTCCAAAATCACTGGAAGACCCCTTGGCCATGGCATAAAGTTGGTCGTCAATTTCAGGAATACAGTGGATCAGTCGGGCATCGGCGCAGGTGTTTGGATCATCTGTATAAAGGCCGTTTATATCCGAAAGAAGGATGAGAAGATCAGCCCCGGATAAAGCAGCCACCACAGCGGAAAGAGTATCGTTATCACCAAATTCAATCTCATCTGTGGAAATGGTATCATTTTCATTAACAATAGGGATCACATCCATAGCTAAAAGCTGCTGAAATGTGTTTTTTGCGTTTTTACAGCTTTTAGGCCGTATAATCGTATGCTTTGTCATCAAAATCTGAGAAGAAAGCTGATTGTACTCATTAAACAGCTTCTGATAGATCATCATCAGGGCCGCCTGGCCCACAGAGGCACAGGCCTGCTTTAATGGCAAAGTATCCGGCCGTTTATTTAGGCCCAGAGCCTTTCGCCCAACGCCAATAGCTCCGGAGGAAACAAGGATCACATCCCGTCCCTGATTTTTCTGATCGCACAAAAGCCGCACCAGCTGCTCCAGCTTATAAAGATCCAGTTCCCCGGTCATTTCATGAACCAGGGAAGATGACCCTACCTTTACAACGATTCTTTTTTTATTTTTCAGTTCATTACGGTCATAAATCATCTCTTGTCCAGGCATTTTAAGCCTTTCTCCTTATTGGTTTTTTTGTCCAAATGCAGGAAAAAACTTTCCTCCAATGGCTTCGGCGATTTTTATACCGTCCATAGCGGCGGAGGTAATGCCCCCCGCATATCCGGCCCCCTCACCGCAGGGATAAATTCCGGCAATGCTGCTTTCAAAATCTTCATTCCGATGCATGCGCACCGGGGATGATGTTCTGGATTCCACTCCCGACAAAAGGGCATCCGGCCGGTCAAAACCGGGAATTTTTTGCCCAAAGGCCCGAATTCCCTCTTTTAAGCTTTCGCATATAAAATCCGGCAGGCACCGGTTCAGATCCCCGGGAACACAGCCGCCCTTATGGATCGGACGGACTTGGCCGTATCCGGTGCTGGGTCTGTTTTGGCAGAAATCCTCAAACTGCTGGACCGGAACAAGGCCCGCTCCTCCTGCTCTTACGGATTCCTGGTAGCAGGCTCGCTCCAGTTCCCGGGCAAAGCCTACGCCTGCTAAAGGACTATCGTCCTTAAAATCCTCCGGGGTTACAGTAACGATGACAGCGCTGTTGGCATTTTTACTGTCTCTGCCGCTGTAGCTCATGCCGTTTACCGCTGTAGCCCCCGGCTCTGAGGATGCATTAACCACATATCCACCGGGACACATACAAAAGGTATAAACGCCCCTCCCGCTGGCACACTGATGCGTCAGCTTATAATCCGCTGCCTTAAGCCAGGCGTCCCTTTGACGGCCATACTGAGCCTCATCAATCATAGTCTGAGGATGCTCAATACGCACCCCTACGGCAAAGGCCTTAGCGCTCATGTCCATGTGCTTATCCAAAAGCATTTGAAAAGTATCTCTGGCGCTGTGACCGATAGCAAGAACAAGACAACGGGTATTGATCCGCTCATTATGATTAATCTGGATCCCGGCAATATGAGAATCTTCTACATATATATCGGTCATTTGAGTGTCAAAATAAACCTGACCTCCCAGGGAAATAATTTCATTGCGCATATGCTCCACAATACTTACAAGAACATCCGTACCCAGGTGAGGTTTGTTTAAGTATAAAATTTCTTCCGGCGCTCCCGCTTCATGAAAAATTTCCAATACAAGGCGGTTCCGGCCATATTTATCTTTAACAAGGGTATTTAGCTTTCCATCGGAAAATGTCCCTGCGCCCCCTTCGCCAAACTGGACGTTGCACTGGGGATCAAGAATCTGTTTTTCCCAAAAGGCCTGGACTTTTTCGCACCGGGTATGTACCTGACTCCCCCGCTCCACAATTATAGGGCGATAGCCGTGGCGGGCCAGCATTAATCCGCAAAACAGTCCCGCCGGACCGCTGCCCACGATCACCGGGGACTGATCTAATGGGATCTGCCCCGGACCTGGAAAATGGTACTGTGTTTTTACAGCTTTGGATATGTTTTTATCCCTGGTGTGTTTTCTTAAAACTTCAGCCTCCCTGGATACCTTTACAACCACGGTATAAACACTGTGGATCTGACCTTTACGGGCATCCAAAGATTTTCGCGCGATGTCCATGGAAAGGATCTGCTCCGGGGATAGTCCCAGCTTTTTGGCCGCTGCCTGTACGAGGGCCTCCCGGCCGCTTTTATAATCAAGCTTGATCTGACTGATACGTATCATACATCATTTTTCCTCTCTTTGTTATAAAGAGCTGCGTGGCGGCCGGCTACATAACCGCTAGACCAGGCCCACTGAAGGTTATAGCCGCCGCAGATTCCATCCACATCCACCATCTCTCCGGTAAAATAAAGGCCCGGATATAATTTTGACTGAAGATGCTCATCCAGTTCCCGGCCGTCAACGCCTCCGGCACATACTTGGGCATGTTCAAAATCACCGGTTTTTACAATTTCTGTTTTTAATCCCTTGATCACGCTGACAAGGCTGTGAATCTGCTTTTTCGTAAAGCTTCCCGCATCCGGTTCCCGGGAAAGCTTTGCCAGCTTTATAAAAAGCTGACACAATTTTTTATTAAAGATTCCTATAAGAAACTGCTCCGGTGTTTTATAGGGCTTTGCTGCCGCCCGCTCCCATAGATATAAAAATAATTCTCCTTCATTCATATCCGGCATAAAATCCACTACTGCCTCTGCTTTTCTTCCCTGAGCCAGGGCCTTTGAGGCAAAACGGCTCACCTGAAAGGCCGGGATTCCGGAAATGCCGTAATCGGTAAGCTGAAGTTCTCCCCGATCGCTGGCTGCCGCCTTTAAAGGGGGCGATTCCTGTGAGTTATGAATATAAAGGGAAATGCATCCATCGGTGCGGACGCCTGAAATCTGTTTAAAATAATTTGGGCTGGCATAAAGGGAAGTAAGCGCTGGGACAGGCTCTATAATGTTGTGTCCCAATCCCTTTGCCAGCCGATAGCCGGAGCCGTCCGAGCCAAGCTTCGTGTATGCACAGCCGCCACAGGCTATGATCACCTTTTTTGCTGTATATTTTTTTTCGCTGGAAATAATCACCTGATAACCTTCCCCAATCCGTGATACCTTTTCCACCGGACAGTTGGTCATCAGCTTAACTGGGAGCCGGTTTAGCTCTGCCAGCAGCACCTCCAAAATCGAGGAAGCCTGACCGGACATGGGATACAAATATCCGTCCCGGTTTTTTACCATGATTCCCAGATTCTGGAAAAATTCTGTGGTTCGCTCCTGATCAAACTGGTCTAAGATCTGTTTCACAAGTCCCGGTGTGTCTGATCGGAAACAGGTTTCATTTATATAAGTATTTGAAAAGTTGCAGCGGCCGTTTCCAGTAGCCAGGATCTTTTTTCCCGGTCTGTCCATACGTTCCAGCAGAAGTACCGGCCATTTGCCAACGGAGCCCATACCGGCAGCCGCAAACTGGTTCCCTGCTTCAATGGCAGCCATAAGTCCGGAAGCTCCGCCTCCAATAATAATAATTTCTGCGGTCATGGGTTCCTCTTTCTTTTTTACTGAAAAAGCAGCAGTCGCGCCTGCGGCTGCTGCTCTTGCGTGATACGCCTGGCAAGCGGCCGTCATGCTTGCATGAGCGGACATTTAGTCTTCCGGGTATCCGTCCGGATTATTTTTCTGCCATCTCCAGGAATCAGCACACATATCTTCCAGAGTTTTTTCCGCTTCCCAGCCAAGTTCAGCCTTAGCCAGAGATGCATCCGAATAGCATGTATCAATATCACCGGCACGGCGGGGTTTAATCTCATAAGGGATCTCCTTGCCGCAGGCTTTGGAAAATGCCCTTACAATATCAAGGACACTATAGCCTTTGCCGGTACCCAGATTATATGTAAGGACACCTTTCTTCTCAACAAGCTTTTCAATGGCCTTAACGTGGCCCTTTGCCAGATCCACCACATGGATATAGTCTCTAACGCCGGTGCCGTCCGGTGTATCATAGTCATTTCCAAACACACCTAACTTTTCCAGCTTTCCTACCGCTACCTGAGTAATGTAAGGCACCAGGTTGTTAGGGATGCCTTTTGGGTTTTCACCGATCAGACCGCTTTCATGAGCGCCGATAGGATTAAAATATCTCAGCAGGATCACATTCCATTCCGGATCTGCAGTATGCAGGTCTGTCAGGATCTGCTCCAGCATCCACTTTGTCCATCCATAGGGATTCGTACAGGTGCCTTTTGGACACTCTTCCGTAATGGGGACAAACGCCGGCTTTCCATAAACCGTGGCAGATGAGCTGAATACAATATTTTTCACGCCAAAATTCCTCATCACATCGCAAAGGTTTAAAGTTCCTGTAATATTATTGTGATAATATTCCAGCGGCTTTACTACAGACTCGCCCACCGCTTTAAGCCCTGCGAAATGGATCACAGCGTCGATATTTTCTTTTTCAAAAACACGGGTGAGCGCGTCCTTGTCCAGCATATCTGCCTTGTAAAATGTCAGTTTCTTTCCAGTAATTTTTTCTACCCGGCGCAAAGCTTCTTCACAGGAATTGTAAAGATTATCAACGACTACAACATCGTAGCCTGCATTTAAAAGTTCAACACATGTATGGCTGCCAATATATCCGGCGCCTCCGGTAACTAAAATAGACAAAGTCAATTCCTCCTCGGGTTTTTCCTCTATTGTACCACTCTACTTTTTCTGTGACAAGAATAAATTCTCTGCTGTTCACGTCTCAGGCAGCGCTGCTTGCTGTTTTATCACAGGCGGCTGCATAAATTCACGACGAGTAGGTTTCAAGCTTTTCAGATCTTACATAATATGGATCTTCCGGCATAATTTAACGAGAAGATGGCCTTTTGGCATACTCAGCAGTTCCTCTTCCCTCATGCCGCCAATAAGGATCAGCACGATGCCATAGGTAATTACCCCTGCCAACACAGCAAACAGGATGGCAATAAGATTAATATGCACGATATAATATACCGCCCGGTAGAAGAAAAAGACCACTGCTCCCATGATCAGTGCCGCAAAGGCCGGCAGGGCAAAGGAATGGAAGATTTCCTGAGTATAGCCAATATACCGATACATGGATACCAGGTTCAAAGCACACATGCCAAAGGAAAAAACCAGATTGCCGTAAATCAGGGAGAAGATGTTCATATCTGTAAACTGAAGCAAAATATAGATTACAACAATGTGGACCACCAGGGAAATCACTGCATTGATCACCGGTGTTTTCATCCGCCCCATGCCCTGTAAAATAGCAATCGTCACAGTTGAAAAGGAATAGGTGATGACTGTAATGGCGCCCAGCTGAAGCAGCCGGATGGGTACGTTGTTATTGATCACAAACAAAAAGTTCATTAAAGGCTCAGCCAAAATGATCAGACCGACACAGGAGGGGATTGCTACCAGGTTGGTCAGCTTAATAATGGAATCGATCTTCTCCCTGGCTTCCCGCTTCTTTCCCACGGCTACAAGGGAAGTAACTGCCGGGATCAGGGCAATGCCGATGGATGAAGTAATTCCTAAAGGTATGTTTAAGATCATTTTATACTGGCCGCTGTAATTGCCAAACAGTTCTGCAGCCGCCTCAGAGGCATAATCCAGACCGCTCATGATCCTGTAAAACATGGATGTGTCAATAATACCGCTAATCTGATACACTGTGGAGCTTAAAACCACAGGCGCCATAGTGACTGCAACCATTTTCATGACCTGTTCAGATCTTAAATGAACTTTGGAATGATCCTTTTTCACCAGCCGCATTAATGCAGGCTTGTATAAATAGAAAATAATAGCAATAAATATAAAACCGCTTAAGGCTCCCATACAGGTTCCCAATGTTCCGCCGGCGGCGCCCCATGCAGGACCTCGAACAATAAGGAAGTACGCGGCAACCACACTGATGATCGCATTAAATACCTGCTCCACCATCTGGGAAACCGCTGTGGGCAGCATAACATTCTTCCCCTGGAAAAATCCCCGCATAACCCCCATCACTGCTGAAATCAGCAGGGTAGGCGCAAGGATCCTCAGGGCAATGGCTACATCCGCGTAGTCCGTACCGAACAGCGCCACTGCCAGCCAGGGGGCTCCCACCAGGGTAAAGATCATAACAGTGCTGCCGATGATCAGGGCAAAAAGCATGGAACCCTTAAAAATCCGGTAAACGTTTTTGTACTCTCTCCTGGCCAGATGCCGCGCCACCAGTAAAGCAACTGCAGTTGGGATGCCATTGGCGGACAAAAGCAAAATAAACTGATAGATTTCATATGCCGCGCCATAGTAGCCGTTGCCCACATCCCCGATAATTCTCTGCATAGGCACACGGTACAAAAGTCCGATAACCCGCACAAGAATCTGGGCAGCGGCTAAAATAGCGCTTTGCACAACGATGCTGCTGTTTGATGATTTTTTCTGATCTGCCATGAAACAACCTCATTATCCTTTATTCGCTTAACGTAATGTTAAAATCCAGGGGAACAACAGCAATATAAGTTTTGCCAGGATTCATAGACAGCTGCTGCCCGTCTTCTGTATAATACCTGGTTTGGTCATTTTTATCTGCCCGCTCCCATGTTACGTTGATCGCCTTGCCGTTGGTAATATAGATCGCATCGCCTTCACCGTCCAGGGTGATGTCCTGGCAGCCGGATCCGCCTACAATACTTTCATACTGGGCAAACTGGATCAAAATATTTTTAAATGTCAGCTGCTCTCCGTTATTTGCATCTGTATGGGGAGCGCCGTACTGGGTTTTATTATATAATCCGGTAGTGCTGTCATATTCAAATGTAGGCTGGCTGTAAGTAAAAGGAATCGCCACTGTGTTGGCAATGGTACCATAATCCAGCTCTGTATCTTCAGTATTAAATACAAAACAGCTTTCATAATCATCGGGAAGATTTCTCTCCACTCCGATTTGGGCAATACCAGCTTCTAATGTTTCACCGCTGGCAAAAATATGATGGGGTGCCGAATAATTATTATCCTGAAAATAAGCGCTGGAAACATATTCGCTTACGGTCTGAATACCATCCTGTTCGATCCGGTCTGTAGCGTAAATAGACTGACCGTAATGGCAGTAAATAGCGTCAAAGTTATTGGCAAAATCAATATAATTATGTCTTGCGCTGCGCACAGAACCTACTTTTTCGATTTCACTGGTATCCTGAAAGATAGCCATGAGACGGGTAATACCGCCTTCTACAACAGCTTCATAAATAATATCCGCCTGGGAGGTGCCGCACTGCTGAGGAATTGCGGCTTCAATATTATTGATCATTACAGCTACGGGCCGCTGCATCCCTACAGTACTGTCGATGATTTCACCGGTAAGGAAGCTGAACATCTGTCCTTCCGATAAAACCTCGGCCTCAGTTTCCGCCTCAGTCTCTGATTCTGCTTCAACGGCAGTCTCTTCTGTGTCCGGCGCCTGAGACTGTGTCTGCGCCTGTGTCTCGCTTTCATTGGATCCGCCGGAGCATCCGGCAGCGGTCAGCGTTAATGCAAGAACTAAAGCCATGCTTATCCCTTTATATTTTGTCATATAAAACCCTCCTTAGTGTGTCCATCTCTCCCGCTACCGGTTTAAATGGACTAATTTTAAAATCTCTCTCTGTTTGACTTCCATAACCTTTGTTTCTTCCGGTTCCATATGGTCATAGCCAAACAGATGGAGCATACTGTGAGCCACTAAAAAACCCAGTTCCCGCTCCCGGCTGTGGCCGTACTTTTCGGCCTGTTCCAAAACCTTGTCCATGGAAATAATAATATCCCCCAGCATCAGCTCCCCGGTTTCCGGATTAAAATAATCCTCCTCGTTATAGCTGTCCAGACAGGAAAAATCCCCCGGGGACACATAATCGACCATAGGAAAGGACAGGACGTCTGTTGGACAGTAAAGATCCCGGCAGTCCCTGTTGATCAGCGCGATCTCTTCGTCCGAGGTCAGGATTACATCCAGCTCTACCTCATATGGGCAATCTTCAAATTCCAATGCGGCATTGACCACATCGGCAATGATCTTTTTATAATCCAGATCTTCGGGAATAGCGGTTTCTTCTTCGATGTTCAGTGTCATCCGTCTTCCTCCTTTGCCGGGTTTCTTCTTTTTCTTTATATTTTTCAAAGGCTTTAATAATATCTTTTACCAGCTTGTGACGCACCACATCCCGGTTGGAAAGCTTTGTTACGGCGATCCCATCCACATCCTTTAAGATCTGAGCTGTTCTTTCCAGGCCGGAGGCCTTGTCCAGAAGGTCTACTTGGGTCACATCACCGGTCACAATGACCCGGGAACCCTCGCCAAGTCGGGTCAGCACCATAAACATCTGCTCCAGACTGGCATTTTGCGCCTCATCCAGGATCACAAAACTGTTATTTAATGTGCGTCCGCGCATATAGGCCAGGGGAGCCACCTCAATGATCCCCCGCTCCAGGTTCCGGTTAAAACTCTCCTCACCAAGCATTTCAAATAAGCCGTCATAAAGAGGTCTTAAATAGGGATCCACCTTGCTTTGCAAATCTCCTGGGAGAAATCCTAAATGTTCGCCTGCCTCTACAGCCGGGCGGGTCAGGATGATCCTTGAGATTTCTTCCTTTTTCAGGGCATCCACAGCCATGGCAATAGCTAGATAGGTTTTTCCCGTACCTGCAGGGCCGATGCAGATGGTCACCGCATGCTCCCTAATGGCATTAATATAATTTCTCTGGCCAATAGTCTTGCACTTTACCGGCTTTCCCTTATAAGTTAAAGTGATTACATCCTTCATGACCATAAGAGCCTCATCGGCAGCGCCATCGTCTACCAGCTCCATGGCCTGGCTGACCACGTTGTCATTGATCACCTGACCGTTATCCCGCATCTTTTTTAAGGTTTCCAGCGTGCGCGCCGCCTTTTGGGCCATCACATCCTCACCGGTCACCTTTACCCGATCTCCCTGCCCGGTAATGGTTACAGGCAGGTTTTTTTCAATCAACTTAATATTCCTGTCAAAAGGTCCGAATACCTGGGTCATCTGATCCATACTGTCAAACTCTACTATAACTGTCTGCAAAATATCGCTCCTTAAATCTCCCATATATAATTTATATCCCCAGAAGTAAACCGTAAAAAGGACTCCCATCCATTTACCCCTGCGGATATGCACGGGTTCATTATATCAAAAGTTTCCTTTTTAGTAAAGGCCTGTGCTTAAACCATTTATTTATTTAAAAGCATAAGATTTTCTTCATCAAAAGTGAGAAAAACCGGCCTATTCCCTGAAAGATCCGGGACAGATCCCTGGCTCCGAACCACGTCCATACACAGGCGCTTCGGCGCCTGGCACCCATCTGTTTCAGGGCAGAATTGATATTTATCATACATGGAATCGGATACCTGACGGGTCAGTCTGCAGGGAATCCGGTTTGAATCCGACACAGAGTCTGACAGACGAAGGTATCTTCCGTGGATACCTACTGCGGCCAGATCTTCCGGTAAAGGCCTTTGAGTACCTAACTGTATTCCCCATTCCAGGGCCAGAAGTGTGTGTTCTGTCAGCCGCTGGGCCCGGGAAATATTTTTGCAGCCGGAAAGCAGAGCCTGGGCAATGGTGGTAGGATGCTCAAACATTTTTTCCGTAATTTCAGGGGCGCTGGCGCGGCCATGAGTCATGGCACAAACCCTTGGACACAGACGGAAAACCTCGTCTTTATCGTGAGACACAAAAAGTACGGTCTTTTTATAGGCCTTTAAAATATCTGCTAGCTGATTTTCAACCTCCCACCGCAAATAAGCGTCCAAAGCGGCAAAAGGCTCGTCCAGCATAAGAATATGGGGATCTGACACAAGGATGCGGGCCAGAGCCACCCGTTGTTTCTGCCCTCCGGACAACTGGGAAGGCCGGTGCTTTTCCAGATCCGTCAGATAAAGCATGCCCATGATCTGACGGATTTTAAGATCCACGTCTTTGATTTGTCTCCGGTCCCGCCACAGGCCTGCACGGATATTTTGATAAACATTCATATTGGGAAACAGAGCATAGCTTTGAAATAACAGCCCTACCCTGCGCTTTTGTGGAGGAAGATTGATGTTCTTTTCAGAATCAAAAAGAACATTTCCATCCAATATGATCCGCCCTTCATCCGGGGTGACAATACCGGCGATACATTTAAGGGTCATGCTTTTTCCGCATCCCGATGCGCCAAGAAGGCCAAGGACCTCATCCTCAGCCTTAAAGTGTACATCCAGAATAAAATTTCCAAGTTTTTTCTTAATATCTACAAGAAGCGCCATTACTTTTCCTTTCTTTCCAAAAGATTTACTGTCAGAAGCACCACTGCGGAAATGGCCAGATTGACCAGAACCCACTTAAACGCCATGGCCTCGTCATTGGTACGCCACAGCTGATAGACTGTAGTAGAAATCGTGGCCGTGCGTCCCGGCGTATAGCCGGCCACCATGCTGGTGGCCCCGTATTCTCCTAAGGCTCTGGCAAAGGCCAGCACTGTGCCTGCAAGGATTCCCTGGCGGCATGCAGGCATACGGATATGCCAGAAAATATATGTATTGGAAAGTCCAAGGGTCTGGCCGGAATAAGCAAGGGTCACGTCAAAGCTTTCAAAAGCTCCCCGGGCAGTTCGATACATTAAAGGAAAGGAAACCACCACTGCCGCAAAGATGGCGGAATACCAGGTCATGACCAGCTTAACATTAAAAAGGTCTAAAAAAAGCGCTCCTATCGGATGCTTTGGCCCGAAGATCAGCAAAAGAAAATACCCTACCACTGTAGGGGGAAGCACCATAGGAAGCGTCAGGATCACATCCAGGATCCCTTTAACGATCCGGTTTAAACGGGCCACATAATAGGCGGCAAAAATCCCGGTAAAAAAAACAATCACACAGGAAATTGCCGCGATCCTCAGTGAATTCCACAAGGGATACCAATCCACAGGCGACTCTCCTCCTCTTAATTTTTCATTATGTTAAAGGCGTAAATCCCACGCTTTCAAAGACAGCTTTCGCCTCATCCCCTTGAAGATATTCAAGAAATGCTTTGGCCGCGTCAATATTTTCTGAATTTTTCATAACAGCCGCAGGATAGATCACTTGGCCGCACATTTGGGCAGTTGCCTCATCTACCGGAGTCAGACCGGCGGAAAATGCATCTGTGGCATAAATAATGCCGCAGTCTACAGTGCCTTCAGATACCTGAGTGGTGACTTCCTTTACGTTAGAACCGTAGGTCAGCTTACCCTCTGCTTCCAGCTCCTGGGCGCTTGTTCCAAGATATTCCAGGATCTTTAAAGAATAATCGCCTACCGGCACGTCTTCATTTCCAATACACAGCAGGGTAAGCTTATCTGAGGTAAGATCTTCAAAAGATGTGATCCCGGAATCGCTGTTATCTGCTGTTACAAGCACAACCTTATTTTCCAGAAGATCAATACGGGTATCCTCCAGGACAAAATCCAGTCCGTCTGGGTTGTCCTCTCCCCCGTTAATGTCGATTTGGTTCATCTGCTTAGGCGCAGCGGAAATAAACAGGTCACAGTCCGCTCCCTCCTCAATTTGAGTCGCTAAAGTTCCTGAAGAATCAAATGTATACACAATAGTTACGTTGGGAGCTACCTGACTATACAGCTGGGCAATTTCCTCCATGGTTTCCGTCATGGATGCTGCTGCGAAAACAATCAGTTCTATAGGTTCTCCAGAAGCCTCAGCATCACTTTCGGAAGCTGTTGATTGAGAGACCATTGTGTCAGAGACGGATGTGCTACTGGCAGAACCGCCACTTCCGCCGCAGGCTGCTAAAGTGGCAATGGCTGCCGCGCTTATCATTGTTGTAAAAAATCTTTTCATTTAAACTCTACCTCCTTAATGAAAAATGTATCTCCTTCCCGGATCGTGCCGCCATTAACGACCTGGCAAAAAACCCCTTCCCTGGGCATGATACAGTCTCCCATCTGCTGGAAGATGACGCAGCCATGATGACACTCCTTGCCAATCTGGGTCATGCGCAAAACCACGTCATTGCACTGAAACACAGTGCCTATAGGAAGAGAAGAAAAGTCAAACCCTGAAATGACCAGGTTTTCACCAAAAGCGCCGTCTTTTATCTGAGCGCCTTTATCTTTAAAGTCCTGGATCTTTTCATAGGATAAAAGGCTGACCTGGCGGTGCCACTTTCCTGCGTGGGCATCCCCTTCAATCCCCCAATCCTCTATAAAACGGGCCTGGTGGACATTGGTCTTTTGCATTCCTTTTTTTTCGCTTATACATACAGCGATCACTTTTCCCATAGAGTACATCTCCTTTATTAACAAAGTGTAACGGCTTTCACTCTCTCGGGCGATTATCTTGTGTTTGTTATTATCAAATTAACGTTCAATAATACCGGACAATCTTAGGTCTATGTCCCTTTGCCAAAACTGCATGCCGGGTAATGGCATGTATCACAGCCAAGGCAGAAGCCGCCGCAGCCTAAGGCTACAATATCCTTACGGCTTACCGGAAGTCCCGCAGCGATCCTTGGCATTACCAGATCAAATACCGTTGCCTTAGAATACATAACACACCCGGGCAGTCCCATGACCGGCGTGCCGTCATTCATATAGGCCAGCAAAAACATGGCGCCAGGCAGGACCGGGGCGCCGTAAGTAATGATCTTTGCCCCGGTAGCTTTAATAGCCCCCGGCGTCATGTCATCCGGATCCACACTCATACCGCCGGTACAGACGATCACATCGGCCCCTTCTTCTTTTAGCTTAAAAATAGCATTGGTAATCTTTTCCATATCATCATCTACAGTAATGTGGCCGCTGATGGAAATCCCGTACTCTGCCATTTTCTTCCGGATCACCGGGGTAAAGGTATCCCGGATCCTTCCGTAAAACACCTCGCTGCCGGTGGTCACAATGCCGCAGTTCATAGGAACATAGGGATAAAGTCGGGTAATGGGTGTGTCCCCGCCAATCTTTTTTGCTTCCTCCATACGGCTTTTATCAATGACCAGAGGGATTACCCGGGTCCCCAGCAGCTTATCCCCTTTATGCACGGGAAAATAATTATGCCTGGTGGCAATCATAATCTCATCCAGGCTGTTAATGGCATTAAGCCGCTCTACATCTACGGTAAACAGGCCGTCGCAATCCGCCGAAAGCTCGATCTTCCCTTCCCGCACAGGGGAGACCGTCATATGGTCATTTTTACAGATCTGACATAAAATCTCAGCCGCTTCGTTTTCGTGATACTTGGTATCATCATTTTCCCACACATATAAATGGGTCTTTCCAAGAGATAAAAGCTCAGGAATATCTTCCTGTGTCACAATATGTCCCTTGCGGAAAGGGGTATCTTTCACCACATCTTTTATAATACGGGTAATATCATGACATAGTACATGTCCCACCGCATCTTCTGTACGGATTTTTTTCATAAACGCACCGCTCCTTTATCCAAAGTCATTTCCACGCTATTCCTGACGGGCACAGTTGGAGGCTTCCCCTAAAAGGATCTCCAGACCGTGTTTTAACTCCGGAAGAATATATTCCAGGCTCTCTCTCACAGCCTTAGGGCTTCCTGGCAGATTGATGATCAGGGTATTTTTCCGGATCCCTGCCGCTGCTCTGGAAAGCATGGCCCTTTTTGTAATCGTCATGCTATAGGCGCGTATGGCCTCAGGAATACCTGGAACCGGCCGTTCCACTATATCCATGGTCGCCTCAGGCATACAGTCCCTTTGGGAAAATCCGGTGCCTCCTGTCGTTAAGATCAGACAGGCTTCCTCCTTATCCGCGATCTCCGCCATAGCTTCCCTTAACATCTGCCGGTCATCTGGCAGCAAAAGGCTCTTTTCTACAGTATATCCGGCCTGGGTGACTATTTCCTGGATCAGAGGACCGCTTAAGTCCTCACGCTCTCCTTTATACCCGGAATCACTGGAAGTAATCACAGCAACTTTCATTCTCTTATTTTCCACAGCCTTTCATCCTTTCCCATATCCCAGGGGCTTGTCCCCCGGCGCTAATATATATTTACACTTGCCGCCTGCGGAAGCGGATAAGACAGCTTTAAGGCCAATGCCTTATCCGCCGATCTGAAACATGGACAGCTTTTCATCTTCATCTGCTAAGATCTGTCCTTCCTGTCGGAAATGATGAGCCCTTGGCTTACTGTTTATGGCCTGTTGGATGGCCTTGGACAGCTGGTCATCGTCACAGCCATTTCGCATCAAAGTCTTTAAGCTGACGCCTGTATCATACTGGAGACAGGTTTTTAAATATCCGTCAGCGGTCAGCCGTACCCGGTTGCACTGATCACAAAATTTGTGGCTTATGGCGCTGATAAAGCCGATCTTCCCTGAAAATCCCGGAAAAGAATAATAGTGGCATGGGCCATTTCCCAGGGAATCTGTAACTGTGGAAGGACTTCCGAAAGCCTGAGTCAGGACTTCAAGAATCTGATTTTCGCTGACAAAATCAAAGTTTTTCCCAAGGCCTACTGGCATCACCTCAATAAAGCGGACATGGACCGGATACATTTTCGTAAGTTTTGCCATGGCAAGAAGATGATCCGAATCGCTTTTTACAGGAACACAGTTAATCTTTACATTTAATGGGCGGGGACTGTTCAACGCCGATTTCAGTCCGGCCAAAACGTCTTTGATATGGCCTCTCCGGGTAATCTTTTCATAGTCTGATGCATCCAGTGTATCCAGACTGATATTTATCCCGTCAAGGCCTCCGTTGACCAGATCTTTTAACTGGCTTTCCAGAAGGATGCCGTTGGTGGTCAGTGTGACCGATTCAATGCCTGGCGTCTGTTTGACCCATGCCACCAGCTGGGCCAGATCCTTCCGCACCAAAGGCTCTCCGCCGGTAAGCTTGATCTTTTTGATTCCCAGCCCGGCCCCTGCGGTAACGATCCGGAGGATCTCCTCGTAGGTTAAAATCTCTGTGTGAGAAAGAGATGGCACGCCGCTTTCTGGCATACAGTAGATACATCTTAAATTGCACCGGTCTGTCACTGAAATCCGCAGATAATCTATGGTCCTTCCCCAGGAATCCATCATTGGCGTCACCTTTCGGGACAGGGACCGCTTTTCCCCCCGGTTTTTTTAACAAGATGGATGTTGTTAAGGGCCATGGATCGGTCCAGCGCCTTACACATATCATAAATCGTTAAAAGAGCCACGCTGACCCCGGTTAATGCTTCCATCTCCGCCCCTGTCTTACCATCTACCCGAACCGTACACTCTGCCCAGATCCATCCGTGCTCCTCATCGGTCTGAAAATCCACACTGCACTTATTAATCCGCAGGGTATGACACAACGGGATCAAAGAGGATGTGTTTTTAACGGCCATGATCCCGGCCACCCGGGCCACCCCCAGGACATCTCCTTTCTTGGCTGTTCCGGAAAGAACTGCTGCCATCACCTGTTCATTGACTGAAATATATCCTCGAGCCACAGCCATCCGACGGGTGATCTCCTTCTCAGAAACATCCACCATCACCGCATTTCCCGAAGCATCAAAATGAGATAACTCTCCGTACATATTTCCTCCTTGCTGGCCATGTGTTTAAGGCCATATAGGTATCCCCGAAGGGGGCTCCTTAAGCTTTTTCTCAATAGCCTCCTGGCCTAAAGCTGATCTATGCTTCCACTTTACCATAAAGCTACTGGACATTCAAGTTCGTCTTACAAATTATCTCTTGGTCAAGGATAGGCCTGCCCTGTTCACGGGAACACAAACTGCGAATCCCCAGGTCCCGTTTATTTTGCTGCCGTTCATGCCCCGTCAATAGAGGAATGATATGCAAAATTGAAAGAGGCCACCTCACCACCACCCACAGGGACGCTGATGAGATGACCTCTCTATTTTAAGACACTCTTAATTATTTGTACTTGCGCTTTCTCGCAGCTTCGGACTTCTTCTTCCGACGAACGCTTGGTTTTTCGTAATGCTCTCTCTTACGAATCTCCTGCTGAATACCTGCTTTTGCACAGTTTCTTTTGAATCTGCGTAAAGCACTGTCCAGAGTTTCGTTTTCTTTAACGATAACGTTTGACATAGCTCACACCTTACCTCCCTCCAGTTGCGTATTGTGCTTATACAACTGTGGGTATATTTTTCATAGCACTATATGAATTATAGCATATTTTTTTGATTCGTCAACTATTTTTCCAAACTAATTTGATATTTATAATCAGAATAGGTATAAGTCAGACCAGAATCGCCAATAATAGTCTGGATAACCGATTCATATCCGGTTTGGATACGCTGCTGGTCCAGCTGTGAGGATGCATCGTCTCCAAAGCGGTCCTCATAAGCCGTTGGATCATCCACCACTTCACAAATAGGAAGCACAGCAATATCGTCATCCGTCCAGTCTACATAGGTGGGCACGATCTCAATTCCATCAATCTGCACCCCATTGCTGTCCTTTGATATAAGTACGCTGGCCACGGCTCCAAGATCTCTCGGATACTGGTTAGAGGACTGATACTGCATGGAGGACAGGAAGTTTCCAAGGGAATAGAAAACAACGCCTGTACGGCTTGTGCCGTCCTCTCCCTGGACATTGATCACTTCCATAGGTTTAAGTACATGAGGATAGCTGCCAAAAATCACGTCAGCCCCGGCTTCTACAAGCTGCTGGGCAAGAGAACGTTCTTCATCGCTGACAGTAGATACATACCGCTCCCCAAAATGAAGGCTGACGACGACAAACTCAGCGCCTTCCTGGCGCATTTGCTGGATCTGACTGCACATAAGGCTAATCTGATCTTCTGAGTAGTTATCAAGATTATTGACAATATAGCTGTTGCTGTCGTCCAGCGTTTCATTCATCAGGTTCGTGTAGGCAATAAAGCCGGTATTAATCCCGTTCACATCCTGGATCATGTATTTTTGATCCGATTCTGACTTAAAGGACCCTGTTTGATCAAGGCCGGCACCTGTAATAAAATCAATCGTTGACGCCACTCCGTCAATACCGCTGTCCAGCACATGGTTGTTGGCTGTAGTAAGCATATCAAAACCGGCGGCTTTTAAGTCATCTGCCGCTGCTTCTGGTATATTAAAGTTTAAGGTTTGTACATCTGCCCAGTATCCGTAATCGTTGGAGGATGCACCGTTATCCTTTCCGGCCATGGTTCCTTCCAGATTGCCAAGGGTATAGTCGGAATCGGTCAGATATTTGCTGATATATTGGAAGCTCGGCGAAAAATCGAAGCTGTCTGTGGTACTGTCATAGGCACGCTCCATTTGATAATCATAAAACATAATATCTCCAGTGCCAGTAATCTTGACCTCCTGTTCTATGTTGTCAATGACATACTGATGGATCGCGTCTTCAATGGATATATCCTGGATATTGGTCCCGTCTGCCGTACTGCCGGATGAATAATATTCCCTGACTTCCTCCGCATTGGAATTGCACAGGAAATAGTATAGGATAAACAGCAGGACGCACCCGAGAACCAGAGCTAATTTTTTTATCTCTTTCACAGGTATCACCTCCTGTTATCGGAGCTGATCGTTTAATACCTGGACTGCTTCTTTTAAAGCAGCGTCAATGCCTGCCGGATTTTTGCCTCCGGCCTGGGCCATATTGGGGCGTCCTCCGCCTCCTCCGCCCACAAGCTTGGCAATTCCCTTAATCAGGTTGCCTGCATGAGCGCCGTTTTTCATGGCCTGATCTGTGGCCATGGACAGAAGGCTGACTTTCCCGTCCTTTTCAGAGGCCAGGACGATAACGCCTTCGCCAAGCTTTGCTTTAAGCTGATCGCCTAAGTTCATCAGTCCCGGCATATCCACACCGGGAACTTTAGCTGCCAGAAGGGCTGTCCCCTTAACGTCTTGGACCTGATCCATAACGTCCCCTAAAGCTTCTCTTGCCATTTTATTTTTAAGCTTTTCATTTTCAGAGGACAATGTACGCACTTCCTCTGTTAAAGTCTCAATACGTTTTACAAGGGCCCCAGGCTCGCACTTAGCTGCGTGGGCAGCGTCCTTTAATTCCTGTTCAAGACCTGCATAGTACTTAAATACCCCGTCGCCGGTCAACGCCTCGATACGCCGCACACCGGCTGCTACGCCGCCTTCAGAGATGATCTTAAAGGCCCGGATGGCGCCGGTATTGGATACATGGGTACCGCCGCAAAGCTCTTTTGAAAAATCTCCCATGGATACGACACGTACATTTTTGTCATACTTTTCCCCAAATAAGGCCATAGCCCCGGTCTTTTTGGCCTCGTTAATGTCCATGACTTTTGTAAGCACAGGAAGGTTGGCGTCA
The DNA here is from genome assembly GCA_964565805.1 of uncultured Lachnospiraceae bacterium. Taxonomy (GTDB): domain Bacteria; phylum Bacillota; class Clostridia; order Lachnospirales; family Lachnospiraceae; genus Catenibacillus. The sequence goes on from CAZMGH010000003.1 coordinate 46,059, forward strand.
ATCTGCTCATTGACAATATCCTCCGCCTTCTGAAGCTCTTCCGGCGTCATAGGTGAAAAGTGGGTAAAGTCAAAACGCAGGTGCTTTTCGTTATTGCTGGAACCTGCCTGCTGTACATGATTGCCAAGAACCATCTGGAGCGCCTTCTGAAGAAGGTGGGTGGCGCTGTGGTTTTTAGCTGTGGCGCTGCGCTTTTTATGATCAATAGCCAGATCCACTTTGTCACCGAATTTAAACATACCTTTGGTCACAACGCCTGCATGGCCGATCTTGCCGCCCTGGAGCTTGATAGTGTCTTTAACGACAAATTCATTATCTCCGCAGGTAATCACACCGGTATCTGCCTCCTGGCCGCCGCTGGTGGCGTAGAATGGAGTTTCACTGACAATAACGGTACCTTTCTGGCCATCTACAAGAGCTTCCACAAGCTCATCTTCTGTTGTCAGCACAAGGATGTCTGATGTATAGCAGGTATATTCATAACCGACAAAACGGCTGGTAATGGACGGATCAATGGACTGATATACTGTCACATCAGCGCCCATATAATTCGTTGTCTTTCTGGCCTTACGAGCCATATCCCGCTGACAGTCCATGGCTGCCTTAAAGCCGTCATGGTCGATGGTGATACCGTCCTCTTCCAGAATCTCTTCTGTAAGATCCATAGGGAATCCGTAAGTATCATATAACTTAAAGGCATCATCCCCGGACAAGATCTCTTTTCCGGAAGCAAGAAGCTGTGCCTTCATATCGCTTAAAATAGTTAAGCCCTGGTCCAGCGTTTTATTAAACTTATCCTCTTCTTCATTAATTACCTTAAAAATAAATTCCTTCTTTTCCTCTAATTCCGGATAGCCGTCTTTAGAGGTTTCGATGACTGTATTGCTTAAGTTTGCAAGGAACTTGCCGGAAATCCCCAGCAAACGTCCGTGGCGGGCTGCCCGGCGGAGAAGACGGCGCAGCACATAGCCCCGTCCTTCATTGGAAGGCAGGATGCCATCGGAAACCATAAAGGTTACGGAACGGATATGGTCTGTGATAATACGGATGGATACGTCGGACTTGTGGTTTTCCTTGTAGGCAACGCCGGCCAGACGGCAAACATCTTCTCTCAGCGCCTTAATCGTATCTACATCAAAAATAGAATCCACGTCCTGGACAACGCTGGCAAGCCGCTCCAGGCCCATACCTGTATCAATATTTTTACTTTCCAGCAGCTCATAATGGCCATGACCGTCATTTTCAAACTGGGTAAATACATTATTCCAAATTTCCATATAACGGTCGCAGTCGCAGCCTACCGTACAGCCTGGTTTGCCGCAGCCGTACTTTTCGCCCCGGTCATAGTAGATCTCAGAGCAGGGGCCGCAGGGACCGGCGCCGTGCTCCCAAAAGTTGTCCTCTTTGCCAAAACGGAAGATCCGCTCCGCAGGGATGCCGATCTCCTTATTCCAAATATTAAAGGCCTCATCATCGTCCACATAAACGGAAGGATACAGACGATCCTCCTCAAGGCCGATGACCTTTGTAAGGAATTCCCAGGACCAGGCAATGGCTTCATGCTTAAAGTAATCCCCAAAGGAAAAGTTCCCAAGCATTTCAAAAAATGTGCCGTGACGGTCGGTTTTTCCGATATTTTCAATATCGCCGGTACGAATACATTTCTGACATGTAGTCACCCGGGGGCATGGAGGAAGCTCCTGCTTGGTGAAGTATGGCTTTAACGGCGCCATACCGGAGTTGATCAGCAGCAAACTATTATCATTATGAGGAATCAGTGAAAAACTTTTCATCACCAGATGCCCCTTACTTGCAAAAAAGTCCAGATACATTTTTCTTAATTCATTTAATCCGTAGAATCTATTCACGATGAATACCTCCTGTAAGCAGCTTTATCTAAAACAATGACAGAAACCCGCCAACAAAAAGGCGCAAAAACACCCCTTTACCTTGCCGAAACCTTCTGTTTTGCTAAATATCAATTATTATAACGTTGGTTTTAGTTTTATTTTCCGGGATAAATTGATTTCAGGGCGCACCAATGCCCTCTCCCGACATCATTTAATTATACGGTGAAATAAAATCTTTGTCAACGCATTTGAAAGGTTTTATAGACATAAAAAAGCCATAAAAAAGCCGCCGGTACAAACACCTTTCATGCTTGTACCGGCGGCTTACTCATCCCTGGTAACCGCAGCTCTTAATGACGTTTTGCCAGTTCCCGGAAAATTTCATCCCAAGTCAGTCTTTTTTCTGCCATAAGGACGATCATGTGATAGAGAAAATCTGAAATTTCATATTTTAATTCCGCAGGATCAGGATTTTTAGCCGCAATGACGATTTCCGTAGCTTCCTCTCCCACCTTTTTCAGAATCTTGTCAATACCCTTGTCAAAAAGGTAGTTTGTGTAAGAGCCTTCCTTTGGATGGAGTTTTCGGTCGGTCACCGTGTCCATGATCTCCTGAAGGATAGCGGCAGGATTTACGTCATCATCGTCTTTTTTTACAAGATTGGTGAAAAAGCAGCTTTCATTTCCTGTATGGCAGGCAGCGCCGATCTGCTTAACTTTGGCAAGGATCGTATCCTTATCACAATCAATATCCAAAGACCGGACAAACTGATAATGACCGGAAGTATCTCCTTTTTTCCATAAGCACTGCCGACTGCGGCTGTAGTAGGTCATCCGTCCGCTGCGGATTGTTTCGTTATAGGATTCCTCATTCATATAAGCCAGCATAAGCACCTTTCCGGTCTTATAATCCTGAGTGACCACCGGCACCAGTCCGTCGCTGTTTTTCTTAAACTCACTAAAAGGAATGGCGCTTTCAAAAACTTGCACCGGGATCCCGGCTGCCTTTAAGTCTTTTTTTAATGATGTAAAATCCTGGTTTCCAGGGCAGTTTTTTCCATCCCACGGCTCACGGCAATGTTCCAAATCCTCGGATTCCCCGAAATTTCCTGGATTCAAAGAAAGATCTATCCAGGTGATTCCGGAAACCTGGGGAATGGCCAAAAGCTGGGAAAGCTCTTTAAAGCTTTCTGAAATATCCCACAGCGGCCCTGCTTCCAGGCAAAGAATGACTGAAAGCTTTTGCTCGAAGATCACATCCTTATACCGAGTAAAAGTTTCCCGGGCCATAAGCCACTGGCTGCAGCCGGTAATCTGAATAAGTTCTTTAAACTGGTCCGGCTGGGGTTGCTCTTGCACCGGAGTGTTAAAAAATGTCCCAAGGACATTTTCCTGACCAAAACGGGCAATTCCTTCCTTCATCGTCTCGCTGCGGCCGCCCTCCAGAGGGTTCATCACAATTCGTGAAGCGCCTGCATACAGGATCTTTTTAATATCTTCAAATCTTGGGAAGACCTGAAATACAGTAAGTAAAGTATCTGTACCTTTAGTTATATCCCCAAGAAAACGAATCAACGTTTCTTCCTGATCGTGGCTGCTTGCCCGGCTATCCCATACCAGGATGCCGTCAGCGCCGTTTTCCTCCATAGCGCGGGCCTTCTGGAACGCCATTTGGGTGTTTTTTTCATTATCCGTCAGAAGAATGGACGGAAGGATCATTTTAGTTTTCATTTCCAGTCATTCCTTTTTCAAAAATATCAATAGCCTCTTTTAAGTCCACATCTCCGTTATATAAGGAAGATGCAATAATAACTCCTTCCACATTAATCTGGCTGATGGCTTCAAGGTCAGATAGGCTGGCAACGCCGCCTCCATAAATGACCTTTACATTGGTCCGGGCCACCAGCTCCCGGGTGTTGTCAATGCTGGGCCCTTCATGGAGGGAGGACCTGTAAATATCTGTATAGATCACTGTAGCAACGCCGCACTCGCCCATTCCGTTAATCAGGGAAATAGGATTATACTTGCTTAACCGTTCTCTGCCTTCAATGGCCACCATGCCATTGACCGCGTCAATGCCTGCAACAAAATGCTCGCTTCCAAAAAACGCAACAGCCTCTTCTACAAAACGGTTGCTTTGGACAGCCTGGGTGGCGCACACAACCCTCTGGGCGCCACCATTGAGAATATGGTCAATATCCTTGATCGTCCGTATTCCCCCGCCCACCTGGATGGGGATGTTTACCGACCGGGCGATTTCCCGGATCAGATCATCATGAATCGGATACCCCATGACTGCTCCGTCTACGTCCACAATATGGATGCAGGATGCTCCTGCATCCTCCCAGATTTTTGCCAGTTTTATCGGAGAGCTTGTAAAAATGTTCTGCTTATCTGAAGCATCTGACGATGGATTAAAGCATTTTCCGTTTTTAATATGAATGGTTGGATATAATTGCATAACTATGACCTTTCTTTTCTATAGCGCCCCTTTAGTGGACAGTACATCTTGGATACGGGCATCCATCCCCACAGCTTCATCTAAAGCCTTGGCAAATGCTTTAAAGATCCCTTCAATAATATGATGATTATTTTCACCGGAAAGTAATTTAATATGAAGATTCATACCCGCACTGTAGGAAATGGCATAGAAAAATTCCCGTACCATTTCTGTATCAAAATCTCCCACACGCTCACTGCTTAAGGAGACATCATAACCTAAGTAAGGCCTTCCGGACAGATCCATGGCAGCCAGAACTAAAACATCATCCATGGGAAGAATAAATGAACCAAAGCGACGGATTCCTTTTTTGTCTCCCACAGCCTTTTTTATAGCCTCTCCTAAAACAATCCCGGTGTCCTCAATGGTGTGGTGGCAGTCTACGTACAAATCACCTGCTGCCTTCAGATCAAGATCGAAAAAACCATGGCGGGCAAAGCTGTTAAGCATGTGGTCAAAAAAACCGATGCCGGTTTCAATCTGTGCCTTGCCCTGTCCGTCCAGGCTCAGACGCATGGTAATGTCAGTTTCACTGGTCTTTCTGTGTATCGTTGCAATGCGTTCACCCATTGGCAAAAACCTCCTGTGGTTTGGATCAGTCTTTAAAACGTACCCTAATGGAATTGGCATGGGCCGTTAAAAACTCAGCCTCAGCAAAGTGGATAATGTCATCCTTGGCAGCCTTGAGAGCTTCCCTGGAATAATAAATAATACTGGATTTCTTTACAAAATCGTCAACCCCTAAAGGCGAGAAAAACTTGGCTGTACCATTCGTAGGCAGGATATGGTTGGGACCTGCAAAGTAATCTCCCAAAGGCTCAGAGCTGTTTTCTCCAAGGAAGATAGCGCCGGCATTTTTGATCTTTGTCATCACCTCAAAAGGATTGGCTGTGACGATTTCCAGATGCTCTGAGGCAATGTCATTGGCAATATCAATAGCTCTGTCCATATTATCGGCGATAAGAATATATCCGTAGTTATTTAAAGATTTCTCCAGGATGGCTTTTCTGGAAAGCTGCTCTGCAAAGGTATCTATCCACCGGGATACCTCCTGGGCTAATGTTTCGCTTGTGGTAACAAGAATGGCGCTAGCCAGTTCGTCGTGTTCGGCCTGGGATAAAAGATCTGCTGCCACATATTCCGGGTTGGCTGTGTCGTCAGCAATCACAAGGATCTCGCTGGGACCGGCAATGGAATCAATACTTACATGGCCGTATACAGCTTTTTTAGCCAAAGCCACATAAATATTTCCCGGACCTACGATCTTATCTACTTTTGGAACAGAGTCTGTGCCATAGGCAAGAGCGGCAATGGCCTGGGCGCCGCCCACCTTAAAGATTTTTGTGGCTCCGGCCTCACAGGCAGCCACAAGGGTGGTCGGATTTACACGTCCGTCTTTTCCCGGAGGCGTCACCATAATGATCTCCTCCACTCCGGCAACCTGAGCAGGAATAGTGTTCATCAATACAGAGGAAGGATAAGCAGCCTTTCCTCCCGGCACATAGATTCCGGCAGAGGCCAGAGGGGTGACTTTCTGACCAAGGATCGTCCCGTCAGGGGTGGTGTCAAACCAGCCGTAATGCTTCTGCTTTTCATGGTAAGAGCGGATATTTGCCATGGAGCGGCGGATCACTTCAAGAAGCTCTTGATCTACCTGGTCATAGGCCTGGCGAATCTCCGCCTCACTGACCTGTACAGTGTCTTTGTTCAGCTTTGCGCCGTCAAATTTTTCAGTATATTCAAAAAGGGCCTCGTCCCCTCTTTTTCTTACATCCTCCACAATTTCGGACACAGTGCCTTCATATTCTGTATAATTATTCGGACTGCGTTTAAGAAGGTCGTTCAAGATGTCCCCGGCGCTTGTGTGTGTTAAACGTAATGTTTTCATATATCCTCCTTATGTCGCAGGACCGGCTTTGTCTTTTGCCGCCCGGTCCTTAGCATCACCATTATATCAAATACGGAAAAAAATTTCAATCTTGCCCCTTTAAGGAACACAGGTTACTGTGAAACCAGTTGCTTGATTGCGTATAAAAGCTTGGTGATCCGTTCATTTTCCATTTTCATGCTTACCTGATTGACTACCATGCGGGCAGACAAAGGGCAGATTTCTTCCAGAACTTCCAGCCCGTTTTCCCGAAGGGTGGAACCCGTCTCCACAATATCTACAATCACCTCAGAAAGGCCTACAATGGGAGCCAGCTCTACAGATCCGTTAAGCTTAATGATCTCCACAGTCTGATGCTTGTGATTATAAAAATAATCTTTAGCAATGTGGGGATATTTGGAAGCTACACGGATCAACTCCTGATGCTTTAAAAGCTCTTGAGCGCTTTTTGGACCGCACACGCACATGCGGCATTTTCCAAAGCCAAGATCCATGACCTCATAAAGGCGGCGATTTTCTTCAAGAATGGTATCCTTGCCAACAACGCCAATATCTGCTGCCCCATATTCCACATAGGTGGGAACATCGCTGGCCTTTGCCAGAAACATTTTGATCTTCTGCGCTTCATTTACAAAGATCAGCTTCCGGGTACCAGGGTCCTTCATCTCTTCCATAGTGATCCCGATCTTTTCAAAAAGCTCCAGGGACTTTTTTGCAAGCCGCCCTTTAGCCAGGGCAAAAGTTAAGTATTCCATTTAGTCCACCTCCAGTTTTTTACAGCCGTCTAAGGTCATATCCATCAGCGTAGAAATGAGATTTTGCCGGCAGTACCGCTTATAGCTGTCCATAGTTAAAACCGGATCTTTTTTCATAAGGGTTGTAAAGACTCCCCGGACTCTTAAAACCTTTGCCTCTTTTACTGCCTGACTAAAACCTCCTTCATCATAGAGGATCATCACTGCTTCATGATCCAGAGGAATCTGGATCTTCTGACGGCCAAGGGCGGCAAGAAGCTGGTCAATGACCAGGGCAAAGCCAACAGCCGGGGAATTTTTTCCAAACTGGCCCACCAGATGATCATAGCGGCCGCCCTTTACAATGGCGTCCCCCGTGCCGTAGGTATAGCCTCTGAAAATGATCCCTGTATAGTAATCGTAGGAGGTCAGCATGCCAAGATCAAAGGTGACATAGTTTTCATAGCCATAAGCGCAAATCACCTGATAAACCTTTGCAAGACGGTCTAACACATTCAGAGCGTTCTCATTTGCAGTAAGCTGGCGGGCATGGTCCAGGATCTCCCAGGAACCGGACAGGTTTGGCAATTCCATCAGGATGTTGTACAGCTCCCGGCTGATGTTTTTTTCCACTATCAGATCTTCGATACCAAAGAAATTTTTGTTTTCAATCAGTGTCTTTAACAGATCCCCGCTTTCCCGGTCCAGTCCCGCCTCTTCCATAAGGGCGCGGAAAAATCCGGCATGGCCAATATCCAGAACAAACTTGTCCAGACCGGATTTTTTCAAAAGCTCGATCGAAAGGGCGATCATTTCCCCGTCCGCCTGAGGGCTGTCAGAGCCGATCAGTTCAGCACCCATTTGGGTGGACTCTTTCATAAGACCCTGATAGCTGGAATTGTTAATAAATACATTGCCCATATAGCAGAAACGAAGTGGGATCACCTCATCCCCATAATACTTGGCCACCGCCCGGGCAATGGATGGGGTTATATCCGGGCGAAGGACCAGGGTGTTTCCTTCCCGGTCAAAAAATTTATACATTTCTCGGGACTTAACGGTGCCCCGCTCTCCGTTAAATATATCGAAAAATTCAAATGCCGGCGTCTGGATGGCGTGATAGCCGTACTGATCAAAAGTCTGAGACAACATGTCCTGGAGCCGGGTCTTGCGGGCACATTCTGTGCCGTAAATATCCCGGACACCCTCCGGCGTATGTAATAATATATCGCGCATATAAGCTCCTCCTAATATGTCACTTTAGTGTAGTAAATTGATAATCAACTAATGTGTGACTATTATACACAGGTCGAAAAGGTTTGTCAACCTATTCCTCCCGACTGTCCAGATCCTTTTGCAGAAGGGGAAGATACTGGATGTAATAGCCTTTGACAGAAATCAGATAATCCATGTCCAGCTCCTGGAATTTTACGCTTTTGGCCCGACCGATCTTGGACCGGTTCCAAAATTTCACCAGCTCCTTAAAACGCATATAGTAATATTTATTTTCCAGAGCAAAATAAATGAGCAAAAAGGCTATGCCGCCCTGGCGCTCAAAATCTTCCATAAAGACGATCTGATGCTCATGGACATTGGCCATGGGGAAGGCGCTGCCATGACATTCCTTGGCGTCAAAACATACAGGGATACCCTGGACAGCGCCAATATAGTCTACCGTAGATTTCTGTTCAAAATAAGCCAGCGTAATATGCCGGCTTTCTTTGTCAATATTTATAGGTTTTATAGGCGTAGGGATCTTCTGGATCAGCGCCAGACCGCCGGTACGGTAGCGCTCATTGGTCAGATTGACCATTTCCTCCAGTTCAGATCCTCTAAGGCCTCTTGAATTCCAGGTTGCCATATTTGTCCACCTTATCTGTAATCTTATCTCCAAGTAAAATATCTTTAAATTTGCCGGACAGGGGAGCTGTGAATGTTTTTCCGGAAATTTTTGTCAGCCGCAGGGTATCTGTCGGCATGGTCATTTGAATACAGTGAAGGAGCTGGTATTTTAAGCGATATTTTTCAAACAGCCTGTGGTTTTCCCGTGGATTTCCGTATTTTGGATCTCCTGCAATGGGGTGCCCCACAGAAGCCAGATGAGCCCGGATCTGATGAGAGCGGCCTGTGATCAGGTGGACCCACAAAAGAGACATCTGCCCGTTGGATGTCAAAGGCTCATAAACGGTTTTTATATAATCACTCCTACTGCTTCCTTCAGTCAAAACCCGGACCATATTTTTTTCCGGGTCCTTAACCAGGTATCCTTCAACAGAGGCTCCTTTATTAACCTGTCCGCAAACAAGACAGCAGTAATATTTTCCAACTTTTCGCTCCCGGATCAGCTGGGACATGTCCTGCAGCCCCTGCATGGACTTTCCAGCAATAAGAACGCCGCTGGTATTTCGGTCCAGCCGGTGACAGGCAGCCGGGCGGAAGCTTTTAAAATCCTCTTCCGCAGCCTGACCCGAATCCAGCATATATGAAAGAATCTCCTCATTGACGGAAATATCCTGGGGAGCCGCCTTTTGAGACAGGATACCTACAGGCTTATTGATCACTAAAATATCCGGATCTTCATATAATATGTCCAGGTGGGTCTGCACCCGGGTAATGGTATTTTGAGAGAATTTATCAATCGTCTCATCTGACAGCCAAAGGGTGATCTCATCCCCCACAGACAGCTTTTCGCTGCCATCGGCCTTTTTACCGTTAAGGGTAATATTCTTTTTTCTAAGCATTTTATAAATAAAGCTTTTGGGCGCCTGGTTTAATATTTTTGTTAAAAGCTTGTCCAAACGCTGCCCGGATTCATTGGGGGTCACACTTCGTGTCTGCATCCCATACTCCTCTCTAGCCTTTTTATACTGCCCGGCTTAAAATATCTGTTCGTATCGCCTCGTCCTCCTTGGACGGCCCCTCTTTTAATGGAGGCATTTTTTTGATCCGTTGGTAAAACCTGTTAAATTCCTGATCCACACACGGCGTAGCCGTGCTGCCGGATGCCTTTACGCTTTCACCAATATACTGGCGGATAATGGCTCTGTCTGTTTTTTGTTTTGGCGCAAAGGCGAAAATGTTCCCGCCCCGGATCAGGACAATGGGAATATACATGGAACCTTCATACCGGGTCAGGACCAGGTCTGCCAGAAGGATACAATGGTCTTCCCCAAGGCTGCGGATCTTTTCAAACTGTTCTCTGTCCCCGGACTTGTAGCCAAGAATAAGAAATAAGCCTACAGCCGCTTTGGCTGCTGGAAGGACAAGGACAATGCCAAGAACTGTGGCAGCGTTCATCCGGGTTCCTGTAATGATCCATCCGGCCGCGATCACTGCCGCAATGATCACCGCCCATATAAGGACGACGCACAGCTGGCGTTTTTTTCTGTAATTAATATAACCGTAATCTCCAGATATAAGTCCCTTCTTATTCATAAGACAAGCCCCATTCCTTTAATGAGCCATTGCTGAGGCACGATCTTTGTCAGTAGCCGGAAGGATTTCATGCCCATTCCGTAAACCGACAGTTCTTTTTTCTTCATAGCGTCCCGCCATGCTTGGCGGGCTACCTTATCCGGCTGGGCCATAAAAAACAATTTAAAAGCTGATAAGGTCTCCCCAGTGCCGCAGTGATCGAAAAATTCAGTTTTCACCGGCCCCGGGCATACAGTGGTCACATAAACGCCTCTTCTTTTCATCTCCTGTCCCAAGCTCAGACCGTAGCTTAAAACATAAGCTTTTGTGGCCGCGTAAATGGAAAAGCCCGGTTGGGGTACAAAGGCCGCGCTGCTGGACATTAAAAGAATACGGCCGCCCTTTGCCATATATGGCAGAGACATTTGGGTCAACCCAGTAAGCGCCCTCACATTAAGGTCCGTCATCCCTGTGGCATCCTGAAAATCCTGGGAAATATTAGGCCCGTATTTTCCCAAGCCGGCGCTGGCTGCTAAAACATAAATGCGAGGTTTTTTGTGATCCATAAAAGCTTTAAGCCGGAGCAGGCTTTCCTTTTTTGATAAATCCATGGGCAGGATTCTTAATGGATGGCCCAGCTGGAACTGGAGCTTTTCAAGGCGCTCCTTCCGTCGGGCAATCACCCAGATCTCATCGATCATGGGACAGTTCCGATCAATGATCTTTACAAGCTCCCGTCCGATGCCGGAGGAAGCTCCGCTGACAACTGCAATTTTCATGTTACCGCTTACCTCCTTTTTGGCCTGATCTTTGGCCATAAGGGTATCCCCGAAGGGGGTTACCTCCTTTTTTTCTTGTGTACATTTCTTATGGTCTTCTTTTTGCCTTTTTCTGCCAGATTCCGGCCGACTTTGCCGCCCTGGCGTCCGAACACGCCGAGTCCGTTCCAGTCAGCTCCCTGCTGGCTATGCTTTGGCCGGATCAGGCATTTTTTGTCATAGCCGATCAGATCCGTACGGCCGGTTCGCCTTAAGGCCTCTGCCACCAGATCGTAGTTTTTCGGATTTTTATACTGGATCAGCGCCCTTTGCATGGCCTTTTCGTGGGGATCTTTTGGCACATACACCTTTTCCATAGTCCGTGGATCGTAACCGGTATAATACATACAGGTGGATAAGGTGGACGGGGTGGGATAAAAATCCTGTACCTGCTGGGGCATATAGCCCAGATCCCGCAAATACTCAGCTAAGGCCACCGCATCCTTTAAGGTGGAGCCAGGATGCGAGGACATCAGGTAAGGCACCAGGTACTGCTTTAATCCAAGGCGCTCATTCATGGACGTATATTTTTGGACAAATTTCCGGTATACACTGTTTTGCGGCTTGCCCATAAGACGGAGAACATTGTCTGAAATGTGCTCCGGAGCCACCTTTAGCTGGCCGGATACATGATAACGGCACAGTTCTTCTAAAAACCTGTCATCCTTATCTGCCAGAAGATAGTCAAACCGGATACCGGAACGGATAAATACCTTTTTCACTCCCGGAATTTCCCGAAGTTCCTTTAAAAGCTTTAAGTAATCCGTGTGGTCTGCCCGGAGATTTTCGCAGGGCTTGGGGAAAAGACACTGTTTATTGGGACATACCCCGTATTTTTCCTGCTTTTTGCAGGCAGGATAACGGAAATTGGCTGTAGGCCCTCCCACGTCGTGGATATAACCTTTAAAATCCGGCTCCCACACAAGCTGACGGGCTTCGTTAATAATCGATTCATGGCTTCTGGCCTGAATGATCCGTCCCTGATGGAAGGTCAGGGCGCAGAAGCTGCATCCTCCAAAACATCCCCGGTTGCTGACCAGACTAAATTTCACCTCAGAAATCGCGGGAACGCCTCCGGCAGCCTCATAGGAGGGATGATAGGTCCGCATATAATTCAGGCTGTAGACTCGGTCCATTTCTTCTGTAGTCAATGGCCAGGCGGCAGGATTCTGGATCACGTAAAGATGATCATTGTATTTTTCAATCAATGGCTTGCCTGAATAAGGATCTGTGTTGGTATACTGGGTATAAAAGCTTGAAGCATAGGCCTTTTTATCCTGACGGATCGTATTAAAATCCGGCAAAGTGATGCCCTCATAAACATCCTCCGGGGATTTGGCTTTGTATACTGTGCCCCGGATAAAAGTAAGGTCTTTCATGGAAAGACCGGAATTTAGGGCGTCTGCCATTTCAATAATGCTGTGCTCTCCCATGCCGTACAACAGCAGATCCGCACCGGAATCCAGCAAAATGGACCGCTTCATGGAATCGCTCCAGTAGTCATAGTGGCCCAGACGGCGCAGGCTTGCCTCGATACCGCCGATGATCACAGGCACATCCTTATAGGTCTGGCGGATCAAATTGCCGTAAACCACTGTGGCATAATCCGGACGTTTACCAAAAACGCCTCCCGGGGTGTAAGCATCGTTGTGGCGGAGTTTTTTTGACACCGTATAATGATTGACCATAGAGTCCATATTTCCCCCGGAGATGAGAAATCCCAGGCGGGGGCGGCCAAAAACGTTGATACTTTCCTTATCTTTCCAGTCTGGCTGGGAAATGATCCCTACCCGATAGCCCCCGGCCTCCAGCATACGGCTGATAATCGCGTGGCCAAAAGACGGATGATCCACATAGGCATCGCCGATCACGTAAACAAAATCAACCTGGTCCCATCCCCGCGCTTCCATATCCTGGCGGCAGACCGGCAGAAAATCCTTTACCATTTATTTTAACTCCTCGTATGTTTGATTCATAACATCCAGATAATCCCGGATATAGTAGTTCGCCAGACGACGCTTTTCATCATCCTTGCTGGCGGAAAATGTATCAAATACAGCAGCGCACCGCATCCCTGCCCTTTGACCGGCCATGATCCCGTAAGGAATATCTTCAAAAACAAGGCAACGGTCCGGCGAAACTTTAAGCCGGGCTGCTGCTTCCAAATAAACATCCGGTTCCGGCTTTCCTTTATGAATATCCTCTCCTGTAAGGATGATCTGAAAATAGCCCCCAATACTGTGGCTTTCAAGGACAGCCCGGGTAAGGTCCCTGGAATTGCTGGTAGCAATAGCACAGGGAATGTTCCGATATTTTAAATATTTTAAAAACAGCATAGCCCCTGGCTTTAAGGGCGCTCCGCTAGTATAGTGCTCCATGGCCATGTCGTTCCAGTCATTAATGATCTTCCGGATGCTGTCAGGAATATGGAAGGTTTCCTTAAAGTAAACGGCGGTCTGGGTAACGCTGATCCCTGCGATGGCCTCCTGAAGGTCATCAGGCATGGAGATACCGAAACGACCAAGATATTCCATATCAATGGCCTCCCACACCCCCATAGAATCAATAAGCGTCCCATCCAGATCAAAAATCACAGCATCAATGTTATTTAACATTCCCCGGTCTTCCAGTATAGCTGCCGGGTCCAGGGATTTCGAGCCGCCGCATGTGTGAGCGCTTAGGTCAGCGGTATGGGAGTTCTGACCCTTTCCGGCTTCCTTAAGTAGTCGGATCTCGTCCTCGGTCAGGCTTCGGTACTGGCCGGGAAGAAGGGTGGGATCCAAATGCAAAGGCCCCATGGTCAGCCGTTTAAGAAACAGCACCGATTTCCCTATGGCAAGGAACATACGCTTGAGCTGGTGAAACTTTCCCTCATGAATCTCAATCAGCACATGGCTTTGATTTTCCTTCTGGGAAACGGTAATAACCGTAAGGCGGGCCGGCTGGGCCGTTAAATCTTCATCCACTTTAAGTCCCCGGGAAAAGGCCTGAACATCCGCTTCTGAGACACAGCCCTCTATCCGGGCGTAGTAAACTTTAGGCACATGTTTTTTGGGAGATAAAAGGTCATGGGCCAAAGGTCCGTCATTGGTAATGATCAACAGCCCTTGAGTATCCTTATCCAGCCGTCCGGCGGGAAAAAGATCCTTCCGTTTCTTCTCATCAATAAGATCAACCACGGTTTTTGCCCGCTTGTCCCTGGCAGCGCTTAAAACGCCGGAAGGTTTGTTAAGCATATAATATTCATAATGAACATAGCCTACAGGTGTGCCGGCAAAAAGGATCTGGTCCGTACCGGTATCCACTTTCTGTTCCGGCCCTGAAGCGGTCTGGCCATTAACACTGACCAGGCCTTTTCGTATTTTTTCTTTCACCTGGCTTCGGGTGCCTATGCCCATATCTGCCAGATATTTATCCAGTCGCACCAGTGATTTCAATGCTCCCACCTCACTCCCAACGCCATCCTACAGGATATTTATTTTTTAATGTGCCATTGTTCATTTTTCCAAAGCCTAAGGGGTAACTGGAAACACATACAAGATACCAGCCGTTTTCCAGCCCCGGCACATCCGTTTCATCAGCTTCAATGGTTTCACATTTTAAATACTTGATCACTCTGGGATCAGACAGGTTAAGATCCAGCACATGGCCGCACTCTTCTTTTTTAAGAGCCCGGGCAAAAGCCCCGGAAGGCTCAAAACGGTTCTTTTTAAGCTCCCCTAAGTACCAGCCGTTGCGGATCACATGAAGCCCCTTAAAGTCTGGCATGTTTTCAGGAAAATAATATAAGCTTCCCTTCTGAACCACCAGACGGTCATGGTCAAATATATCTTTAATCCTAGCGCTTTTTAGAAAATCCCAAAAGCCCTCCAGATCTGGAGAAGAAGAATAAACATAGGCCGGTATGGCGGACGCAAAGCTGTTTTCAGCTTTTTTTAAAAGGGCGCAGAAATGTCCTTCCCCATCCACCTGATGGGGCCAAAGCCGCTCCATGGTGATACAGGTCATTTCCGGGCGGTTTTCTAAAAGATATTCCACGCTTTCCTCATCCTCATAACCGGAAAAGGTACAGGTGGAATAAACCATCATGCCTCCCGGCTTTAACATATCTGATCCGTTTAGCAGGATCCTGCGCTGGATTTCCCCAAAATACTTTGGTCCAAACTTTTCCCAGTTGGCTGTCATAGACGGTTTTTTACGAAACATTCCTTCACCAGAACAGGGAGCGTCGATGAGCACCTTATCGAAATACTCAGGAAATACCTGAACCAGCCGGGAGGGATCCTCGCTAAGCACAAGGCTGTTTTTAATGCCGAAAAATTCAATATTTTTAAGGAGAGCCTTAGCTCTTGACGCGCTTACATCGTTGGACACTAACAGGCCCGTCCCCTTAAGCTTTGCCCCCAGGGCTGTACTTTTTCCGCCAGGCGCGGCGCACATATCCAGCACCACATCGCCCTCCTCTATAGGAAGCAAATGGGCCGGGAGCATGGCTGATGGCTCCTGGATATAGTAAAGTCCTGCATGATACAGGGGATTTTTCGTGTATTTTTGTCTTCCATCATAATAAAATCCCAGCTCATTCCAGGGCACCGGCCGGAGATCTTCCCCGGAAAGCTTTAAATACTCTTCTGGCGTCAGCTTTAATGTATTTATCCGGAGCCCGTAATTCATGGGTTTTTCATAGCTTTTTAAAAAGACTTCATACGCCTCCGGGATCAGTTTTTTTATTTCTTTTAAAAATTTCTCTGGAAACCGGATCATCAACCCAAGCCCCTTTCCTCATAGTATTCATCGATAAGCAGGTCCGTGCCATCGGCCGCCGATGTGGCCAAGGTGTCGCATCGCTCGTTTTGCTCGTGGCCGTTGTGACCCTTGACCCAGTGGAAAGTGACCTGATGAGGCTTCATGGCGGCAAGCATACGCTGCCATAGGTCAACATTTTTTACCGGCTCATTTTTTCCTCTTTTCCAGCCTTTTTTGATCCAACCTTGGATCCAGTGCTGGTTAAAGGCATTGACCACATACTGGGAATCTGAGTACAGATCCACCCGGCAGGGCCGGTTTAAGGCCTCAAGGGCAGCGATCACAGCCATCATTTCCATACGGTTATTGGTGGTCCGGCGAAATCCCGCGGATAATTCTCTCACATGCAGGATGCCTTTAGTGTCAATATATTCCAAGACAGCGCCATAGCCTCCCGGGCCTTCCGGGTTTCCTCTGGCCGCGCCGTCTGTATACACGGTGACTTTCACAAATGTTCCCCCTTAATTCGTCAGGGCAGCCCAGGTTCCTGTTTCTTCAAAGTCTCTGGCAGCCTGGGTAGCCTGCTGGATAATATCTTTGTTAAATCCAATAATTCCTAAAAGCTTAATGGCATTTCTTGATGTAGCCCGTCCCGGATACAGCACATAATCAAAGGCAACATCATCGTCGGTGACTTCCTCCTGGAAATGATAATCGGAGAAATACTTTTCCAAAATGGCGGTCAGTTCAATGTCATGAGTTGCTGCAAAGCACAGGACATTCATGCGGGAAATGGCCTCAAGGATCCGGGATGAAGCGGCGATACGCTCAATGGTATTTGTTCCCCGCAGCACCTCGTCGATAAAACACAGCACAGGAATATGGGCGTATGCATCTTCTTTCTGAGACGCCGCGTCGATGATTCGCTTTAATGATTTAATCTCCACAATATAGTAGCTTTCATTACTTTGAATATCGTCTTTTAATGCCATAGATGAATATACCCTGAAAAATGGAGCTTCGTAGGAATCTGCCAGGCAGGTGCAAATGGTCTGAGCCAAAATGGCATTAATGGCAATGGTTTTTAAAAAGGTGGATTTACCGGAAGCATTGGAGCCGGTTAAAAGCACGCTTCGATCTTCGGAAATCGAGTTCATCACCGGATTGACGATCATAGGATGATAAATATTTACTGCTTTAATAAATACCTTTTCCTGGGAATGAAGTACTGGACGGCAAACCGGCGTCTTCTGCCCGTCAGCCATGTACCGGCGGTAAGACGCAATGGCAATGTCACAGTCGATCTCCCCGATGATCTCCATGATCTGATCCAGCTCCTTGCCGTATTTAAACAGCCGGTAAGCCAGGTAATCAAACAGGATCATATCAAAATGGGTCATCATTTTAATATAGTCCAGAATAATGGCTAGAAAATCGGCGGAAAAATCGGTGCCTGAAACAAAAAGCCAGGAATAACGGCTGATACTGCTTAAGGGTTTTGCGCAGTCCTTTAATGTTTTGCTGTACTGGGCGATCCCCTCACATTTAAGATCCGCAATGCTTAAGGCGGCCTGGTTCATACGGGAAAGGTACGAAAATACCGCAAAGTAAGAGCTGATGCTGGCTTTGCGCTTAAAATAAATGACCATATTGATCACAATAATGAAAAAAATGAATGGAAGCCACTGAGCCGGATTCACAATACATCCGAAAATGGCCAGGAGCAAGGCGGCCAGGCAGATCATATGCAGGGTCGGCTTGTGCGGCCGCATGGAGCGGATGCCTGTAAGATACTGTCCCACACTGGAATTTCTCAGCTTTCCAAGCTTGCCCAGTTCATACTGGACTTTGGTCCGTTCCTGTTCATGTTCGTCAAAATAAGTGGCGATCCGATCTCTTTCCTTCAGTTTTTCCTCGTCCATACAGGGGGTATGAAGAAGGGCGTACAAATACTCCTCTCCTACTCCGCTTTCTGTACTATTCAGGATCATGTAGATGGTTTCCATATCCAGGTCATTCCAGGTTATGTCGTCAATAACCGGTGTGGTCTTCTCCCGGTTTTTATAATAATAAGCAATGCCGTTGTCATTATAACGGCCTGCCGAGTAATCATTTTTCGGCAGCCGCCCGTAAGAGCGTTTGATGCGCTGCATGATTTTCTTTTTTCTGTTAAATCCGTCATAAATCATTTTGGCCGCGATCAAAAGAATAACCCCGATCACCACCAAAAGGATCGTTTGTCTTGAATCCATAAAATTCCGCCTTCCTTTAACACCTCATTTCATCTTATCATTTATTTTTGCGGATGTAAAGAAAAACCGGCAGGTACGCCGTCATATAGACAGGAACCTGCCGGTAAAAATCTTATGTAAAATCAGTAACTGATCATTAGTTGTTGATCAGCTTATCATCGTCGTTCCAGCTGTAAAGCTTACGAAGCTCTTCACCAACCTTCTCGCATGGATGCTCTGCTGCGCGTTTGCGCATAGCCATAAAGTGAGGAGCGCCAACCTGGTTTTCAAGAAGCCAGTTCTTTGCGAATGTACCATCCTGAATATCAGAAAGGATCTGTTTCATGGCTTTCTTTGTGTCCTCTGTGATGATCTTAGGACCTGTAATGTAATCGCCGTACTCAGCCGTGTTGGAAATCGAATATCTCATACCTGCAAAGCCGCTTTCAAAGATCAGGTCAACGATAAGTTTCATCTCATGGATGCACTCAAAATACGCGTTTTCAGGAGCATATCCGGCTTCAACAAGAGTTTCATATCCAGCCTGCATTAACGCGCAAACACCGCCGCAAAGGACAGCCTGCTCACCAAACAGGTCCGTTTCTGTTTCAACCTTGAAGGTTGTCTCAAGAACGCCGGCTCTTGCGCCGCCGATACCAAGAGCATACGCAAGGCCAAGATCATGCGCCTTTCCTGTAGCATCCTGCTCAACAGCAATAAGGCAGGGAACGCCTTTGCCTTCCTGATACTGGCTGCGAACAGTGTGACCAGGGCCTTTAGGCGCGATCATAACAACGTCTACATCCTTCGGCGGAAGGATCTGTCCGAAGTGGATCGCAAAACCATGAGCAAACATAAGCATGTTGCCAGGCTCGAGATTTGGAGCAATAGACTCTTTATACATCTTAGCCTGTTTCTCATCGTTAATAAGGATCATGATAATGTCGGCTCTTTTAGCAGCCTCTGCAGCTGTATATACTTTAAAGCCCTGAGCCTCAGCCTTTGCCCAGGATCTGCTTCCTTCATAAAGACCTACAAT
The DNA here is from genome assembly GCA_964565805.1 of uncultured Lachnospiraceae bacterium. GTDB lineage: Bacteria > Bacillota > Clostridia > Lachnospirales > Lachnospiraceae > Catenibacillus. The sequence goes on from CAZMGH010000003.1 coordinate 65,278, forward strand.
AACATCACAGCCGGACTCTTTAAGATTTAATGCGTGAGCATGTCCCTGGCTGCCGTAACCGATAATGGCGATCGTTTTTCCTTCAAGTAATGAAAGATTGCAGTCTTCCTGATAATAGATTTTTGCCATATTCGTTTCCTCCTATTCATCTTCATCTATGTAATACTTTATCATGATGGTGTATCTAATTTTAGTACATTCTCCAACTTTGTCAAGATATTTTTAAAAAACTTAGTTGCTTACAGGTATCTTACGTCATCAGAGCCTCTGGAAAGCCCGGTAATGCCTGTGCGGGCCAGCTCCAGGATCTCATGGCCGTCCAGCAGACGGATAAATGCGTCGATTTTACTCTGGGCTCCGGTCATTTCCACAATAAGAGAATCCTTTGAAACATCTACAATGTTGGCACGGAAAATATCTGCAATGGCAATCACAGCCTGCCGTTCAGCTGCCTCGCAGCGGATCTTTACAAGAACAAGCTCACGGCAGACGGAGCGGTTTTCTTCCAGTTCTTTAATGTCCACTACGTCCACTAATTTATTTAACTGCTTGTGAATCTGCTCAAGAACCAGATCATCCCCATTAACCACAATGGTCATGCGGGTGTATCTGGGATCCATAGTCTCACCGGCAGTGATACTGTCAATATTATACCCTCTTCTGGAAAAAAGACCGGAAACACGGCTTAAAACACCCGTTGTATTATCCACTAAAATTGAAAGCGCTTTTTTATGCTCCATAATCCTCACCTCATCTGTTTTTACAGGCATTTTTACGGTGCAGCGCCAACACCTTTTGCGACACAGCCCCAGCCTGTCTGACTGAACAGTTCCATTCTAACAACAATAAAAGTCTTTGTCAACAAAATGTAAGGTTTAGGGAGCAGGACTTTCAAGATGGATCGCCGCTTGGCTTAGCCGCCGCGGTCGCCGAGGTTTTAGCCGCCGCCGGCTTCACCGCCGGTTTTGCCGGCAGCGGGGAAGCCTTAAAGGTTTCCGTATCCATATGATCCTGAGGTTCGGTATATCCGGGGACAATGGACAGACATTTTTTCGGGCATACGCTGACACAGTTGCCGCACTGGACACAGTCAAACCGGTTAATGGTCCAGGTACCGGCCTTCCGGTCTACAAAAATCGCTCCGGGAGGACAGTTGCGCATGCACATGCCGCAGCAAATACACAGATCTCCCTGAATCTCCACATGTCCTCTGGATCTTTGAGTAAACTTTGCCGGTTCATAAGGATAGCCTACAGTTGCCGGTTTAGAAAAAAGATTTTTTACCGCCGTCCGGGCAAAGGTCAGAAACTTTACATTATCCATGCTTATCACCTCTCTGTACAGCTAATGCAGGGATCAATGGTCAGGATCAGCAAAGGCACATCCGCCAGCTGGCATCCTTTAAGAAGCTCTACCATGGGCGGTATATTGCTTGTGGTTGGGGTCCTTAAGCGGAACCGGTCAAGAAACTTGGTCCCATTGCCTTTAATATAATAAATGGCCTCGCCTCTGGGCTGCTCAATGCGGGCAAAATATTCTCCTGACGGATTTCCCTTAACAGGGACGCTAATATCTCCCTCCGGGATTTTGGCAATGGCCTGGCGGATCAGGCTGAAAGATTGACGGATCTCCTGTAAGCGCACCTGACACCGGGCATAGCAGTCCCCCTCTGTGGCTGTAATAATATCCAGATCCAGATCGCCGTAAGCTTCATAGCCAAGACGGCGGCAGTCATACGCTTCTCCGCTGGCTCGAAGCATAGGTCCTACAGCCCCTAAAAGCCGCGCCTTTTTCAAAGGCAGAACACCAACGCCTTTTAAACGGGCCTGAACGGAGTAATCCTTTAAAAAGGTATCCATGATAGGGATCAAATCTTTTTCCATACTTTCAATAGTATCTGAAATTCCCTTTAACATAGACGAATCCATGTCTTTGGACACACCACCCACACACATAACAGAGAAAATGATCCGTCCGCCGGTGGTGGCGTCAAACATATCCAAAATCTTTTCTCTTAAACGCCAGGATTGCATAAAAAGGCTTTCAAAGCCCATAGCGTCTGCCAAAAGTCCCAGCCACAGCAAATGGCTGTGGACACGGCTCATTTCCTCCCAAATGGTGCGCAGATAAGCAGCTCTTTTTGGAACTTCAATATTCATAACATTTTCCACAGCCTCGCAGTAGCCCATGCCGTGGCCGCAGCTGCAGATCCCGCAGATCCGCTCCGCAATATAAACATACTGTTTAAAATCCTTCTTTTCCACCAGCTTTTCCAGACCTCTGTGGACAAAGCCAATGCTGGGGATGGCCTCAACAACAACCTCATCCTCCAGGACAAGGTCCAGATGTACCGGTTCCGGGAGCACCGGATGTTGGGGGCCAAAAGGTATGATACTTCTTTTTGCCATTTTATCACCCCTTCTCTTTAAACGGTGTCGCTTGGTCAATACGGTACAATCTGCGATGGTAATCCAAACTCAGATTTTCAATTTTAACCCCAAAAAGTTCAGAAGCTTCATTTTCCTGAATAAAGGCACAGGAATACATCTGAGTAATGCTGGGGATCTTATCTTCTGTTCCTACCGTCAGCCGGAGGGTTACCATTTTATAATCTTTACAAAATGAATAGCTCATTTCATAGCCATCTTCCACACGGGCCGCGCAAATCTGGGCTAGTCGCCAGTCCTCCATTTTCATGGCGATCACCTGGGCAAGAAACTCGTCCATGGAAATCGGCCGGATCTCATTTGTTTTATCCATATGTCCTCCTACTTTTTACTGCCCTTTTTCGCTTCTATAAAAAATTTGCGTTTCTTATCAAGGATTTCCCGCGCCTTAACCACGCCGTCAATGATAGATTCCGGACGGGCCGCGCAGCCGGGAACATAAACATCTACAGGAATGACCGTATCAATTCCGCCCCGGATATTGTAGCACTCTTTAAACACTCCGCCGGTACATGCGCAGATGCCTACAGCCACCACAACCTTCGGCTCAGGCATCTGGCTGTAAAGCTGGAGCACGACAGGCTCTGTCTGGCTGTTGACGCCGCCGGTAATCAGTAAAATATCTGCCTGAAACGGATCACCGGTATTAATAATACCAAAGCGCTCAATGTCATATTTAGGGGTCAGGCAATCCAAAACTTCAATATCACAGCCATTACAGCTGCTGGCATCATAGTGGAGAAGCCATGGAGATTTTGACATTACTCCCATACTCAAACCCTCTTTCATTTAATCAGCATAAGAATCAGTAAGTTTAAACCGCCTGCCAGTAAAGTTACAAGCCAGCATCCATATAAAAGATTTTTCCATTTTAAACGGGCTGAAGCATTGTCCCACAGGGTTTCAAAAAATAAAATGCACAGGCACACTACAATGGCAATGGGCCAGCTCCACCAGTGTTTATTAATAATAAACAGGCAGAAAATACCAAGGATCAGAATCAATTCATAGTATTCGGCAACATTCATGATTCCTAAGGTAGTTCCGGACATTTCTGTGGTGATGCCCTTGACCATTTCCTGATGGGCGTGATGGCTAGTGGAAAGGTCAAAAGGCGATTTACGGAATTTAATGGCTGCCGTAAACATAAAGGCAAGGAGCATCCCGGGCATAAACACTATAGGACTGACAGACATTTGGACAATATCCGCGACCTGGAAGGATCCGGAGGCAAGATAAAAGCCAACGGCAATAATCAGTGTCAGAGGCTCATAAGCCATCATCTGGAGCATTTCCCGGCCCGCGCCCATATTGGCGTAAGGAGATGAGTCGCTGGACGCGCCAATGACAAGGAACATATCCGCCAGGGATAAAATAAACATGCACATTAAAATGTCCGTTCCGCTAAACAGCATACATCCGGCAATGATAAGAAAAGCCAGATAGCTTAGATTTAACAGGAGCTGAACATTATTTACAGCGATCATCTGTTTTGAAAAAAGCTTGCGCAGATCATAAAAGGGCTGGAACACAGAAGGCCCCCGCCTGCCCTGCATCCGGGCGCTGACCACACGCTCAACGCCGTCAATAAGGGCGCCTAATAAAGGAGCCAGTAAAAGATAACCAATAACAAAGGCAATTCTCATTGTACTGCACCTCCTATGATCAGACAAAATACAACGATCAAGAGACTGGCGGAAAGGTAAACGCAGGGCTTCATTAAATGGCGCATGCCAAATTCAAATCTTAAGTACCAGTTGCTTAAATATAAATGGGTGGGCTCGCCCATACTGTTGACAAAATGACGGTTATCTCCCTCATTTACGCCATTCATATAAATGGGAACAAGCTCTTTTCTTGCCATGCGGGAAACAAAGGCCATGATGGTAGGCACAATAAGCACGGAAACAAGCATCACTGCCATAGTTGTCAGCACGTTCATGGAAAGCACTGTATAGGAATAGCCAAAAAGTTCTTCCAGGATAGGATTTGCCACATTTGTAGCCAAAAGAGGGAACAAAAGACACATGAGAAGCATGGCTCCCGCATGAACGAACATGGACATATATTCATCCCTACAGGTCACATCCTCCACCGTTTCCCGGGCATGGTGCTGAGTTGTCAGCTTGGACAGCCATTTTGTCCAGTAAAACATAGTGGTAGCGCTGCCGTAGGCAATGAAAATGACCAGCGGGACATTTCCCGAATCAACAAAAGCTTTTAAGGCAACCCACTTGGAAATCAGCATGCCAAAAGGCGCCAGGTACATGCCGGCAATGCCGATTCCCATAATATACGTCAGCTTGGGAAGTCTCAGGAGCAGGCCATGCATATCTTCAATATCCCTGGAGCCAAGGCAGTTTTCTGTAGCGCCTACAGACTGGAACAGCATGGACTTACTTACTGCATGGAAGATCATTAACAGCACGGCGCCCCATACAGTCTCTTCCACTCCGATACCGGCACAGGCAACGATCAGTCCCAGGTTTGAAATCGTAGAAAATGCCAGAACTTTCTTGGCATCATTTTGGGCAATCGCCATCATGCTGGCAACAATAAAGGTGAATCCGCCGATAAGGGATACGGTTATGCCAACAGTAGTTCCCTGCATTGCCGGCGCAAGACGGATGAGCAGATAAACCCCCGCCTTAACCATGGTCGCGCTGTGAAGCAATGCGCTGGAAGGGGTAGGCGCCACCATAGCGCCTAAAAGCCATGAAGAAAATGGCAGCTGAGCAGATTTTGTCAGGCCAGCCAGAGCCAGACAGGCTAAAGGCAAAGCGCCGCCTCCCGCAATCGCGTCTGAAAGCTGTACGCTGCCAATATTAAAGACTAACAGAGCAATCGCGGCAGAAAAGCCAAGGCCGCCTAACAGGTTCATCCAAAGCGCTGTAAAACTGTTGTGTACAGCTTCCTCTGTTCGGGTATAGCCAATAAGCAGGAATGAGATTACACTGGTGATCTCCCAGAAAAAATATATCCAGATCAAGCTTTGAGACAAAACAAGACCGAACATGGCTGAAAGAAATAAAAACAGCATGGAAAAGAAAAATGGCTGCCGGTCTTTAAATTCTTTGTGGTGATGATGATACCCTTTCATATAGCCTACAGCGTAAATGCAGATCAAACTGCCTACAATGGCAATGATCATACACATAAGCATGGAAAGGCCGTCGATCATCATATGATAGCTTTCCGGCATTTGTGCCGTAAACTCCACATACATAAGAAGCCCGGTCTGGGCCACGGACAACAGGATCACAAGAATCCTCCGGTACTTAACGCCCATGTAAATGATCAGACACATTAAAAACAGATCCACCACAGTCATGGCATGATCCACCAACTCCGTATCCAGATACAAATACCGGGTCGGCGCGCCATCGGCAAGCCATATCCCAAGGATGATCATAGACAGGACCATAACGCATCCGGCGCCAATGTACACCACGATCCCCCGGACCTTAACTTCCCTTATGAAAGGAAGGATGACTGCCATTAAAGCCGGAACTGCGATCAAAATGGGAATCAGATCCATAAAAAAACCTCCTGTTCTTTTGTATACTGCGTTATAAATATAACAATCTCATACTTATAGTTATATTACTTTTTTTTAGATTTTACAAGAGCATAAAAACTATGCACTGAAAAATAAACAAAAAAAGATAAGTTTTGCTCAAAAGCGAACAAAACTTATCCGGAATTTCGGCGCAAAATGAATACAGGACGCCAGATCACCCCTTGACAGCGCCGATGGTGATCCCCCTGGCAAAATATTTCTGGAAAAATGGATAGATCAGTAAAATGGGGACAATCGCTACCACAGCGATCGCCATACGGATGGTGGCGCTGGGCAGAGAGGACATATCCACACCGGACAGACTGCTAGCATTACTGATAAGGAACTGAATGTTATTATTCAGCTGATTTAAAAGCTGCTGTATACTGTAAAGCTTGCTGTCTGTAATATAGTACAGGCCATTATTCCAATCATTCCAATATGTAACGCCGGACATCAGTCCGATCGTTGCCATAATCGGCGTAGACAGAGGAACGACAATCTTAAAGAAAATGCGAAACTGCCCGGCTCCGTCAATTTCCGCTGCTTCCAGAAGCTCTGTAGGAACATTGGATGCAATATAGTTTTTCACCAAAATCACATTAAATCCGCTCATCATCAGATTAGGGATGATCAGGGCCCATATGGTATTTTTAATGTGTATAGCATTGCAGTACACATAGTATGTGGATACAATACCGCCATTAAAAAGCATGGTAAATAATGTTAGAAGAAATATGAGCTTTAGTCCGGGGACATTTTTTACAGTCAGACCGTAGGAATACATCGTTGTAAATAAAACACTGGCAACCGTACCGATGACTGTGACAATAATGGTGATCAAATAAGCCTGACCGATCTGACTCCATTCTCTTAAAATATATTCGTAAGCAGTTAAACTGAATTTTTCAGGAAAAAAACTGTATCCCTGAGTAATCGCAACAGATTCATCTGTAAATGACGCAATGATCAACAGAATAAACGGGATCAATGCCAGAAGACATAAAAGGATCAGGACAATATGGGCGGCCCTTTCCATACGCTTTTCTCCTTTGGAACGTACATTCATGATCTTAAAACCTCCCTAAAACATAGCATCTTCCCGGCTGATCTTACGGATCACACCGTTGGCTGTAACAACAAGGATAAAACCAACAATGGACTGATACACACTGGCAGCGGAAGACATACCATAATTATTTTGGACCATCAGGGCATTATATACATAAGTGTCGATCGTCTGCGTCACATTGTAAAGCATTCCCGAGTTTCGTGGCACCTGGTAAAAGAGTCCAAAATCCGAATAAAACATACGGCCAAGATTTAAAATGAATAAAGTGATCACCGTGGACTTTAAACATGGCAAAGTAATAAAGCGGATCTGCTGCCATTTAGAAGCTCCGTCAATCTTCGCGGCTTCATAATAATCATTGCTGATGCCAATAACGCTGGCCAGATAAATAACCATGCCAAAACCAAGGGTTTTCCACTGCTGGATAAAAATAATGATCAGGGGCCACCAGGTTGTGTCCTGATAAAAATCAACAGCTTCAAAGCCAAGAGGTTCTAAAATAGAATTATTGATAAATCCTGTTTCCATACTTAAAAAGGCATAAGCAAGATAGCTGATGACTACCCAAGACATAAGGTATGGAAGCAAGATCAATGTTTGATAAATCCGATTAGCAATTTTCTGGCGGACCTCATTAAGCAAAATAGCCACTGTAATAGGAACAACAATACCAAGAACAATAAATGCCACATTATAAAGAATCGTATTTCTTGTCATGATCCATGCGTTTCCGGATTGAAACAGAAATTTAAAATTATCAAATCCGCACCACTCACTGCCCCAGATACCTTCTCTGAAATTCAGGTTTTTAAATGCAATGACAATGCCAAACATAGGCATATAGTTATTAATTATAAAATAAACGATCCCAGGCAGTAAAAGCACATACACAGGAATCACTTTTCTCCAGCGTATCCGATGTTTTTTTCGTTTTTTCATAACTGCATCTCCAGTATTTGTCTGACGCATGTCCCTATCTCCTTTCATTTGCGTTGCCGTTTATTTTTTTCGCCTTTTTAAAGGCTCAGGGAGCCTGGGACAATTCCCATCTCCCTGAAATAAGATGCAGATATTTATTCCTGCGATGCTTCAAGAAATGCGTCAAATTGAGTCTGGCACTCTTCAATAACATCATTGATCCCCGCGGTTTCAAGCTGCGAGATCATTGTCTCATAGGTAGCCTCCCAATCACTGCCAAGAGTTCCGGTTTCCAGAGCTTTCTGGTATTGGTCAAGGACAGACTGGCAGGCAATGATCTGATTGCTCACGTTGGAGCTGTCAAAAGAAAATCCATAAGAAAGATACTGGTTACTCATAGCTTCCTCTGTAAATGCATCGTGTTCCGCTCTGGTTGCTGAGGCGTCAAAGGTATATTCATATCTCCGGTCGCCCCAAAAGCCCAGGATATTATAATATGGGCTTGTCGTCCCATCGTAGTCATTGGCAAAATCAATAACGCCGTTTTCTTCATCAACGATCGTATAATGCTCTCCCTGGATTCCGTACATGATCAGGTTGGACAGGTCATGATCGCTGTATAAATAATCCAGGAACTTTACGGCAGCTTCAGGATTTTGGGCGGTTATTGGAATCGTCCAGTTGGTCAGGTTGGACTGGGCGCCAATATAGGCCTCATCTGTAGCCACTCCTGTAAGATCAAAACTGTAGGAGCTGCTGCCAAATTGCTCCGGCTTGTTGCTCATTGGATAACAAGCGATCCGGTCATTCATAAGGAGCTCGCTGCTGCTGGAATCGGTTGTTGCCGCATCCGGAAGGATATATCCGGCCTCATACCAGTCTGCAAGCTGCTGGAGATATTCTTTGTACTGGTCAGATGTAAATAGATTTTCCACTTCCGTACTATCTGCATCAAATAATACGCCGGCAATAACATTTCCACCTAAAATGTCTGCGGTATACAGCATCGTGTAATAGGTTGAACCGGATGTAATAGAACTTCCCAGAACGCCGTAAGGATAAGCATCCGGATGATTTTCCTTAATAGCGGCAAAAATATTGGTCACATCCTCTATGGTGTATATATCTTTTGTCTCATACCCGGTTTCCTCCAGCCAGTCCTGACGCATGACCAGTCCAGGTTGATCCCCATAATTAACACCCACCGGGGTTATACCATAAGTTTCACCGGCAACCGTGGTAAGGATCGGAAATTCCTGAGACAGCTCCCACAAGACAGGAGTCGTTTCTTCACTAAGAAGATCATCTAAAGGATCGATCTGTCCGGAATTGGCATAGGTTTTTAAATCCTGAAAAGCGATCATCATTAAATCTACGGTTTCACCGGAGCTGATCCAAAGAGAGTAATTTGAAAACGTATCGCTCATACCAATGGCTTTAAACTCTACCTCCACATTGATCGCCGGAATCGTGATCTCATTGACTGCATCCTGGACTTTTTCAAGATCCTCCGGTTCTGTCGTGGAATAGGGATATGTAACAATAATGTGGGCAGTTTCTTCTGAAACAGATGCTTCACTGGAAGTGCTCTCCTGTCCGCTGGTTCCCGAGGCGCTACCGGATGTTTCTCCTGAATCTCCGCCACAGGCAGAAAGCAACGTTGCCAGTGACATGGACAGAGCAAGTCCTGCTGCAATTTTTCTTTTCATTAGTTCGTCCTCCTATCTTTTGATCATGGACTCATTATACAAAAAAATATCAGATATGTATCGCAGCCATTGTACAGGTTTATGACACATATCTGATAAGTTATACGCATTTTCTGATTTTTTCATGCAACAAATCCGACTTATTTTTCCATCTCCAGACGAAATTCCCTGGGCGTTTTTCCATAAGTCTTTTTAAAAGTTTTAATAAAATAGGAATAATTGCTGTAACCGGACTTTGCCGAAATCATGGTGACTGTCAGGTCTGTCGTCTCCAGAAGATTTTTTGCAACCTTCATCCGGACACTGGTAATATAGTCGTTTACTGCTATGCCATGTTTCTTTTTAAATAACCGGCTTAAATGGGCAGAGCTTAAATAAACCATTTGAGCCAGGCCTTCTACTGAAAGCTCATCTTCTACATGCATGACAATGTACTCTTCTACCCTTTCCACTGCATGGCGAGTATCTTTGCTTTCACTTTCCGGTGAAGGTGCGCTTCTGGTATTAAAATAGATCTTTCCGTATTCTTTGTATAAATCTTCCTGATTTTCTTCTTTTATGTGAGCCGCTGCATTTTGCAGGACATCGTTTACGGTTTCTGCTGTCGCTGGCTTCAGGATATAATCCAGGCATTGGAGCTTTACTGCCCGGCGGGCAAAATCAAATTCGTCATGGCAGGTTAGAAAGATACATTCTGTCTTGGGATGATTTTTCTTGACCCATTCTACCAAATCCAGTCCGGAACCAAAAGGCATTTCAATGTCACATAATAAAATGTCCACAGGCTGATTGATAAAAATATTGATCGCCTGGGCGTAGCTGTTTGCTGTCAGGATCATATCGATGCCGGTTTTTTCTTTGTTAATATCTTGTAAAATCCCCTGAATGGCAAAAATTTCATCATCCACGATCAAAAGCGTCATTGTTATAGTCACCTTCCTTTGGTATTTTTATCCAGACCTGAGTGCCTTCACCGAGCTTGCTGCTAATATTAAGATGATGATCCTCTTTATAAATCAGCTTCAGCCTCCGGCGTATATTCCATATCCCAATATGTCTGCCGATTTTGTCCTGTACCATTTCTCCCTGCCGCAGCTTATTTAAGACAGTTTCATCCATGCCGTTGCCATTATCAATGATGGAAATGATCAGGTTGTCCCCATCTTCCCGCACAATAATAATGATCTCAATAACCTCTCCCATTTTCAGGGCGTACTTAATCGAATTTTCTACAAAGTTTTCAATAAGAAGTGAGGGAATACGGATATTTTTCAATCGCTCATCCATGTCGTAAACACTAGTAAAGGTGCCTGGATACCGAATCTTTTGAATATCCAGATAATCTTTAACAAAAGCAAGCTCATCCTCAACAGTGACCATAGCGTCAGGATTTCGGATAGAGTACCTGAAATAGGACGCCAGTCTCATGGCAAACCGCTGTATGGTGTCATAATCTTTGATCTTTGCAAGGCTGGCAATAAGGCTTAAGGAGTTTAAAAGGAGATGCGGATTGATCTGAAGCATGATATTCATCGTTTCAATTTTTATTTTTTCAATCTCTGCCTCATATTTTTCAATACGCAGATCCTTGATCTGCTGGACCATTTGATTAAATGCCTGTTCCATATACCGGATCTCTATGGATCCGGCTTTTTCCCAGTCCAGCCGGTAATCGGTATTGTCTTTTTCCAGTTCCTTTAAAGCAAACGTCATTTGGCTGATAGGACGGAGCACGATTCGATGAATCGAAAGCCACAGCACAGGGATGAGGATCAGGGCAAAAATAGCACAAAATTGAAAAATCCTCAGCACCAATGGCATTGTTGAAGCAATAGAACTTTCCGGGATAAGAAGGCCTATAGTGTTATAAACAAAAGGAACGTCTTCTTGAAAGCTTTCTTTGTCCTTGGCCAACTGGGTGAATATCAGGGAGGACACATCCTCTGCAGATCCGCCAAAATCATAATAAGCGAGCAGATTTTTTTGGTCATCTAAAATATAGATTTCCTCAGACAGGTCCTGGCCAAAGGCTTCCGCGATATGATCCAGGGAGCAAAAGAAGCCGAAAACATAGCCATTATGAGCAAAGCTCCATACCCAAAAGTAGTTGCTGCTGTCTGTAAAAACAGTTTCCGGCTTTTGCATCTGAGAAGCAAGAGCTTCATCAGCAAAAATTTCGGCAAGTTCATCCTGTGCAGCAAAAGAGATATTGGTAGTGTCATAAGTCATATAAACCTGACCGGATTCCCGTTCTTTAAAAAATGCCCCGGAAACCAGGTCGATCTTTTGCCATGCAACCTTTAGTTCTTCCATGATATAAATGATGGATAATGTTTCTAAAGGGGTCGTTTGGCTGAATTTATCATTGTAATTAAGAAAAAAGGCGTCTGCTTCTGTTTCTATATTTGAGTCAATGACCTCAAGCCTGCGGACAAGGGAGTTGATTTCATTTACGTAAGAATCTCGCAGGCGGTCTTCCGCGTTTTTCGTGGATACAATATTCATGGCAATTAAAAGGATGTTCATCGGAACAAGGACCAGGCAGATCACGATGATCAGCTGCACACGCAGTGAAAGTGTTTTGATTTTCCTCCACATAAACATACCTCCTCCAAGGCTGTCTGCATCCCTTTGACAGACAGCCAGTTTTTTTAAGAAGGCTGCACAAAAATGTGCGCCGATATTTAAAATACATTGAGGCAAAAAGGATCATGCCCCGTCATCTTTAAAATTCTATCCTATAATCCACTTGGTTTTTACCGTTATCTTTAAAATCCCATTGAATATTTATTTTTCCGCTTTGTGTATTCACAAAGGCTTTCATATACCCAAGCCGTTTGTCTGGATGAGGCGTCAGGTGAAGAGCTTTAAAGCCGACAGCCGTTTCCAGACGGGAAGTCTCCATCGCTGTTCCGCAGAAATTATTTAACCCGGCAGCATCAGCATAAAGCCATTCTACAACAGAGCCGAAAGTATAATGATTAAGGCTGTCTTTTCCGGTCAGATGTCCTTGGTCATCAAGAGCTTTCCAGCTTTCCCACACAGTAGTCGCTCCATGCTTGACCTGATAAAGCCAGCTTGGATAATCTTCCTTGAGCAAAAGGGCGCAGGCGGCAGCATTTTGTCCGGCTTTGGTAAGGGCACGGCATAAATATGGCGTGCCGACAAAGCCTGTGTCCAAATGACCGCCATTACTTATAATTTTTTGAACCAATTTTTTCCATTTTTCTTCTGGGCTTCTAAAGAAACAATATCCATGTAAATCGCCAGTATGTACCCGGTCTGAGTGTCGATTTTGCAAACCTGGTCCTTATCAAAATATTTTTCAAGGATGGCATGGCGGATCTTTTCACTGAGAGCTTTGTATTTTTTTTCATCCTGTTCTTTTCCTAAAACCGCTGCAGCCTGGGAAAGGAGCCGGGTACTGTAAAAATAATAGCAGGACGCAATATAATATTTATCTGTCAGACCAAAGGGGCCCGGCTCAGGATTATCTAAAGCTAGCCAATCGCCAAAGTGGAAGCCCCTCTCCCACAATCCCCTGCCGCCATCTTCATCATCAAGTTTTTTTACATAGTCTACCCATGCTTTCATTCCCGGATATTCCTCATTTAAAAGATTTTTATCTCCGTAATACAGGTATAATGTCCATGGAATAATGACTGCAGCGTCAGACCATGCGGCAGAGGTCATATCCTCTGGGTTTTCCTCTTCCTTTTGATTCGGCGGCGCCGGACTTCTTGGAATGATAAAGGGAACCATTCCGCGATGGTTCATTTGTTCTTTACTTATATCCCGCATATATTTTCTGTAAAAGGCTGCTGTGTTCATATTAAAGCAGGCCGTTGGACAATACATTTGGGCATCTCCAGTCCATCCAAGCCGCTCAGAACGCTGGGGGCAGTCGGACGGGTAATCCAGGAAATTATCTCTCTGGCTCCACATGGCATTTTTTATAAACTGATTGACCATAGAATGACCTGTAAGAATCTCCCCTGCCGTTTCCAAATCCGAATACAGGCTCCATCCCTGAAAATCCTTAAGAGAAATCGCCTCAGGAAACCCTGACAAGAGCACATAGCGGAATCCATAATAAGTAAAATGCGGCCGTACCAGCTTTCCCTGACCATCACTTGTATAAATAAATTCCTGACGGGCATCCCCAAGATTATCTCCGCACAGATAGCCATCTTTTAACAGCTCCCCAAACTGGAGCTTGACGGTCTGTCCTTTTTTAAGACAATCTTGAAATACAATCCAACCAGTAATATTTTGTCCCATATCCAGGATCTTTTTCCCTTCCGGGTCTGTTAAAAGCTGCGCCGGCCGGAGGATTTTCTTTGGAACCACAGGAAGGCTGAGCCGCTCTGAGAGCTGTCCGGGATGAGGAATGTCCCCTTCTTCTACTGTTTTCCAAAAGTCCGGTTTGATACAGGCATTATAAACTTCACCGTCATATATACCATCATCAGATATGGGGCCTTTTGCCCATGTAAACGCTTTGTCTGAGGCAATGATTTCTTCAGAGCCATCCGTATAGGTAACATGAATTTCACAAAGCAGCTCCCAGTCCTTTCCATAAATATTCGTATGGCCGCCGCCAACGCCAAAGCGCCCCTTATACCAACCTCGTCCAAGAAGAAAATATATTTCGTTTTCCCCGGAACGCAGTATATGCGTCAGGTCTATGGTTTCGTATTGCTGCCATAGGGAGTAGCTGTGATACCCAGGCTGCAGATACCCGTCATTAACCATTTCCCCGTTAATATAACATTCATACAATCCATGACCGCACATATATCCTCGGGCGGATTGGATTCCTTTTTCTAAATGAAAGCTTCGATGAAGGACCGGATCAGACATACCTGCTTCTTCATCTTTGACGCGGATCCACCGTCCCTGCCAGGGCTGATTTATTTTTCCTGTTTCAAACCATGAAGTTTCGCTTTCACACATATTCCCATCCTTATCCCAGGCCCTGACTTTCCAGTAATACCTGGTGCAGGGCTTTAGTTTTAAAGAAAGAGGGTATCCAGTGCAATTTATATCTGACCGGCGTCCGCTGTCATGGATGATCCGCGTAAATTCCTGGTCTGTAGCCACGATGACTTGGCTGCTTTTCCCATATAGGGAAGCAAAATCAGGCACATCTACAGTCACCAGTCCCTCCCGGGAACAGGATACTTGTACATTTTTGAGATTTTTTAAGGAAAATAATTGATCCAGCTCCTGAGAAATCATAGAAAAAGAACCATTGGCATCCTGTACGACGGAAAAACAAAGCTTTGTTTTTTCCCAAGCCTCTGGTTCATATTTCCACGAAAAGGTTTGACGGGCCAGATCATACCCTAAAGGATTTTTAATGTGATTGACTTTACACTCTGTAATTTTCAAAATACAACCTCCCTCTGATCAGCAACTATCCAGGGAGGCGCATCTTCTTATCCGATTTTTCCGCCGCCCTGAACTGCTACTATAATTATACAATAGAATTTTAAGGCTGTATTTCCTGATTTACGACTTTTCCATCCTATTTTTTCGGCTTTTTATAACACAAATCTGATATTTTATACAACAAATCTGATGAGAAGATTCCCCGCGCATTTTTATAAAAGATTCATTTAATTTTCAGTCAACATAAGGCTCCCCTTTTAAAACCGATGGCCCTTTTTTGCCATAAATCTTATCATCCGCATAAACAATATTTGAAAATCCTCCGTATTCGGGCATAAAATCAGGGCGGCGCTTTGCTGCTACATAAACTGTTTCGCCGGTCATGCTCGTTTCTTCAATATGATCATCCGTCCTATCCACGATCTTTTTACACAGCATCATGGCGTCATCCACAATAGACGCAGGTACAGGCGCGTCACCATGGCCTCCGTAAAGCCGGTCAAAATCTTTTTGACGGTTCTTTAAGGATAAAAGACTTTCATAATATTCTTCTACTGTTGTGGAGCCGTAAAGGCCCAGCAAGGTGTTCACATTAATAGCATCCCCGGAATAAACGGTACGGTCTTTCACATCCAGGAGCAAAATGGTCCCCCGGGTATGACCGGGAACTCCGATCACTTCCAGTGTCAATCCGCCCAGGTCAAAGAAATCACCGTTATACACCGGATAGGTTTTTACCGGCACCGGCAAGATCACATCTTCATCCTGAAGGGCAGTCCGTTTTTTAGGCGCCATAGGCGAAGGCGCGGACACATAGCCCATACGGGACTGGGCGGAAGCGGCAAAGTCGCTGTACATCAGGCCGATGTCATCTGGGTGGATAAAGCACTGGCCGTATTCAAAGGCTGCCCCTTCGTGGTCCGGATGGCCGTGAGACAAGACAAGAAATACTGGCAGTTCTGTCAGCTCTCTTACAAAGCTCTTTAAAGAGCCTACCCCGGAAAGGCCGTCAAAAAGCAGCGCCCGCTCCTGTCCCCGGATCAGGTAGGCATTTTCCCCGCCAAGACCGGTAATTCTTGTCACATGGTCATTGATCTCTTCTGTAGTAAAAAATTTGTTTTGCATAAAGATCCCCCTTGCTTTTTATATGGTATCATCATTTTATCACGCATGTGCCATGTGAAGCAAGACAATGCACTGGAATTTTCTCCGGACCCGTGGTAGAATAAATGAGACAAGGGACAAAAGGAGACGATAAGATGCATGAGCTGAGTATTACTAAAAGTATCCTTGATCATGCCCTGAGTGAGGCAAAAAAAGCGCAGGCTGCCAGGATCCGGGAGATCCGGCTGCTCCTGGGCCCTTTTTCCGGCATCGTTCCTGAATGTATACAAATGTACATGGAGCTTTTAGCCGAAGGGACCATTGCCCAGGGGGTAAAGATCCGGGCAAAAACGCTGCCCCTAAAGGTGCGGTGCCGGGACTGCGGCAGGGAAAGCCAGATTACCCGCAGACATATTGCCTGCCCTCTTTGTGATAGTCTGCGGCTGGAAATCTTGTCTGCAAATGATTTTATAATAGAAAGTCTGGAGGTTGATACAGATGGAGATCAAAGTCCTTCATCAGGTCATGGAATGGAATAAAGACGTAAGCAGTCAGGTCCGCGCCACATTGGAGGATCACCATATTTTTATGATAAATATTATGGGCAGTCCGGGAGCAGGGAAAACAAGTCTGATCACGGCCCTCATCAGGACGCTCCGCTCCCGTTTCAGGATCGGCGTTATTGAGGGGGATATTGCCGGACAGATTGATGCTGAGAGGATTTCTCAGCTGGATATTCCGGCAATTCAGTTAAATACAGACGGCGCCTGCCATATTGAAGCCATGAGCATCCAGAATATTCTCCCAATGCTCCCGTTAAACGACTTGGATGTGATCTTTGTGGAAAACATCGGCAACCTGGTCTGCCCGGCAGAGTTTGATATAGGAGAGTCCCTGCGGATCACTATTTTAAGTATTCCCGAGGGAGACGATAAGGTTGAAAAATATCCTCTGATGTTTACAGATACCGGCTGCCTTGTGCTGAACAAATACGACATGCTCCCTTATTTTGACTTTGATGAAAAACGCGTGGAGCAAAATTATGAAACTGTAAATCCAAACGCTCCTCTTTTCCGTGTCAGCTGCCGCAACGGTGAGGGCCTGGATGAGCTTTGCGGCTTTTTGGCAAAAAAAATCTCAAAAGCCTTAAACACTACCCGGGAACAGGAAGAAAGATTATGAACGAACGGGTACATTTAAAAATCCGGGGGATCGTCCAGGGGGTGGGCTTCCGTCCATTTCTCCATCGAACGGCCAGGGCCTGCCGTCTTACCGGATGGGGGAAAAATACCTCCGGAGGCGTGGAGGTTCAGGTGGAGGGAACGCATGAGGCTATCGAAGCCTTTATTCAGAAGCTGAAAACATCACCTCCGCCCATGGCTTGTATTGAGGAATTATCTGTTCAAACTATACCGCCTTTAGAAAACGAATCGGATTTTGTTATTTTGCAAAGTCAATCTCTTTCAGAATCTACGCTTATTTCTCCGGATATTGCCACCTGCCGGGACTGTGAACGGGAGCTTTTTACCCCGTCGGACCGAAGGTATCAGTATCCTTTTATTAATTGTACCAACTGCGGCCCCCGATTTACCATTATCCGGGATCTGCCCTACGACCGGACAAAGACGGTGATGGCAGACTTTACCATGTGTCCCCGGTGTGACCGGGAGTATCACGATATTTCAGACCGGCGCTATCATGCCCAGCCGGACTGCTGTCCGGACTGCGGCCCGAAAGTATTTTTTTTGGATAGCAAAGGTCAGCCTGTGCCTGGGGATCCTCTTGCCCAGGCAAGAAAGTATCTCTCCCAGGGCAAGATCATAGCCGTAAAGGGGATTGGCGGGATCCATCTGGCCTGCGATGCTTTAAACTCCCAGGCAACAGCGTTGCTCCGCCAGAGAAAGCGCCGCCCTGAAAAGCCCTTGGCCCTTATGGCAGCTTCTGTAAGCGAGGCAAAAAAAATATGCTATGTTTCTCCCAAAGAGGAGGCGCTTTTAACCGGAAGCGCCAGACCTATTGTATTATTAAAGAGAAAAGCTCCAGATCGGCCGGAAGGAATATCTTTTAGCAATCGTCTGGGAGTTATGCTTCCCTACACGCCGGTCCATCTTCTTTTATTTGGGGAAAATAGTCCCCGGATTTTAGTCATGACCAGCGCCAACAGCTCCGGCTGTCCAGTGCTTACAGATAATGAGCGTGCTTTGGATGTTTTATCAGGCATTGCGGATGGGTATCTTTTAAATAACCGGCCTATTGAAAACCGGTGCGATGATTCGGTTGTCATGGTTTCCGGCGAAACAAATTGCTTTTTCAGGCGGAGCCGGGGTTACGCGCCTGGGCCGCTGACCTTTCCGGGCCAGGATTTTTCCGGGATTTGCGCTTTTGGCGCGGAACAGAAAGGTTCCTTTGCCCTGGGCCGGGATGCGCATGTATTTTTAAGTCCCTATATTGGGGATTTAAAAAATATGGAAACCTTTGATCACTATCTTTCCATGAAAAAGACCTATGCCCGTCTGTTTAAAATAAAGCCAAAGCTTCTTGTATGCGACCGGCATCCGGATTACTTTTCTTCCCGGGAAGCCAGGGAAATAACGGCGAAGGACCATTTGCCTCTTATTTCTGTGTGGCATCACCATAGCCACATGGCTTCCTGCATGGCGGAAAATGGTCTGAATGAAAAGGTTTTTGCTCTGGTCTGGGACGGAACAGGCCTTGGCGCGGACGGTACCATCTGGGGCGCGGAATGTCTTAAAGGAGATTTTAAAACCTGTGACCGGGCAGGCAGCATACGGCCTGTTGTTCTTCCCGGAGGAGATAAGGCGGTTCAGGAAATCGGGCGGATCGCGATTTCCCTTTTGCGGGATAGCGGACTTTCCGTTGAACCTGCGCCCCTGCCGGCAGGAAAAGCGAAGCTGATCGCCGCCATGTTAGATCAAAATGTGTCGTGCCCCCAAGCCAGCAGCATGGGACGGCTGTTTGACGGTGTGGGCGCCCTTTTAACCGGGTTGGATAGGATTTCATTTGACGGAGAAGGCGCTATGAAAGTGGAGGCCCTGGCAGACCGGGATCCTGATTTTAAGAAAAATGACACAGCGCCCTATCCAATGGATTTTTATATGGATCAAGGTGTCCGCCGCTTTGATACCCGGGGCCTGATCCGGGGAATTATGGATGATCTATACCGCCAGATTCCTCCATCCATTATTGCCCGGCGTTTTATGGAGACACTTTGCCATATGGCTCTTGACCAGACTTTAACATTAAATCCGGAGCATCTTCCCGTTGTTTTATCCGGCGGCGTTTTCCAAAATGCCTGGCTTTTATCTGGCATAAAACAGCTTTTGACCCTTTACGGCTTTCAGGTGTATACCCATAACCGGGTATCCCCGGGAGATGAAGGCTTGTCTTTAGGCCAGGTATTTATTGCCAAGGCTCAGCTTAAAAAAGGAGGTTTTTAACATGTGTCTAGCCATGCCTATGAAAATACAGAAAATTAATGGAAATTCAGCCACTGGTGAAGCCGGAGGCCTGACGGAAAATATCCGGGTGGATTTTATAAAAGATCTTAAGCCTGGAGACTATGTTATGGTCCACGCAGGATTTGCTATTGAAAAAATGACAGAACAGGAGGCTCTGGACAACCTGAAATTTATGGAGGAACTAAATAATGCTTTATGAGAACGCATTTAAAAAGCCTGAAAATGTCCAGGGCATTTTAAAAAAGCTGGAGAATCTTAGCCAAACTGCCGGATCGGTAAAGCTGATGGAAATCTGCGGCACCCATACTATGGCCATTGCCCGGACAGGACTTAAAACGATCCTTCCAAAAAATATCCGGCTGATCTCCGGCCCAGGCTGCCCGGTATGCGTTACTCCGTCAGGAGTTATGGACCAGGTGTTTGATCTGTGTCAGGATCCGGACGTCATGATCGCCAGCTATGGGGATCTGCTCCGGGTGCCTGGAACCGTCCGGGGGGACAGTCTTTTGCGGCGCAAAGCCATGGGCGCAAATGTCACCGATGTATACTCTCCTGTGGACGCTTTAACTCTGGCAGAGAAAAATCCCCATAAAGAAGTGATTTTTCTTGGCGTTGGCTTTGAAACAACAGCGCCGGGAACCGCAGCCTGTATCCTTCAGGCTGCACAAATGGGGCTGAAAAATTTTTCTGTTTTCTGCCTTTTAAAAAATACGGAGCCTGCCCTGCGGACTTTGATCCAGGGAGGAGATTTTTCTGTCAATGGATTTTTGTGTCCCGGACATGTGGCTGCCATTACCGGAAGTAGTGCGTTTTCCTTTTTGCCTGAGGACTATGGTTTTCCGGCTGTGGTGTCCGGTTTTGAGGCGGCGGATCTTCTTTATTCCGTTTTAAAGCTTATGGAAATGCTGGCAGACCGCAAGCCTGCCCTTGTAAATGAATATATCCGCCTTGTACGGCCGGAGGGGAATTCGGCGGCCCGGGAAATGATGGCTCAGGTATTTGAGCCTGAGGATAGTCCGTGGCGGGGCTTAGGGATGGTTAAAAACGGCGGCCTTAAAATCCGTGAGGAATACGCCGGCTTTGACGCCGGACGCCGCTTTGGCTTTGTCCAAAAAGAAGGCAAGGACATCCCCGGCTGCCGCTGCGCGGATGTGATCCGGGGCATCCTCTCTCCTGCCCGCTGCCCATTGTTTAAAACAATCTGCACGCCATGGGATCCGGTAGGACCATGCATGGTTTCCTCAGAAGGCTCTTGCGCGGCGGCTTTTCGGTATGAGACGTAACGACCGGAGGGCTGTCTCAATGATGAAAGGAAAGAAAATATATGGAAGAAATCATTACATTAGATTATGGCAGCGGCGGCACAAAGACCTCAGAACTGATTGAGTCTTTGCTGCTCCCTGTTTTTGATAATCAGGCTTTAAATGTCCTTGGCGATGGAGCTGTCCTTGACGGGAATGAAAAGCTGGTATTTTCCACCGACAGTTTTGTGGTTTCACCCTGGCGTTTTCCCGGGGGAAATATTGGCAAGCTGTGTGTATGCGGCACGGTTAATGACATTGCCATGGCCGGAGGCATGGCAAAATACCTGAGCCTGTCCTTTATTCTTGAGGAAGGCTTTTTAGTATCTGATCTTAAGGAAATCATTGCATCCATTGCCCGGGAGGCAAAAAAAGCCGGAGTTATTATTGCCACCGGAGACACAAAAGTTGTGGAAAGGGGCAAAGGGGACGGGATTTATATTAATACCAGCGGTATCGGCGTCCTTCGCGCTCCGGGCCTTGGCAAAGACCGGATCCGCCCGGGTGATGCGGTGATCCTAAGCGGCAGCGCCGGACGTCATGGCGCCAGTATCATGATGGCCCGCACAGGGCTTTTGAAGCAGGACCAGGACCCTCATGACATTGAAGGACAGGACCAATCCCTGCCCTCATTAAACTCGGATTGTCAGATTCTTACAGAACTGGCCGGAGCTGCCCTGTCTTCCGGTCAGGTACGGATCCTGCGAGATCCAACCCGGGGCGGTGTGGCCACCACTTTAAATGAGTTTGTTGAAGGTACGGATCTGACCATTGAGCTGGATGAATCTGAAATACCGGTAGATAGTGATGTAGCGGCGGTCTGTGATCTTCTTGGGCTGGATCCTTTATACTGTGCCTGTGAAGGCCGGATGCTGGCCGTATGCGCTCCGGAAGCTGCCGGGAATATTGCGGAAGCGCTCAGAAAACTTCCCGGAGGCGAAGGGGCTGCCTGTATCGGGAAAGTAACATCCAGCCGTCCGGGAAAGGTGATTTTAAAAACCGCCCTTGGAGGCGCCCGGCTTCTTGGAAAGCTTGCCGGTCAGCAGCTTCCAAGGATCTGCTAAAGAGGAAAATTAAAAACCTGCCAGCGAGCTGGCAGGTTTTGCTTTAGAATACGTATTCTTTTCCGTCCGCGTCAGATTTGTAAATCGCGTCCAGAATCTGTGTAACGACATAAGCCTGCTCCGGAAGAACTAACGGATCCTTGCTTTCATCAATGATACAATCAATCCACTGTTTTGCTTCCAAAGCTCCCGGAGCGGAAGCGCCGCCTTCAAAATAAGCAACTTTTCCGGAACCGGAAATATGTTCTTCCATAAGAAGGCCGTTTTTACCCCTGTTATAGATCAGTTCATCCTTTTCATAGCTGCCGCCGGAACGAATCTCAGCGCCTGCTTCTGTACCGCAGAGCGTCGTGGACGCCTCTCTGGAATCAAGCATATTTAATGCCCAGGACGCTTCAAGAACAATGGTTGCTCCATTTTTCATTTTAATAAAGCCAAACGCGGAATCCTCAACCTCATAAGTTTCCGGATCCCATGGACCAAATGTATTTCCTTCAACAGCCTGAGGCAAATGGCCAAGCTTATAATAGACAGAACCAAGAACACGATCCGGTTCATAGTTGTTCATGCACCATAAGGTAATATCCAGGGCATGAGTCCCAATGTCGATGAGTGGTCCACCGCCCTGAAGGGCCTTGTTAGGAAATACACCCCATGTAGGAACAGCTCTGCGGCGAACAGCGTGAGCCTTAGCGTAGTAGATTTCACCAAGCTCGCCTTCTTCACAGGATTTATGAAGGGCCTGAACTTCAGGTCTGAAACGGTTCTGATAACCGATCGTAAATTTCTTTCCAGACGCTTTCCATGCGTCGATCATTTCTTTAGCAGCTTCCGGATTATGAGCCATAGGCTTTTCGCAGATCACATGCTTCCCGGCTTTAAATGCAGCAACAGTAATAGGACAATGAGCAACGTTTGGGGTCAATACATTGACCGCGTCAATTTCAGGGTCTGACAGTAATTCATTATAGTCGGTGTAAACCCTGGCATCCGGTGTGCCGTACTCTTTTGCGGCTTTTACAGCTCTCTCCTCAATAAGGTCACAGAAAGCAACAATATCCACCCGGTCCTTCTGTGTTTTCAGAGAAGGTAAATGTTTCTGGTTTGCGATACCACCGCATCCGATGATACCGATCTGAACTTTGCCGTTTTTCATAGTTTTTTGCATCTCCTTACGTACTTTTCATCGATGTATGGCGCGGAACGCGCATGCCCTGTACAGCAAGCCCCGCATGAAGATATTACAGGCCCGTTTTGAAATCGGGACCTGAAACCTTCTCAACAAGTCAGCACCATTATCTTACCATTTTCTGCTATGATTTGCAATGTTTTGCCGGATTTTTTCATTTTTCATTCCAGGACCTGGTAATACCGGTCTACAGTTTCAAGGATATAATCCATACCGCGGATCCCCATGAAAGGCAGATGGCTTGCTGTCTGTACATGGCTGACCAGCGGGAAGCTGACACACAGCCCTGTGTTTGTGTCTCCGCAAAGATGGAGGGATACATCATCGCCAAAAACAAGATGATACTCAAGGGTCTTAAGCCATTGGATCTGATCATTTTCAGACGCGGGATGACGTATATCAAGATCTTCTGGAATGTCTGTATTTTTTAGTGTGTGAAGACAAATGCAAAGATCCGGCTGAATCTTTAATTCCCGGCATATGGATGAAAAGCCGAGGATCGTATCAAAATCACCGATAATGGCGGCCGATGGCTGATGCGGCTTTGCCGCATACATACTGGCATACATACGGAAAGCCCCGGCCTGAGATTTTCTGTCTTCTAACTGAGTTTTCACCTCCAAAGCTATTTCATCGCCTATGGTTTCTCCCACCTTCTCCAGCCAATTTTGCGTGCCTTCATAACCATAAGGCGCCCCATAAACATAGGGGATACCATACGTCTCCTGTAAATACCTGGCTGCCTCAAGGGCTTCCTTTCGCAGGACCAGATTAACCCGGGTGTTTTCAATAGAGGCCAGCTGATCCAGAGATGAATTTACCCCAAGGACAGCGCCCCGGGTGAAACCAAAGGCACGTCCCATTAAATCATCAATTTCCCATAGATCCGACAGGATCCTGTAAGCCCCGGCGGAGGCGCCAAGAATATTATATATCCGGTTTTTCCCTTTTTCATCCGGCCCTTTAGAGCCTGACAGTTCTTTGACCAGTATCGTATAGATTTTAGAAAGGCCCAGGGTATAATCTCCTGAAAATCCTCCGTTTTCTACAGGAATAAGCCGGGCGCTGACCTGGTCCTGCATATATTTACAGACGCCTGCCATATCTGTCCCGATGACAGCAGTCACCGCAGAGGCAATGACAAAGATCACTTTTGGATGATATACCTCGTCAACTTCACAGATAGCATCTTCAAGGCGGGTTACATCTCCCATGATCACATCATCTTCGCTCATATGGGTTGTAAACAGGCTCTGATCCGGTGAAATCCCCATCTGTCCGAAAAGACTGACGCAATAATGCGTTGTCCCGGCGGGACCATATTCTAGTACAACGGCACCATCCACTCCCAGCAGCGTCCACATAACAGCCATCCGGTCCGATGGTACCGGTAAATAGCGGCAAAGACTCATCCTACATTCCTTCCTTTCTCAAGCGCTCTGGCAGACCGGCTGGCCCGCACTAATTCCCCAACGCCGGTGATCGCTGTTTCCATGCCCAGCATGGGAGAGACAAGATCCATATGGGCAATTTCAATCCCTTTTGCCCGCAGTCTGTCCCCGTACTCATGGCCAAGATAGAGATTCGGTTTTAAAACATCATAGACATATTGGAGAGGCGCAATATTCGCTGTCTTTGTTACATAAGGATCATACTTTTCCAGGATCGCCGACAGGTTTTCATCTTCCCTTTCAGGGATGACATTCGTTTGGATCAGCAAAGGTTCCATGCCGAGTTTTGTCATAAAAGCATTCAGTTCAAAACAATCTACCGGCGTATTTCCATAAATATAAGTGATCCCTTCCAGTTCAGGTCCGGCCTGGGCCACCGCCTGTACTGCCTCCTCATATAAACGATCCACGCTTTCCGGCAGTGGAACTCCAAGATGATCAAAAAGCTGGCAATATAATTTATAAATACGGTCCGGATCAATATATTTGTCAAACAGCACATAAGGCGTCCCAAAGGCTTTCTCCATTCTCACCGCCAGGGGCAGGCCAATGGGATGAACGACAATATTTACCTGTGCTGAGGCAGCCTCTTTGATCTCATCCACAGTCGTTCCCCCCGGAAGCTTCATTCCTATGAGAACATCTGCGGCTTTAAGCATCCGGTACAGTTCCGTTGTAGAAAAATCGCCCATACGCTGGCCGATAACATTGACCGTTTTTCGCTTCGGCTTTTGTTCCATCAGTGAAAAGCAGGCCGTAATGGTGTTCTGGATACCCGGAAGATGATTCTCCGTCTTAAAGTGCTCTGTATGCACCGCCATAACAGGAATACGATACATATCCTCAAGCTCTTCAGACATCGAATCAATATCATCGCCTGTAATCTCCACCACACAAGTGGTGACGATAAAAACAGCTTTGGGCTTATACTCATCCATGAGCTGGGAAAAAGCATCATATAACTTGTCCCGGCATCCAAAAGTAACATCGTGCTGATCCAGCACCACGGACAGGCAGCGTCCATCCAGTCCTCCAAAAGCGCTGCTGCTGATCGTTGTGTTTTTTGTGTAATAGGTACACTCATCCGTACCAACAACAAGCAAGATACTGTCTTTGATCCCTTTGACGGCCATCATTGCCCCCATAAGGGGACAATGGGGACCGGGAAATATAGCGCTGGACAATGGCGTAACATCCTTTATATTTTTAACCTCTGTCAGGTGTTTCATCCGCCTGACAATCTTATTTCCATCCAAATTAATCCCTCCTTTATCCAAGCTCTCCAAATGCGATTACCGGTTTTGTACGTCCGGGGATATGAACAATGGATCCGCTGACATGATATACTTCCCGGAGCATTTTGCTGGTGATCACTTCGCATGGCGGCCCTTCACTGTATTTTTTTCCGTCTTTAATGACAACGATATGATCGCTGACTTCCAGGGCGTGAGACAGATCATGAAGGACCATGACAACCCCTACTCCTGTCTCCTGGTTCAATTTTTTTACCATACGCATTGTCTCAAGCTGATGTCCGATGTCCAGATAGGTGGTAGGCTCGTCCAGGAACAGAATCTCCGGCTGCTGGGTCAAAACCGTGGCGATCCACACCCTCTGGGTTTCCCCTCCGGAAATCTCGTGGATCGATTTGTCTTTTAAATGATAGGTTCCCGTGGCTTTTAACGCCTCTTCCACGATGCGCTCATCTTCCGGCGTCAGCCTGGAAAACAGCCCCTGATAAGGCATCCGCCCATACCCCACCAATTCTTTAACCCGAAAATCCGCAGGGGCAGAATGGATCTGGGGCAGCACTCCTACTCTCCGGGCCAGTTCCTTCGGCCCAAAATCTCTCAAATCCCGGCCGTCAATCGTTACAGTCCCTTTCTGGTATCTTAAAAGCCGGGTCAATGATTTTAGTACTGTAGATTTCCCTGAGCCATTGGGACCGATAATGCTTGTGATCTTATTTTTTGAAATACAAATGTCCAGATCATCAACGACAATATAATCGCCATAGCCGATTTGTAAATGCTCTCCTTTAACTTCCATTAAATTTCCCCCGCTTTCTGAGCATATAAAGAAAGAACGGACCTCCGGCCACAGACATAACGATCCCCACAGGAATTTCCAGTCCGGGAATGATCGTTCTCCCTACAGTATCTGCCAGCAGCAGCGTCACGCCGCCTAAAAGTATAGATGTAGGCAGCAGAACTTTGTAATCTGACCCGATGAGCATACGGGAAATGTGAGGAACAACCAGCCCGACAAACCCGATCATCCCAGCAACAGAAACTGTGGACGCTGCCAGGAAGGCGGACACCGCCGACAGGCAGATACGGCTGGCATTGACCCGGATCCCCAGGTTTTTAGCCATCTCATCTCCAAGCTGCAGGGCATTGGCATAGCGGATACACAGCAACGATAATCCCAGTCCCACAATGGCATAAACCGCCATAGTGCGCACATGTACCCAGGACATTCCCGAAAGGCTTCCGTTCATAAAAGATAACACTCCCGAAAGGTTATCAGAATTTAATAACTGGAGCAGGGAGTTATAGCCGCTGAGCACAGAATTGATCGCCACACCGGATAAAATAATACGCACCGGATCCACTCCGCCTTTCCAGGCCATCATATAGATCAGGATACATGCCAATGACGCGCCCACAAAGGCGAATAAAGGCAGGGACAGTGTCAGACCGGGAAAGATTAGCAGGACTGTAATGGCCGCTGTTCCCGCGCCTGCGGACACTCCGATTGTCCCTGGATCCGCAAGCGGATTGCGCATGACTGCCTGGAGCAAAGCGCCGCCCGCGGCCAGAGCAGCTCCAATGAGCAAAGCCAGGATCACTCTCGGGAGACGCAGACTTAAAACAACCACCCGCGTGGTCGCGTCTCCGCCCCCGAAAACAGCGGACAGGATTTCGCCAAAAGAATACCCGGCGCTGCCAATGGCCATAGAGGCCACTGACAGAACTACCAGGAGGATGACAAGAATGGTCCACACCATACTTACTTTTAAAACGCCCACACTCCCCTGATTTCTTTTCAACCGTTTTGATAACATATGCTTACTCCTGACTGAAATACTGCTCCAGCAGGTCGGCAAGATCCTGGATATTGTTTATAATGTTAATGCCTGCAGTCGAAACATAAGCCCCAGGAAGATAAATGACCCGGCCTTCTGCCACCGCCGGAATACTGTTCCAGTAGTCCGGATTCAGATCATAGACGCCTTCCATAAGTGTCTGGACGTCCTCAGATGTTCCGGAACCGGTAATAAGTATGATGTCCGGATCGTAGTCAATGGCTTCTTCCATATCCAATGGGATCATCGATGCTGCCTGGTCATTATGATAAACGCTTTCCAGGCCGCACATTTCCGCCATGCAGCCAAGGGTTGCTTTTTCCGTTTGCAAATATATATCCGTTGAACTGCCGACAAGAAGTATCAGCACGGTTTTTCCTTCACAGATCGTTTTCAGTTCATCCACACGGGCATCCAGTTCATCAAACAGAGCCATCGTTTGAACGCCGTTTTGCGCCAGTTCCTCAGTCATAGAGAAAGCGTCTACAAGGCTCTGGCTCTGCTCGCGGATCACATCATACATATTGTATGTCTGGGAATTGGTGGCTACATAATACACCGGAATGCCAATAGATGTAAGTGTGTCCCCGTAGTCAGCCTGCTGGCCCGCTGCCATGAACACAAGATCCGGCTCCAGCTCTACAATGGTTTCAACGCTAAAAGTGTCGCTGCTTAAGGATGGAAGCAGCTGGGCGTCAAGATCCTCCGGGTAATCCAAAACACTGGTTGTTGGCACTGCTAAAAGAGGCACGCCCATATCATAGAGCGTCATCACCGGATATGTGGTCATGCACACGATACGTTCCGGCATAGTGTCCATTTCAATAACATCCGTATAACCAAGTTCCTGCATATGCGACGGATATTCCAACCGAAAAGTTTCAGCCACTTGGAGTTCTTCGCTCTGGGCGGCGCTGCTGCTGTCCAAAGTCTCACTCTCTTGAGCATCTGTCTCACTTTCCCCGGCTGCTGCCGTTAAACTTTCCTCCGTCACTTGATCTGTTTCACTAACTGTATCCGACTGTCCGCAGCCGACTGCAAAAACCCCAAAGGCCGCTCCAAAGGCCAGTAACATCAATTTTGATCTTTTCATTATTTTTCATTCCTTTCTTCCATGGCCAGAATCTTATCCGCCAGGGCGTTATAAACTTCTTTCATCGGAGAATCTTTCAAAGCTTCAAATACGGTGCCTCCTTCGGCTTCCGCCTCCTGTATGTCCGGCGACCGGGGAATATACTGCACCATTTGCGTCCCAATCTCTGTTAAAGCCTCGTTGACGATCTTCTCTTCGTTTTCAATGTTTTTGGCATTGAGAATCAGCCCTTTTAGTTTAGCGTACCCCCGCTTTCCAAATCCCCGAATAGCAGTAGCAATATTATTAGCTGCGTACAAACTCATCATTTCCCCGGAAGAAACGATGTAGACTTCCCGGGCATAGCCGCCGCGGATCGGCATAGCAAATCCACCGCAGACCACGTCCCCCAGAACGTCATAAATAACAATATCCGGTTTATAAACCTGAAAAGCATGAAGGCTTTCCAACTGTTCAAAGGCAGAAATGATCCCCCGCCCTGCGCATCCTACGCCAGGAGTCGGGCCTCCCGATTCAACACACAGCACGCCACCGTATCCCTCAAAAACAATATCCTCAAGGCGTATATCATCACCTTTTTCTTTAATCTGCTCTAAAACCGTGGGAATACGATGGCCGCCCATAAGATTTTTCGTAGAATCGGCTTTCGGGTCGCAGCCAATCTGCATGACCCGGTAATTTTTCCCCGCCAGAGCCGCGGATAAATTGGACGTTGTGGTGGATTTACCAATCCCTCCTTTGCCGTAAATAGCAATCTTTCGTTTCACTGCGTCCTCCAAACTGAATCACCTTTTCTTTTATTATTTTGTAACGATCCTGGACTGGGCGTCTTTTTGCCCGTTTTTTCCAGTCCCGAATGTTACGTTATTTTAAGGGCTTCCCTTTTTTCGCAAAACATGGTACCATGTAGTTAGCATGGCCTAACTAGCATTAAGAATTATAGCATACAAACAAAGGCCTGTCTTTCAAAATATTTAACAGAACTTTCAATTTTACAGGAAAGGTGATAAAAAAATGCGTGACAAAATCAGTGAAGTGACTTGTAAAGAAGAATTTTATAATTTTAAGGATCTTTGCGACGCAGCCCTTCACAAAGAACCATGCCAGGCGGTGAAAATCCTCGAAAGCCAGTCAGGATGCCTGTTTGAAGGAGAAATCCGGGAAGCGAACATGATTGTTTTCTTAACTTCCATGAACAGGAGTTTTTATAATTACATATTATACACCATGGATCTTTCTCTGTACCAGTGCTGTTATAGAAATGTACACCTGGTCCACCACTGTAAAGACAAAAATGAATTTTTTCAAAAAGCCGCCCAGATCATCCACGCCTATTGTCATGAACTTACATTAAACCTCCAGGACAATCCATACATCATCCGGGCAAGAGAATACATATCAAACCATCTGGACCAGAAGCTCCAGCTGGAGGATGTGGCAGATCATTTATATATCAGCAAGACTTATTTATCCGAGCTTTTCAGATCCTGCGAGGGATGCCCTTTCTCCGCCTATATCACAGGTCTGCGCATGGAAAAAGCAGGACAGCTTCTTCGTTCCACTGCCCTGCCCATTCACGAAATCGGCGCTACCTGCGGTTTTTTGTCTCCGGCTTACTTTTCTACGATATTTACCCGCTATTACGGCGTATCACCAAGACAGTACCGGAGGAAGGCGTCCTGAACCAGTAAACCTCCTGGTATTGCTTTACCGGATCGTATATGCAAATACCGGAGGTTTTATGTCCAAAATACCTTATCTTAAGAAGCCTTCCACGATTTTTTCTTCAGCCTCAGCCTCAGTAAGACCCAAGGTCATCAGTTTTGTAATCTGCTCTCCCGCGATCTTTCCAATGGCCGCCTCATGGATCAGGGCCGCCTCTGTGCTGTTAGCGGTAAGTTCGGGCACAGCTTCAATTTTCGCATGATCCATAATAATAGCGTCACACTCCGAATGACCGTTGCAGGCTGTATTTCCAATAATCCTGGAAACAAATTTCTGGTAGGAATCTTCCTTGGCCACAGCCCTGGAGATCAGATTGGCGCCGGAATCCTCCCCGTCCAGGGAAACGTCAAAATAGCTTTCCGCCGTCTGCCTGCCGTGGGTCATAAGGCGTTCAGTAATGACGATCTTGGCCCCTTCAGCCAGTTTGGCATGGGTTTTGCGAATGGTGGAATCTACCCCTTTAATCTGGACGGTTTCCATTTCCATATAGCTGTTTTTAGCCATTTCCACATTTGTTGCCGGGTTCATGATCCTTTCCCCGGAGCCGTCCCCTGTGCCATAATGTTTTTCTACATATTTCACCTTGGAATTTTCCCCAATATAAAAGCTGTGGACACCGTCATGACGGCTGTCGGACCCGCCGCAGTTAGAAATACCGCACCCTGCCACAATGGTCACATCGCAGTCCTCACCAATATGAAAGTTATTATAAACGACCTCTGACAAACCGGACTGGCTGATAATTACCGGAATATGAAGGCTCTTGTTCTTTGTTCCCGGCTTAACGTAAATATCCAGTCCGCTGCTGTCCTTTAAAGGGATAATTTCAATTTCCGCAGTGGATTTGCGTCCAATGCTTTTTCCGTTTTCACGTATATTATAAGCGCCCTCCGGAATGTCATGGAGTCCGGCAACTTCTTTTAACAACTGTAATCTGATCGCATCCATGATAATACCTCCCGTCATCAGCAATTTTCATAATATTTGCACTCGCATCTTACCGGTTTATCAATCTGTCCGAGGATTTTTGAAAGCATCTCATCTCTCGGCCCCATACTAATGAGCTTCCCGTTGGCGATCATTACGATTTCATCGGCAATGTTTAAAATCCTCTCCTGATGAGAGATGATCATAATACTCCCATGATTTTGCTCATGAATCTTTTCAAATACATGGATCAGGTTTTGGAAACTCCAAAGGTCGATCCCTGCCTCCGGCTCGTCAAAAATGGTCATCGGCGTATTTCTTGCCATGACCGTAGCTATTTCAATACGCTTTAATTCCCCTCCGGATAAGCTGGCATTGACCTCACGGCGGATATAATCTTTGGCACAAAGGCCTACCTCGGATAAATATTCGCAGGCTGTTTCCACATTAATATGTTTGCCTGTAGCCAGCTGGATCAGGTCAAAAACCGTGATTCCTTTAAAACGCACCGGCTGCTGGAACGCATAGCTAATCCCTACCTTTGCCCGCTCTGTCACATTTAAGTCTGTAATATCTTTCCCATTCCAGAAGATCCGTCCTTCCGAAGGCTTTTCAATCCCTGCAATGATCCTGGCAAGGGTAGACTTACCGCCTCCATTTGGTCCTGTGACAACTACAAATTTGTTATCGTCAATCCTCAGATTGATATTTTTAAGTATTTCTTTTGTTTCGCTGCTTTCATCCACCTCAAAAGAAATATTGCGCAGTTCAAGCATTTTTCAACGCCTCGCTTTCTATGTTGTTGTGAGAAATGTGTCCCTGTCCGGCAAATGGACATAAAACACGGCTTTCCCATAATTTCAGAAAATATGGGCAATAACCCATGTGTATTATAAGACAAAAAGTATAAAAAAACAAGCGGGACAACCATATGTCTACACAATTCCATTGATCAGCTAAAATAATGCGTATATTTGATAGGGCGGAAATGAGTGAATATATAGAAGGTCAGCAGACTCAAACTAAAAAACGCACAAAATATGACCACTGTATTCTGCGTATTATTTAACAAAATTGTTCTGGCTTATAAAAAAATGGTTGAATCCAGAAGCAGAAATGAATAAAATACATCATGTGGGCTTGGCAGGCCTTGAATGCCTTCCAGGCTTTTTTTGTGCTTATTTTCTTCTTAGCAAGCTTGTGCAAGAGATATGAAAGTTCGCTGAATTGACAAAGAAAAAAAAGGAAAATGGAGGAATGAAAAATGCCTAACACAAAATTTCAATCCGTCATATTTACAGCAATTACCGCCTGGATGATGGTGTACATCATGACACTGTACAATACGGTGCTGGCAATGGGAAGCTTCACGAACGCAACCTTTCTGATCGCGTTGAAGGGAATGTGGATTGAGTATATTATCATCTTTCTGTGTGCTTTCTTTATCTCAAGCCACGTTGCGAAATACTTTGCGTTTCGCGTGGTAAAGCCAGGAGACAGACAAATTGCTATTATTTTAGCGATTCAGGTATTTACAGTGGTATCACAGGTGGCGCTGGCCAGTATCCTCGGCGTATATCACGGATACGGATTTACAAATCAGTTTATCCCTAACTATCTTATGACCTACTGTAAAAACTTTATTATGGCGTTACCTGTACAGCTTTTTATTGCCGGTCCTATTGCCAGAGCACTGTTTCGCTTGATGTTTGCCAGAAAAAAATAGGTATGCATTGGTAGTGACGGATATTTTTTCCGTCACTACCAGTCTCATCCTGGTCCGGCAATGTAAATCCCGGCGCTTTTCTTCCTGTTTCAAGTATTATTTTCATCTTTTTTCGTTTTTTTCATAAGCAGATTAATGGTATTCGGGTTAATGGTTACACCCTGGACCTGCTCCGGAAGGATCTGAAGGATCTTGTCAAAAAACATTTTAATATAGCGAACCTTCGGCATTTTCTCATTGTCATTACTGGTCTTGCTTCTCTGAAGCTTTTCAAAGGCCTTCCCTGTTTCCACATCTGTAAATACAGGACAATACTTCTCTCCGTTGGTCAGAGTAACGATAGGAAACTGGAGCTGTCCTTTCTGATCTTCCTCTTCCCCTTCTTTGGCAAATATCGGCATAGCAAGCCAGCCCTCTCTTAAATGAGCCATAAGCTCTTCTTTCATCTGCTTTAGCTCGTCCATATCTTTTTCTCCATCTGGGCGGCGCTCTTCCTGGCATACATAAATTGCTGTAAGAAGAAGCTCAGGATTTAAAATCGGCCGCTTTTCTTCCGGAAGCTTGGAATAATCCGGCTTAGGCACAAAAATATTTAACTGAACGATACCGTCATTTTTCGTGTGGACCGCATTAACGCCCATAAGATGCAGATCAAAGAAAGTCTGATGAAACTGGCGATTGAAATAACGCTTTGCTGTTACAGGAATCTTTTTCTCTTCAAAATCCTTTACTGCCTGATCCGCAGCTTCCTTTGTGGTATAAATATACACCATATCATCATAGGTTTCACTGTCACACTGAACATAAGGCATATTTGTCACAGTGGAATAAAGAAGGTACATTTCCCTAGAGGTCCATATATGAACCACCGGACGGCTCTGTTCCAAAACAAACTCTTCTTTCAGCCGCTTGCAGATAGCCCATAAAGGAAGCCCGATAGGCGTCTGACCCCAGTCTACAATAACTGCGGAAATGCCTCTTGGAAACAGGTTCAGGTAAAATGGCGGAAACTGATTATGGTGGATTGCCTTTGTCTCCAGCTGGAGCTTTTCTCTGGACCGCTTTTTGGCCGCGCTTTTAGCGCCTTCTAAGGTAGTAAAAATAAAAATCTGACGGTCATCGGTTTTCGTATTTTTTTCTGCATATAAGTTTCCTGTTGCCTTGTGGATGAGCGCGTAACACTCCTTCATGGCCCACAGCTTAATAATCACCTGGTTTTCAAAAAATGCCATGCGCTGACCGAAGAAAAGCTTCTGACGTTCATCCTTGGCATGATTTTGCATAAAAACCGCAGCCATATGATGCAGAAGAATAGCGTCCTGCACAGAAAGCTCCTGGTAATGTTCCGGCGGAAAAGGCTTTTTATCCGCCCCAATGCCGATAAGTGTTTCCTGTAATTCTTTTTGTCTGTCTTTTTCCATAAATTCCCCTTTCTGGCAGTAGTTCCAATCAGATCCAGCGATTTACATCCGCCGGACATCCGATGCTTCATGTCCGCAAAAGGCAGCCATGAAGATGCGCCGTCCTGAATAGTTTAGCAATTATTTTACATTTGCCTTCAGATAGGCAATATCCTCTTTCAGGCAGTCCAAACGGGTGCCTTTATATGTATACTCCCGCTCTACGATGTAAGCATCGCAGCCCTGGGCATCGGCAGCAGCCTTGATCTTGTTCCAGTCATTGATTCCCTGGCCGGTAGGACAGTCCATCTGCATTTTCTTTTCAATCGCCTGTCTCTCTTCTTCAGAAATCACCGGAGAGCCATGTTCATCAAGCTTCTGGTCCGCGGGATTTCTCGGCGCTTCCGGTCCGATGACCCGGTCCGTTTCTTTTACATGGATCAGCTTGATCCGACCGGCGTGGTCTTCAATAAACTGGACCGTATCTTCACCGGCAGCGGAACACCAGCCTGCATCCAGCTCAAAACCTACATATTCGGGATTTGTGTTTGCCATAAGTGTTTCAATGACTTTTTCACCGTCAAACACATTAAATTCCTGGGTATGATTGTGGTAGGTGAGCATAAGCCCCGCTTCCCTGCATGCCTTTCCCAGGTCATTTAAAGTTGCGGCAAATTTCAGAGCGCTTTCATGATCTGGAATATACTCCATGGCGATTCCAATATATTTCATGCCAAGGGCCTTGGCGTAAGGGATCATTTCCAGGATCTTTCCGGACTGAGTGTGAAGTGAAATAGCTTCCAGATTTTTTTCTTTAAGAAGCGCCTTCATCTCTTCCGCCGGCATTTCAAAATTGGTGGCAAAAAGTTCCACGCCGGCATAACCCATATCCGCGGCGGCGCAGATCTGACCTTTTGTTAGTGACGGATCAAATTCACCAAAGGAGAACATTTGAAGATAAACTTTGTCCATAAATAAAACCTCCTAAATTACATAAAAACAGCCCCAAAATAGGTTACTGTGTTTTGCCCGTTTATATAGTTTAATCCGGCTTTGGCTGCCAGATCTGAAACAAAGATTCCGTGGGATTCCAGGGACGGAAAAGCTTCTTCTGGATGACGGCAGGGTTCGTTGCTTTTAACAGCGCAAGTTTCACACCGGTGGCATCCCCCTGCGGAAAGCACCAGCATTTCCCGGTCATCCCCCTGGGCCCGGGCGGATTCTTTTACAACATGGGCGGCCTTTACAAGAACGTCCTGAAAATGACGCCCCGCCTCCTCCATGCCTTCAAAATCATAGGAATCCTCCAAAGGGCTGATGGTCTGTATAATGATCCCTGCCTTATACTGGCCAACCTTTTGAATACATTCCTCAATAGGCCCGCAGTGGGGCGGACAGACCCAGGTGCGGCCATATTCGCCGCAGTAATTCAGCTCACAGTTTTGCCGCAGCCCCGGATCCAGGACAATATCCCTGACCTGGATCCACGCGCAATTATCTGCCCCGCACCTTTTCTTTATATTTTTAAGAAATTCCTCAGTTATTCCCATACCTATCCTTCTCCTCGTATTATTTCGGGCAGCGGTCAACACCAGGCCGACGCTGCCTGTATTTGATTAAAAGCCTCGGCTAGCGGATGATCGTGCTGTGATGGCAGATCGCCCGCTCAAGTCTGGCGGCAAATTCCGGATGCCTTACATCCGCCTCATCTAAAACGATGATCCCCATTTCTCTGGCTTTCAGGAAAATACCCAGCCGACGCTGCTTTATATCGGTGAAAGTAACCATGACCCGGATCACATGCCCCCGACTGATCCGATGGCTAACCGCATACAGCTCATTGACCGCGTCAGCATCTGTGGATTTTTCCGACATTTTACAGGAAATGATCACAGGGATACAACCGTACATGGCGGTTACATCCACTTCATTTCCTATAATATCCTGAGTATCATTCCGGTTCCAGTCTACTTTCAGACTGTTTTTTACATCGTGGAATTTTTTTGAGGACCGTAAAGCATAATAGGTCATAAACTCCAGCCATACCCCGTAAGTGGTAAGGTAATTTAAAGACGCCCAGTCTTTATAGTCAAACCGGATTTCAGTTTTTGAAATATGCAGATCCCGGATCAGCCGGGTCCTTGCCAGAAAATGCAGAAGCTTTGTATCCGGAGCGCTTTTTTTATGCTTCTGGCTTTGGGAAAGAGGCGCCTGAAAATGAAGGGTATGCCGGTCCCTCATTCCTGCTCCGTTTTTTTGAAGCCAGCTGCAAAGATTGGACCAGGAAGAAACATTTTCTAAAATTTTTTCTCCTGCCGCCATAATGTCCTCACGGTTTTCATCCAGGTAATCATCGTCAGCACAGGACAGGATCTTTCCTCCGGCGCCTTCAATCAGATCGCGGATTTCAAAGCTGTGGCATCCGTACCTTCTGGCCGGCTCATTTATACAAATGACCCGGTTGTTGGGAATATCCGAATATAAAAGGTCCAAAGGCCCTTTCAGAGAACATTTGTAGGAAGCCACTGCCGCCAGATCGCTGCTCCCGGTAAGATCTATAAGGATCTCATCTTTGGGATTTTCTCGGATATATCCGGAAAGCTTTTCTTCCAAAGCCCAGAAATTTCCCCTGTCACAAGTCCCCAGTTCCAGCTTAAGCCTGGGGATATACTTCCGGCAGGCCAGATACGTGTTATAAACTGCCGTGTGAGTAAAGTACTGGGGATCAAAATAAAACATAACAATATCCGGCGCTGTCCCCAGCACTGCAACCATATTGTCAAGGATATTTTTGTGATAAAACTCAATCAGTATCCGCATACGCACATTTAAAAGCATTTCCCTCCAAGTTAATCAAAAGTCATAAAAAAGCTCAGGCCGCTGTCATTATCCGCCGCCTCAGCTGCCATTATATTTTTATCTAAAACGCTGACTGCCGCCCCCATATAAACCCCGTCCTTTTCCATGGCAAACAGGTAATATCCCAGCTTTCCGCTGTTTTGGGTGATCTGCAGGGCAGGCTCGTCAAAGATTAAAGCCAGGGTTGTCTCTGACTCAATGTCTTTTTTATAAGTTACCCGTTCATAGCCCTGAGACTCCAGCAACGCCTTGGCGTCAGCGACACTCATAGGGGATACGATCCACAGATATACCAGTGTGACCAGAAAAAAGGAAAGAAAGCTTCCACAGGCCAGCACAGACAGTTTCTTCTGTCCCTTTGGCTCATAAAGGCTGAAAATCCCTAAAATAGCCAGAGTCACAAAATAAAAATAAATAATAAGCATATATGGATTCTGGATCAGGGCGTAGATCATAAAAATGGTGGCGCCGGTAAGGATGAGAACGCAGAAAATATAGTTGATCTTCTGCCCTGTGGTCATGTCCTTCTGCCATCGCTCACTAAAGCCCTTAAAAGGTCTGTGCCACCGCTTTTTTGGAGCTTTCTCCTCGTCCACATAAATGCCGGATGCTTTAAGAAGCTCCTCTTCCTCCTGACCTTCTTTTTTAGGATACCCTCCCTGGACCAGCCACGCGGCTAAAAAAGCCGCCGGAAGAACAAGTACGTAAACCAATGGTGTATGGAGCACATCCCCGTAAATCCTGTACTGGATCACATATAAAAAGATACACACACCAATATACAATAAGCAGGCAGCGATAAATGTGCCCCATTTTTTCAAAAAATGATGTTTCATGGAGGCCTCCTTATTTTTAACCATCCTGCTCCACTAAATCATACTTCATTAAGAAATCCTTTACCTGATCCAGGTCTTTAAAGCAGGCAAATACTCTCTGTAAAAATTCCTCATCCGGCTGCCACAGATCCGGCACCATAATGGTCTTACATCCGGCAGAACTGGCAGAAAGGACGCCGTTTTTAGAATCCTCCAGGGCATAACACTCCTGCGGCTCCCTGCCCATATGCTTACAGGCTAAAAGATAAATATCCGGCTGGGGCTTGGACGCTTTCAGCACATCCCCGCCAATGATCTCTTTAAAATAGCCTCGTATGCCTGCTTCCTCCAGATTTCTAAAAACACCTTTTGTGGATGTGGATGAAGCCACAGCCATCTCATAGCCGTGATCCTGTAAGTATTGAAGAAGATGATACAGTCCCTTTTTTACCGGCACTTTGTGATGCTTGTGGAAATCCTCATAAAAAGCATCCACATGTTTGCGGATCCCGGCAGCGTCATAGTCTTCCCCTAGATGCCGCTTCCAGATCTGATCCGATGCCTCATGGTTCATACCAAGGGTTTCCATGATCAAATAACCCAGCTTTCCTATACCATAAGCCTCTCCGGCATAATCATAGGCCTGGATGCACAGCCGTTCTGAATCAAACATCAGGCCGTCCATGTCAAAAATCACGGTTTTTATATTTTCCATTGTGTTATCTCCATTCCTAAATTATAAATGTGCGGACCATATCCTCATAGCCGTAAAGCTTCATCACCCTCACCAGACCGTCCGCCACTTCCTCCCGGGAAAAGTCCTCTGCCTCAAGGACATCATCTTCCAGATCATTTAAGTGATCGTAAAAAAGGAGCGCCATCTGAAAGTGCCGTGCCTGGTCTTTATCCAGCAGATCCCACAGCTGGTTTTCCGCATCATTGATCCGGCCTTCATTGACCAGATGGATCAGCTTTTGAAACTCCTGATCCTGGGTTGTTTTCACTTTATTTATTATAGAAGGAAAAGAGCGGCTTGTAAAGAAAAAAACGAAGACACCCTATATGAATATCTTCGTTTTATTATCATTTTAATCCATAAACTGTAAAAGACTTGTCCTGGCAACGCCTGCGTAGCACAAAGCATTAAGGGCAAGAAGCAGGATCGTAAGGATACTATAAAGGAGCAGCGGCGCGATTCCGGTCATAAGAAGGATCCCGCCTGGCACAAACACAAGGATCATTCCCCCAAATGCAGTAATCGTCGGCGAGGCTCCCTGCTTGACCACAGTGGCCTCATTGGTCCATGTAAAATTAGGAAAATGAATGTTTAAAAACATTCCGCCAACCGCAGCCAGCAAAGCATACAACAGAGGAATGACTACCGCAAACACTGTATCGTCTATGCTCAGCTGAAACCGTATGGCGCAAAGGATAGACGCAAACAAGGTACAGGGCACTCCAAGGATGAGATTTACAGCAATCTTGGCATTAAATACAGTCACCGACCGCACCGGGAAGCTGGCCACCAGCCACAGATTATTCCCCTCCAGGGACAAAGACGCGCTGGTCGTGCTGGTGACAGCTGTGAAAAATCCAATCAGCAAAGGAACTAGGGCGCCCATCATGCCGCTGGCTCCGGGAATATTTAGCATACTTTCAATATCATCAATAAAAAACAAAGCAATGACACCAACAATGAGAAGGACATAAAGCAGAGCCGTATTCAGCACATAAATAGTGGAAGAAAAATATCGTTTAAATTCCCGGATCAGCAGGGCACCAAAGACGGAACCGGTTTTAAGCCGGGTTATTTTAAAGTTTCCTTTCACTTTATGGGCCGTCAGAACTGCATTTAACCGGTTAAACCGCCATGCGATCAGGGCAATGATCACACCTGCTACCCCAACCGATACAGCCAGGTAGCCTATATATGCTCCGACAGATCCGTTTAGTCCGGCAATAAAAAAAGTCGCCGGAGGATACAGCTTTGTAACCATGTTAATGATCATTACATTCACCTGCATGAGCATTTCCTCATCCATGGCGGACACATTAAAGGAATAGTACATGATCCCCAGGAAAGCAGCCGCGCCCAGGACCATGATCACAATATTTTTATACTTGAACCGGGCAGCGATAAAGCTGATCAGTATACCGATCGCTGTGGCAATGGCCAGAGGGATCAGCGGGACAAAAAACATGGAAAGGACCACGCCTATAATAAAAAATATGGAAGGCGCACACAGCAGGGAATATACCACCAAAGACGGCGCCATAATCATGGCTGTAATTGCAAGCTCATAAATATACAATGAGGCAAAACGGCTGACAATGATAGCCCAGTGAGTTACCGGCAGGGACATGAGCAGGTCATTATCCCTGGCAGAGAATATAAAGTTGCTGGCCTTGACCATAGTAGTAAATAAGATCATAATGCTGGCTACAGTCATCATTAGGGGCATCACAGTGTCTGCCATGCCCATAAGCACATAGGCAATGGTCAGAAGGCCGCTGTAAACCATAACAAAAATGCTTACCAGGGCAAGAACCAGGGCCATGGATAGGAGTTTTGTAACCTTTTGTCCCCGTTTGGCTCCATACTGTCCGGAGAAAATAATCCCACGAAGCTGGATCTTAACAAGCTTCAAGCATTTTGACATCATCCCTCGCTCACCTCCATGAATACGTCCTCAAGGCTGCTGTCTCCAAGGACAGTATCCATAGCGCCGCAGACCACCAGACGGCCATTTTTTATAATGGCGATTTTATTGCACAGTTTCTGAGCTACCTCAAGGACATGGGTAGAAAAGAAAATGGCACAGCCCTCCCGGCACATTTCTTTCATAAGATTTTTTAACGTCAGGGATGCCTTAGGATCCAACCCCACAAAAGGTTCGTCCAGGATCAATAGCTTTGGCCGATGGATCAGCGCAGAGATCAGCACAAGTTTCTGCTTCATACCGTGGGAATAAGATGAAATTAAATCTCCAAGATTCCCTGTGATCTCAAACATATCCCCGTATTTTTTGATCCGCTCCTCCCGGTCGGTTTTGCTTACGCCGTAAATATCAGCAATAAAGTTTAAATATTTAATGCCTGTAAGATATTCATAAATGTCCGGATTATCCGGGATATACGCCATCTCCTGTTTACACTGGATGGGCTGGGATTTAATGGATTTTCCGTCAATAAGGATCTCACCCTCATTAAAGTCAAGGATCCCGGCCACTGCCTTAATGGTGGTCGTCTTTCCCGCCCCATTATGGCCGATAAAGCCGTAAATATCCCCATCCTCAATGGTCAAGTTCAGATGATCCACTGCAACCTTTCCGCCTTTGTAGATTTTCGTGTAGTTTTTAATTTCCAGCATCATAACTTCCTCCTGGTAAAAATTCTATCTGTCAAGTCTTTAACCAGACATTTATATATTTTAGGATCGCATAAGCATAAAAGCGCGGAGCAATCTGCGTCCGGCCGTCTCTATTTCCTGGAACACTTTTCAGCATCAATAGCAAGGACAAGCATAAGCGCCATCAAGACATCCTGATGGTTTTCCACCTCGATCACATAAGTATCCGTCCAGCGGAGAGGCTCCTTAGCTATAATGGCGATCAGCCGGTCATCGGCCAGGATCCGGTAATCCCATTCCAGGAAGTTCCCTTCCACATGCCAGCCATTACAGTCAATATTGTATTTTGGGATAAAAAAGGAAAATTCTTTGGAAATGCATCCAATATACTGTTCCCCCATATAAAGCTCAAATCTTGGCAGGAAGGTAAGCACCACTTCCTTAACTGTGGCAATATGTTCCCCTACACTGTTCATAATATGCAGGCAATGTCCCCAGGAAAGCTTACCCTGAACCGTAAATACCGTATTCCCTTCTTCATCGTAAATATCATAGCTGTCAAACCATGAAAACATCCTTTGCTTAAATAATAGCTTTACACTCATACACTCATAATCCTCCTGAAAATATGATTTACAAAAAACAGAGCCTGTCTGAAAATTGCGAAAGGAATCTTCAAACACGTTCTGCAACTTACCTGACTGTTCCAGCTTTTATTGTATGAGGGAACAGTTTTGGCGTCAATATAGTCTTTTTATTTTATACCTGGATCCGCTCGGCAATGCTGTCATCAATGGCGATCCGGGTATGGTCATTTCCAATGATCAGTCCCCCGGAATATTTCTGGATGATCTTTATGGTACTGCCTTCTTTTATATCTCGGCTGCGCATAAAATCCAGCACTTCCCGTGTTCCAAACATCCACTTGATGGTGTGGAGCTCTCCGGTATTCGTCTTTGATAATGCCTGCATATAAATTCCCCCTGACATAATGCTCATGTGCCATAAAGTAACACACGAAAACTTGATAGACAGCAACCCACT
>CAZMGH010000004.1:0-3192 GCA_964565805.1 uncultured Lachnospiraceae bacterium
CGGGGTTTGGTGTACTTGGCCCCTTTTCCCGCATTATGGGCACATATGCGCTTTTTCAGGTCATTGGTCCACCCGGTATACAGGCTTCCGTCACTGCACTGTACAACATATGTATAATTCATCTTCTCATCCCGCCTTTCTGCATTGACGTCCCGGACCATTCGTGTTTATAATTACATTGCCGGGCAAACTGCCAGGGTAGGAAAAGTACGACCTTTTGCCGCTTGTCCCATTTTTAAAAAAATCAGATTTAAGTCAAGATAGGAGGAAAAACGCATGAATGTTTTATTGATCAATGGAAGTCCCCATAAAGACGGATGCACCTTTACAGCGCTTAATGCGGTGGCTCAGACACTGAACAAAGAAGGGATTGATACCGAGATCATCCACGTAGGAAACAAAGATATTCGGGGATGTATCT
Organism: uncultured Lachnospiraceae bacterium; assembly: GCA_964565805.1. GTDB lineage: Bacteria > Bacillota > Clostridia > Lachnospirales > Lachnospiraceae > Catenibacillus. The sequence continues at coordinate 422 of CAZMGH010000004.1, forward strand.
CCTGCCGCCGCTGCGCTCAGACCGGAAAATGTGTCTTTGACGATCTTGTAAATGAAACAGCGCCAAAATTTGCTGTCTGTAACGGCATCGTTATCGGCTCTCCCGTATACTATGCCTCTGCCAACGGCACGCTGATCTCCTTCCTGGACCGACTGTTTTTCAGTACTTCATTTGATAAAACCATGAAAGTAGGCGCATCTGTGGTCAGCTGCCGCCGTGCCGGAAACACAGCGACATTTGATGAGCTGAACAAGTACTTTACTATTTCCAATATGCCTATCGCCTCCAGCCAGTATTGGAATATGATCCACGGCAACTCTGCCCGGGAAGCCCTGCAGGATCTGGAAGGTCTCCAGACCATGCGCACCCTTGGACGCAACATGGCGTTTCTTATTAAGAGCATCCAGCTTGGAAAGGACCAGTTTGGCCTTCCAGAAAAAGAGCCGGGAATCTTTACAAACTTTATCCGTTAAGAAACAGGGGCAGACCCGCGAAACCGGGCCTGCCCTTTTACATGGCCAAAAATTACAGGGGTATTGCTCTGTGTGGCAATGAGCAATACCGGACTGCATCTTCTCATTAAAGCCTGCTGCTGTTCATTCCTTTACCAGAGCCATAGTCTCACGGGCGATCATCAGCTCTTCATTTGTGCCGATGACCAGAACCTTAACCTTAGAATCCGGGGTGGAGATCACTACATCTTCTCCGGAAAGACGGTTCTTTTCATTATCGATCTTAATGCCTAAATAGCCCCAGTACTGTTCGCAAATATCCTTGCGCATCTGATCCCCATTCTCTCCGATGCCGGCGGTAAATACAATAGCGTCCACACCGTTCATGGCAGCTACATAGCCCCCGACCCGGGTGGCAATATTATACATAAACACATCCATGGCTCTCTGGCACTTTTCGTCCCCTTCCTCACAGCCTTTGCGGATGTCTCTAAAATCCACCAGGCCGCCGGATAAACCGTAGATTCCCGACACTTTGTTCAGGATACGGTTGATCTCATGAACGTCTTTATGTTCCTTTTCTGTTAAATATTCAACAATCGCCGGGTCAATATCCCCGCACCGGGTTCCCATAACAAGGCCTGCCACCGGGGTAAAGCCCATGCTTGTATCGACAGATCTGCCATTTTCCACAGCGCAGATGCTTGCCCCGTTGCCAAGATGGCAAACGATCGTTTTTAAAGATTCATAGGGCACGCCCAAGATCTGAGCCGCCTTTTGAGATACATATCTGTGGGAGGTGCCGTGGAAGCCGTAACGGCGGATCTTGTAATCCGTATAATAACGGTAGGGCAGGCCGTACAGATAGGCCTTCTGAGGCATGGTCTGGTGAAATGACGTATCAAACACTGCAGCCATAGGAACATCCGGCATAAGCTCATGGCAGACGCGGATACCGATCAGGTTTGCCGGGTTATGAAGGGGCGCCAGCTCGCAGCACTCCTCAATCTCTTTCACTATCTCATCATCAAGGAGCACAGAGGAAGCCAGCTTTTCACCGCCGTGAGCCACCCGATGGCCGATGGCGCCAATCTCATCCAGCGAAGAAATCACGCCGTAATCCTCATTAACAAGGCAGTCCAGCACCATGCGGATCGCGTTGGTATGATCCGGCATGGGCGCTTCAATCGCGATCTTCTCACCGTTCTTTTTACCGCAGGCCGGTTTAAATACGATCCTGCTCCCATCAATACCGATACGCTCACACAGTCCCTTGGCCAGAACCACTTCAGACTGGGCATCAATGAGCTGATATTTTAATGACGAGCTTCCACAATTTACTACAAATACATTCATAGGGCAACCTCCTGGTTCACATTTACTCCAATTTCCCTGTTAAATTATTAACATCATTGGCAATTTTATACAAAACCTGATGAATGTATTGTAACACATTTTTAGTATAGATTCTATATCTTTTTTGCGATTATCGCCAGACGGCCATTTTCTTGGGAATATTCACAGGTGGATAAGGTAATAAGCTGGTCTCCGTACTCCGCGTCCACCCCTGTATCATACAGCTCCAAGCTGTGGATATTGTCCATGTAGCTGTCAAATTCCTCCTCGGAGGCAGGATCGATCATCTCATAATAGCGGAAGCCTTCCTCGTCCTCGTAAAGAGCCCGGGCCAAGATCACAGAAACAATCTCATACTGGCCATCCCCGTAAATGGTATTAAATGTAATATAAGGGTGCTCCTTATAAAAATCTTCATCCTTATAATCTAAAAGATGACTGAACATGGTATCGCTTTTCATGTTGTGGCCGTAAATGATCACATTGGTGCTCCTGGGATCTAAGGAACAGTTCCCATCCACAAAGGGAAGGCCGCTGTACTCATACTCCCGGTCAAAATTCCGATGAAGGTAAAACTCCGGATCCTGGGGGGTATACATGACCGGATAGCTAATAGGCGTATCCGGGATCTGGATCCAGCCGATAAAGTCCGAATTTGCCTCCAGGAGACGGGCATACCGGTTGGAGGCGGTCTGCCCGTCAGAGGATCCGTCGCTTTCCAGTTCTCCATCCTCCCCGGTCTGGGCCTGAACCTGATCATCCGACAGGATCATATCCTCCAGCGCGGCAATATCTTTCTCAGCCTGCCAGTTATCCCAATAGTATTTCAGAAGATAACCGCCGCTTCCCAAAAAACATAAAATGGCGATCACAAGGATGATATTTAAAAGCCAGTTTCTTTTCTTTTTTTTCTTCATCGCCTGTCCCCTCTTTCTTAAAACTCAGAAGAAGCCTGAGTATCAT
>CAZMGH010000004.1:3292-66768 GCA_964565805.1 uncultured Lachnospiraceae bacterium
CTGAGTATCATCAGCGGCCTCCGTGTCGTCTTCCTCCTGGGACGGCAGGGCCGGTGTATTTAATACAACATAGCTTGTCCATCCGTCATAAAATTCCGGAGCATTATCCGTCAGCCACTGCTGATAAATATCATTATATTTGTTGACAGCCAGTGTCCTGGAAGCATCTTCACCTAGTTCTTCATCATTTTCAGAGACGCACTTCATCACATGATAGCCGTACTCTGTTTCCACAATGGCCACTTCGCCCTCTGACAGGGCAAAAGCGCCGTCTGTAAATTCCTGTACATAGGAAACCCCTGCCGGACTTTGCCCGCTGCTGTTTAAAGAATACTCAAAGCCGCTGTCCTCATTATACGCATCCGCCAGAGCCTCAAAATCCTCTCCGGGCATGAACATCCACGCCCTGTAACACCAGTGCCCGGATCTTCCCCGGACACAGGTACATTATATCTGATTTCTATGGTCCAATCAACGTTTTTATATCCCGGATCAGTATTTTCTCACACTGGATCACATTAAAACCCGGGCCGCCTTTGGTCTTTACGGTAAAGCAGGCCCGTCCGCTCATGGAAAACTTCATGGCATTGCGGTACTTGGCCAAAAGTCCCGGTATACGTTCTCCATCCACCTTGGCCCGGGGAAACATGACAATCTTTGTCACATTATCCCGGTGGGTAATGGACGCGATGCCCGCCTCATGGGCCTGGGCCTTTAACAGGGCCACGCCAAGAAGATTCTGAGCCTCCTTTGGCAGCTCGCCAAAACGATCCATAAGCTCATCCGCCATTTCCTCATACTCTTCTTCATTGGCAATAGCAGCAATCCGCTTGTAAATCTCCAGCTTCTGGAACTCATTGCGGATATAGGCAGCCGGAATGTAAGCATCCAGATCCAGGTCAATGGATGTTTCAAAGGGCTCTTCCACAGCCTCGCCCCGCTGTTCCTTCACCGCGTCATTAAGCATTTTACAGTAAAGGTCATAGCCTACAGCCTCCATATGGCCGCTTTGCTGCTCTCCTAAAAGATTTCCCGCTCCCCGGATTTCCAAATCCCGCATAGCGATCTTAAAGCCGGAGCCCAGCTCTGTAAATTCCCGGATAGCGGAAAGGCGCTTTTCGGCCACCTCCCTGAGAATCGTATTTCTCCGGTACATAAAAAAAGCATACGCGATCCGGTTGGAACGGCCTACCCGTCCCCGAAGCTGGTAAAGCTGAGAAAGGCCAAACTTATCCGCATCATGGATGATCATCGTGTTTACATTGGAAATATCCAAGCCGGTTTCAATGATCGTTGTGGATACCAGCACATCGATCTCTCCGTTGATAAACCCGTACATGATTTTTTCCAATTCCCTCTCTCTCATCTGTCCATGGGCAAATGCCACCTGAGCCTCAGGCACTAATCGGCGGAGGGCAGAGGCAGCCTCGGCAATGCCATTCACCCGGTTATATACATAATACACCTGACCGCCCCTGGCCAGTTCCCGGCTAATAGCCTCCCGAACCATTTCCTCATTATATTCCAGTACATAGGTCTGAACCGGCATACGGTCCATGGGCGGCTCTTCTAAAACGCTCATATCCCGGATGCCGATCAGACTCATATGGAGCGTCCTGGGGATCGGGGTGGCCGTTAATGTAAGCACATCCACATTTTCCTTAATCTTTTTTATCTTTTCTTTGTGGCTTACCCCAAAGCGCTGCTCCTCGTCTACAATAAGAAGTCCCAGATCCTTAAATTCCACATCCTTGGAAAGGACCCGGTGGGTGCCGATAAGAATGTCTACCATGCCTCGTTTTAGCTCTTTTAAGGTACGGGTCTGCTCCGCCTTTGTGCGAAACCGGCACAAAAGATCCACAGTCACAGGGTAATCCTTCATCCGCTGGACAAAGGTATTATAGTGCTGCTGGGCCAAAATAGTGGTTGGCACTAAAAGCACCACCTGCTTTCCGTCCTGGACCGCCTTAAATGCCGCCCGGATGGCCACCTCGGTTTTTCCGTAGCCGACATCCCCGCAAATCAGTCGGTCCATGATCTTTGTACTCTCCATATCCTTTTTCGTAGCTTCAATGGCAGCCAGCTGGTCGTCGGTCTCCTCATAGGGAAACATTTCCTCAAATTCTTTCTGCCATACTGTATCCGGACTGTAAGCAAATCCGGTCTTTTCCTGTCTTGCCGCGTACAGCCGGATCAGATCCACTGCCAGTTCCTTGACAGCCTTACGGACTTTCGACCGGGTCCGTCCCCACTCTGTACCTCCAAGCTTATTTAATTTAGGCTTTCTGGCATCCGCGCCGGCATACTTTTGGATCAGATCCAGCTGAGTGGCTAAAATGTACAGATTCCCCCCATCGGCATACTCAATCTTAATATAATCCTTGGTAACGCCTTCGACTTCCACTTTTTCAATGCCTCGGTAAACTCCCAGCCCGTGGTTTTCATGGACCACATAGTCTCCAACACTTAAATCCATAAAGCTGCGGACTTTTTCCCCTTCCCGGTCGCGGCGGCGGCGTTTTTTCTTCTTTTCTTCTCCGAAAATATCACTTTCCGCCACAATGGCAAACTTGATCAGGGGATATTCCATGCCCCGGCGGAGATTTCCGTGGATCAACATGATCTCTCCGTTTTGCGCGATCCGGTCCGGATCCTGTGAGAAAAAGGCGTTAAGACCGTACTCCTGGAGATCTCCCGCCAGACGCCGGGCCCGGGTGGCAGAGCGGCATACAAGGATCACCCGGTATTTTCCCGCCTTCCACTGTTCCAGCTCCTTGACAAGAAGCTCAAAATTACTGTTATAAGGATTAATGGACTTTACCGTAATATTATACTTTTCCTTTGCCGTGATTTCCCGGATCTTTTGGGCAATGGTACTGAGCATAATGGTCTTTCGCCCTTCTAAAAGAGCAAAGATCTTCCGGGCCATAAACAGCACGTCCATCTGGCCGGGAAGAATATAGCCTTTTTCCAAACGTCCAGTCATGCCTTCCCGAAATTCCAGCTCCACAGCCCTGCTTTTTTCTTCCAGACGCACCGGCTCATCCAGGAAAAACAGGGTATCTTCTCTTGGAAAATACTCTAAAAAGGAGCAGGTGTCGGAATAAAAGTAAGGGATAAAGCTATCAATATTCGCGCTTCCGAAGGATTCCTCCAGACTTTCTTCCATTTCCCGAACCACCAGGCTTAAACGATCGGCAGCATCTGCATTTCCATCTTTTCTAAACCTTTTTTCCGCCAGCTCCTTTTCCTTTTCAATTTTTTCAATACCGGCGGCAATGATCTTTTTGGTAAACACATACTCTGAAGCCGGATAAATCGTCAGTGTCTCCCGCCGCTCAATAGACCGCTGGCTTTCCACATCAAAGCTCCGAATAGAATCTACCTGAGTATCCCACAGCTCGATCCGGTAAGGGCAATCATCAGACATATTGTAAATATCAATAATACCGCCCCGAATAGCAAACTGACCCGGCCCTTCCACCTGTCCTACCCGTTCAAAGCCCATATTGACCAGATGAAGCTTTAAAGCGTCCAGTTCAATAAAGGAATCCTCCCCTATGGTGATGCACTGCTCCCGGATCTTATTTAGCGGCAGCACCCGGTCCATCAAAGCATCAATGGTGGTGATCACGGTTAAAGGCTCCCCGTCCAGAAGGCGGCGGAGAACTTTCAGCCGCTGGCTGATAATAAGATTTCCGTGAACATCCGCATTATAAAAGATCACATCCTTAGCCGGATACAGATAAGTATCCCTGTCAAAAAAACGGTAATCCTCATAAAGTTCCTTGGCCTTCTGTTCATTGCCGGTGATCATGATCCTGTACTTAAAGCCCTCTGAAAGTCCCCGCGCAAAATGGCTTTTTTGGGAATCTATACACCCGTCTACATGGACCGGAAGCCGGTCATATTTTATATCTTCCCGGATCCTTTCAAATTCGGACATTTCCTTTAACGGTTCTAAAAAAGCTTTCAAATCGTTTCCCTCCTAAGCCTGCCCATTATGGCGGCAATCTGGCCAGCGAAACCGCTGCCCACTATGCGCTTACTTTTTCTTAGCATTATACCGGTTCATAGCTGCGTCCACGCCCTGGGTCATTATAGCAGCAACAGCGTCTGCTGCCAGATCCACAGCCTCATCCATACACTTACGGTCTTCAGGGCTAAACCGGGACAGGACATAATCTGCCAGATCCCAGCCTTTCGGCTTTTCCCCCACCCCTACTTTAACCCTGGGAAATTCCTGAGTGCCGAGACGGGCGATAATATTTTTCACGCCGTTATGGCCTCCGGCGCTTCCCTTTGGCCGAACCCGGATCTGTCCCGGCTCCAGGCTGATGTCATCAAAAACAATAATAATATTTTCAGGCTCTATTTTATAATATGCGGCCAGCTCTCTTACAGAATCTCCGGACAGATTCATATAAGTCTGAGGCTTGGCCAAAATCACTTTCTGACCCTCAATCACGCCTTTGCCGCACAGCGCTTTGTTTTTTTGTATACTTACATCGATCCGGAACCGTTCTGACAGCCGGTCGATGACTTCAAATCCAATATTGTGCCGGGTCCCCTCATACGTCCTTGCGGGATTTCCCAGCCCTGCAATAATATACATAATTCACCATCTTTCTTTTAATATATCTGCTGCATATCATTCCTATTATAAGCACAAAAAAAATCCCTTGCAAGGGGATTTTTCATTCAAAGCAGATCCGGGCCGATCATGCAAGCATGGCGGCCGCTTGCCAGGCGTATCGCGCCAAACAAACGCCCCTGTCAGGCCCCGGCTAAAATCCGGTATCTGACAGGGGCAGTGCCTTTGATTTTTTACATACTCACCTGTACGCTAAATTTGAGCACTTTCTTCCGCTTCGCTTTCCAGGGCAGCAATCTCATATTTCTGGAGAATAATGCTCTGTATCCTTTCGCGGGTTTCAGAGTTGATCGGATGGGCAATATCCCTGTACTCACCATCTGCAGCCTTCCGGCTGGGCATAGCGATAAATAATCCTTTCTCGCCTTCGATCACCTTAATATCATGGACAACAAATTCATTATCCAGGGTAATGGAAACAACGGCCTTCATCTTTCCTTCTTTACTGACCTTCCGTACTCTTACATCCGTAATCTGCATAGTGCAAGTTCCCCCTTAAGTTTATATTACTTATTATGGTCTTTTTCTCCGTCACATTCCGGTCGGATTTATGCTTAAAGCCAAGGCGCCTGTCAGATCACATAGCGCTCATTGTCTTCAAGGACAACTTTAATCTTATCTTCACTTCCCACATAGGAAGCATTGGCGCGGATCGTATCCCTGCTTTCCACAATACAGTTTTCGATCACTGTATTATCGCCAATATAAACATCGTTTAAAATAATAGAATTGCGGATCACACAGTTGTTGCCTACGTAAACCTTCTTAAACAATACGGAGTCTTCCACATCTCCATTAACGATACAGCCGCTGGATACAAGGCTGTTTTTCACATTTGCCCCAGGGTTGAACTTGGCCGGAGGCAGATCCGCGATCTTGGAATAAATGCTTGGATATTCTTTGAAGAAATAATCCCGCACTTCTTTGTTTAGGAAGTCTTTGTTTACCTTAAAATAGGACTCTAATGTGGAAATATTTCTCCAGTAGCTCTCCAGCTTATAGCCGAAGATCCGCTTCTGTCCTCTATATCTTACAAGGATGTCCTGGACGAGGTCATTTCTGTGCTCACTGTGGGCCTTTTCAATCAGCTCGATCAGCTGGCGCCGACGGATCACATAAATACCTGTGGATACAAGATTTTCCTTGGCCACCAGGGGCTTTTCCTCAAAATCCGTCACCCTGCCGTCCTCATCCACCTTTAAAATACCAAACCGGGTAAGATCATCCTCATCGCTGGACATTTCCTTATAAACCACAGTAATGTCCGCTTTTTTGGCAATGTGGTCTTCCAGCACCTTGTTATAATCCAGCTTATACACACAGTCCCCGGAAGTAATGATCACATAAGGCTCATGACAGTCCTTTAAAAAGTCCAGGTTCTGGTAAATGGCATCGGCTGTGCCTCTGTACCAATAGCTGTTCTCATTCGTGATGGTGGGGGTCAGCACAAAAAGACCGCCCTGCTTTCTTCCAAAATCCCACCACTTAGATGAGTTTAAATGCTGATTCAGAGATTTTGCATGATACTGGGTCATTACCGCCACTTTTTTTACGTGAGAGTTGGTCATGTTGCTCAGAGCAAAATCCACACAGCGAAAGCTTCCTGCAACAGGCATGGCCGCTACAGCTCTGCGCTTTGACATCTCTCCCATGCGGTCGTTCCCGCCGCCTGCTAATACAATACCGATCGCTCTCATAACATCTCACCTGCCTTAATGATTGCTTGTCCGCCTGCCAGTAACCCATCCGGATAATCTTCTTTTTCAGTAACACCGGATATTGCTGTATTTTTACCGATCTTTACATCCGAAGGAATCACGGAATTTTCCGCGATAGTCACCAGATCAAAGGCATAAACCTTTGGATTTAAAACGCTGGGAGCAAACTCCCCAACGCCCATCTTCACGTTATCCCCTACGGCAACATTCTCGCCGATAATGGCCTTGTCGATGACACAGTTTTTGCCAATGACCGCGCCCCGCATAACGATGGAATTTCTCACCACAGAGCCTTCCCCTACAGTAACCCCGGCGCCTACAACGCTTCCGGACACCTCACCGTAAATATCCGACCCTTCACCGATAATGCACCGCTCTGCTTTAGAGCCGCTGCCCAAATACTGGGGAGTGATAATGTCATTATTGGTATAGATTTTCCAAAATTCCTCATAGAGATTAAACTCAGGAATAATATCGATCAGCTCCATGTTGGCCTCCCAGTAGGAGCCTAAGGTTCCTACATCCTTCCAGTAGCCGTTAAATTCATAAACATAACAGTTATGGGCTCTTTCATGGACATAAGGGATCACATGCTTGCCAAAATCACAGCCCGGAACATCCTTAAGGGTCAGGAGGGCTTCTTTTAAGATGTTCCAGTTAAAAATGTAAATTCCCATGGATGCCAGATTGCTGCTGGGCTTTTCCGGCTTTTCCTCAAATTCTTTAATGTTGCCGTTTTCATCTGCCACTACAACGCCGAAACGGCTGGCCTCTTCCCAGGGTACCGGCATACAGGCAAGGGTAATGTCTGCATGTTTCGTCTTGTGATAATCCAGCATCACTTCATAATCCATCTTATAAATATGATCTCCGCCAAGGATGAGTACATATTCCGGATTATAAGTTTCTATGTACTCAATATTCTGATAAATCGCATTCGCTGTGCCGGAATACCAGTCGGAATGTTCCGTCTTCTCATAAGGGGGAAGCAGTGTTACACCGCCGTAGTTTTTATCCAGGTCCCATGGGACGCCGATCCCGATATGAGTGTTCAGCTTTAAATGCCTGTACTGGGTCAGCACGCCTACCGTGTCGATCCCTGAGTTGATACAATTGCTCAAAGGAAAATCAATGATTCTATATTTGCCTCCAAATGCAACGGCAGGTTTTGCCACATTGGCTGTGAGTACGCCCAGTCTGCTCCCCTGTCCCCCTGCCAGAAGCATTGCTATCATCTCTTTTTTAATCACGCCTATCACCTCTTGTTGTTTGAAAATTTCATATAAACAGCGGCACGCTCACCCTCCTGGTGTTATACCGTCCACTATGTGGACATTATAACACTATTTTTTTCAAATGTGAATAGTTTTACTAGTTATTTTTATTTTGGAAAGCTTATTCTATACATTTTCACTATTTTCTATATTTTTTCGTCCTTTTTCGATTCGTTTTTTTGAATATATTTGCAGATTATTATGTTTTGTTTTTTATAATTTTTTACCTTTTTGTCAATAAATTTAGATTCCGGACGGAAGGTCCGGGGCCATCCTGGTATATGCCTCGGATTTCTTATTGATAAAGCCTTTGATTTTTTTATAAACTGTGTTTATAATGTACATGACGCAAAAAGAATGAAAACAACATCAATGAGTATTTTATAGAACAGGATGTGTGTAATTTATGTACCAACTGAATTTTAATGTTCCGATCCACGTTCATTTTATGGGTATCGGAGGCATCAGTATGAGTGGCCTTGCCCAGATCCTTTTAACCCGTGGATTTACCATCTCAGGATCGGACACCCATGAAACGCCTATTACAAAACATCTGGCAGAGGAAGGCGTCCTGATCCATTACCCCCAGCGCGCAGAAAACATTACCCCGGATATTGACCTGGTGGTTTATACCGCAGCCATCCGTCCGGATAATCCGGAGTACGCAGCCGCCCTATCCAGCGGCATCCCTATGATGGACCGGGCAGAGCTTTTGGGGCAGATCATGAAGCATTATGATAAGTCGGTGGCTGTGGCAGGAACTCACGGAAAGACCACTACAACCTCCATGCTTTCCCATATCCTTCTTCAGGGCAAGTGTGATCCAACCATTTCTGTAGGAGGGATCCTAAAAGCTATCCACGGAAATATCCGTATCGGCCATTCCCCTTACTTTGTGGTAGAGGCCTGTGAATATACCAACAGCTTTTTAAAATTCCATCCGAAAATGGAAATCATACTCAATATAGAAGAAGACCATCTGGACTTCTTTAAGGACATTCACGACATCCGCCATTCTTTTAAGGAATTTGCCTACAAACTTCCCTCAGACGGCACTTTGATCATCCACGGAGGCATCAACCATTATGAAGAGATCACGGAAGGGCTTTCATGTAAGATCATTACCTTTGGCATGGATCCGAAAAATGATTTTTCCGCGGCAAACGCTTCCTTTGATGCCATGGCTCAGGGCAGCTTTGACCTGATGATCCATGGGGAATATGTGGACCATATCCAGCTGAGTGTTAACGGCGCCCACAATATTACCAACGCTTTAGCTGCCATTGCCGCCGGAGTTCAGCTGAATATTTCCATGGAAGATATTAAGGCCGGACTGTCTGCTTATGAAGGTACGGACCGGCGTTTTGAGTACAAGGGCACGTTTGACGGAGTGACAGTCATTGACGATTATGCCCACCATCCCACAGAGATCAAGGCCACCCTGACAACGGCCCAGCATTATCCTCATAAAAATCTGTGGTGCGTATTTCAGCCTCATACCTACACCCGGACAAAGGCATTTTTACATGAGTTTGCCGGTGCCTTAAGTCTGGCAGATAAGGTGATCCTGGCAGATATTTTCCCGGCCAGGGAGATCGATCCGGGAGACATCCATTCCACAGATATTATGAAGCTCCTGCAGGAAAATGGAAAGGATGACGTGTGGTATTTCCCATCCTTTGAAGCTATTGAGGATTTTCTTCAAAAAAATTGTACCCACGGGGATCTGTTGATAACTATGGGCGCCGGAGACGTTGTAAACATTGGAGAAGACCTGATTCGCTCATAGTTATCAACAATATCCACAAATTTATAAACAATTTGGTGTTTATGAATTTGTGGATATTTTTATTTACATAACAACATCTTCCTTTTTTCCATAATTCCTATAAATCCTGCATTTTTCGCCGGATTCCCAAAAGGGGCGACTTATTATGTCCACTATTTATCCACATTATCCACATTGTCCACAAAAAAATTATTCACAGGCTGTGGATTTCCCCAACTATTCTCATTTTTTTAAATCTGTGTTATACTACACACAACAACAATGTTGGGGGCAAAAAGTATTTTGACCCTGGCATCAAGGATAGAAAGTACAGGTGAATCCATGAACACATTAACCCTGCAGGGACCGCCGGATAAGGCAGTCACTGTTTTATCCAATGATTTTCTGGACAACTATATGCCCAAGGCCAGCGGAGAATTTGTCAAAATCTATCTATATTTTCTCCGCTATGCCTCCTGTCCCAATGTCGGCGTCAGCCTGGCCAGCGCGGCGGATACGTTTTGCATAACTGAAAACGATGTGCTGAGGGCGCTGAAATACTGGGAGCGGGAAGGTCTTGTCGCTTTAGGCTACCGCCAGGGTAAACTTTGCGCCATTCGTCTTGACCCATCCCAGCCAGATCAAAAGCGCCGGGAGCTGACACAAAAGTCTCAGGAGACAGGCGCAAAAGCATCTTCGCCAGAAGAGGATCTTGCCATGTCGGCGGATCTGATTCCTTTAAAGGAACCGGATACAGATACCCCGAAAGCTCCAGAGAAAAAGACAAACATGTATAACGGAATCCCCGCCTACTCTGCCCAGGATCTGGACAGCTTTAAAAAGAAAAATGACAGCCAGCTGTTTTTTGTTATCGAGCAGTATCTGGGAAAACCTTTAGGGCCTACCGATGTGAATATTATCGTTTTTATCGGGGAACAGCTGGGATTTTCCTCGGAGCTTATTGAGTACCTTTTTGAATACTGTGTCTCCAACAACCACTACAGCATCCACTATATTGAAAAGACAGCTCTGGCCTGGGCCAGGGAGGGCATCGACACTGTGGCTAAGGCTAAGGCCCGCTCCGCCTACTATAATAAGACCTATTTCGACATTTTAAAGGCTTTTGGCATTACCAACAGAAACCCTGCCCCCTCTGAGGCGGAGCATATCCGCCGGTGGACCCGGGAATACGGCTTTCCCATGCCGGTGATCCTGGAGGCCTGCCGCCGCACGATCGAGGCGACCCACAGCCCCAGCTTTGCCTATGCCCAGAGCATCCTGGAACGGTGGTATAAAAACAAGGTTGGCAGTCTGGAGGACGTAAAGCGGCTGGATGAGGAGCACACCCGGAAAAAACAGGATAAAGAAAAGCTTGCCCAGGAAAAACAGTCCCAGCAAGAGCAAAAATCTGCCAGCCCCAAAGCTTCTGGAAATAAATTTCACAATTTTGACCAGCGTTCTTATGATTACAGCCAGTTAGAACAGATGCTTTTGGGGAAAACTATGAGACAGCCAGAGAATGGGAGGTCCTGATCCATGCCACTGAAAAATTCACAATATAATGCCATTACCCGGCGTTACGACCAGATCCGCTTTGAAAACAGCCGCCAACTGGAGGCAAGGCGCCAGGAAGTCTATACAGCCGTTCCCCGGATCCGCCAGCTGGATGAGGATATGGCCCGCATTGCCGCGGAATATGCCCGCAAAGCGGTGAGCAGCAAAGGCAGGGCATCCATAAAGGATTTTAAGGAAGATATGGCCCGGCTCGCCCGCCAGCGCCAGGAGCTTATGAAGGAAAACGGATTTCCGTCAGATTACCTTGAGCTTAAGTACCACTGCCCGGACTGCCAGGACACAGGCTTTATCGGAAATGAGAAATGCCACTGCTTTAAACAGGCCATCGTGGATCTGGTTTATGCCCAGTCCAATATCCGACAGCGCCTTATGGAGGAAAATTTTGACACTTTCCGGCTGGATCTTTATTCTACCGAAACTGACCGGCGCTTAGGGATCAGCCCCCGGAAGAATATGGAAAATATCCTGTCCTGCTGCCGGGACTTTATTAAAAATTTTGACCAGACCCATGAAAATCTCCTGTTCTGCGGCAATACAGGGGTGGGAAAGACCTTTTTGTCCAACTGTATCGCCCGGGAGCTGCTGGATTCGGCCCATACGGTAATCTACCTGACCGCCTTCCAGCTGGTGGATATTATGGAGAGCAACACCTTTGGCAGGGATGCGGATGATTTGGCAGATGAAGATATGTTCGACTATATTTTTGACTGCGACCTGCTCATTATTGACGATCTTGGGACGGAACTGAACAACAGTTTTATTACTTCCCAGCTGTTTTTATGCATCAACGAGCGGCTGCTGAGGCGAAAGTCCACCATTATCTCTACCAACCTATCCCTGGAAAAGCTCCAGAGGGAGTACAGCGAGCGGATCTTTTCCAGGATCATAAGCAATTATCGGATCCTGGCCATTTTCGGGGATGACATCCGGGTGAAAAAGGCCATTGACCCTCAAGCTTAGGGGCAGCGCTTTTCTCCATCCCAGGTGATCACGTTTATTCACAATTAACAGAGTTTTATTCTTCGTTTTACAAAATTCGACGAAACCTTACAAAATTAATTTTTTACTCTTGTTTTATGGAAATTTCTACTATACAATGTAGATGGTTAAAATTTGCATCTTAACATTTTTATCACGTAACTTATTTGTGTGCATATACCATGGAGGTCAATCATGAATCAAACTGAAAATTTCAAAGAAACCGTTCCTGTAGGCGATCTGGGGATCATCCCTCTTGAAAGCTGCAGCAGTCTTGGAAAGCGTGTCAATGACTACATTGTAGCATGGCGCAGAGAAAGGACCGGCGATCATATGTCTTCAATCCATTTTGAAGGCTATCAAAAAGAAAATTATATTATCGATGCCAAGTGTTCACGTTTCGGCAGCGGCGAAGCAAAAGGCACGATTATGGAATCGGTCCGCGGCAAGGATTTGTACCTTCTTGTAGATGTTACCAATTACAATATTAAATATTCCCTTTGCGGCTATGAAAACCGCATGTCCCCTGACGACCATTTTGCCGATCTTAAGCGTATCATTTCCGCAGCCACAGGCAAGGCCCGTCGGATCAACGTGATCATGCCCTTCCTTTACGAAAGCCGCCAGCATAAACGTTCCAAAAGAGAATCTCTGGACTGCGCTCTTGCATTAAAAGAGCTGAACGATATGGGCGTGGAAAACATACTCACCTTTGACGCCCATGATCCCCGGGTGCAGAACGCCATCCCGTTAAGCGGTTTTGATAATATCCAGCCCACTTACCAGTTTATTAAAGCTCTGTGTAAGCATGTGCCGGATATGGAGATTGACAGCGATCATCTTATGGTCATCAGCCCGGATGAAGGCGCCATGTCCCGCGCTGTTTATTATGGAACGGTCTTGGGCGTAGATGTAGGTATGTTCTACAAGCGCCGTGATTACACCACCATTGTCAACGGCCGAAACCCTATTGTGGCCCACGAATTTTTGGGCGCCTCTGTGGAGGGCAAGGATGTGCTCATTGTAGATGACATGATCTCCTCTGGTGAAAGTATGCTGGATGTTGCCAGGGAACTTAAAAAGCGCAAGGCCAGACGTGTTTTTGTTGCCGCTACCTTCGGCCTTTTCACCAACGGCATGAGCGAGTTTGACAAGTACCATGAAATGGGACTGATCAATAAGGTGCTTACGTCTAACGTGATCTACCAGACCCCTGAGCTTTTAAGCAGGGATTACTACATTAACGTGGATTTAAGCAAGTACATTGCCCTGCTCATTGACTCCATCAACCACGACCACTCCATCAGCGGTCTTCTTGACCCATATGACAAGATCGACGCTTTACTGGAAAAGTATCGGAAAAATCAAGGTTAACATAATTATAATCTACATTAAGCGCATCTAAAAAATCACATTCCCGGTGCTGACAGGTCATAAGGATGGCCTGGCCCGGCCGGGATCTGGAAAGCCAGGACAAAAAGGCCCTTAAGCGGCCGTCATCGTAAAAGGCAAATGTATCGTCAAAGATCACTGGCATTTCCATTTGAGGAAATACAATGCGGGCGGCAGACAGCCTTAAGGCGGCCTGCATCTGCTCCACAGTGCCCTGGCTCAGCCGTTCCATAGGCAGGAGGGTCTTAGAATTGTCCACGGAAACTTTCAGATCCGGGTTTACATAAAACATCCGCTTATGCCCGGTAATTTCCTCCATGATCTGTGAGGCCTCCCGGCAAAGCTGCCCTCCAAAATCTTCATGGATTTCCTCAGCCAAAGATCGGATAATATTCCTGGCTGTATCCACGCAAAACATTTCTTTCTTTAGCTCCCCGGCCTTCCCTTTTAACTGGTCCAAGGCTTCCTGACAATCTTCCAGCATATTTTCAGTCTCCACCCGCCGTTCTTCCTCCCAGGCCGCCCGCTCCTGCTGCTTCTGGTACTGACGAATAGTATTTTCCAGGTCCTTCTCCCGGTCATTCAGAGCTTTAAGCTGTGCCGCAAGCTGCGCCTTTTCTCTGGCGATCCCTTCCAGCTGTTCTGGCGCCGTTAGCCGCCCCCGGCTTCCGGAATCATCCGCAGGCACCCGGCTTCCAGCATCCGGCGCCGGACCTTCCCTTTTAACGCTTCCTAAAAACCGTCCCCCGCCAAAGATCCCTGCAGCCACAAGCAAAAGGCTGGCCGCAGCCCCAAGACTTCTTATGACCGGCTCAAGTTGATTCCAGAAAAAGGTCGTTCCTACACCGAAAACTGACCCCAGGACCAGGCACCAAAAATAAGGGATTTTAAAAAAGCTGCCGCCCTCCCGGGCCTCAAGCTTTTTCTGGCTCCGGCGCACATCTTTTGCTTCCAGTTCTTCCTGGGCACGGATCTGGGACTTCCACTGCCGCTCCGCTTCCAGGAGCATCCCCCACCGGGTCTGGCGCCGCTCCATGTCCCGACGCACTTTTGCCAGCTCTCCTGACAGAACCTTTGCCTGATCCGGGGTCAAAGGATCTGTGAAAGACCCGATCCCAGATCCGTCTCCCAGCGGATCTCTCTGCTGTTTAAGGGTCTGGATTTTTTCTTCCATGGATCGGAGCTGGTCTGTAGGGACAGATTTTTGCAGCTTTAGCCGTTCCTGGCCTAAAACCTTAAGGGCCCGGCCCAGATGGAGGTTAGCGCTGCCAGTCAAAGCCAGGTTTGCCGCCTGACTTTGAAGCTCTAATGCAAATCGGGGGTCCATCGTGCTCTGCCCTTGAGCTACATGGATAGTATTTCGGTAATTTTCCTCTGTAAGCCCGGGAATCAGATCGCCCAAATGGCCGTGGAGCAGGGGAACTTCCTTGCCCGTATCCAGGCATATTAGCTGGACCTTTTGGGTTTCCTTATAAAAATTCCGGTACAGCCGGTAAGTCTTTTCTTCATGGCAAAAGATCATGGCCCCTTCATAATTGCTCCCGGATTCCCAGGGCATGTACCGGTTGTACAGATCCCCGGCAGCGGCCCGTCCCCGAAGCCTCTGGGCTCCGAAAAACATGCACCGGATAAATGCGCACACTGTAGACTTTCCTGCCTCATTTCCCCCGAAAATCAGGTTTAGGCGGGGCCCCAGCTCGATTTTATAATGATGGAACTTTCCAAAATGGATCAGTTCCAGCTCTTTAATGATCATATGCCCTCTCCTGTTCTGTACAAAGCCCAAAAACCATAATACAAAATTTTATTCCGGGTCCGCTCGTCCACATCCATAGCTCTTACCTTATCCATATACCGGCCTAAAAGATTCCCTTTATTTGCCTCATAAAGACTGTCAAAATCAAAATCCCAGGTCATGTCATCGGTTACGGATACCACATGGTCCATCGCTGAAATTTCAGAAAGATCCGGTTCCAGTTCCACGCTTTTAAAGCCTTCCAGAGTGATCTTGTAAAGATTTTCCGCTCCGTCTTTTAAATTTTCCTCACAGCGCTTCATTTCCAGGGCCGCCTGATCCCGGATCTGTCCCCAGGTCATGTCTCCTTTAACCGAAATCGATAGATTTACATAATTCCACTTTGCCTGAGGAACAAACCGGACCATGACCTGCCCGTTTTTAATCTCTCCCCGGATAAATCCATGGGGGCCTTCATCATTTTTATCAACAGGCTCCAGAGCGCCGCTATAAGCCATCCTGCCCTGAGCATCGATCCATGGCTTATGAATATGGCCCAGGGCAATATAATCAAATCTTGAGTCTCTCAGCCGGTCCCAGCGTATGGGAATATGCTTTGGATCCCCGCCGTGAGCTATAAGAATGTGGGCACAGTCCCCGGGAAGACCCTTTCCATCCGGTCCTGTCCGGTCCGGAGACAATGTATCATACAAAGGCTCCGTCATTTCCCGACGGTCATAGCTAAATCCGTACACGCACAGGTTCAGATCCGGAAGATAGACCCGCTGACAGGGGGGTTCTCCAAAAAAAGTCACATTTTCCGGCCATGGAAAGCTTTTATAGGGGGACCCGTGCGTCAGGGGATCATGATTGCCGCCAATAATAAAAAAACGCACCGGCGCCGCCTGGGCAAAATGATAGGCAAGTTCTTTCAGCTCCCTCTTTAAAGGCTGACGGTGGAACAGATCCCCGCAGATAAAGACCCCATCCGCTCCCTCTTCCTGAGCCTGATGAAGCACCTGGTAAAAGCTTTCATAAATCCCCTTTGCCCGCCGGTCACTCCAAGACTTTCCCCGATCCGGCACAGCTCCCAAATGTACATCTGCCAGATGAAAAAAAAGCATCCAGTCACTTCCTTCCAGATAAAAAGCTGCTGCTTACCTGTGGGCAGCAGCGATAAAAAGGCGTCTGAAGCTCTGACGGCACTGACCGCAGAGTTTCAGACGCCTGCCTGAATTAAAGTTCACAGTTATTTACAGTTCTTGGGAAAGGAATCACATCTCTGATGTTAGACATGCCGGTAAGGTACATGACGCACCGCTCAAAGCCAAGACCATATCCGGAATGGCGCACAGAACCGTAACGACGAAGATCCAGATAGAAATCATAATCTTCCTTTTTCAGTCCCAGCGCTTCCATGCGGGTCACCAGCTTGTCATGATCATCCTCTCTCTGGCTTCCCCCGATGATCTCCCCAATGCCCGGTACAAGAAGATCCATGGCAGCCACCGTCTTTTTATCCTCATTAAGCTTCATGTAGAAAGCTTTGATCTCCTTTGGATAATCAGTAACAAACACCGGACGCTTAAATACCTGCTCTGTCAGATACCGCTCATGCTCTGTCTGCAAGTCTGTGCCCCAGGACACCTTATAATCAAAATGGCCGTTATTTTTCATGAGAATATCCACAGCCTCTGTGTAGGTCACACGGGCAAAATCTGATGTGGCCACATGCTCAAGACGCTTAAGAAGACCCTTGTCCACAAACTGGTTGAAAAATGCCATTTCCTGAGGAGCGTTTTCCATCACATAGTTAATAATATACTTGATCATCTTTTCTGCCATGTCCATGTTGTCCTGCAGATCCGCAAAAGCCATCTCCGGCTCGATCATCCAAAACTCAGCCGCATGGCGGGTGGTGTTGGAATTTTCCGCTCTGAAGGTAGGACCAAAGGTATAAATGTTCCGGAAAGCCATGGCATAGGTTTCCCCGTTTAACTGACCGCTCACTGTAAGGTTGGTCGGCTTGCCGAAAAAATCCTGGCGGTAGTCTACCTGGCCGTCTTCAGTCTTTGGCACATCGTTTAAATCCAGTGTGGTTACCTGGAACATTTCCCCGGCGCCTTCACAGTCGCTGCCGGTAATCAGCGGTGTATGTACATAGACAAAATCCTGCTCCTGAAAAAACTTGTGAATAGCATAGGCGATCAGGGAGCGGACACGGAATACGGCCTGGAAAGTGTTTGTCCGGGCTCTTAAGTGAGGCAGTGTCCGCAAATATTCAAAGGTATGGCGTTTGGGCTGAAGAGGATAATCCGGCGTGGAAGGCCCCTCGATCTCCACCTTATCCGCCTGGATCTCAAAAGGCTGTTTCGCTGTAGGGGTTGCCACCAGCATACCCTCAACGATCACTGCCGCGCCTACGTTTAATTTGGAAATTTCCGCAAAGTTCTCTAATTTATCAGTATATACTACCTGAAGAGTCTGAAAATAAGTCCCGTCATTTACTATAAGAAAACCAAAGGTTTTAGAATCACGGATATTTCTGAGCCAACCGCCGATCTTAACGGTCTGTCCCACATACTTTTCCTGGTCCTTAAATAGTTCCCGTACTGTTATCAGTTTCATCTGTCTTCCTCCTTACTCGGCATGGGCCGGGCGGTCAGGGTTTAAAAATTACGCCCGCCTCCGCCGCGCCTGGCTAAACTGTTACAATCTTAGCATAGTTTCTTATATTTTCCAACCCCTTAATAATAGCTGAGGAAAATATTCCCTTCTTCCTCAAAGGCTTCCTTGAAATACGCATAGTTCCAATCGCCTACTTCCCCTGTGGACGGATCCGCGACCTGGAGATAATAAGGATTATAGCCTACAATAATCACAAACTCTCCCTCATCCCGCTGAACGACCACAAGACGGTCATTATAAACAAAGTACAGCACATCTTCCAGGGATAAGCCCCGAAGGCTGACCACCTGATGCTGGGTCAGGTTCGCGCTAAGAGCCTGGCTTAAGGTCATGGAGCTGTCAACGGTCACCTGAGTGTTGTCTTCCGCATAGGAACAGATGGCCTCCACAATCGTGGAAATCGTATCTCCCTGAGCAATGGTCTGGAAACTTGTGCGGTATTCGCTGGCAATCACCGACTTCTCCCAGACGATTTCCTTGTTTTCACTGACAACGATTCCGGTGGGCTGGGTGCATGCCAGAATTGCCTCTGCCAGATCCGTATAATCACTATATAGCCCGTCGCCTGTATAAAGATAATACTTTTCAGCAGTGCTTTCATCGGACTGGATTTCAAATACCGCATCCCCACTGCTCCTTGTCACAGCCTGCTGGCTAAGGGCCTGGGACGCCAAGGCAGAGGGAAGCTGAATATAGACCTCATTTCCCATGACACTGTCGTAAACCTGTGTAAGATAAATATCTTCTTCTTCATCAGTTTCATTATATACAAGATAATCTCCCGACTCATTTTCCAATACTGTTGTTCCGTCAACCACAGAAACTGTGGCCAGGGAAATATTAATGGTGGAATCTCCCAGCTGGACGCCGGTAATATACTGGCCTGATGAAGAATACTCCCGGATAACGTTTAAATCCCGATCCACAATATATAATGTATCCATGGGAACGATCTGGGAGCCTACACTGTCCTCATAAATCATGGAAGCATCTGCCGTTCCATAGACCAGATCATCGCCGAAAAATCCCAAAAGGCACACCACCTTGCCGTCAGCGCTGATGGTCTTTGTCTCCCCGGAATCGAAATAATACACAAGGATCTGGTCCGCGTTTTCCACCTGGGAATCACTAGGCATGGCCAGCATTGTCCCGTCGGCGCTAAGCTTGTAATTGTTTATATCCAGCTGCTCGATCACTTCCCGGGCCTGTCCGGTGGAAGCGTCAATCCGGTATACAATATCATTAAGACATAAATACAGCTCATGATCCTCATTCATAAAGGCCAGCTTTTCCACGTCCATCATCAGCATTTCATATCCCCGGTCAGAGGTAATAAATGCCTGTTCCACTGTGGTATTTTGATCCGGGTCATACGTATATATAGCAATCCCTGTCTCCCCGGCATGATTTCCCGATGGCATATATCCGTAAACAATAAAGTAAAGGGTGCCGTTTTCTTCTATATCCAGGGCCTTGATCCCGAAAGGATACCTTCCGGAAGCATTTTCTGTAGTATCCGGCTGGATCACCCTGGTCATAATGTTGTTGGCCCCGTCATAATACCACAAGCATCCGTCCATGGAAAATACAGCCACATAGCCATCTTCATCCTGGGAATACAGAAGGCCCAGGCTGCTTTCATCTACAACCCCGAGATACAGCTGGTTGGAGGCGATCTCAAAAGAGCTCTGGCCCGGGATATAACTTAGCGAGCGGTGAAAATCCTTGAGACTCCAGGTTTCGCCATTCACCTGGATCGTATAATATTCATTAACATAGTATTCTTTGTAGCTGGAGTCATCTTCATACACCTGGATCTTATATAAAAGCTGTATGGTGGCTGCCTGTGCGCTGATGGCTTTAATATTTGTGGCGATTTCTCCCGTCACGGAAGGGGACATATCTCCCCACATGACCATATAAGTGCTGGAATAAATGTCTACATTGGTAAAGGATGTATTGTCATTTAATAAACTGGAGGTCTGCAGGTAGGACTGTACTGTAGAGCTCATATCCGAGTTCAGGGTGTTCTGGTTAAATTCCCACACAAAGTCCAGCTTTTCTGTCAGGTTGTCATCGATTCCGGACACGATCCTTGTATAAAAATAATATACCTGTCCTTCCTCATCGGTCAGATCCAGGGTCAGACAGTATTCCCGCCCTTCCACTAGGGAATTTTTCAGCTGAAGGACATATCTTAGGCCAGTGCCCTGGCTTTCCGACAGAGAGGCGCTTCCCTCCTCCACCACATAGGTATTGGCCGCATCGGATACTGTATAGGTCACAGAGGCCACAACCGCGTCATTGCCAAACACGTCCAGCAGAAGGCTTTCATCACTATTCAAAGGAGAAATGCTCTCCCTTAAATAGCCGCAGTCAATAGGGGTGGTATAAGCGTCCATTTTATTGGTCATCGCATCATCATAGTTGACATAAATCACCGGCAAGGTCGTTTCGTCGGTATCCTCACTGCCTTGTATGCCCCAGTTTTGTATCGTACAGGTGACCACCAGGGCAAAAATAAAGGTCAGCACATAAGCCGCAGCCAGAATGATCTTTGTTTTCACTTTTAATTTCAGCATTACCCCTCCTCCTTGTGATTTAGGAAATGGGCTGTAAGCAGCCGTTCCAGGGTAGGTTCAACACCAAGCAGCTGCTTGCAGGAAAGGTAGTCTTTGGAAAGGACAAAAGGCTTTTGCCCCGGTTCTTTTACGCCGCGGATGAGAATGTTTTTCGGCGTGTGTTCCATGTCAATAAATTCCAGCACCTGAGTCTTGTAGCCGGCACATTTTAACAGTTCAGCCCTCAGTCCGTCAGTAACCAGAGCAGCCATACGCTCTTTTAGCAGGCCAAACTGAAGGACCGGGGCCAGGGGATCACATGTGATCTGCCGGTTTAATTCATGGTGGCAGCATGGAACAGACAAAATCACCCGGGTATTCCACGCCACAGCCTTATACAGAGCATAATCCGTCGCTGTGTCACAGGCGTGGAGGGTCACTACCATATCCACAGAGTCCCAGCCTTCATAGGAGGCAATATCTCCGTGAAGGAACTGAAGCCGGTCATAGCCGTACCGGCGGGCAAGGGCATTACAGTGTTCGATGACATCTTTTTTCAAGTCAAGCCCTGTCACTTCAATATCATAGCCATGAAGGATCTTAAGATAAAAATACATGGCGAAGGTCAGATAAGACTTGCCGCATCCAAAATCAATAATATGCACCGTCCTTCCCTTATCCAGGGCCGGAAGGATGTCCCGGATAAATTCCAGAAACCGGTTAATCTGGCGGAATTTGTCATATCTGGAACGGACAATCTTGCCCTCCTTTGTCATGACTCCAAGATCCACCAGAAAATCCACCGGTTTTCCTTCTTCTAAAATATAATTTTTTTCCCGGTTATGGGCCGACACAAGGGCAAACGGATCCCCGCTTGCGGAAAAATCTTCGGTCCTTGCCTTTTTCTTTATGGTTACTTTGCCTTTTTTGCTTACCAGCACAGTAACATCCATCTTCCGGCTCTGGACCTGAAGCTGCTTAAAGTCCTTTGCCATCCATTCCAGGATCCTTTCCGCCAGGGCCTTTGGGTCATCGTTAGTGTGGAGCGCCTTAGTGTTCACATACCGGGTGGTCTGAAATTTCAGCTGACCTTTAACCATGACCGGGCGGATCCTGACCTTAGACGGCCCGGAAGCATTTCTTGCGCCGCTTAAGGTCATAGTGATCAGATCCTCATTTATGATTTCATCCAATATATATCTTAATTGTTCCATTAAATTTTCTCCTATACTACAAAGCACAGACACTCGCCTGGTTTTCACAGTACATTATTATAGAACATTTCCACCATGAGCACAAGTAACGGCTGTGATTTTATTACAACCGTTCATCCGGTAAACCCATAGGCCATCCTCCATTTTGCACAGCTCCCTGACGGCTCCCAGTCCCATACAGGGGATTTCAAATTCAATCTACGCAAAAAAATCATTTCTGTTACAGTTTTTTGTTTTTTTATCTATTCTTTCCGGCAAAAATCGTGTATGATGGTATTAGTCGGCTGCTGTTACCGATGAATGGCAGCATACGCTTAAATTTTTACTTAGGGAGGTTTTTAACGATGCGGAAAAAAACAGCTGCGGGACAGAAACGTTTTTCCGGAATTTTAGCTCATCCCACTTCTTTTCCCAGCCCTTACGGCATTGGAGATCTTGGCGAAGGCGCATACCGGTTTATTGACTTTTTAAAGGATGCGGGACAGAGTCTTTGGCAATGTCTGCCTTTAGGACCTACAGGCTATGGGGATTCCCCTTATCAATCCTTCTCAGCCTTTGCCGGACAGCCTTTGATCATCAGCCCGGACCGGCTGGCGGATATGGGACTCCTTTCAGGAGAAGATCTTAAGGATATTCCTGTGTGGGATGAAGATAAGATAGACTATGGCCCGGTCATAGAGTATAAAAATCAGCTTTTAAATACTGCCTACGAAAACTTTAAAGATCCCAAAATACCAGAAAGCCTTTCTAAGGCCTATACATCCTTTTGCCGGAAAAACAAGGCATGGCTGGATGATTATGGTCTGTTTATGGCCTTAAAAGATGCCAACGGGGGCAAAGCATGGCTTTTGTGGCCCGAGGCGCATAAAAATGCCGATTTAAAGGCCCGGCGGCGGCTTATGCGCCGTTTTAAGGATGAGGCGGAGTATTACAAATTTATCCAGTTTATCTTTTTTACCCAGTGGGATGAACTTAAGACCTACGCCCGTGACAACGGCATCCGGATCATCGGCGATATTCCCATTTTCGTCTCCCCGGACAGCGCGGATATTTGGGCCAACAAAGAACTGTTTGCCCTTAATGAAAAAGGGTACCCTCTGGCTGTGGCAGGGGTTCCGCCGGATTATTTTTCAGCCACAGGCCAGCTTTGGGGCAATCCTCTGTATGACTGGGAGGCGCACAGGGCCACCGGTTATGCCTGGTGGATCTCCCGGATTAAAAATCAGTTAAAGCTTGTGGATTTCCTGCGGATCGACCATTTCCGGGGCTTTGAGGCCTACTGGGCCGTTCCCTACGGCCGAAAGACCGCCCAGCGAGGCAAGTGGCAGAAAGGGCCGGGGGCGGATCTGTTTAATGCCATCTGCCAGGCCCTTGGAAATGATCTGCCCATTTTTGCCGAAGATCTTGGGGTCATCACGCCGGAGGTGGAAAAGCTGCGGGATGAATTCCACTTCCCGGGAATGAAAGTGCTTCAGTTTGGCTTTGATGATGTGGAGGAAAATCATTTCCTGCCCTATCTTTTTACAGAAAACTGCATCTGCTACACCGGCACCCATGACAATGACACCACGGCAGGATGGTACGCCACGGCCAGCGAAGCATCTAAAGATAAGGTCCGCCGCTACATGAACTGTGACGGAGGCATGGTTGCCCGAGACTTTATCCGCACAGCTATGGGAAGCGTTGCCCGCTATGCCATCTTCCCTCTCCAGGATGCCTTAGGGCTGGACAGCGAGGCCCGAATGAACATTCCCGGAACACCATCAGGAAACTGGGCATGGCGGTACACTCAGGACATGCTCACCCCGGGACTGGCTCAGGATCTGGCTGAGCTGACAGTTTTATATGGAAGAAGGCGCATAGTATGATCCGGCTTATTCTGATCGCATTATTTTTGATCGTTTACTTTATTTTCAGCATCCCCATGTTTCTTATTGAAACGATTATCGGCTGTATTAACAAGGATGCAAAGGTGAAAAGCTCCCAGTGGATCGTATGTCAGCTGGGATTTAAGCCTATTCTTTTTATTTCCGGCGTACATTTAACGGTCCGTGGCCTGGAAAATATCCCGGCAGATACTCCGGTGCTTTATGTCGGCAACCACAGAAGCTATTTTGATATTATCATCGGCTACACGCTGGCAAAAAATAATACCGGCTTTATTGCCAAAAAGGAAATGGAAAAGCTGCCGTTTATCAGCGTGTGGATGAAATTTATCAACTGTCAGTTTTTAGATCGGGATGACATTAAGGAAGGTTTGAAGATGGTTCTTCGGTGCATTGACCTGATCAAGGCCGGATCCTCCATATGGATCTTTCCAGAAGGCACCCGAAACCCGGGCAATGACATGCTCCCCTTTAGGGAGGGCAGCTTTAAGATCGCGGAAAAGAGCGGATGCCCTATTATTCCCGTGTCCATTAACAACACGGAGAATATTTTTGAAAATCATATTCCAAAGGTCAAAAGCAGCCGTGTGATTTTTGAGTTTGGAAAACCGGTGGATGTTAAGGCTATGAGCCGTGAGGAAAGAAAGCACCTGGGCGCCCACATCCAGAAGATCATTAAAGAAACTGTGGAAAAAAATTCTCGGGAACTTATGTAAACTTATATGCCTGAATCCCTGTTTTACGCTAAAAACACCGGATGTTTTTGACTGCCTGTAAACTGCAGCTTTTTTCCTGTTTGAAGATTTAAAAAATTCCCTATTTTCTTTTCCGGAAAAAAATGTTAAACTTTATAGGCGTGTTTATACAGCCCAACCGGTTACAAAGGACCTGTCGATGTCAGGCCGGGCTGTTTAAGATTATTGTACAAAAAGAATAAGGAGGGTCTATTGTGACGCTAACACCACTTACATTATTTTCCGTATCACCATGGATCATTGTGCTTATTGTCGTCCTGGTGATTTTGATCGCAGGTATTATCTTTCTTTCGATCTGGGGCAAAAAACAGCAGAAACGAATGGATGAATCCCAGAAAGAGATTGAAGCAAATGCTCAGAACATGACCATGCTGGTCATTGATAAAAAGCGGATGCCGTTAAAGGCGGCCGGGCTGCCTCCGGTTGTTGTGGAGTCAACACCAAAGCTTCTCCGCCGTTCTAAGGTTCCTGTCGTCAAGGCAAAGATCGGCCCAAGGATCATGGTCCTTATTGCTGATGAAAAGATTTACGATCTGATCCCTGTAAAGCAGGAAGTGAAAGCGACTGTCAGCGGTATTTATATTACAAAGGTCCGCAGCCTAAGAGGCCCTGCCCTTGTAGCTCCGCCAAAGCAAAAATTTACTCAGCGTTTAAAAAACAAGATTGTTAAAAAGAAACAGTGATCCCAATACTTGGGGCTCGGATAGGGGAAGATTCCTTCCCCTATCCGAGCCCCAAAATACCACACTCATCTCGCGGCTCACGCCCCTCGATCGCCGCTGCCTGGCATATGCCCGCGTCCGCTTTATGACGCTCCCGGTATAGCCTGAACTGTCTTAGGATGCTTCCAGCATGGTTTGCATCTGTTCTAATGCCGCATCCAGCTGATTATCCGTTTCAGATTCTGAATCATATTCCACCTCAATATCCGGTGTTACACCCTCGCCGTGGATGCAGATGCCGTTAGGGGTGTAGTACTGGGACTGAGTCACCTTCACTGCAGAGCCGTCTCCCAGGGGAATGATCACCTGAACGATTCCCTTTCCATAAGTAGTTGTTCCCATAATCGTCGCTTTGCCGTAATCCTGCAAAGCCGCGGTGAAGATTTCCGATGCGCTGGCGCTGTTGCCGTTGACCAGAACGATCATAGGAAGATCCAGAGTATCTTCATCTTCCGCGTAATATTCTTCCCGGTTTCCATCCTTATCCATAGTATAAACTAAAAGATCCCCTTCTGGAAGGATCCGATCCAGCATATCACACACGCTGGAGAGCAGGCCCCCCGGGTTATCTCTCAGGTCCACCACAAGGCCTTCCATGCCCTGACTCTGAAGCTGGGAAATGGCGGTGTTAAACTGTTCTACCGTGACCTCGTCAAATTCTGTCACCTGGATATAACCGATGTTTTCATCTTTCATCTCACTGGTCACCGTAGGATTCTGGACAACACGCCGCTCCACAGTCATATCAATATACTCCCCTGTAGACGGCCGGTATATGGTAAGATTTACCGTTGTTCCCGCCTCTCCTTTAATCTTGGCCACAACACTGTTTAGGTCCTCTCCGGTCACCTCTTCACCTTCTACGGCATATAATATGTCATCTTTGCGCATACCGGCCTCATAGCCGGGACCATTTTCAAATGGATTCACAATGGTAATAATACCGGTTTCCACATCCTGGCTCACACTGACTCCAATGCCGGAATATTCTCCAGAGGAAGATTCCATAAGATCGCTGTACTCCTCAGCTGTATAGTAGGTGGTGTAATTTTCCTCCAGACCAGCCACATAGCCGGAATAAATACCTTCGATCATTTTCTCCACATCAATATCCGACTCGTTAAGATAATATTCATTGATTATTTCATCAATCTTACTAAGCTTTTCCTGGATTTCCGTCGAATGGTTGGACGAGTTTGCTTCTCCTGTCTCATATACGATCTCATCTGTCCCTGACTGGAAAAATCCCTCCATAAACGAGGAAAAATCCCATTCCCCCATACAGCCGGCAAAAATAAACATACAGTTTAAAACCAGGGAACATGCCAATACTACAGATACAATCTTCTTTTTGCCCATGAATCATGCCTCTTCTTTCCCTTTAATATAGCGCCAAAAGATATTTAAAACGCCACTATAATGTTACCACAAACCTTTTACGAATAAAACCCGCTTCATCATAATTTCACATTTTAGCCAAAAAACAGATTCGCAAAAAGACCGGCGGCCAGAGCAAAACCCCGGCAGCCGGTCCCACGGTCACAGTTCATCCATAGGGCTGAACCATTCCTTTAATGTTCAAAAATTTCTATTACACTCGGATATGCTTGCGCAATGTAATGTAGCTTCCGATAAAACCAATGCCCAAGCCCATGATGAGGGAAACCGGGAGCAGGATTTTGAAGATCTCATCCACAGATGAGAACGTTAAAAAGGCATTGATTACAGGGAACTGTTCGGTAACAAACTTAACGATTTCCACGTAAACAAAGCGGATCAGGACGACCGGAATAACAGAGCCGATCAGTCCGATGACAATACCCTCTACAAGGAAAGGTCCCCGCACAAAAACATCTGTAGCGCCAATATATTTCATAATGGCGATCTCTTCTTTACGGACAGCAATACCTATACGAACCGTGTTGCTGATCAGGAAGATCGCTACCAGGATCAGGATCGCAATGATCCCAAGAGCGACGTAGCTGACCAGACGGCTAATGTCTGTAAAACTTGCAGCTACAGAATCTATGGAATTTACATGGTCCACATCGTCAAAAGATTCCAGATAAGCAACCAGATCGGACTGCTTGGAGGTATCGCTTAAAGAAATCTCCAGATTAGACAGACCCTCCAGAGGATTCACCCCTTCCAGGTTTGTCATAAGCTCCTCGCTGAAATTCTCCTGGCTGAACTCTTCCCAGGCTTCCGTGTCAGATACATACCGGACACTGGCCACTTCCTCCCGAAGTTCTACCGTGCTTTTAATCTCCAGGATACGTTCCTCCGTCACACCTTCATTGAAAAACACCGTCACGCCTACAGAGGTTTCCAGGTTCTCCATCATTTCCTGAAAATTGATCAGGATACACACGAAAATACCAAACATAAACAGACATGATGTAATGGTACCAATGGATGCTAGCGAAAATGTATGATTTCTGAAAATATTTTTTAAACCCTGCTTTATACTGTAAAAAAAGTTACTAATCCTCATAATATCCACCTTTTTGCTCATCACTGACAATGACCCCATTACTCAGTGTGACTACCCGTTTTTGCATTTGTTCCACAATATCCTTATTATGGGTAACAACAACGACTGTCGTTCCCCGCAGATTGATCTCCTCAAGAAGCTTCATGATCTCCCAGGCATTTTTCGGATCCAGATTTCCTGTAGGCTCGTCTGCCAGGAGCACCGGGGGATTATTGGCAAGGGCACGGGCAAGAGCCACCCGCTGCTGCTCGCCGCCGGACAGCTCGTTAGGATACGCCTTGGCCTTATCTGAAAGGCCCACCAGACTTAAAAGTCCTGGAACGCTGGCTTTGATCTGTTTGGAAGATTTTCCTACCACCCGCTGGGCAAAGGCGATATTTTCATAGACAGTCCGGTCCTTCAAAAGGCGGAAATCCTGAAAGACCACGCCGATGCCCCGGCGCATTTTAGGAATCTTGCGCCGACGAAGGCGTCCGATGTTTTTATTATTCATATAAATGGTGCCGGATGTTGGCTCCAGCTCTTTTAACAACAGCTTAAATAATGTCGTTTTACCGGAGCCGCTGCTGCCTACGATAAACACAAACTCACCCTTTTTGATCTTCATGCTTATTCCGTTAAGTGCAGACACGCCGGTGGAATAAGTCTTATAGACATTATCCAAAGCAATCATAGAGAATCCTCCTTAATACTCAAACGTCTCCATATACTTCATATACTTGACCACCATCAGAGCGATCTTAAAGGTAATCGCATCCTCAAACACCCTCAGATCAAGGCCAGTGCTCTTCTGGAGCTTATCCAGACGATACACCAGGGTATTTCTGTGGATATAAAGCTGACGGCTTGTCTCGGAAACATTCAAACTGTTTTCAAAAAATTTATTAATTGTTGTCAGTGTTTCTTCATCGAAATCATCCGGTGATTTTCCGTCAAAGATTTCTTTAATGAACATTTTGCACAGAGGGATCGGCAGCTGATAGATCAGACGGCCGATACCTAAGTTACTGTAGGCCACCACACTGCGCTCACTGTAAAAGATCTTTCCCACATCCAGAGCCATCTTGGCTTCTTTATAAGAGCGGGAAACATCCTTGATCTCTGTAACAACGGTACCAAGAGCTACCCGCACATCTGGCATATTTTCACCGGCCAGCATATCCTTCAGTCCTTTGGCGGACTTGCGTAATTCCTCATAGCCTTCCCCGGCGGACACCTCTTTTACAAGGATCACGCTCTTTTCATCCACGGCGGTAATAAAATCCTTTGTCTTGCTGGAATAAATGGAACGAACAACCTCCAAGGCATTCAGCTCCCAGT
Organism: uncultured Lachnospiraceae bacterium; assembly: GCA_964565805.1. GTDB lineage: Bacteria > Bacillota > Clostridia > Lachnospirales > Lachnospiraceae > Catenibacillus. The sequence continues at coordinate 32,027 of CAZMGH010000004.1, forward strand.
CACTGTTGGTTTCAATAATAAATACGATCCTGCGCACATCTGTATCAATATGCAGCTTTTTGGAACGGTTATAAATGTCCACAAGAAGCAGATTGTCCAGCAGCAGATTTTTAATAAAATTATCCTTGTCAAAACGTTCCTTATAAGCTACCAGAAGATTTTGAGTCTGGAAAGAGGCGATCTTTCCTACCATGTAAACATCCTCGCTATCCCCCTTGGCCAGGATCACAAATTCCAGCTGATGTTCATCAAAAACCTTAAAAAACTGTACCCCCTGAAGAACCTGGCTGTCTGCAGGAGAACTGACAAAGTCCAGCACAGCCTTAGAATACTGCTCTGCATTATCAAAGGTGGATGCTAAAACATTCCCTTCTGTATCCATAACACAAAGATCAACTCGTGTAATTGTCTTCAAACCTTCCATTGTACTTTGAAGAATCTGATTTGATATCATATCTTTTTCTCCCCTATTCTAACGTTTTTTGTACCGACCCCGAGTCTGATATACTGACACCGCTGTGTTCCAATACGCATGTCCGCACACCAAAATGTGCCTGGAAAATCCCAGGTTCACATTCTAAATATATATTAATGCAATAACGACAAAAAATAAAGAGGAATTTCTATTTTTTTTCATGGAACGGTTTAAATCTTTACATTTATGTTACATAATAATTGCATTTCTATGATTTGTCAAGATGTTCCCCTTGATTTTGTATAATTTAATTGTTAAAAACTTGTGAATTCTGCCCACAGCATGAAAAAGGGGCCTTTTTACCCTTAAATTTACTGTTCGCAGATAACAAACGGTTCCGCCTTAAATTTGCTGCGCTTAACCGATTGAGAAAAGAAAAGATTCATGTTAGACTATTTTTGTGATGCCAGGGTCAAAAGGTCGTGCTTGTCATCCTTGTGTAAAAAGCACGACTTTAAGACCCGCAAAAACATAAGGGAGATGTAAATATTATGACAGATCATAGAAAAACCGTACTGATCACCGGTTCCGGCCGGGGCATCGGCAGGGCAGCAGCCCTTTATTTTGCCAAACATAACGCCCGTCAGTGGAATATTGTCATTAACAGCTGCCATAACAAAACTCAGCTGGAAGAAACAGCCCATGAGATTTCTTCGATCCCGGAAACCTCATGTCTGGCCATTTCCGCAGATGTGGGGGACTATTCCCAATGCCGCCGGATGTTTGACCAGATCCGCAAAAGCTTTGGCTCTGTGGATGTTCTTATAAATAATGCCGGTATGGCTCATATTGGGCTGTTTACGGATATGGAGCCTGAGCAGTGGCAGGAAATGCTTCGCACCAACCTCCTGTCTGTTTTAAACTGCTGCCATCTGGCTGTGCCGAACATGGTCCGGAAAAAATCCGGGAAGATTCTTAACATTTCTTCCGTTTGGGGAAATGCCGGCGCTTCCTGTGAAGCTGTTTATTCCGCCTCCAAGGGCGGGGTCAATGCATTTACAAAAGCCCTGGCCAAAGAGCTGGCCCCAAGCCGCATCCAGGTCAATGCCATTGCCTGCGGCATGATCGACACAGATATGAATCGATGTCTGTCCCCGGAGGATTATCAGTCTATTATTAATGAGATCCCCGCCTGCCGCATAGGTACTCCGGAGGAGGTCGCTGCCCTGGCTTACGTTCTGACTACAGGACACGACTACCTGACCGGCCAGGTGATCCCCCTGGATGGGGGATGGATTTAAAGAGTCTGGCAAGAACAAAAACAGCGGCAATGGCCAGTACGATTTCCGCGCACATTTGGGCATAAGCCAGTCCATATAATGGGAAGAGCCAGTTTAAAATAAACAGTGCAGGGATCTCCAGGACGAGCTTTCTTAAAATAGCAAAGATCAGCGCTTCCTTGCCCATACCTACCGCCTGGAACACGCCAACGGCCAGGAAATCAATGCACAAAAACGGCAGTCCCAGACAGAAGCCCCTCAAAAAGCGGGTGCCGTAGCCAATAATCGACGCATTATCCATAAACAGGCCCACCACAAAATGAGCGCCGGCAAAATAGATTATCGCCATGACAATAATAAAGATCAACGCCGCCTTATAGGCAAAAGTAATGGTCTTTTTCATCCGCTTGTGATTGCCGCTGGCATAATTATAGCTGATCAAAGGCATGATCCCCTGAGACATTCCCATAGAAATGTTCATAGGCACCATATTGACTTTATAGGTAATCCCCATAGCTGCCACCGCGTCTGCGCCAAAGGCGGATGTAAAATTATTTAATATAGTCATTCCTGTAACATTCAGAAGATTCTGGATGGAGGCAGGGATCCCCACACCAAAGATGCCAAGAATGATCTTCTTTCTAAAGCCAAACATTTTGGGACGGATACATACATAGGTTCTTCCCCGTTTTATGTACAAAAGGACAAGGAAATACAGACAGGCCACACAGTTGGATAAGAAGGTGGCCAGACCGGCGCCTGCAGCGCCCATATGAAATCCCCAGGGGAGGATAAACACAGGATCCAGGATCATATTTAGAATACAGCCGCTCATCGTGCCGATACTGGCATGCATCGCTGAACCTTCTGCCCGGACCAGATAAGCCATGACCACGTTAAGGATCGCCGGAGCTGCCCCGCAGGTCACAGTCCAGAACATATACCCCTGGGTTGCCCCCAAAGTCGTCTCATCGGCTCCAAGAAGAGACAAAAGCGGGCTGCCAAGGACAGTACACAGAATGGAAAAAATAATTCCGCAAAAAATAGCGCAGTAAAATCCAAAAGCTGAGCTTCGGGAAACCGTATCAAAATCCTTGCGGCCCAGGGCCCGGCTCATCATACTGGAACTGCCTACGCCAAACAGATTGTTCACCGCGTTAAACGCCAGCAGCACCGGCGCCGCCAGGGCAACGCCCGCATTTTCCACAGGGTCATTAAGCATCCCTACAAAAAATGTGTCCGCCAGGTTATACAGCACCATAACCAGAGAGCTTAACACCGTTGGGATGGCCAGCTTGACGACGGCTCTGGCTATGGGCGTATTTTCAAACAGCTCGGTTTTTTTCTTATCTTCCAAGAATATTCCTCCTCCAATCACTTTCCTTTTGCCGCTGTTCACCCAATGGACAGCAGCATGCGTTTAAGTTTAATAAGGCCCCCGGCATTTTCCCCGGTGTGACAGAGCGCTGTTCACACAGAGGCCATGACGGAGGCTATAAGAAATCTTAATGATCCGCAGGCAATTTACAGATAGCTTTTCAGCAGATCCACCTTATCCAGCTTCTCCCAGGGCAGATCCAGGTCGTTGCGGCCAAAGTGACCGTAAGCGGCAGTCTGTTTGTAAATCGGGCGCCTTAAATCCAGCATTTTAATAATGCCGGCCGGCCGAAGATCAAAGTTTTCACGGATGATCTCCACGATCTTTTCATTGGACAGCTTTCCCGTACCAAAAGTATCCACCATAACGGATGTCGGATGAGCCACACCAATGGCATAGGACAGCTGGATCTCACACTTGTGAGCAATGCCTGCCGCTACAAGATTTTTCGCCACATATCTGGCCGCATAGGCAGCAGAACGGTCAACCTTCGTGCAGTCCTTTCCGGAAAACGCGCCGCCGCCGTGACGGGCATATCCGCCATAAGTGTCTACAATAATCTTACGGCCAGTCAGACCGCTGTCCCCGTGAGGTCCGCCAATAACAAAACGCCCGGTAGGATTAATGAAGAATTTTGTACCCTCATCCACCATATCTGCCGGAAGGATCTCATCAAATACATATTTCTTAATGTCCTCATGAATCTGCTCCTGAGTCACTGTATCATCATGCTGTGTGGATAATACAACCGCGTCCAGGCGCACCGGCTTGCCGTTTTCATCATATTCCACAGTAACCTGTGTTTTTCCATCAGGACGAAGGTATTTTAATGTGCCGTCCTTTCTTACCTTTGTCAGCTGACGGGCCAGCTTGTGAGCAAGGGCAATCGGATAAGGCATATACCCTTCCGTTTCATCGGTTGCGTAACCAAACATCATGCCCTGATCTCCGGCGCCAACAGCGTCGATTTCCTCATCAGACATTTTATTTTCTTTCGCTTCCAGGGCTTTATCCACACCAAGGGCAATGTCCGCAGACTGCTCGTCGATGGCTGTAAGCACGCCGCAGGTTTCCGCATCAAAACCATATTTCGCGCGGGTATAACCGATTTCAGCAACAGTCTCCCGAACGATTTTCTGAATATCTACATAAGCATTTGTGGTGATCTCACCCATAACCATAACAAGTCCTGTAGTCACACAAGTCTCGCAAGCGACACGGCTCATTGGATCCTGCTCTAACAGGGCGTCTAAAATGGCATCGGAAATCTGATCACACATTTTATCCGGATGCCCTTCAGTTACTGACTCTGATGTAAATAATAATTTTTCCATAGTCTCTCCTTCCTTTTTTGGGGCCTATTTAATACCCTCTCATCTCGCGGCTATGCCGCTGGATGACCATTGCCCGCCGGATGCCCGCCCGCGCAAGCACGGCGGTCGCCCAACGGACGTATCGCATAAAAAAGTCCGCATAAAGCGGACTTGATTTTTCTTTCAAATCCTCTTATTGTTCGAATTACTCGCTCAGGTTGGCACCTTCCATGTAAGGGGTTGCCGCAATTTCGCAGATCCTTGGTCTCCATTGCTCTGAATAAGAGAGTTTTAAATTAACCGATTTTCAGTTTAAATTTTTGTGCTTCCTTTTCGCTGTTGACCTTTTCGATCATACCGCCAAGAGAACGAAGCTTGCCCTCAAAATTTTCATACCCCCGCTGGATATAATGAATATCATCAACAGTCGTATACCCTTCCGCCGCAAGTCCGGCAATGACCAGAGCAGCGCCGGCCCTAAGATCCGGGGCTGTTACCTTTGCTCCCCAGTATTCCTTAACCCCTGTCACAAAGGCTGTATTTCCTTCCACCTTAATGTTGCTGCCCATACGGGCCAGCTCATCCACATATTTAAAGCGGTTTTCAAAAATACTTTCTGTGACAATGCTTGTACCATCCGACAGACCCAAAGCAATAAGGATCTGAGGCTGCATATCTGTAGGAAATCCCGGATAAGGCAAGGTTTTAATATTTGTAGGATGACACCGCCGGGTGGAAACCACGCGGACCGCGTCATCAGACTCTTCAATCTGAGCTCCCATTTCCAGCAGCTTTGCTGTAATAGATTCCAGATGTTTGGGGATAACATTTTTCACGGTAATATCCCCTTTCGTAGCTACTGCCGCGCACATGAAAGTGCCGGCTTCAATCTGATCCGGAATAATGGCATACTCCGCCCCTTTAAACCGGCTGACGCCCCGGATACGGATCACATCTGTCCCTGCGCCTTTAATGTCCGCGCCCATACTGTTCAGGAAATTCGCCACATCCACAATGTGCGGCTCTTTTGCCGCATTTTCCAAGACAGTACGGCCTTCTGCCATAGAAGCGGCCATCATTACATTAATGGTAGCTCCTACAGTAACAACGTCAAAATAAATATGGGCGCCTACCAGACGGTCTGCCTCTGCTATGATCATGCCATTTTCAATGGTTACCTTAGCCCCTAAAGCACGGAAGCCTTTAATATGCTGATCAATGGGACGGCTGCCGATAGCACAGCCTCCCGGGAGAGCCACCTGAGCTTTTTTATATTTTCCCAAAAGCGCTCCAAGAAGATAATAAGACGCCCGGATCTTCCGGATAAAACCGTCATCAATACAAAGGGACTGAATATTTGCGCCATTTATTTTAACTGTATTACCGTCAATCCGATGGACCTTGGCTCCAATGGAAGAAATCGCCTGCAGCAGAATATTGATGTCGTTCACATTCGGCATATTTTCAATTAAAACATCTTCATTAGACATAACCGCAGCTGCAAGGATGCCTAAAGCCGCGTTTTTCGCGCCGCCGATATTAACTTCGCCAACCAAAGGATTGCCGCCTTTTATAATATACTGTTCCATTGCACACCTCTTAATATTTTTAGGCGTTGAGCGCCCTGCCGGGGTTCGACCCAGGTCGCAGGTCTTGACTTCGCGCTGCTCTTTGCCTACTGGATATTATACCATATTAAGGGGATTTGTAAATTAGTTTTTAAATTTTTATTAACTAAAAAAAACGAGGAAGCCTGGAAATATTTGGCGTTTCCAGGCTTAAATTTTAAATTGTTACAACTTTGTTTCTTTGATTTTTCTTTTTCTGTTTTCTCAGGATAAGAACAGCAAATATCAGACAGCTTCCAGCGGTAAGGATAAAGCCGGGGATGAAACCGGTTGGGGTGTAGGTCATTTCTACAGTATGGGTGCCCTGGGTAAGGCGGATATACATGAGAGAGCCGTTAATGGACTCTGTTTCAACCTTTTTCCCGTCTACTTTTACTGTCCATCCGCTGTCGTAAGGAATGGAGGTGAACATGATCCCGTCTTCGGCGGCGGTAATCGTGCCGCTGATGCGGGTGTCGGAAAATTCCGTAATGTCCCACTGATTCTGGCTTACAGTGTCATAAAATTCCTCAAAAACCTGCGAATCATAGGTAAACATGTAAAGTTCCACGGTGCCGCTGGAATGATCGCTGTCTGTGACAAATTCCAGCTCAATATGGCCTTCATTTCCCAGTTCCACCAAATGGCCCCGGGTATCAGAATAGGTTTTTACCGAATCATTCCTGCTCACCTTCAGACTGTCGCAGTTGGCTGCTCGATAGTAAATATAGTAAGTCTGGCCATCGGTTATATCCATGGTCAGCTTCAGGCTGGCCTCATCTCCGGCGCTCTCCTTTGTATAGGAAAACTGGCCATTGCCCAAATCGGACAGATCGCAGCCCTCACCAGTAAGGCCGGTAAAGGTTGTCTCCTGGAACAAAAGGGCATCGGTCCCGGTGGCTTTCTGAACAAAATCATTCAGCACATAAGACGGAAGGCTTCCGTCATAATCCCAGTCCGCGTAGGATTCATCCACCATAAATCCCAGAGACAGGGCATAGGGATTTTCATAAAGGCTCTGATCCCCTGAGGTGGTCACATAATTAAAGGTGCGGATCTGATCTACCTGATCTGTGGATAAAAGATATTTAATCCCAAAAATACTGTCTGTTAATGAGGTGGCGCCTACATAACTGTACTTGTTGGTTGCTTCAAAATACCCTACCTTGCCCATCAGGTCATTAATGGAAGCGCCCATAGTGGACGCAAACAGAGAAACCCCCGGCAGATCCAGCCACATATTATTATTTCGGGCGCTGAAAGAATCTAGCTCCATCCGGTAAAAGCCCCCATCCTCCTGGGACTGGGCCACTTCTTTCAATTCCTTTGCCGACTCCAGATACTGATTATAAGAAGTTCGGTTAATGCTGCCATTTTCGCACAAACCATAAATGCTGTTTCCCGCAACCTCCACAGTAATCAGCGCCATAGCTGCGCCACGGTAAAAATTTCTCCGGGTCACACAGCTCTTATATAAACACATCCATATAAAATACAAAAGCAGTAAAAGCTCTGTAATCGCATAAGAATATATTTCCAGATCCACATCCGGATCCAGCCAGCACCACAGCACAAGGCCCTGAAGCAGAACAAAGGACAAAAGGTACTGCCAGAACCTTAGCTTTCTCAGCCTTAAGACCACCTCATAGGCCATGGTCAAAGCCAGAAAGGCATAAATAAAAGTAAAGCGGGCCGGCAGACTGTTGGGAAAGTGGAATCCGTGCCAAATATAGTCCAGGATCCTAAAGTTGGTGCTAAACAGCATAAATACCAGCAGGCCAAGCTTGAGCAGACGCACTCCGAGAGGAATCCCTTTGCAGAAAATATACAAGATCACCAGGAGCATGGTAAAGACGCCAAAATAAAGGTTCGGATCGCCGCTAAGCTCTGTAGGCTCGACAAAAGCAAACTGCTGACTGAGCAGCTCTGTAAAGCTGTGATAAAACTCAATCTCTGTGGGAAACTCTGAATTTGCCGAGTTGGATACAGCTAACGCGGACAAAGTGGGCAGCACAAGGATGCCGCTGGCAGCTCCTGCCAGCAGGGAATAGCCGGCAAACTGAATCCCTCGTTTAAAAAACAGACCCACAGACTTTTTCCTTACCTGGGCAAAGGCCACAAAAAAGTAAAGAATAAGAAAAATGCACACCATAATGGCAATATAATAATTGCTGATAATGGATAACGCCAGCATGGCCGCGTACAAAAGCCCCTGACCGGAGCGGACCAGCCGTTCCAGGCCCAAAACAACCAAAGGAAGAAGGACCAGACAGTCCAGCCACATAATATTCCAGTTATAGCCCAGGACCCATCCGCACAGGGCGTAAAACAGTGAAAAATACACAATGGAAATATTATATCTGCCAAACCGCCTCCGTATATAATAGGCAAAGACTGTACTTGCCAAAGCGATCTTAAGCATTAAAATAAAGGTAAAGCCCTCCAGCAAAAGACCTCTTGGAAAAAGCAACAGCAAAACATTTAAAGGGCTTGCCAGGTAATAGGCCACAATGGCCCAGAAATTCATCCCCAGTCCGCCGGTAAAGCTGTAAAACAGGCTCTCTCCGCCCCAGATCTTCCGGTAAAATTCAGAAAAAAACGGCGCGTACTGGTGATAGGAATCAATGATCTCCACCTGACGGTCCCCAAAAGGATAAACCCCAAGAACAATGTACGCTGCCACTAAGATCAAAAGAGGCAGAATAAATGCCATAAGATAGTACCTGTTCCTGCAGATCCATTTCCCTAAAACCGTATGTTCATAGAAGCTCTGCAGGCCGCTTCTTATTTTGAGGCTCATACATCTCCTTCCATAGAGCGGATCACGGCTTTTCGGATCTTTTCAATCGACTTCTCAATGGTCAGGCCGTCGATATTCACCGTAACATCCGCATATTTCTCATACAGCGGGCAGCGCTCCTTATACAGATCTAAAAGAGTTCTGCCCTTTTTGATCACAACGCCTCTCCGGCTCAGATTCCCAAGTCGCTTTTTTAAATTTTCATAGGACAGCTGTATGTAAACAATCAGACCGTCTTTTCCCAACGCCTCCATGGCTTCACTGCCGTAAACCACGCTGCCGCCGGTAGCGATTACATGATCCTGAACCTGAATATCCCGGTTCACCTGATTTTCAATGGCTATAAATCCATCGATTCCATGAAGGGAAATCAGCTCATGGAGCACCTTGCCTTCCTGTTTCTGGATCAGCAGATCCGAATCCATAAACTGATAGCCCAATATTTTTGCCAGGACGACCCCAATGGAACTCTTTCCGACCCCGGGCATACCAATTAATACAATATTTTTCATAGACTTCATCTCCCGCAAAACAAACGCCGGAAACCACAAATGTTTCCGACTGTCAGTAAATCGTAACCATTCCTGTTGACTGGCTTGCCAGTGAACAGGAACTTGTAAACCATTGTATCACTAAGAAAATTGAAACACAACTATTTACACAATAATTTCAAACTTTTATAATAATGATGATACCAGGGTCAAATCGATATGATTTCCACATTTGCGCGAAAAAAATAAGACGAAAACCTCTGGTTTCCAAAACCATGGATTTATGATACACTGAAAACTAGAAGGACCTGTTCATATCCGGCCTTTGCCGGACACTATTTTTATATCAGGAGTTTATTTTATGGATAAAAAGCATATTTATATTTTCGGCCATAAAAATCCGGACACAGATTCCATCTGTTCAGCCATCAGCTATGCTTATCTGAAAAACCAGATTGCCAGCCGGATAAAAGAAAATGATCCCGGGCTTAACGCCTTTGCCTACGCTCAGGAAAGCCAGCCGGATGTGGTTTATGCCCCCCGCCGGGCCGGCCAGTTAAATCCTGAAACCGAATATTTGCTTAAGCGGTTTCACACCCCTTCCCCGGTATATATTAATGACGTGCGCGTCCAGGTAGGGGACATTAACGTGCGCAAGGTGGATGGGGTCACGGAAAATATTTCCCTAAAGCAGGCCTGGACCATCATGCGTACCGTCAACATTGCCACCCTTCCGGTGCTGAACAAAGACAGAACCTTAAAGGGACTGATCACCATCGGGGACATTGCCCGATCCTACATGGCCGTATATGATAATACCATCCTTGGAAAATCCCATACCCCTTACGCCAATATTCTGGATGCCCTGGACGGAGAGCTGATCACCGGTGATCCAGAGGGCATCGTCCAGAAGGGCCGTGTTACCATCGGCACAGCCACCACCGAACGGATCCGGGAGCATGTTGAGCCGGGGGATGTGATCATTTTAGGCAATCGCTACGAAACTCAGCTGTGCGCTATTGAGGCGCATGCCTCTCTTCTTATTGTATGTGAGGGATCTCCCATTTCCCGCACGATACGAAAGATTGCCGAGCAAAACGGCAGCGCCATTATCAGCACCCATTTTGATACCTACACCGTGGCCCGGCTGATCAACCAAAGCGTTCCCATCAGTTATTTTATGAAAAAGGATGACCTAGTCACCTTTAAGACCACCGATTTTATTGCTGATATTAAAGGCACGATGCTCAAGAAACGCCACCGGGACTTTCCGGTCCTTACCCCGAAACGAAAGTTTGCAGGAATGATCTCCCGCCGTTCCCTGATCAATATGCCTGCCAAGCAGATCATCCTTGTCGATCATAATGAAATCGACCAGGCTGTAGACGGAATCCACGACGCAGAGGTTATTGAAATCGTAGACCACCATAAACTGGGCACAGTGGAGACTATGAAGCCGATTTCCGTGCGTAACCAGCCGGTCGGCTGCACTGCCACCATTATCTATGAAATGTTTACGGAAAATAATATTGAAATCCCGGAAAACATTGCCGGACTTTTGTGCGGGGCTATTATTTCCGATACGCTTTTATATCGGTCCCCTACCTGCACTCAGGAAGATAAAGACGCCGCAGAGGCCCTGGCTCAGATCGCCCAGGTTCAGACTCATGCGCTTGCTCAGGCCATGTTTTCCGCAGGGAGCAATCTTCATTCTAAATCTGAGGAAGAGATCTTTTATCAGGACTTTAAGCGTTTTACTGCAGGCACAGCGACCTTTGGGGTAGGGCAGATCACTTCCATGACACAAGAAGAGCTGGATGAAATCAAGGCGCGGATGATCCCCTATATGCATAAGGCCAAAAAAAACCACGATGTAGACATGGTCTTTTTCATGCTCACCAATATTATAAACGAATCCACCCAGCTGCTTTACTCTGATGAGACAGCCCGGGAAGTGGCTGAAACCAGCTTTATGGTTTCAGCAAAAGACAACCAGCTTTACCTTTCCGGTGTAGTTTCCAGGAAAAAACAGCTGATTCCACGGCTTATGGCCACATTACAGCAATAGGAGGGAAGATTCATGCCATTACGTGAAAAAGAGATCAATGTGATCGGGCATAAAAATCCGGATACAGATTCTATCTGCTCCGCTATCGCCTATGCCTGGCTGAAAAATAAAATCGAGGAAAAGCATCAGGGCAGCCGCCGCTTTGTTCCCCGCCGGGCCGGACAGTTAAATCCTGAAACAGCCTTTGTCCTTAACGCCTTCCACACCGATGTTCCTTCCTATGTTAACGATGTGCGCAGTCAAGTCAGCGATGCCATCCTGGATGAAAGCTATCCGGTATCTTCCGGGCTTTCCCTGAAAAATGCCTGGCGGATCCTGACAGAGCGTCATCTGGCCACCCTGCCTGTAGTGGACAGCCAAAATCATCTGGAAGGGCTTATCACCCTGGGCGATATTGCAAAATCCTTTATGGGGGTTTACGGCAGCACCATTTTATCTGAGGCAAAGACCCCATATAAAAATATTCTTGAAACCATTGACGGAGAGCTCCTTGCGGGAAATCCACAGGACTGTGTGACCCGGGGAAAGGTGCTGATTGCTGCGGCAAACCCGGATCTTATGGAAAATTATATAACTGAGGATGATATTGTGATCCTGGGCGACCGGTATGAATCCCAGCTTTGCGCCATTGAAATGAACGCCTCCTGCCTAATTATCTGTATGGATTCAGAGGTTTCCCCTGCGATTTTGCAGCTGGCCAAAGAAAAGCGCTGCGCTATTATGAAAACCGGATATGACACCTTTATTACAGCCCGGCTTTTAAATCAGAGCATCCCCATTTCCCACTTTATGGTTCGGGACAATCTGATCACTTTCCGACTGGATGATTTTGTGGAGGATATTAAACCGGTTATGTCCCGCCAGCGCCATCGGGATTTTCCTGTGTTAGACAGCAGCGACCGTTTTATCGGCATGCTGTCCCGCCACAGCCTGATTGACATGGATAAAAAGAAAATGATCCTTGTGGACCACAACGAAAAATCCCAGGCCGTCGACGGCATTAGCGATGCACAGCTTTTAGAGATCATCGATCATCACAAGCTGGGCCATGTGGAAACCCTCCAGCCGGTCAGCTTTAGAAATCAGCCGGTAGGCTGCACCAGCACTATCATTTACCGCATGTACCTGGAAAATAAGATCCAGATCCCTCCGGAAATCGCCGGTCTTATGTGCTCAGCGATTATTTCCGACACGCTCCTGTTCCGCTCTCCTACCTGCACCCCTGTGGACCGTCAAGCTGCTGCAGATCTGGCTGAAATTGCCGGAATCTCCATGGACGACTATGCCCGGGATATGTTTAACGCAGGCAGCGACTTAAAGCACAAATCGGCGGAAGAGATCTTTTATCAGGATTTTAAAAAGTTTACCGCTGGAAATTCCACCTTCGGCGTAGGACAGATCACATCCATGAATCAGGATGAGCTGGATGAGGTTCAAGCCCGGATGGATGAATATATGAAAATGGCCAAAACCCATCATGAAGTGGATATGATCTACTTTATGCTTACCAACATTTTATCTGAATCCACTGAGCTGCTGTGCTACGGCGCAGATGCCGCTGAAATCGCGTCCCGTGCCTTCGGGCAAGCAGCAAAAGGCAGCGCCATCCATCTTCCCGGAGTTGTATCCCGAAAAAAACAGCTGATCCCCAAACTTATGGAACAGCTCCAGCAGTCATGAGCAGACGTCGGCGTACCTGGCGCGCTAAAAATATGAGAAAGAGGAAAATACCATGCCTAAACAGAAATGGAAACCTGGAAACATGCTTTATCCCCTTCCTGCAGTCCTTGTCAGCTGCGGGGATAAAAATGGAAAACTATGATGACCGCGGCCTGGACAGGAACGATCTGCTCTGATCCGGCCATGGTCTATGTATCCATCCGAAAAAGCCGCTATTCCCACCATATGATCTGTGAAACCGGAGAATACTGTATCAACCTTACCACAGAAGGGCTTGCCCGAGCCACAGATTTTGCCGGGGTCCGCTCCGGAAGGGAGATCGATAAATTTAAGGAGCTTCATCTCACCCCCAAATTCGGCGCCTTAAAATACGCTCCAATGATCGACGAAAGCCCTGTGTGCATCGAGTGTAAGGTGGAAAAGATCCTGGAGCTGGGAAGCCATGACATGTTCATGGCCCGGGTTGAAGCAGTATACGCAGATGAAAAATATATGGATGAAAAAGGACGTTTTGACCTGGAAAAAGCCAAACCTATCGTCTATTCCCACGGCCACTATTACACCACAGGAAAACGCCTTGGCAAATTTGGTTATGCGGTTCAGAAGAAAAAAACGTTACCATTCGCAGAGGACTGAAAATAATAAAGCCGGCCCCATAAGGGACCGGCAAATTTTTTATTTCAGCCGCTCTAAAAGCTCCTGAGTCATGGCTTCATAGCCAGGCTTTCCAAGAAGAGCGAACATGTTCTTCTTATAGCTTTCCACACCCGGCTGATCAAAAGGATTAACCCCAAGGATATTTCCGCTGATGCCGCAGGCAAACTCATAAATATAGAAAAGCTCACCAAGATAAAACTCGTTCTGCTCAGGAATCGTGAACATAAGATTTGGAACATTCCCATCGGTATGCGCCAGAATGGTTCCGTTCATGGCGCTCTTATTAATAAAGTCTACGTCTTTTCCTGCCAGATAATTCAGGCCGTCCAGATCTACCGGTTCTTCGTTAATAATAATATCGCGCTTTGGCTTTTCCACATTTAATACGGTTTCAAACATAATTCTGGAGCCGTCCTGGATAAACTGCCCCATGGAATGAAGGTCCGCTGTTAAAGTTACCGATGCAGGGAAAATACCTCTCTGATCCTTACCTTCGCTTTCGCCGTAAAGCTGCTTCCACCACTCGCCAATATACTGAAGAGAAGGCTCATAGCTTGCTGTGATTTCCACAGATTTCCCCTTTCTCAGAAGGATGTTGCGGATCGCTGCATACTGCATCGCATCATTTTCTTCAAAGCTGTTGTTCAGGCAGCGTTCTCTTGCGCTGGCAGCACCTTCCATAAGCTTGTCAATATCCGCGCCGCTAACAGAGATGGGCAGAAGGCCTACAGCAGTAAGAACAGAGAAACGTCCGCCTACATCATCTGGCACAACAAAGGTTTCATAACCTTCCTCGTCCGCCAGATGCTTTAAGGCTCCCCGGGCCTTATCTGTTGTACAGTAGATCCTCTTTGCCGCTGCTTCCTTGCCGTACTTGTTTTCCAGTTTTTCTTTAAATACACGAAAAGCCACTGCAGGCTCTGTTGTCGTGCCGGACTTGGAGATCATATTAATAGAGAAATCACGATCTCCCACCAGTTCCATCAGGTCGGCAATATAAGCGCTGCTTAGGTTGTTGCCACAGAAATAAATTTCCGGAGTTTTGCGCACTTCCCTAGGAAGCATGTTATAAAAATGATGCTGTAAAAATTCAATGGCCGCGCGGGCGCCCAGATAGGAACCGCCGATGCCGATCACTAAAAGCACCTCTGAATCCTGCTGGATCTTTGCTGCTGCCTTTTTAATCCGTGCGAACTCTTCTTTGTCATAATCTACCGGAAGATCGATCCAGCCCAGAAAATCATTCCCTGCACATGTTTTATTCACAAGGACATCCTTCGCATCTGCCGCCAGCTTGCTCATCAGCTTCACTTCGTTCTCACTGATAAATACCTTGGCCTTAGAATAATCAAACGTCACTTTCTCTGCCATTACAACTACCTCCATTAAATTCTTCCTCAATGTCTAAAACGTCATCCTGAGCAGATGCTTCATCCTGAAAAGCGTCACCTTCCACAGGCGCGTCATCAGACATGACTTCAACAGCGTTGTCCATATCTTCATCCAGGATCACGTCATCATCTTCAGCATCCTGGGAAGCTTCGATCTCCGTCTCCGCAGCAGCTTTCTGGGCAGCCTTCTGAGCGCGTTCTGCCTTCTCAGCAGCTTTCTGTTCTTCTACGGCTCTCATAAGCGCTTCCTCTTCCAGACGCTTCTTTTCCATCTCAGCGGCAAAAGCCTCGTCTGTATCCAGCTTCACGCTGCGGTAGCGCTTCATACCTGTTCCGGCAGGAATCAGCTTACCGATGAGAACATTCTCCTTAAGGCCAATCAGCGGGTCAACCTTACCTTTGATGGCAGCTTCTGTCAGAACTTTGGTCGTCTCCTGGAAGGAAGCGGCAGACAGGAATGAATTTGTTGCCAGAGAAGCCTTTGTAATACCCAGCATTACCTGAGTCCCCTCAGCCGGCTTCTTGCCTGCATCTACAAGGTTTTCGTTGATCTCCTCAAAATCAAGGACATCCACCAGTGTGCCTGGAAGATAATCGGCATCTCCGCTGTTTTCAATGCGGATCTTCTTCAGCATCTGACGAACGATGACCTCAACGTGCTTATCGTTGATCTCAACACCCTGAAGACGGTATACACGCTGAACCTCCCGGATCATATAATCCTGAACCGCGCGCACGCCCTTGATCTTTAACAGGTCATGAGGATTAATGCTGCCTTCCGTCAGCTCATCGCCGGCCTCAAGGCGCTGTCCGTCAGTGACCTTAATACGGGAACCGTAAGGAATCAGGTATGCCTTGGATTCTCCGGTTTCGTCATTAGTTACAACAACTTCACGTTTTTTCTTAGTATCCTTAATGGTTGCCACACCGGCAAACTCAGCGATGATTGCAAGGCCCTTTGGCTTACGCGCCTCGAAAAGCTCCTCAACACGGGGAAGACCTTGGGTAATATCATCGCCGGCAACACCGCCGCTGTGGAAAGTACGCATGGTCAGCTGTGTCCCCGGCTCACCGATGGACTGAGCCGCGATAATACCAACAGCCTCGCCCACCTGCACAGCCTGGCCGGTAGCCATATTAGCGCCATAGCATTTCGCGCACACACCAATATGGGACTTACAGGACAGCACTGTACGGATCTTCACCCGCTCAATGCCTGCAGCCACAACCTTAGCCGCACGCTTCGGTGTGATCATATGGTTTGCCTTTACGATCACTTCGCCGGTTTCCGGATGAACAATATCCTCAGCCGCGTAACGTCCGGTCATACGGTCCTCAAGGCTTTCGATCATTTCACGGCCATCGGTAAAGGCTTCGATCCACATTCCTGGGATTTCCTTTTCGACCTCGCAGCAATCTGTTTCCCGAACGATCAGATCCTGAGAAACGTCTACAAGGCGGCGGGTCAAGTAACCGGAATCGGCGGTACGCAGCGCCGTATCGGAAAGACCTTTACGGGCGCCATGAGCGGAAATAAAGTATTCCAGTACGTCAAGGCCTTCACGGAAGTTCGACTTGATCGGCAGCTCGATGGTACGTCCGGATGTATCGGCCATAAGGCCGCGCATACCGGCCAGCTGTTTAATCTGCTGGTTAGAACCACGGGCGCCGGAGTCTGCCATCATGAAGATGTTGTTATATCTGTCAAGGCCGGTCAGCAAAGCGTTTGTAATCTTATCATCGGCATTTTTCCATGCTTCGATAACTGCCTTATAACGCTCTTCCTCCGTTACAAGACCGCGGCGGAAGTTCTTTGTAATAGCTTCGATGGTCTTTTCAGCCTCAGCCAGGTATTCCTTTTTCTCCTCAGGCACTGTCATATCGGAAATGGATACGGTCAGGGCGCCGATGGTGGAATACTTGTAACCGATGGACTTAATATCATCAAGAACCTCGGCAGTCTTTGTAGCGCCGTGGTTATTGATCAGTTTGTCAATGATCTTCTTTAACTGCTTCTTGCCAACAAGGAAGTCGATTTCCGGCAGGAAGTAGTTGTCCGGGTTAGACCGATCCACAAAGCCCAGATCCTGAGGAATGATCTCGTTAAAAAGAAGACGTCCCAGGGTGGTTTCAATGGTTCTTACCACATGTTCTCCGTTGATCATGCCTTCACGGCGCACCTTGATCTTGGAATGAAGGGTAATATATTTATTTTCATAAGCTAAAATAGCTTCATTCATGCTCTTGAAGAGCTTTCCTTCGCCAACATCTCCCGGCTTATCCAGGGTCAGGTAGTAAATACCAAGCACCATATCCTGGGAAGGGACAGCCACAGGGCCGCCGTCCGAGGGCTTTAACAGGTTGTTGGGAGACAGCAGGAGGAAGCGGCACTCTGCCTGAGCTTCCACAAATAACGGTACATGGACAGCCATCTGGTCACCGTCAAAGTCCGCGTTAAACGCGGTACAAACCAGCGGATGAAGCTTAATCGCCTTACCTTCTACAAGAATGGGTTCGAAAGCCTGGATGCCGAGGCGGTGGAGCGTCGGGGCACGGTTAAGCATTACCGGATGTTCCTTAATAACATCCTCTAAAACATCCCACACTTCCGGCTGAAGGCGCTCAACCATCTTTTTAGCAGATTTAATGTTGTGAGCCAGACCCTGAGCAACAAGCTGACGCATAACAAAAGGCTTAAACAGCTCGATCGCCATTTCCTTAGGCAGACCGCACTGGTAAATCTTTAACTCAGGACCCACAACGATAACGGAACGTCCGGAATAGTCTACACGCTTACCTAAAAGGTTCTGACGGAAACGTCCCTGCTTACCTTTAAGCATATCGGACAGAGACTTTAAGGCACGGTTGCCCGGACCGGTGACCGGACGGCCACGGCGGCCGTTATCGATCAGAGCGTCTACGGCTTCCTGGAGCATACGCTTTTCGTTGCGCACGATAATGTCCGGAGCGCCCAGCTCCAACAGTCTCTTTAAACGGTTATTTCTGTTAATGATCCTCCGGTACAGATCATTTAAGTCAGACGTCGCGAAACGTCCGCCGTCTAACTGTACCATAGGACGAATGTCGGGAGGAATCACCGGGATCACATCCAGGATCATCCATTCCGGACGGTTTCCAGAGCTTCTAAAGGCCTCTACAACCTCCAGACGCTTAATGATCCGGGCACGCTTCTGACCGGAAGCATCCTTTAACTCTCTTTTAAGAGTTTCAGCATCTTTATCCAGGTCAATGCGCTTTAACAGCTCCTGGATGGACTCTGCGCCCATGCCGGCACGGAAGCTGCTGCCGTATTTATCACAAGCTTCCTGATATTCTTTTTCAGAAAGCACTTGCTTTTCCGCAAGTTCCGTATCTCCCTTATCCAAAACCACGTAAGAGGCAAAATACAGCACCTTTTCCAGGTTTCTTGGAGACATATCCAGGATCAGGCCAAGACGGCTTGGGATTCCTTTAAAATACCAGATATGGGACACCGGAGCTGCCAATTCAATATGTCCCATACGCTCACGGCGCACACTGGATTTTGTAACCTCAACGCCGCAGCGGTCGCAGACAACGCCTTTATAACGGATCTTTTTGTACTTGCCGCAGTGGCACTCCCAGTCCTTGCTGGGCCCGAAGATCCGTTCACAAAACAGCCCGTCTTTTTCCGGCTTTAATGTCCTGTAGTTAATGGTTTCCGGCTTTTTGACTTCGCCGTGGGACCACTGACGGATCTTTTCAGGTGAAGCCAAACCAATCTTAATGGCATCAAATGTCATCGGCTGGTAAGTGGTTTCATTGGTTTTTGTTTCAGGCATATATGGCACTCCCTTCTTTAGTCATCTAAATCGGAATCACTGCTGCTGTCGAAAAAGTCGTCGAAATCATCGTCAGACTCTTCCACATCGATCAGCTCATTGTTGTCGTCAAGCTCCTGCTGTTTATAGCCATAATCACCCATGGAATCACTGTCATATTCAAAATCACGGCTTCCGTTCATGATACTTGCAATATCCTCGTTGCCATAATCAATGTTTTCGCCGATTTCAACTTCGGTCTGGTCATCCCGCAGCACACGGACATCCAGAGCCAGAGCCTGAAGCTCTTTAAGCAATACCTTAAAGGATTCGGGAATACCAGGTTCACTGACATTCTCACCTTTAATAATGGCTTCATAAGTTTTCACACGTCCGGTCACATCATCGGACTTGAAGGTCAGGATCTCCTGAAGGGTATAGGATGCGCCGTAAGCTTCCAGCGCCCAAACCTCCATCTCGCCGAAACGCTGCCCGCCGAACTGGGCCTTTCCTCCAAGAGGCTGCTGTGTTACAAGAGAGTATGGACCAGTAGAACGCGCATGGATCTTATCATCAACCAGATGATGAAGCTTAAGGTAATGCATGTAGCCTACAGTTACCGGGCTGTCAAATTCCTCACCGGTACGTCCGTCACGAAGCTGGATCTTACCGGTACGGCTGATAGGCACACCTCTCCATTCCTCTCTGTGCGCTTTATTTTTATCCAGATAATCATAAACCTCAGGAGCCAGATCATCTTTCCATTTTTCAGTAAATTCTTCCCAGGAAGTGTTTACATAGTCATTCGCCATTTCCAGGGTGTCCATAATATCTTCCTCGTTCGCTCCGTCAAAGACCGGTGTTTCAATCTTAAAGCCCAGCGCTTTGGCAGCCAGACCCAGATGAACCTCAAGAACCTGACCGATATTCATACGGGAAGGCACGCCCAGAGGGTTAAGCACAATATCCAAAGGACGACCGTTGGGAAGGAATGGCATATCCTCCACAGGAAGCACACGGGAAACAACACCTTTGTTACCATGGCGGCCGGCCATCTTATCACCGACAGAAATCTTACGTTTCTGAGCAATGTAAACGCGAACGCACTCATTGACCCCAGGAGACAGCTCATCGCCATTTTCTCTTGTAAATACTTTGGCATCCAGAATGATACCATATTCGCCGTGAGGTACCTTTAAGGATGTGTCGCGGACTTCACGGGCCTTCTCACCAAAGATTGCCCGAAGGAGACGCTCTTCTGCTGTAAGCTCAGTTTCACCTTTAGGTGTAACCTTACCTACAAGAATATCCCCGGCACGCACTTCCGCGCCTACACGAATGATCCCCCGCTCGTCCAGGTTCTTTAAGGCATCATCACCCACGCCCGGAACATCTCTTGTGATTTCTTCCGGTCCCAGCTTTGTATCTCTGGCCTCAGCCTCATACTCCGCAATATGGATAGAAGTATAAACATCCTCCTGAACAAGACGCTCACTAAGGAGTACGGCATCCTCGTAGTTGTAGCCTTCCCATGTCATGAAACCAATCAGCGGGTTCTTTCCAAGGGCAAGCTCGCCGTTATAGGTGGATGGGCCGTCTGCAAGGACATCCCCTGCCAGGACACGGTCATTTTTATAGACAATGGGCCGCTGGTTGTAGCAGGCGCCCTGGTTGCTTCCTACAAACTTCTGTAATTTATAACGATCTCTGTCACCGTCATCGGTCTTAACAATGATCTCGCTGGCAGAAGACTTTTCAACCACACCGGAGCGCTTTGCGATAACGCACACACCAGAGTCTACTGCTGCCTTTCCTTCCATACCTGTACCAACAATGGAAGAATCCGTAAGCATCAAAGGCACAGCCTGACGCTGCATGTTGGATCCCATAAGGGCACGATTGGCATCATCATTTTCCAGGAAGGGGATCATGGATGTAGCCACAGAAAATACCATCTTAGGAGATACGTCCATCAGATCGATCCTGGAGCGGGCAAACTGAGAAGTCTCTTCCCTGTAACGGCCGGATACGTTATTTTCAATAAAATGGCCTTCCTCATCCAGAGGCGCGTTGGCCTGGGCCACAATATAATTATCTTCTTCATCGGCGGTCAGATAAACCACTTCATCCGTAACTCTCGGGTTCAGACGGTCGGACTTATCCACCTTACGGTAAGGCGCTTCCACAAAACCATACTCGTTAATCCGGGCATAACATGCCAAAGAGTTGATCAGACCGATGTTTGGACCTTCAGGGGTTTCGATAGGACACATACGGCCGTAATGGGTATAGTGAACGTCACGGACCTCGAAACCGGCACGGTCACGGGACAGGCCACCGGGACCCAGGGCAGACAAACGACGCTTGTGCGTCAGCTCAGACAGCGGGTTGTTCTGGTCCATGAACTGGGACAGCTGGGAGCTTCCGAAGAACTCCTTCACTGCTGCCGTTACCGGCTTAATATTGATCAGGGACTGAGGAGAAATACCCTCCAGGTCCTGAGTGGTCATACGTTCACGGACAACACGCTCCATTCTTGAAAGACCGATACGGTACTGGTTCTGGAGCAGCTCTCCTACGGCGCGGATACGGCGGTTTCCTAAGTGGTCAATATCATCGGAAGTGCCAACGCCATATTCCAGATGCATATTATAATTAATGGAAGCAAAAATATCTTCCTTTGTAATATGCATAGGCACAAGCTCATGCACATTTCTCTTAATGGCTCTCTTAATATCTTCTATATCATCAAACTCGTCCAGAATCGATTTAAGCACAGGGTAATAAACCAGCTCTGTCACTCCCAGCTCTCTCGGGTCCACATCCACGTAAGCGGAAAGGTCTACAGCCATGTTAGACAACACTTTAACCTTGCGGCCTTCCTCAGTGGTAATAAACACAGCAGGAATAGCAGCGTTCTGAATGGCAACTGCCAGCTCTTCCGTAATGGCAGTCCCGGCCTCAGCTAGAATCTCACCTGTAGAAGTATCCACTACATCCTCAGCTAAGGTAAAGTTTTTTATACGATATTTTAAAGCAAGCTTTTTATTAAACTTATAGCGGCCAACCTTTGCCAGATCGTATCTTCTGGCATCGAAGAACATGGCATTGATCAGGCTTTCCGCGCTTTCTACAGATAAAGGTTCGCCGGGGCGGATCTTCTTATATAATTCCAAAAGGCCGTCATGGTAATTATCGGATGTATCCTTTGTCATGCTGGCGAGGATCTTAGGCTCTTCACCAAACAGATCAATGATCTCCTGGTTTGTGCCAATACCCAGCGAACGGATCAGCACGGTGATGGGCACCTTACGTGTACGGTCAACACGTACATAAAACACATCATTAGAATCGGTTTCATATTCCAGCCATGCGCCCCGGTTAGGGATCACCGTACAGGAAAACAGCTTTTTACCGATCTTATCATGGCCGATCCCGTAGTAGATACCGGGAGAACGGACAAGCTGGCTAACAATAACACGCTCAGCGCCGTTAATCACGAAAGTACCGGTCTCTGTCATAATCGGCAGGTCGCCCATAAAGATCTCATGTTCATTAATTTCATCTGTTTCCTTGTTAATAAGGCGGACTTTTACCTTCAGGGGAGCAGCATAGGTTGCGTCCCGCTCTTTACATTCTTCAATGCTATACTTAACATCATCTTCACATAACGTAAAATCTGTAAACTCAAGACTCAAATGACCGCTGTAGTCAGCGATTGGAGATATATCATCGAAAACTTCCTTAAGCCCCTTTTCAAGAAACCAATTGTAGGAATCCTTCTGTACCTCAATAAGGTTGGGCATATCAAGAACTTCTTTTCGATGAGAATAGCTCATGCGGATGCCTTTTCCGGCTTTAACTGGTTTAATTCGTTTGCTATTCATTAGACGTTTTTCACCCCTTAAATCGTTGTGTTCGAGTTCCTTTTGTGCAGTTTGCCAGTGGAATTTCCAGCCAAACGGCAGGAAACCCCACGTTAATTGCAGTAGACTATTTTACCATGAAATGGAAGAGTTTGTCAAGACTTTTTTCAGCCCTCCAGTTCGGGAATCATTTTCGAGCAGGCGATTGCCAAAGCGCCCGGACCGATGTGGCAGGCCACGCTTAAAGATAAAGGCGCAATATAAATGTCATGATCTGGAAAATCCTCCTTGATCTCCCGACGAAATTCCTCAGCCAGCTCCTGGTTTTGCGTATGGGCAATTCCCAGATACACTTTTTCTCCCTTAGGCGACTTTCCGATCCGTTCTGTCAGATCCTTTTTCATAGCATCGATCATAATAGCGCGGGCCTGTTTTACCGTCCTTGCCTTGGCAAAGGCATCCAGTTTCTTGCCCTGGATCTGGAGCACCGGCTTTAACCGGAGCAACGTTCCCAAAGCCGCAGCCGCAGGGGTGATCCGGCCGCCCTTTTTTAAATACTTAAGGGTATCCACCATAATATAAATACTGGACTCCTTATGTTCCCGCATTAAAATATCATGGATCTGCTTGCCGCTGTAACCTTTTTCTGCCAGAGCAATAGCATCCAGGGCGCTCTGACGCTGAGTCACAGAAATCCGGTGGTTATCCACCACCCACACTTTGTTATCATAATCCGCCGCCAGCATTTTGGCTGTATCACAGGTGCCGGACAGACCGCTGGACATAGGGATATGAACGATCTCATCATAATCCTTAAGGATCTCATCCCAAAGATCCAGAACCTTTTCTGGGGATGGCTGGGATGTGGCAATATCTGTTCCATCTCCAAGCATTTCATAAAACTGTTCCTGAGTCAGATCAATATCTTCAAAATAAGTCTTCTCGCCAATATTAAAGGGCATAGGAAGCACTCGGATTCCCAGTTCCATCGCCTGACCTTGTGTAATACCGCCGTTACTGTCTGTAATCACTGCAACCTTGCTCATTTTTTCCTCCTTATCCCGGACACGCCTCTGCCTATACAGGTATCCCCAAAGGATACCCTCCTTTCCTTACTACTTGCGGGCATATCCTTGCTTCATTATCTGTTTTTTAAAACCGTTTACCTTATATAAACACAAGAAGCCCGCTGGCATCTGCCGCGAACTTCCTGTTATTTTCTCTATTCTTTTATTACAGTCTGCGTCTGCAGATCACCACCGGCCGAACTCTGTCAGCTGAAGACCCTTGTTCTTATCCAGCACCGTACTTACGGCCCATTCATGGATAAACAGCAGCAGTGGATTTCCTTTTAGGTCCTTGATCCGCTTCATATCTGAAGTGCCCACGATCTTAGAAACATCCACTTCATCCTTATTGGCAATCCAGCGGATATATTCATGGGGCATCATGTCCATGCGGATTTCTACCCCGTACTCTGTATGGAGGCGATGCTTTAGTACATCAAACTGGAGCACACCAACCACCCCTACGATGATCTCTTCCATACCTGTATTGTACTCTTGGAAGATCTGAATAGCGCCTTCCTGAGCAATCTGAGAAATACCTTTTATAAACTGCTTCCGCTTCATAGTATCCACCTGGCGCACCTTGGCAAAATGCTCCGGCGCGAAGGTAGGAATCCCTTCATATTTAAACTTCTTTCCCGGAACACACAAGGTATCTCCAATAGAAAAAATACCCGGGTCGAAAACGCCGATAATATCTCCCGCATAAGCCTCAGAAACAACCTTACGCTCAGAAGCCATGAGCTGCTGAGGCTGAAGAAGCTTCTGTTTTTTATTTCCCTGAACATGGTAAACTTCCATGCCTGCGTCAAACTTTCCGGAACAGATACGCATAAAAGCAATGCGGTCTCTGTGGGCCTTGTTCATATTGGCCTGAATCTTAAACACAAAGGCGGAAAAATCTGGGTCAAAGGAATCGATCAGCCCTTCATCCGACGTTCTGGGCAGCGGTGGGGACGTCATTTCCAGGAAGTAATTTAAAAACAGCTCAATACCAAAGTTTGTAAGCGCCGAACCG
Organism: uncultured Lachnospiraceae bacterium; assembly: GCA_964565805.1. Classification (GTDB taxonomy): domain Bacteria; phylum Bacillota; class Clostridia; order Lachnospirales; family Lachnospiraceae; genus Catenibacillus. The sequence goes on from CAZMGH010000004.1 coordinate 56,858, forward strand.
AAAAACACAGGTGACAGCTTACCTTCTGTCACTTCCCTAATATTAAACTCATTGCTGGCTCCATCCAGCAACTCCACATCCTCCAAAAGCTTTTCATACAGCTCATCCCCGATTACTCCGGTAATCTCCGGCGAATCCAGGGTCAGGTCTGTGTCATCCACTGCCTTCTGTCCATTGGCAAAGGCGGTAAATGCGTGCATATGCCGGGTTCTCCGGTCATAAACCCCGCGAAAATCCTTTCCATTTCCAATAGGCCAGTTCATGGGACAGGTCTTGATCCCAAGAACAGATTCAATCTCATCCATAAGATCAAAAGGATCCCTGGCCTCCCGGTCCATTTTATTTATAAATGTAAAAATCGGAATATTTCTTAAAAGACATACTTTAAACAGCTTAATGGTCTGTGCTTCCACACCCTTGGACGCATCAATGACCATCACCGCGGAATCTGCCGCCATAAGGGTACGATAAGTATCCTCTGAGAAATCCTGATGTCCCGGTGTGTCCAAAATATTTATACAATATCCGTCATAATTAAACTGCATGACGGATGAGGTTACAGAAATACCTCTTTCCTTTTCAATTTCCATCCAGTCGGAAACCGCATGCTTTGCCGTCTTCTTTCCTTTTACCGAACCAGCCAAATTAATGGCGCCGCCATAAAGAAGGAACTTTTCCGTCAAAGTGGTCTTACCGGCATCGGGATGGGAAATAATGGCAAAGGTCCTGCGGCGCTCAATCTCTTTTTTTAAGTCCGCCACTAAATAACCTCCTGTAAAAAACGCATACTTATATTGTGCCCCAAGAGCACAAAGTGGGGAGAAACCCGTGTCTCATGCCCATTTGTCAGGCAACACCACGTATTATATCCACTTTTCGCGTACCTTGTCAAGAGGCAGGAAGGAAAAGAGGCGCGGCAGGATCTCCGGTCCTTTAAGTTTATCTCCTGTCCCCCAGGTAGAATAAAGCCACCGTCCCCGGCCCGGAATGGGCCCCAATGGTCGGATTGACCATATCAATGTAAAACTGGTCAATGCCAAAACGTTCCTTTACCTTATCCGCCACATATCTGGCATCATCAATACAATCCCCATGACTGATAAAGATAATATCGTTTTCATCCCTGTAGCTTCCAATCGTCTCTTCCATCTTATCTACCAGGGCATTTAATGACTTTTTCCGTCCGCGGGCCTTTCCCACAGCAACCAGCCGTCCCTCATCATCCACATGAAGCACCGGCTTGATCTGAGCCAATGTACCGATCACTGCTGTCGTCCTGGATACGCGGCCCCCTCTGAATAAATGGAACAGGTTATCTACGGTAAACTGATGACACATATGAAGCTTATGATCCTCCACCCACTGGGCGGTCTCTTCCAGGGACGCGCCCTGTCCGCGAAGCTGATTGGCCTTATGGATCAAAAGCCCCTGGCCAAGGGACGCGCTGAGAGAATCGATCACAATGATCTTTGTATCCGACAGCTCCTCACACAGCTGCTGCCCTACCATAGCCGTCACATTATAGCTGCCGCTTAAAGCTGAAGAAAATGCAATATGAAGAATATCGTAGCCCTCTTCAATCACACTGCGGAAGGTCTTTTCCACGACCTGGGGATTTACAGCCATGGTGGTCGGCATCTTTCCCTCGCGCATCTTTGCGTAAAACGCCTCCGGTGACAGCACATCATCGCCTCCGTAAAGCTTCCCGTCCAGATTATAATACAGAGGGATCAGCCGAATATCATGCTCTCGGGCATAAGCCTGGGTAAGGTCGCTATTGCAGTCTGTTGTTATGATAAATTTCTTCATTTAATGGTCCTCCTGCATCTTTTTTAATCCGCTGCCTTACTGTCATACCCGCCGCAAGGCAGCACCTCTACATGTTACACACAGTATAACATACCCAGCCGCTGACTGCAACCTGGACTGAAATCTCACGGGGACCATCTGCCTCGAAACAAATGGCGTCCGAATACCGTTAAGGAAGTTTAATTCTTTAAATCCGCGGTCACAGCAGTTTGCGGCCGCGGATTTTTAAAACTCATCTCTGGTCAAAAGCTTTTGCCTTCTCCAAATACTTCTTGATATACTGTCCTGTATAGGACTTCGGCGCCATGGCCACCGCCTCCGGCGTCCCCTTGGCGATCACAGTACCGCCTCGATCCCCTCCGTCAGGCCCTATATCAATAATATAATCCGCAGTCTTGATCACATCCAGATTATGCTCAATAACAATGACGGTATTTCCCCCTTCCGTCAGCCGGTGAAGGATCTCAATCAGCTTATGTACATCCGCAAAGTGCAGCCCTGTGGTAGGCTCGTCCAGAATATATACCGTCCGGCCTGTACTGCGGCGGCTCAGTTCTGTGGCCAGCTTTACCCGCTGGGCCTCACCGCCGGAAAGCTGAGTGGAAGGCTGTCCCAGCTTAATATAGGACAGACCTACATCATTAAGGGTTTCCAGTTTCCTGCGGATGGAAGGAACATTTTCAAAAAATTCCAAAGCTTCCTCCACCGTCATGTCCAGCACATCATAAATGCTCTTGCCCTTATACTTCACCTCCAAAGTTTCCCGGTTATACCGTTTTCCCCGGCAAACCTCACAGGGAACATACACATCAGACAAAAAGTGCATCTCAATCTTTATAATACCATCACCGGCACAGGCTTCACACCGTCCCCCCTTTACGTTAAAGCTGAAACGGCCTTTTTTGTAGCCCCGCTCCTTGGCGTCTGTGGTGGCGGCAAACAGATCCCGGATCATGTCAAACACACCAGTATAAGTGGCCGGGTTTGACCGAGGTGTCCGTCCAATAGGGGACTGGTCAATATCGATCACCTTGTCCAGTTGGTCCAGCCCTTCAATGGACCGGTGCTTTCCGGGGCGGGCCGTCCTGGAATGATTCAGATCCCGGGCAAGGCGTTTATATAAGATCTCATTTACCAGGGAGCTTTTCCCGGACCCGGATACGCCGGTGACACAGGTAAAGACGCCAAGAGGAAACTTAACATCCATATTTTTAAGGTTATTTTCCCGGGCGCCCCGCACAGTGAGCCAACCTGAAGGCTTTCTCCTGGACTTTGGCACAGGGATCTGGATACGGCCGCTTAAGTAAGCTCCGGTAATGGAATTTTCATTTTCCATGATCTCCTGAGCGGTTCCCTGGGCTACCACATATCCCCCATGCTCCCCGGCGCCGGGACCAATATCCACAATATGATCCGCCTTAAGCATGGTATCCTCATCATGCTCTACCACAATAAGGGTATTCCCCAGGTCACGGAGATTCTTTAACGTCTTGAGAAGCTTGTCATTATCCTTCTGATGCAGACCGATACTGGGCTCGTCCAAAATATAAGCCACGCCCACCAAACCGGAGCCGATCTGGGTCGCCAGACGGATCCGCTGGGCCTCGCCGCCGGATAAAGTGGCTGTGGCACGGGAAAGCATCAGATAGTCCAAACCCACATCAATGAGAAATCCCACTCTGGCCCGGATCTCCTTAACGATCTGATCGCCGATTAAATGCTGCTGCCGGGTCAGCGCCATGTGAGACATAAAATCTGCCAGCTCCAGCATGGACATATCGGTCAGCTGGGATATATTTTTATCGCACACACTCACTGCCAGCGCTTCCTTTTTCAAACGTCGGCCGCCGCACGCCTTACAGGGGGTAATGGTCATAAAATTCTCATATTCCTGCTTTAGTGTCTCTGAACTTGTCTCTCTGTAGCGCCGCTCCATATTTTTGATCAGTCCCTCAAAGGCCACATCATAGATTCCCTGTCCCCGCTGACCTTTATAGTGGACCTTTACCTCATGGCCGTTAGTGCCATGGATCAAAATATCCTTAATCTGATCCGGATAATCCTGGAACGGGGTATCCAGACTGAAATTATACTCTTTTGCCAGGGCCACCAGGACAGCATGGGTAAAGCTGGAAGACTCTGTGGATGACTGCCAGCCCATAGCCACAATGGCTCCCTTGGAAATGCTTAAGGACTTATCCGGGATCATCAGATCCACGTCAAACTCCATCCGATACCCTAATCCGGAACACACCGGGCAGGCGCCAAAGGGATTATTAAATGAAAATATCCGCGGCTCAATCTCATCCAGGCTGATGCCGCAGTCCGGGCAGGAAAAACTCTGGCTGAAAGTCATAGGCTCCTGGCCGATCACATCCACGATCACCAGGCCTTCCGCCTGCTTTAAGGCAGTTTCCAAAGAATCTGTAAGACGCTTCTCGATCCCTTCCCGGATCATAAGACGGTCCACGACAATCTCTATATTATGCTTTTTGTTCTTTTCCAGCTTGATCTCCTCAGAAAGCTCATAAAGATTCCCATCCACCATAACACGGACATAGCCGCTTTTGCGGGCGCTTTCAAAAAGCTTTACATGTTCCCCTTTACGTCCCCGGACGACCGGAGCCAGCACCTGGATCCGGGTCCGCTCCGGCAGAGCCATCAGCGTATCCACCATCTGATCTACGGTCTGTTTTTTAATCTCCTTGCCGCACTTAGGGCAATGGGGGATGCCGATCCGGGCATACAAAAGACGGAAATAATCATAAATCTCTGTCACTGTTCCTACCGTGGACCGGGGATTCCGGTTGGTAGACTTCTGGTCAATGGAAATGGCCGGAGAAAGTCCTGTAATGCTCTCCACATCCGGCTTTTCCATCTGACCTAAAAACTGGCGGGCATAGGAAGACAAAGACTCCATATACCGGCGCTGCCCCTCAGCGTAAATCGTATCAAAGGCCAGGGAAGACTTGCCCGACCCGGAAAGACCGGTTAAAACTACCAGCTCATTTCTGGGGATCTGCACATCGATCCCTTTCAAGTTGTGTTCCCGCGCCCCTTTAATGGTTATATATTCTTTTACAAGATCTTTTTTTGTCATAATCATCCTCTTCTCAAAAAGCTGTCAGGTTATTTTCAGTATAGCATACCACCCTCTGAAAATCAAACATTTGTTCGTTCTAAAACATCACAAAGATGCTTTCCTTTTTTACATGATTTTACCACATTATGTAAAAAGCCGCGTCAAGGATCCCTCTTGTCCCTGAAAGCAAAGTTGTGCTACAATGAAGCCATGATATTTTTACCAGAAACGGAGCGTTTTATTATTATGCCATCTTTGGGAAATCAGGAATATATCCGGGACATGAACAGCCGTATCGTTCTGGAACAGATCATCCGCCAGGAGCCTGTGTCCAGGGCAGAACTGTCCAAAACCCTTGGCCTGACAAAGGCCACCATATCCTCCATTGTACAATCCTTTATCGACCAGGAATATGTTACGGAAATCGGCAGTCTGAACACAGGCAAGGGCCGCAAGCCTATTTTGCTAAAGTTTAACGGAGACTGCGGCTACACCTTATCCCTTTATATTAATGTGGATTCCACCGCCATTCTTCTGTGCAATCTCCGGGGAGAAAAGCGGCAGTTTTTCTCCTATCCGGCCCCGGGACCAGATCCGGAAGCAGATCTGTGCCAGTATATCGCCCATGCCGCATCCCATTGCCCAGACTCTCCCTACGGGATCATTGGCATAACTTTAGGCATCCTTGGCATTGTCCATGAAAACAGGATCCAGTTTACCCCATACTATGACCTGAACACACCGGACCTTGGCCAAAGGCTTTGGGAGCATTTTCAGATTCCCGTATATGTGGAAAATGAATCGAATCTGTCTGCCCTTGGGGAACGGACCTTTTTCCACAATCATCCCAGCCTGATCAATCTGAACATCCACTCCGGCATCGGCATGGGCATTATCCTGGACAACCGGCTATACACCGGACAGACCGGATACGCGGGAGAGTTTGGCCACACCATCATCCAGCCTGGCGGAAAACCCTGTCCCTGCGGCAACCGGGGATGCATCGAACAGTATGCCTCTGCCCGGGCCATCGTGGACATGTACCGAGAGGCCCAAAAAAATCCGGCGGCAAACGCGTCGGATCTTTGCAGGGCCTATGAGGAAAATGATCCTCAGGCCCAAAACTGTATTCATGCATTTATTAAATATATGGCCATTGCCCTGAACAATATCCTGAATATTTTTAATCCGGATATGATCATTATTAACAGTATTTTTACAGAAAAAATCCCTGGGCTGACCCGGGAGATTTTCCTCCACTTGAGCAACACTTTTAACCGGGACTGCTGCTTTGTAGCCGCGTCCCACAGCCAGGAGACTTCTATCCTTTTAGGCGGCGCCTGTCTGGGAGCCAAAAACTTCCTTAAAGTATCGGATCTTCCCTTTTGTCATCAGTCGTGCCTTTCGTCTGAATTATCAAAGCACTCACAAAATCTGGCGGCAAAGGCAGGGGGCTCATGATTGGCATACAAATGGGAAATGTCCCCAAAGCTGCTCATGCGAAAGCTGGCAATCCCCTTCCGCCGTTCCTCTGTGACTACCGTTGTTACAGAGGACGGGGCCGCGCATAAGCCGTGCCACAGCACCATGGGAGAAATATTTAGCAAATGGCTGAGAAGAACACACTCTACCCCAAAATGGCAGAAAAACGCTATCGTCTCATTATTCGCCTGCTCCGCCTTGTAGCCATTTCCATTTCTTATGTATCCATGATCCTTTAAAACCTGGTCCAGCCCTTGGATCACCCAGTCATATTCTTTTTTGACCTGACCTTCCTTCATAATGGGATTTTCATACCACTGATCCTTATTAAAAAATGCCTCATCCCCCATCCAGTCCTGAGGAAGCCAGTCCCAGGCGATCTCCCTTTTTTCTTTCACATCCGGCCGCCAAATATGGGTATCAAATTCCCGAAGCCAGGGACACTCTTCTGCCTGTTTATGGATCCGCTCCAAAGTAAGGGATGCCGTATCCTTTGCCCGTCCTAAAGGAGATACATAAACATGGCCGATCCCTGCCTTCTCCAGACGCTGTGCCAGAAATTCCGCCTCTCTCCAACCTTTTTCAGTAAGAGAATCCTTTTCATAATCCGGATCCCCGTGCCTTACGATCAGTAATTTCATAACTAAATACCTCTCTTTTCTCCCATCTCAGTTTTTAACCGGCTGGGACTGTCACACCTTAAACCGGTAGCCCACGCCCCAGATGGTTTCAATATACTGAGGCTTGGATGTATTAAACTCGATTTTTTCCCGGATCTTCTTAATATGTACCGTGACTGTAGCAATATCGCCTACAGATTCCATGTCCCATATTTTGCTGAACAGCTCTTCCTTGGTAAATACATGGTTTGGATTTTCCGCCAAAAAGGTAAGCAGGTCAAACTCCTTGGTGGTAAATGCCTTTTCCTCGCCATTAACGTAGACTCTCCGAGCTGTTTTGTCAATTTTAATCCCCCGGATCTCAATGACTTCATTTTTCTTTACCCCGCTGCCTACTAAACGCTCATACCGGGCCAGATGGGCCTTGACCCTGGCTACCAGCTCGCTGGGACTGAAGGGTTTTGTAATATAATCGTCTGCCCCAAGACCTAAGCCCCGGATCTTGTCAATATCCTCCTTCTTAGCGGAAACAAGGATAATAGGCACGTTTTTCACTTCCCGCACCTTTTTGCACACCTCAAAACCGTCTACATTGGGAAGCATCAGATCTAATATGATCAGATCCACGCTTTCATTTAACGCGGTCCTTAGTCCTGCATCTCCGGTTTCTTCAATCAGCACTTCAAAACCGCTCAGCTCCAGATAATCCTTTTCCAGCTCCGCAATACTGGTTTCATCCTCAATAATCAATATTTTACTCATCGATTTTATGCTCCTCATATTTTCTTAAAACAAAGCAAATGCTTGTTCCTATATTCTCCTGGCTGGTGGCCCATATCCGTCCCCCATGCTCCTCAATGATCTTTTTGGCAATGGATAATCCAAGGCCGCTGCCGCCCTGAGCTGAATTTCTGGAAGCATCCGTCCGGTAGCACCGCTCAAAAATATGTCCCAGCTCATTTTTTGCAATACCCTTGCCATTATCCTCAATTTCAATCTGAACAAATTCCGCTTCCTCCCGGATACGGATATTGATCAGACCCTTTTTGCTGCCTATATATTTTGTGGAATTATTGACAATATTCATGATCACCCGCTTCAGCTGCTCCGGGTCCGCGATAATGATCACATTTTTATCCGCATAGTTAAAGAAGCCAAGATCAATATTTTTTGTTTCCAGATCTGTGCTGATTTCTTCAATACAGTCCTCAAAATAATCATTCAGGTTCAGCTTGGTAAAGGAATAGGTCATCGAATTGCTGTCCAGCTTGGAATATAAAAACAGCTCCTCGATCATTTTTTCCATATCCGCAGCCTTTGTATGAACGGTCTTTAAATACCGCTCCATTTTTTCCGGGGTATCCGCCACCCCGTCCATAATGCCCTCAATATAGCCTTTAATGGCCGTAATAGGGGTCTTAAGGTCATGAGAAATGTTGCTGATCAGCTCTTTATTCTCCCGCTCATACTGCATACTTATATCAATCTGCTCTTTCAGCTTTTTCCGCATCTCTTCAAAAGCAATACACAGCTCTCCGATCTCATCGTTCGCCTCTGCTTTTACGTTAAAATTAAGGTTCCCTTCTTTTATATTTTCTGTGGCCGCCTTTAACAGCGCTAAAGGTTTGACGATACTTTTATAAAGCCACATGGTCAGCACCATTCCGGAAAGAATCAAAATGGCAACAGCCACGGCGACCCACTGGAGCAGCGTTGTCCGGATCTGCGGGACGATTGCTGACAGGTTCGTTACAATACACACCCGCCCCGTACTGCCATCAGGAAAAGTAAATCCCATCTGGGTCAGATGATAGGGTACCGGATCCGGCACATAAAAATTAGCCTCATCCATGGTCAGCTCCATGTTCAGATAAGCCTCATCCACATCGATATTTTCCTCTTCCGTCCGTCCTGTATAAATCGTCTGGCCGTCTTTTTTTACGATCATATAAGAGGAATATTCTCTTAATTCCTCATTAATCTGAGTCAGATAATCCATATCCTCCATCTTTTCAGGGTCATTCTGAACCACCGTTCTCAGCTCTTCTTTAATACTGCTGGTCAGGCTTCCAAGGATCTCCATGGGATTGATCAACATCTCCATGCTTCCCCCGGAAACATCGTACTTTCTCTGGAGAGAATTAAAACTTAAAGAACCGATGGCGTAGGTTACAATACATATAAGAAAAATCGGAACAATACACAGCAGGGCATAAGAAATTTTTATACGTGTAAAAAGTTTCAAATAATCACCCTTTTTCTGAAAAATTGCCGGGATTCGCGGCTCAGTCACTTACTCACCGCGCAACGCCCGGCCAACGTTCGGCTTTGCCCCGCCGGACTTTACTTCGCGCTTCGTGTATATTTTACCACATTTTTTTGGAGGGCGGGTGTGAATTCTTTGCAATAATTATAAACTTTTTATGAAATGGGAGATTGTTCACAGGGCGTGGATTTTCGGTAAAACCTCCCTGTCTTGACTTTGTGTGTTATAGGAAATATAATGATGATACCAGGGCCAAAAACCCATCCACGTATATTTAGAAGGAGATACCAATGATCCCGCCGATTTCACTGAATCATGACCGTTTTGAACGGGTGCGCTATGACCGCCCGGAATATCCCATTTACATCCGCAGGGGGCTTTTGTCCCTTTATCCAGATTACCGGGCCCCGGATCACTGGCACGATGATATTGAGCTGATCCTTATCCTTCAAGGTCAAATGCAGTACAATGTTAACGGCCAGATCACTTTGCTGGAAAAAGGAAAGGGAATCTATGTAAATTCCGGTCAGATGCACTTTGGCTTTTCCAAGGATCATTGTGAATGTGATTTTTTATGTGTTCTCTTTCACCCCATCCTGCTGTGCTCCATCCCGCCCTTTGAAAATGATTTTGTCCACCCTCTGATCCAAAA
>CAZMGH010000004.1:66868-93947 GCA_964565805.1 uncultured Lachnospiraceae bacterium
TGCTGTGCTCCATCCCGCCCTTTGAAAATGATTTTGTCCACCCTCTGATCCAAAACAAAAGCCTGCCCTATCTTATCCTCCGTCCAGAGTTTTCATGGCAGGCCCAGATCCTCTCCCTGATCCAACAGATCTACAGTGAGCGGAATCTGACTGGAAGCCCTATGCGGGCCTTCGGTTCCTTTGCCCGGATCTGGGCTCTTTTGTGGGAAAACGCTCCGGACGGCCCTTCTGATGAAAACCGGCAGAGCCAGAATCTGTCCATTATCAAAAAGATGGTAGAATTTATCCAGGAAAACTATACTCAGAAGATCTCCCTGCCAGAGATTGCCGCTGCCGGCGCTGTGGGTCAGAGCAAGTGCTGTAAATTATTTGACCGGTATTTTTCCCAGTCGCCAAACATTTATTTAAACCGTTACCGTCTTGAAAAAAGCATCGACCTGCTGAAAAGCACCGACTTATCTGTTACGGAAATTGCCCTTTCCACAGGCTTTTCCAATGGCAGCTACTATGCGGAAATCTTTCGGAAATGGCTTGGGAAAAGTCCCACCGCCTTCAGAAAACAAATCTCAGAAAAGAAACCGTCAGCCGAAAACAAATAGCCAAAAACCATGTGTATCATCCGTGAAGACGGCGCTGCATATAATCGTGGGCATTATTTTCAAACGTATCATCCAAAGCTTCCAGCTCAACATCCGGATACCGGCGCTTTAAGGCCGTTTTTAAAATATGGTCTGCCAGTCCCGGATTTTTAGGAAGAAGGGAGCCGTGACTGTAGGTAGCAAACACATTTTTATACCGTGCCCCTTCGGTCTTGTCCTTTCCGTTATTGCCATAGCCGGCGAGGACCGCGCCCATAGGCCGTACCTTTTCCCCAAGATAAGTCTTTCCGGAATGATTTTCAAAACCAACCACCACATATCCGCCATCGACCGGGTCACACTGATACATATAATTGCCGATCATCCGCTCCTTTTCCCCAATGGTATACAAATCCAGGGCACCGATAAAATCACACTGACGTCCGTCCCAGGTCTTATAATACTGGCCAAGCATCTGATAGCCGCCGCAAATGGCAAGAAATACTTTTTCCGCCTCAACGGCTTCTTTAATCTGCGCCGCTTTTCCTGACGCCAGATCTCTTAACAGCACTTCCTGTTCAAAATCCTGGCCTCCGCCGATAAAAAACAGGTCATAATCTTCATAATTTAAAGGATCCCCCACGGAAATACCGGTAACCTCCGTCTCAATGCCTCTCCACTGCATCCGCCGGGTCATACAGATAATATTCCCCCGATCCCCGTAAAGGTTCAGTATATCCGGATATAAATGGCATATTCTCAATTTATACATGGCATACCTCTATTTCCAAAATTCCTTAAATCCAAACTTCTTGCTGATCTTTTCCCGAATATCCAGCATGGCGGTATATGTAGGCATAATATACACCGGAGCACTCTGGAGCGCCATCTGGTCAATCAGCTGGTCATAATCTTTAATCACCCGGATCATATCTACCGGGATCCCGGCATACTTAAACCGCATAGCCATCTCCTCCGCCCGGCGTCCGGTCACCCATATGCCGGTCAGTTTGTCCAGAATATGAGTCAGCTGTTCAAAATCCACATCCCAGATCCAGGAAATATCTGTGCCGTCTGCGTACCGGTCATTTAACGCCACCACAAACAAGGACGGCGTGGCGGTATTGCTGAGGAAGTTCAGCACCTGGTTGCAGCCTGCCGGATTTTTGATCAGGATCATGCGAATGTCTGTATTTTCCACCGTAAACTTTTCCATACGGCCAAAACCGCACTCAAAACTGTTTAACGCCTGGATCACAACTTCATCCTTCAGGCCCAGTACCTGTCCTGCCGCCACAGTTGCTATGGCATTATAAATATTATAGCCCCCGGGCAGGTTGACGGCGGCCTGATAATGTTTGCCGTTAAGACGGATCCGGATCACCGAAGCATCCGCTGTGCTCTCCAGCACCTTTTCCACGGCCACCTGGGTGTCCGGCCGGTGATAACCGCATTTTGGACAGCGGAAGCCGCCTAAATGTCCATAAGTGACATAATCATAAACATATTCGGTCTTACAGTGGATACAGTAAGGCGCGTCCGACATTTCATGAACCCGGTTTTTATAAATCTCACTTTCCACACCGTAAAAGACCACTTTATTGGGAATCTGCTCCTTCATGGAAACAGACAGGGAATCGTCCGCGTTAATACATACCGTCGCATTGGGAGAATTTTTAATGCCCGTAAGAATACTGTTTAATGTATGGGTCACTTCCCCATACCGGTCCAGCTGATCCCTGAAAACATTGGTTACAACAACACATTTGGCATCCGCATATTTGCTTACAGTTCTAAATGCTGCCTCATCGCACTCCACAAGGGCAACATCGTACTTATTTTTACCTCCCAGCGTTGAATTCATGGCAAACTCCGCGGTAATCCCGGGAAGCATGTTTGCCCCTGATTTATTGGCAAAATAGCGGATCCCCGAGTCTGCGAGACTCTTTTCGATCATTCTTGATGTCGTGGTTTTTCCATTGGTTCCAGTAACAATAATCGTGGTCACATTCTTTGCCAGGACGCCCAAAAGTCCCGGATAAAGCTTCAGCGCCACACGGCCCGGAACATTGGTTCCGCCTTTGCCTAGCCGTCTTAAAATACTCCGCGACATCTTACATGCTGCTACTGAAATAATTGTTCTGAATTTCATAATGGTGATTATAGCACACCCCTCTCACAAAAATGAGCTGATGCCTGCAGAAACTCATCTAATCTTCATGCTCCTGGATAAATTCAATATTTGCCCGCTCATAAGCATTAAATACAGAATCGTCAAAGTCATCCGGATCAACGGTTCCGTTATACCAGCTCTTAGAATCAAAGTAAGCCTGGATTTCCGGAGTATTAAACTTGCGGCCATGACGGGCATAGATTTCATTGCGGGCAAGAAGAAGTTCCCAGTCGCTTAAACCTGAAACATCCGCTTCGGTAAGATAACGGGTATCACTGTCAGGACAAATATAATCTGTCTGGGCAGCTTCCGCTTCCTCGCTTTCCCGAATACTTTCCTCTTCGCTCTGACGCTGCTCCTCTTCCCGGGCCAAAATGGCCTGCTCTACTTCCATTGCATACTCCACATAACTTTGAGCCTGCTGGATCGCCTGCTGAAAATTCTTTGAATCGATCAATGCCTGGATTTCGTTTGCATACTCCTCCAGAGCAGCATTTTCATCATCATCAGCCCCGGAAAGATCTAGGTCATCTAAAGCGGATAAAATAGAATCAATATATTCCATATCCTCACTTTCAAGACCGGAAATCATCTCCTCCATCTGCGCCTGCATATTCTCCAGCTGATCTCCGGCCCCGTCATCAATGGCCTGCTGGAGGCTGTCAAAAATATCCTGCACGTACTGCGTCAGATCATCCGGAACATAATACTGTTCATCCACCATCGTCTGGTATGTATCCCTAAGCTCTTCCAGAGAACTGATCTGATCTGTCAAAGTTTCAAGGCGGGCTTTAAGAGCACTGATCCTCTGCTCCAGTTCTTCAATACGGTCCACCGATCGGTCCTCAATAACCTGCTGACACTCCTGCATCAACTGGCTTACCTCATCCTGGATGCTTGTATAGTTGGACTGATCCAGTTCCTCCTCAAAGGCTCGGACTACAGAACGGAAATCCGCAATCTGCTGGTTTCTGTCTCTCTGGATCATAACAAATACAACAATACCGGCAATAATGGCAATTGTCAGAAGGGCCATGACCACAATAAGTATAATCATCCCCGTCTTTTTCTTTTTAGGCTTTTGATCATATTCCTGCCAGTTCTCGTTGACGTCGTTTTGAAATGAAGGCTCCGGCGCGGTGTATCCTTCATCCGGGCCTGTACCCACTTCGTCAATTTTGACGCCGCAATTGGTACAGAACACTGTATCATCATCAAGCATCTCACCACAATTCGGACAAAACATATGGATCCCTCCTAACTTAAGTTTTTATCCTTAACACACATTATTAAAAGGCTTCTGGCTTTCTTAGAGATAGTTTAACACATCTGATTCCATTGCGCAAGTCAGCCCCGGCTCTGCGGGCACACCAAAAGAAAAAGCTGCCGCTTTTTCGATCTTACGATCCCAAAGCAGCAGCTTATTTACTATATAGACAGCCTTGCGGCTGTAAGTCCAATTATTTAATTGTCGCTTTAGCGCCTTCAGCTTCAAATTTAGCCTTAATTTCCTCAGCTTCTTCTTTGCTGACAGCTTCTTTGATAACCTTCGGAGCGCTGTCAACAGCTTCTTTTGCTTCCTTAAGGCCAAGACCTGTAAGATCACGAACAACTTTGATAACCTTAACCTTGTTAGGACCAACTTCTGTAAGTTCAACATCGAACTCTGTCTTTTCTTCAGCTGCTGCACCTGCATCGCCTGCTGCCGCTACAACAACGCCTGCTGCCGCGGATACGCCAAATTCTTCTTCGCATGCTTTTACTAATTCATTTAACTCTAAAACAGATAACTCTTTAATAGCTTCAATAAACTCAGCTGTTGTTAATTTTGCCATGATTTTTACCTCCAATTTTCCAATGGTTTTTCAATGATTCAATTCTTATCCCAAACATAAGGGACAGGATCTCTTATACAAGCGGATCGTACTTTAGCAATTATGCTGCTGTTTCGTCTTTTTCAGCGATCTGCTTAATAACACGAGCAAAGTTTGCGATAGGAGCCTGGATACTTCCAAGTAATCTTCCAAGAAGCACTTCTCTTGAAGGAATGCTTGCAATAACTTCGATCATCTTCGCGTCATAGTATGTTCCGGCAACTACGCCGCCCTTGAACTCAAGGTTCGGCATATCTTTAATGTTCTGAGCCAGAATTCTCGCAGGAGCTGTCGCATCCTCTTTGCTGACTGCGATCGCTGTAGGACCTTCCAGCAGTTCAGCAACAGCTTCAAATTCTGTACCAGCGATGGCACGTTTAATATAAGTATTCTTAAATACTTTATATGTTACGCCACCTTCTCTTAAAGCTTTACGAAGTTTTGTATCTTCTTCTACAGTAAGACCACGGTAGTCAACGATGACCATCGCCTGCGCTCCGTCCAGTAAAGAAGAAATCTCTTCGATGATCGGCTGTTTTAATTCAACTTTTGCCATTTTGGTCGCACCTCCTTATAAAATGGTCGGAGCGTCAAAAGGTATTTTGACGCTCATGATACCCCGCATAAAGCTGCGGGGACTGCCTTTATAAGCGCGGCACAAGGCCGGGTTTGAAACTTAAAAGAAAGACCTCCTTGTCCAAGGACAAAGAGGTCTGATTGCTATAAGAAAAACTCGCTATGAGTACGCTTATAATCTTCCTCGGCAGGCGTTTTCAACTTATGCCTTACGGCACCTGCTGTCTCTGGCAGCATTCGCTTTGCTATTATAGCACAATATATATCGGCTGTCAATCACAAACCGCAGCGAAAATTAAGATAATTTTGCTGTGTTGATCTTAATGCCAGGGCCCATAGTAGACGTCATAACAACGCTTCTTAAGTACTGGCCTTTGGCGGCTGCTGGTTTTGCCTTAATGATCGCGCCTATTAATGTATGGAAGTTGTCCGCTAATTGTTCTTCGGTGAAGGAAGCCTTTCCAACCGGAACATGGATAATGTTTGTCTTATCCAGTCTGTATTCGATCTTACCGGCTTTGATGTCATTGACAGCTTTAGTAACATCCATTGTTACTGTACCAGCCTTCGGGTTCGGCATTAAGCCCTTAGGTCCGAGAACACGGCCAAGACGACCAACAACGCCCATCATATCCGGAGTTGCAACAACAACATCGAAATCTAACCAGCCTTCATTCTGGATTCTCGGGATAAGCTCCTCGCCGCCGACATAATCAGCGCCAGCCGCCTGTGCTTCATCAACCTTGTCACCCTTAGCGAATACAAGAACGCGGACCGTCTTACCTGTTCCGTGAGGAAGCACAACGGCGCCGCGAACCTGCTGATCCGCATGACGTCCGTCAACGCCCAGACGAACGTGAGCTTCAATCGTTTCATCGAACTTTGCGCTGGCAGCCTTTTTAACAAGAGCTACTGCGTCTTCTACATCATAAAGATTTGTACGGTCTACTAACTTTGCAGACTCAACATATCTCTTACCTTTTTTCATTATAAAATCCTCCTTGTGGTCATATCGGGAGCTACCCTCCCACGATCGTTTGCTATGGAGCTGATCCGGTTTACGATCAGTCCTCTACAGTAATACCCATGCTTCTTGCTGTTCCCGCGATCATGCTCATAGCCGATTCAACGTTAGCAGCATTTAAATCCGGCATCTTTAACTCAGCGATCTTCTGTAATTCAGCCTTAGAGATCGCGGCAACCTTTGTCTTCTTGGAATTTGCGGAACCGGACTGAATCTTGCAGGCCTTCTTTAACAATACTGCAGCCGGCGGAGTCTTTGTGATAAAGCTGAAGCTTCTGTCATTATATACGGTAATAACAACAGGGATGATCATGCCATCCTGATCTGCCGTTCTTGCGTTAAATTCCTTTGTAAACTGAACAATATTAACCCCATGCTGACCTAAAGCAGGACCAACTGGGGGCGCTGGTGTCGCCTTACCAGCAGGAATCTGTAATTTAATATATCCTGTTACTTTCTTTGCCATTTCTAGGCACCTCCTGAATAATGTGGTAATGCGGGAATCTCCCTCCCACCGGCTGAACTTCCAGCCGTTCTTTTACTGTTACATCTTTTTGATATCGTAGAAGCTGATCTCAACGGCAGTCTCACGACCGAACATATCCACACCGATGGTCACCATGGACTTGTTCATGTTAATCGACTTGATCTGTCCAACGGTATTCTCCCAGACGCCGGAAATAACCTTTACGGTATCTCCAACCTCATAATCGATCTGAACCTGTTCCGGACGAATCCCCAGATTGGCCATTTCAGCTTCTGTCAAAGGCACTGCCTTGGATTCGGGTCCGACAAATCCGGTAACGCCGCGGGTATTGCGCACGACATACCAGGTCTCATCGTTCATGTCCATATGAAGCAGCACATAGCCCGGGAAGAGCTTTTTCTGTACTGTTTTCTTCTGGCCATTTTTTACTTCAACAACGTCTTCCATAGGAACCTCAACGCTTAAGATCTGATCTTCCAGGTGAAGGTTCTGAATGGACTTTTCAATATTTGCTTTTACCTTGTTTTCATAGCCTGAGTAGGTATGGACTACGTACCATTTTGCTTCTGCCATATTCTCACCTTTTCCTACAATGATATAAGAAAATCAATACCATACTTAAAGATAACATCCAGGATTGCGATGATCACTCCAAGTATTACGGAAATTACAACGACAGCAACCGTCCGCTTTGCGGCAGTCTTCTTATCAGGCCAGATAATCTTTTTAAATTCCGCCTTTATCTGGCTGAATTTACTGGGTTTTTTTACTTTCTGCGCGGTATCACCCATAAACTTCACTCCTTGTAATTATCCAGTTATCTTGTTTCCTTGTGCATTGTATGTCTCTTACAGAATCTGCAATACTTTTTCGTTTCCATTCTGTCCGGGTGAGCTTTCTTCTCTTTTGTCATGTTGTAGTTACGCTGCTTGCACTCTGTACATGCTAATGTAATCTTAACGCGCACAACTTCCACCTCCGTTAGTTTATTCTTAGTGTTGTCTGGTCTGATTTTTAGGCATAAAAAAAAGACCGCCTTCCATAGCTAGTCTAATATAGCATACCTGACAGGATTCGTCAAGAGCAAAAATGATTTTATAGCTCAGGTACATTCCATATAAAACAGCGGGGAAATGCACGGCTATAAGCAGGCGTAACGCCTGTTTCCCTGCCTTTCCCCGCTGTTTTAAGGTATAGTGTTATGCTGTTTTCTTCACTCAGTTTCTTCCTCTGCGGTCTGTTCCTCGATCAGATCTGCCAGCGCCTCAGGGGACAGCTCTGCCAGATCATGCTCCAAAACATATTTTGAGATTTCGGTCACTGTCACTGCTTTTTGAGAATCTTCCTCAAGACCGTCAATGGATACCGACTCATGCGTGTTCAGATCCAGGGCCCGGCCGCTTTCAAAGGATCCGTCCCGGCCGATCTCATACAGCACTCCATCCTTAATAAATGATCCCTGGAGCATATAAGCCACTGTGGCCACAAAGCCTTCATCTGTGTTTAAAAGATCCTGTCCAAAAGTCACTGTAGAAGACAGATCCAGGTCAAAAAGATTTGCCATCGTTGCCAGGAAATCCACCTGTCCCCCTACAGTCTCAATGGTCTTAGCCTCTCCCAGGCCGGGAATATGAATAAGCAGAGGAATATTAAGCATGGTATCATAGTCATAAGAATAACCCAAATACTCTGTCATTTTCTCATAGTTCTCATCATCCAGACAGTTCAGTCCATGATGATCCCCATAAATGACGATGATCGTATGATCATAAAGGCCATTGGCCTTAAGCGCCTCAATAAACTCGCCGATCGCTTCATCGGTATAGCGGATCGTCTGAAGATAGCCGCCAAACAAAGTATCCTCATCTTCTTCCTTTAATTCCAGGGTTGATTCCAGACTTTCATCCAGGGTATAAGGATAATGGTTGGTCAATGTTATAATAAAGCTGTAAAAAGGCTCCTGCTGGCCTGACAGAATTTCCGCCATCTGACGAAACATAGACTTATCGCTTAAGCCCAAGCCTGAAATCTCATCCATGTTAAGATTTTCTTCATTATAAAAATAGTCAAATCCCAGCCGGGGATAAATGGTTGCCCGATTATAGAAATCCTTATCATCCCCAATAACCGCTGATGTGTAATATCCTTTTTCAGACAAAAGCTTTGGCAGGCCATTAAAGGAATTATCCACATATAAATCATAACTTGCCCCTTCAATCACCGGGTACAGACCGGTCTGAGTGGAAAATTCCGCATCAGAGGTATTTCCCTTGCCCATATTTGTGTAATAATGATTCAAGTACAAGGTATCCTCTTTCAGAAGCTGATTCAGATAAGGGGTGATTTCCTGGCCATTATACTGGGCATTTAGGACAAAATTCTGCATAGACTCCACCTGGATCACAATCAGGTTCATGCCCTCTCCAATGCCTGCATACTGAGCCGCCGCTGAGGCAGAGCTGTCCTCACTTTCCCCGGTTTCCTCCGCCACCTCTTCGGCCACTTCCTCGACCACATCTGCGGGAACGTCCTTATTTTGCAGGATCGTTCCTAAGGAACTTAAATTATACACCACCTTGCCTAAAGTAGACTCTATCACATCCTTAACGTGGACTGTCACTGCCTCTGTGCTGTTTAACTTAGCCACAGAAGCCCACCGGAAAGGATTTAACGCAATAAGGATAATGCTTGCCGCCAGACCTGCAGCAACCCAGCGCTTACGCCTAAGGCTGATGGACTTGTACGCTTCAGGTTTGATCCGTGACCGAAACTTTTTATAAATCAGCCACAGCACGGGCACATCTGCCAAAAGTACAATACTCACTACCGGAATCGCTGATTTTACGCTGTCTTCTGTTCCTTTAATATTTTTTATCTGCCAGATCTGATTGACAGAAACAAGCTGGTTAAAATAATTATAGTAGATCACATCAACAAAAAGGACCAAAGAAAAAATAACGTAAACAAATCTTAAAACCCTCTGGGTCCTTGGCGTACTATAATAATATAAATACATGGTCAGGCCAAAGAAAATCAGAGTCACCCAGTAGGATAAGCTTGAAAAGATAGAAATATCCACAGCAATATAATACACAAGCATTTTTATCGCAAATAAAATAAATACCAAATATCGAACTTTCAGTATCTTTTCTCTCATCACTGCGCCTCCGTAAAAATAGACCTTACCGGGCAATTATAAAGTATAATTTTTAAATAAATCTATCCTGAGATTAAAGATTTTTTAAAAATCGCTGCCAATACACAGACAGAGAATCCATACGTGCTTAACCCCCTGTTCTTTAAGCAGACTGGAGCATATCCGCATAGTACTGCCTGTTGTATAAATATCATCCACCAGCAGCACCCGCTCATATTTCCCTGCATGTATCCCCGGGCCGAAGGCTTTTTGAAGATTTTTCAGCCTTTGCTGAGGATTAAGCCCTTTTTGAGGCTCTGTAAACCGGGAACGCACCAGAAGCTTGTCATCCACAGGAATCCCCAAAGCCTTTCCGATTCCTTCCGCAATGACAAGGGCCTGATTAAACCCCCGGATCCGGGCCTTTTTCCGGTTCAAAGGCACCGCAGTAATGCACTGAGGCTGCCGCTGGCAGATCCATTCCCCGTACATCTCCACCGCCTTTTTTACATAGTAGGCGGCAAACTCCTTCTTGCCCTGATACTTATACATAGCAATGGAATCCGACATCGCCTTGGTATAAACCCACACAGACGCGCCTCCATCAAAAGGCGGCACAGACTTCGAGCAGTCCAGGCAATACTCCTGCACAGGACTGTACACAGGCTTCCCGCACTTTAGGCACACAGGCTTTTTTACCCACACCAGCGATCTCTCACAGGCCGGATGGATCATCTGCCTCCGGTCTTTTGGAAGCTTAAAGCAAACCGGACATATGGGCGGATACAACAGGGATAAGATTGGGGACAGCATTGAATTAAATTTCATAAATCTTCCTTTCCCAACGTCTCTCCAAAACAAGAAAAAGGAAACTCTGCCCAACTTGGAAATATCATGGACTTTATACGCGTCTATTATACAAAATTCACCTAAGAAATGTAAAGGACAAGAATTGCCGATTTTACACAGAAAAGGCATGGCCAGGTTAAAATGCTTCCTGACCATGCTTTTATGATTTTCATCCTCTGCCTTATTCAACATCGGTTTTATTTTTTCATTTTTTAATAAGATTCCTCTGTACTCTCCGATGTTGTATCTGTAATGATTTCACCGTCAAGCACCTGCTGGATCTTCTCCGCTGCCTCATTGACCGAATCCATATCCGGGATCATAACATACGCTGTATTATGAAGGGAATAGCAGTAGTCATTGCCATCAGTTCCAACAACACTTTGAGAAACAATATTCCATTCTGCCCCGTCATTCAGCTGCATCTTGATCAGTTCTGTAATATCGTTCGTACTCATGTTCGTTTCAAAGCTGCCGTCTAAACTGGAAAGCAGACTTGCGTAATTGGCAAGGATTGTCGGAGACATGACTTTCTTAAGCATTGCCGTAATGACAGCCTGCTGATTTTTACCCCGCTGATTGTCACCATCTTCAAGATTGTACCGCTCTCTTACAAAGGCAAGCGCCGTTTCTCCGTCCATTTCATTATAGCCCTGCTGGAAGACATATCCATCAATAGACGTAAACGCATACTCAGAGTAAACCTCCAGTCCGCCCAAGGCATCAACAATATTAATAACAGATGTAAAATTCACCCGGGCATAATAATCAATATCCACACCGTAAAGCTGAGCCAACGTATCCATCGAGCAATCCACACCATAAATGCCTGCATGCGTCAGCTTGTCCAGCTGCCCATTTGTAACTCCCGGGAACTCTACATAATAGTCCCTGGGCGTGGTGGTCAGCAAAATCTGTTTTGTTTCCGGATTCACTGTCACTAGAATATTCACATCGCTTCGGCTGGTCGTCGCAATTTCCCCGTAAGTATCAATACCGCTGATATATATGGTGAAAGGCTCCTGGGTTACTTCAATATCTGAAGATGCCACAATGACTTCTGTCTCAATTTTCACATTATCCAAAATACGAATATCCTCTTCAAAAGTGGCATACTCCTCAATAATATTTTCATTAAAAGCTTCATTATAGATAATAGCCCCTACTTCACCGCTGTATAACGCGGCTACCTGATTGCTTATCCCTTCATACTCTTGAGTTGTGATCTCTGCTCCAAGGTTTGAGTTAATCTCCTCAATCGTTTTATCCACATTATCCCGGTCAAGGGTCGATTGTATACCAAATACATATTCCGCCGCATCTTCTAAAGTCTGAGCCGGATCGTCCTCTAACACGGCAATCACAATATTATCTACCTTCACAGAACTGCCTGTAATGGAATCCAGGAAACTATTTGTAATAAACAAATAATAACATCCCCATGCAAGCGCAACGCACAGGATCAAGGATTCAACCTTTCCGGCAATATGGGTCCCTCGAGTAAACTGGGAAAAATAGGCAAATACCCACAGCAGCGCTAAAAGCAGCGCAGCAATACCTAAATATCTTAAAGGTATAACATCAAGAACAAACAGAAGCGCCAGCGCGATAATGGAAAGGAATCCCTGGATGATCGCCAGGACTCTTCCTACCATATGTTTCTTTTTACGGCCGGGCGCACTTTTATGATGAGCGTTTTTAATAGGTCCATCTTCATGAATGTTCGAAAAACGCTCTGGACGTGGACTTTTTTCCGGGTAGTCATCTGTAGATGGACGTTTGCTTTGATTTCGCTGTCCACTATAATGGGGAGCATAATCTTCTTCATAACCGCCGCGGCGCAGCCGCCGGCTTTTGTCAGAGTCACTCCCTGAACCAGATCGGTCATTACGAGAATTTCGGTTATCTCTATCCATTGCACACCTCTTTTTTCTTATTATAAACTCGGTATATTATTATACTACGCTCATCTTTCAATTTCAAACAAAAACGTGAAAAGTTAATATAATTTTCAAAAAGCCGCCAAATTTTGACGGTTTATTTTACCCCAGACCGCAATTTTCATACCGCAGCTGGCAGGAAGCATCTTTTTTACAAAGGCTTTCTGTGATAAAATGATAAAACAAATCCGACAGAACTTGAAAGGGGTGGAACCATGAAGCTTCCAGGATATTATTCCTCCGGCCAATTTGCCAGACTGGCCAATGTGTCCGTGCGGACGATACGTTTTTACGATGCGAAAAACATTTTAAAACCTTCCTATATAAATGACTCCGGCGCGCGATTTTACACCGATTCGGATTTTGCCCGGCTTCAGCAGATCCTGCTGCTGAAATATCTGGGTTTTTCACTGGATGATATACGAAAAATCACAGTAAAAGATACAGATCCTCATTTTATGATCCATTCTCTTGGCCTTCAAAAAAAGCTGATCCTGGACCGGATCGAGCAGATGCAGCTTGTAGAAAATGCCATTGATCGGACGATCCATGCCATGCGCCAGGACCATGAAATTAACTGGAGCCAGATGCTGGACCTGATTCACCTGACCAACCAGGAATCCCGACTGAAAAAACAGTACCAGGACGCGTCCAATATTATGGCTCGGATCCGCCTTCACAAATTTTATTCCCGAAATCCACAGGGCTGGTTTCCCTGGATCTTCCAGCAGTGTGAAATGGACAGCCATCACAAAGTACTGGAGCTTGGCTGCGGCAATGGCGCTTTATGGCATGAAAATATTTCAAAAATTCCCAAGGGACTGGAAATCACCTTATCCGATATTTCCCAGGGCATGCTCCGGGATGCCAAGCGGACTATTGGTAAAGGGGATGATCGATTCTCTTACCAGTGTTTTGACTGTGGGGATATTCCATTTCAGGACCATTCCTTTGACCTGGTCCTTGCCAATCATTTACTCTTTTACTGCGATGATATTCCCCGGGCGCTCCGGGAAGTCCGCCGTACTTTAACAGCCAGCGGCAGCTTTATATGCAGCACCTATGGCAGCCGCCACATGAAAGAGATCAGCGATCTGGTTACTGGCTTTGACCGGCACATTAATCTGTCTGATGAAAAGCTGTACCAGCGTTTTGGTCTGGAAAACGGTGAAAAAATATTAAAAGAATTTTTTCCATCGGTTCAGTGCATCCTATATGATGACGCCATTGATATTGATGATCCTCAGCCCATTATTGAATACATTCTCTCCTGTCACGGCAACCAGAATCAATATATCCTGGACCGATACGAGGATTTCCGGACCTATATGGAAAAAAAGACAAAAAATGGCTTTCACATTACAAAAGAGGCAGGCATTTTCCTGTGCAAACTCAAAAAAAGTACTTGAAGCTTACCTTGCGTCACCCTTTATACTGTATGTAACAGTTAAACCATCCAGGTTCCGGCCAGAACCTGGAAATACAGTTTCAAGGAGTTCAAAAAATGAAAGGTATTATTTTAGCCGGCGGATCGGGAACCCGGCTTTACCCTCTCACCATGGTGACATCGAAGCAGCTGCTTCCTATTTATGACAAGCCAATGATCTACTACCCCATGTCTGTTTTAATGAATGCTGGGATCCGGGATATTCTCATTATCTCCACCCCTCAGGATACTCCCCGCTTTGAGGAGCTTTTAGGGGACGGACACCAGCTGGGCATCCACCTTTCCTATGCCATTCAGCCCTCACCAGACGGCCTTGCCCAGGCATTTATTATTGGAGCAGACTTTATCGGTGACGACGCGGTGGCCATGGTTTTAGGGGACAATATTTTTTCCGGCCACGGCCTGAACAAGCGGCTGAAAGCTGCTGTGGACAATGCGGTTTCCGGAAAAGGCGCCACGGTTTTCGGCTATTACGTCGACGATCCGGAACGCTTCGGTATTGTAGAGTTTGATAAAAACGGAAAAGCCGTTTCCATTGAAGAAAAGCCGGAACACCCAAAAAGCAATTACTGCGTCACCGGACTTTATTTCTATGACAACCATGTGGTAGAGTACGCGAGAAACTTAAAGCCCAGCCCAAGGGGAGAGCTTGAGATCACAGACTTAAACCGGATCTATCTGGAAAAAGACCAGATTAATGTAGAACTTTTAGGCCAGGGCTTTACATGGCTGGATACGGGGACTCATGAAAGTCTTGTAGAAGCCACGAATTTTGTAAAAACCATAGAAAATCATCAGCACAGAAAAATCGCCTGTCTGGAGGAAATCGCTTATCTTAACGGCTGGATCACGAAAGAAGATATTCTTGCCGTATACAATAAAATGAAAAATAACCAGTATGGCCAATACCTGAAGGATGTTGTGGATGGAAAATATCTGGACGTTCTTCACGGATAAATACGATCATTTCCTGCAGGCCAAAGCCTGCAGGATTTTCACAGGAGGACAATTATGACAATTATTGTAACCGGCGGCGCCGGATTTATCGGAAGCAACTTTATTTTCCATATGCTGGACAAATATCCGGATTATCGGATCATATGCGTAGACTGTCTCACCTATGCGGGAAACCTTTCCACTTTGGCTCCGGTCATGGACAATCCAAACTTCCGCTTTGCCAAGATCAATATTACAGACAGAGAAGCCATTTACAAGCTTTTTGAGGAAGAGCGCCCGGATATGGTGGTAAACTTCGCCGCGGAAAGCCACGTAGACCGTTCTATTGAGAACCCGGAAATTTTTCTGGATACAAACATTAAGGGAACTGCTGTTCTTATGGACGCCTGCCGCAAATACGGCATCCAAAGATACCATCAGGTTTCCACCGATGAAGTTTACGGGGATCTCCCCTTAGACCGTCCGGATCTGTTCTTTACAGAAGAAACCCCCATCCACACAAGCAGCCCATACAGCTCCTCCAAAGCCGGGGCAGACCTGCTTGTTTTGGCCTATCACCGCACCTACGGGCTGCCTGTGACCATCAGCCGCTGCTCCAACAACTACGGACCCTATCATTTCCCGGAAAAGCTGATCCCCCTGATGATCATTAACGCCCTTCATGACAAGCCTCTTCCTGTATATGGAACCGGGGAAAATGTCCGGGACTGGCTTTATGTGGAGGATCACTGCAAAGCCATTGACCTGATCATCCACAATGGCCGTGTGGGTGAAGTATATAATGTGGGCGGCCACAACGAAAAAAGAAATATTGATATTGTTAAGCTGATCTGCCATGAGCTTGGCAAGCCGGAAAGCCTGATCACCTATGTCACTGACCGGAAAGGCCATGACATGCGCTACGCTATTGATCCTACCAAAATCCACAACGAACTGGGCTGGCTTCCTGAAACACCATTTGAAGTGGGCATTAAGAAAACCATCCAGTGGTATCTGGACAACAAAGACTGGTGGGAACCCATTATTTCCGGCGAATATCAAAACTATTTAAATTTGAAAATCTTAGTTACCGGATCCAAAGGACAGCTTGGCTTTGACGTGATCCATGAACTGAAAAAAAGAAATCACACACCGATCGGCGTGGATATTGAAGAAATGGATATTACAGATGCTGACAGCGTAGAAAAAGTCATTACCGCATGTCAGCCGGACGCAGTCATCCACTGCGCCGCATGGACTGGTGTAGATGCTGCTGAAGATGAAGAAAACAGGGACAAGGTCTATAAAGTCAATGCCGATGGCACAAAAAATATTGCCGCTGTATGCAAGGCCCTAAATATTAAAATGATGTATATTTCCACAGACTATGTTTTTGACGGCGCTGGTACCGCCCCATGGGATCCGGACTGTCAGGACTACAGCCCGTTAAACGTCTATGGCGCCTCAAAACTGGAAGGTGAAAAAGCCGTCACTGCCGCCCTGTCCAAATATTTTATCGTCCGCATTGCCTGGGTCTTTGGCAAAAATGGCAGCAACTTTATTAAAACCATGTTAAAGATCGGGAAAAACCATGATGAACTGAGGGTTGTCAACGATCAGATCGGCACGCCGACTTACACTTACGATCTGGCACGGCTCCTTGTGGATATGATTGAAACAGACAAATACGGCATTTACCATGCTACAAACTCCGGCGGATACATCAGCTGGTACGACTTTGCCTGTGAAATCTTCCGTCAGGCCGCTCAAAAGGGCCATGAAGAATATGACGCCAAGCATCTTATCGTTCATCCTGTAACCACTCAGGAATACGGCCTTTCCAAGGCCGCCCGGCCATTGAACAGCCGTCTGGAAAAAAGCAAGCTTGAAGCTAACGGCTTCACCCCTCTGCCGGATTGGAAAGATGCTCTGTGCAGATACCTAGAAGAAATTGAAGATTCACATTAAGGAGCGATACTTATGGGTCAGATCACTGTAGAAAAAAATGCCGGCGGTATTGCCGGATTATGTATCATTACCCCGGCTGTTCACGGAGATGCGCGAGGCTACTTTATGGAAACCTACAACAAAAATGACATGGCCGAAGCAGGTCTGGACATGGAGTTTGTCCAGGACAATCAGTCATCCTCTGTCAAAGGGGTTTTAAGGGGCCTTCATTTTCAAAAACAATTCCCCCAGGGCAAGCTGGTCCGGGTAATTAAAGGCTCTGTCTTTGACGTGGCCGTAGACCTGCGCCCAGACAGCGAAACTTATGGAAAATGGTTGGGCGTAGAGCTTACAGAGGAAAACAAAAAGCAGTTCTACATTCCTGAAGGCTTTGCCCATGGTTTCCTTGTCTTAAGCGACATTGCGGAATTCTGCTATAAATGCACCGACTTTTATCATCCCGGGGATGAAGGGGGCCTTGCCTGGAACGATCCAAAGATCGGCATCACCTGGCCTCAGCTTCAAGGCACCTACACTGGCGCAGCCAGCGCCAAAGGCTATAGCCTGGCAGATGGTACGCCTTTAACACTTAGCGAAAAGGATCAGCTTTGGCCGGGGTTATAAATCGCATTTATTACAAACGCAGCGCTTTTCTTAAAGAATTAAGACATTTTTAAATGAATGACCAATTACAAATGCCTGAGCGTTGGAATAAGCATATTTTTCCGGCGCTCAGGCATTTGCTGCAACTTCTATGTATCAGTCGAATCCCCCCTCTTTCTGACTGTAAAGGAGTCGTTTACATAGTAGTACAATCGTTTCTTTATTGTAGGATGTTAAACTGCGGTAGTCCTCCCGAAGCTCTCTTTCCATGGCGTCTATACTTCCATATTGGTCTTCCGCTTCACGAATATATTCCTTTTTCCCAGATAAAATATAGTCTGTAGTTACATGGTAATAGTCCGCCAACTGAACCAAAATGTCCTGAGGTAAGGTTAGGTTGTTCGATTTTTCATAGCGGCTTACTGTCTGCTGACTCACATTCAAATACTCTGCCACTTCTTTCTGGCTAACGCCTTTCTCCAATCGTAATTTTTTTAATCGATGCATATGTCGCCTCCCAAACATTATTTATCAGCAGTATCGGACCAGGGGGTACGTCCCTGATCTTGTTTCCTAACAAGTAACATTGTAGGCTATTTTCCAGAAATTTATTACTTATATATAGAGTATTATACTTGCCTTTTGTGTTTTTTGTGTTTATTTATTCAAGTTTTATACTTACCCATGGAATATCTTATCTATTTATAAATCTATTTGGTACGCTAAAGCCCCATAATATCATCATAAAAGTTGCAGTTTTTTTATATACCCTGTATAATATGATGAGACTAAAGTCAAATTATTTTGATGATCAATCGATGAGGAGTTATTGAATATGGACAAAATAGCTGTGCTTATCCCTTGTTATAATGAAAGCGCGACGATCGAAAAAGTCATAAAAGACTATCACAAAGCATTGCCGGAAGCTGTCATTTATGTATATGACAACAATTCTTCCGATCACACCGATGACATTGCCCGGAATGTCGGAGCTGTCGTCAAGTATGAATACCGCCAGGGAAAGGGAAATGTCATCCGCTCTATGTTCCGGGATATTGATGCCCAGTGTTACCTTATGATCGATGGGGATGACACCTATCCCGCTGAAAATGCCAGGGAAATGACCGACCTTGTCTTAAGCGGTAAAGCAGACATGGTCATTGGTGATCGTCTGTCCTCTACCTATTTTACTCAGAATAAGCGCCCCTTCCACAACTCAGGAAACCGGGTCGTGCGCAGTCTGATCAACCATTTATTTAAAAGCAATGTGCGGGATATTATGACCGGATACCGGTCCTTTAGTCGGCTTTTCGTCAAGTCATTCCCAGTGCTTTCAAAAGGCTTTGAAATCGAAACCGAAATGACGATCCATGCCCTGGATAAAAACTTTATGCTCCGGGAAATTCCCGTATCCTACCGGGACCGCCCCGCAGGCAGCGTTTCCAAACTAAATACCTTCAGCGATGGGTTAAAAGTGCTCAAGACCATTATGGAGCTGTATAAAAATTACCGGCCTTTAAGCTTCTTTTCTTTTGCAGCCGTTTTGCTGTGGATCATTGGCCTGATACTCTTTGTCCCTGTCTTCATAGAGTTTATCCAGACGGGCCTGGTACTGAGATTTCCTACGTTAATTGTCGCTTGCATTTTATTTGCCATTGGTGTTATGGCAGAAGTATGTGGAATTATTTTAGACGTGATCGTAAAGAAGCATCGGCAGCTTTATGAGCTGTATTTGAATCTTATCGCAAGAGACAGAAAGTAAAAGCTATCCGCTGCGGTCAGTGTCAAACGAGACGTTGCGAAATCCTGATTAACAGGCGTAGCTGCTGCTTTCCGGGTAATCACACAAAATAAAATACACTGTGAGACCGATGTTTTTTGCTCACAGTGTATTACTTTTCTATTGTAATCGGTTTTTAATTTATTTTCATTCCTTTGCTAAATCCAACAAAGCATTTGTCAATTTCTCCAGCATTTTATCTGATTCTTCAATTGAAGATCCTTTTACCCCCATGTAAAACTTTATTTTAGGCTCTGTTCCTGAAGGCCTTGCACAGCACCATGCATCATTCTCAAGCTCATAATATAAAACATTGGACTCCGGCAGGGTTAATGAACTTTCCTCATTTGTATTTAAATCGATACGTTTTGAATATTTATAATCTCTGACAGCCTCTACTTTAAAGGTATCAAACATTTTCGGAGGATTCTTGCGAAGTTTTTCCATTATTGCCTGAATTTTCTCAACACCATCAATACCTTTTAGAGTAATGGCCTTCAGACCTTCGCGATAATAGCCATACTTTTCATAAAGCCCGATCATCTGATCCCACAGTGTCTTTCCCTGAAGTTTACACCAGGAAGCTACCTCGCAAAGCGCCATAACCGCAACAACAGCATCCTTATCCCGGGCATGAGTCCCTACAAGACAGCCATAGCTTTCTTCAAGGCCAAACACATACTCATACGTATGCTCCTGTTCAAAAAATTTGATCTGCTCGCCAATATACTTAAAGCCAGTGAGCACTTCGATCCGTTTAACATTATAAGCCCTTGCTAAGGCATCCGCCATATTTGTTGTTACGATTGTTTTTACCAGAGCGCCGTTCGCCGGAAGTGATCCATTCGCCTGGCGTTGATCTAAAATATATTCCGCAATAAGCATACCGGACATATTTCCCGTAAAACTCACATATTCTCCGGTTATTCTATCCTTTGCATAAACGCCAAGACGGTCCGCATCCGGATCCGTTGCCAACACAATATCAGCATCCACCTTTTTTGCCAGCTCTAAAGCCAGTGTAAAAGCCTTTGGATCCTCTGGATTAGGATAGCTGACTGTAGGAAAATCTCCATCCGGAAGCTCCTGTTTGGGAACAACAAAGACATTTTTAAAGCCAAGCTCTTTTAAAACTCTGCGTACAGAAATATTTCCGGTCCCGTGAAGAGGAGTATAAACAATCTTTATATCTTCAGCCACTTTTTCGATATATTCCGGATGGATAATCTGCGTTTTCAGCGCGGCAATATATTTATCGTCAATCTCTTTTCCGATCGTATGGTATAAACCGGCCTTTATGGCATCTTCTTCGCTCATAGTCTTAACATCATTATAGTTAGTGACCTTATTTACTTCGCTAATAATTTCCTTATCTTTAGGAAATGTAATCTGAGCGCCATCCTCCCAGTAAACTTTATATCCGTTATACTCCGGCGGATTATGACTGGCAGTAATAACAATACCCGCAATACAGCCAAGTTCACGAAGGGCAAAGGAAAGCTCAGGTGTTGGTCTGAGTGAATCAAAACGATAGGTTTTGATCCCGTTTGCATTAAGACATAAGGCTGCCTCTTTTGAAAACTCAGGAGACATATGTCTGGAATCATAGGCAATCGCCACACCTTTATCCTGGCCTTTTTCAGAAATAACAAAATTAGCCAGTCCCTGGGTCGCTTTTCGGACGGTATAAACATTCATCCGATTTGTACCTGCGCCAATAACGCCTCGCAGACCTCCTGTACCAAATTCAAGATCCCGGTAAAACCGATCTTCAATTTCTTTTTCATTGCCTTCAATTGATTTCAATTCCTGTTTTGTGTCCGCGTCAAAATAGTTATCAGTCATCCAGAAATTGTAGGTATCTTTGTAACTCATTATTTTCCTCCTGCATTTATCCATTAAACATGGGTCCTAATAAACGTGCATTTTCCGCTTATCTGAATCTTTTTGCGACCAGCAGGCACAAAAAAACTATCCGCCGGTTTAAAGGGTAATATTTTCCTATCACAGCTGATATGTCCCTCCCCCTCAATGATCAGAATCGAATTAAAGGATGTCTCATCAATATCCAGGGTAACCTCTTTTGTCACCGTATATTTACTGCATTCAAAATATTTGCAGCTTCCCAGGGTTTCTATCTCAAAACCATTGCCGGTAGTAATACGATTCAGACTTTCCTCGGCCTTGTTATGAAGCACTTCCAGCGCGGAAACGTCCGTTGCCTTCTCCAAATGAAGCTCCCGGGGATTTCCAAATTTATCTCTGCGATTATAATCATATAAACGGTAAGTACAATTTGAATTTTGCTGAATCTCACAAATCAGTATGCCAGCGCCAATCGCATGTATCGTTCCAGCTTTTACAAAAAACGTATCGCCCTTATGGACCTCTATCTTATTAAGCACCTCAAGAACTGTATTATTTTTCACCCGTTCCTGAAGCTCCTCTTTTGTAATATCCCTATTAACTCCATAATAAATACTTGCCCCCGGGTCGCAGTCCATAATATACCACATTTCGTTTTTGCCGTACTCATTTTCCCTGCTAAGAGCATACTCATCATTGGGATGAACTTGAATTGACAGTGGATTTTTAGCATCGATAAACTTAATTAAAATAGGGAAGCGCTCAAACGCCTGACACTTCCAGCCAAGGCCATCCTCCCCTAAGCCTTTGACATACTCGCCAAAAAGCATACCTTTGTAAGGGCCTTCTGCAATAATGCTTTGACCATCCTTATGAGAAGAAAGTTCCCAGCTTTCTGCAATAATATCATAATCACACTTTTTATGATAAATATCCCGAAGCTTTGTTCCACCCCAAAGATAATCCTTAAATGCCGGCTCCAATTTGACAAATCCCGCATCCCGAATATAACTGCGTGGTTTTAATTTAGATTTCACAGAATCCTCTTCCACAATGGTCTGACCAATGGAAATTTCAATGATCACAACCTCAGAATCTGTCAGATTAGCCACCGCATGTTCCACGCCAATAGGAACATATACGGTTTCCTTTGCGCAATAATCGCGGCTTTCCTTTCCTAGAGTAATTGTGGCTCTGCCTTTTACAACTGTCCACTGTTCACTGCGCATCTGATGTTTGTGGAGATGATGAACCTTTCCGGGGAATACTACCACTTTCTTAACTTTAAAAAAAGCGTCATCTGCCAATACCTCTTGAGTTCCCCATTCATAATAAAAAGTATTATGATTTTCAAAAAAGCGGCTGTACATATCATGGTTTTTGCGCATGATTTCTTTGATCGCGCCAGTCTGTCCCTTTTTAGATATATATAAGGCATCATCCGTATTCACAATAATCGTATCGTCCAGCGCGTTAGTAACCACCAGCTGCTCATCGGAGCGGTTGATCACTGTTACATTTTTACAGTTTTCCTCAATAACATTTTTTATATCACCGGATTTGGTATAATCTGAAAGCTTTTCCAGATCACCAATATCAAACCATTGAAAGCCGGACTTGATCACTCTCACATTATCCGACTTTTCAAATACTGCATGTTCAACACTCACTGCAGGGACATCTGCCATAGCGTTTTTATCAAGGATGATCGTCTGACGGCCATAATTAATCTTTTTCTCTGCCTTTTCACAAGCCAAATAAATTTCCGGTGCATGTATTTGCAGCTCATGAAGAAAATCTCCTGCCCGGAACATAAAGTTTCCACTATTCCACAGATAATCTCCCGATTTGATATAAGCGCTGGCTGTCTCAACATCCGGCTTTTCCTTAAATGCCAAAACCCGCTCTCCATCATAATGAATATAACCATACCCATTATTAGGGGAATCCGGCTGCATCCCAAAGGTGACTAATGCCCCGGATCGTGCGATCTCCTGGGCATGAATCACAGCATCTTTATAGTTTTCTCCTTCTATAATCTGATCCGCTGATAAAACAAAAACAAGCTCTGATGGATTACAGCACATACAGATCATAGCTACAGCCGGAGCAGTTTTTTTTGCCTCCTCTTCAAGAAAACACCGGTACCTTAACCCCTGAAAAGCTTTCATCTGGCTTTCTATAATAAAGCCATAGTTTACATTAGATGAAATGATAAACTCATCGCAAAACGGAATATTTTTTGCTATCATTTCCTGAAGGAGAGAACGGCTTTCTTTAATATCCATAAACTGCTTTGGATAATTTTCCCGGGATAAGGGCCACATACTATTTCCTTTACCTCCGGCAAGTATGATACATTTCATTTACATTCTCCTTGTATACTTATGATTAATCCTTAGCATAACAAATTCAGCTACTAGTATACCTTGTTCATGGCGGATTGTAAACAATTTCTCAGCAGGAAATCCCAGCAAAGTATTGTTTTTTTTAACTTATTAGTGTATGATTCTATTGATTGGAATCAATCATAATGAAAAACAGACGATAAATGGAGGATGAATGTCATTGAAAAAAACAGCTTTAATTATGGCAGGCGGAAAAGGCGAACGTTTTTGGCCAAAAAGCCGTACAAATCTGCCAAAACAATTTCTGTCATTGACCAATGATGGAAAAACGATGATCCAGTTGACTGTAGAAAGAATCCTTCCCCTTGTGGATATGAAAGATATTTATATAGCAACCAATGAAGCCTATAAACAGCTTGTCCGCGATCAGCTTCCAGAGCTTCCTGAAGAAAATATCCTTTGCGAGCCTGTAGGACGCAACACAGCACCATGCATCGGTCTTGGCGCTGTTCACATCCATCATAAATATGATGATGCCGTTATGATTGTGCTGCCATCAGACCACCTGATCAAAAACACTGCTATGTTTGCTGAAATCTTAGCACAAGCCTGCGATATTGCTCAGGAAGATGAAAATTTGGTCACCCTTGGAATAACACCCAATTATCCGGAAACCGGCTATGGCTACATTAAAGCAAACAAAATTACTGTTAAGGACCATGCCTTTAAAGTTGAACGCTTTGTAGAAAAACCAAATCCGGAATTAGCAAAACAGTATGTTGACAGTGGAGATTACTACTGGAACAGCGGCATGTTTATATGGAAAATATCAACCATTTTATCCAACATTGAAAGATTCCTTAAGGAAACTTACGACAGATTGGAAATCATCGGTTCAGCCATCGGAACCCCTTCCCAGGAAGATGTTCTAAAACAAGTATTTCCTACGCTTCCATCAGAATCTATTGACTATGGTGTTATGGAGAAAGCTTCCGATATTTATATCCTTCCGGGGAACTTTGGCTGGGATGATGTAGGCTCATGGCTGGCGATAGAGAGGATAAAGGGATGCGATGATGACTATAATACCATCACAGGCAATGTTGTCCTTTTAGATACTTCAAATTGCACCATCGAAGCATCTGACAAGCTTATTGCAGCTGTAGGTATTGAAAATCTCATTGTTGTTGACACAGAAGACGCTACCTTAATCTGCTCTAAAGATGAAACAAATAAAATTAAAATGCTGCTTGAAAAACTTCGTCAGCAAAAGCAGGAACGTTATTTATAAATCACCAGACGTTTCTCATTAATATAATAATAGTACTCAGGAGGTATTATTGATATGAAAAATGCATTAATCACAGGCATTACCGGACAGGACGGCTCCTATCTCGCCGAGCTGCTCCTGGAAAAAGGATATGATGTTTATGGCATTATGCGTCGCAAAAGTGCGGTAGACTATGGTAATGTTGAACACATTAAGGATAAGATCCATTTTATCTACGCAGACATGACAGATCCTGTATCCTTAATTACCGCCATGAAAATTTCTCAGGCGGACGAAGTATACAATCTTGCAGCTCAATCCTTTGTTGCAACAAGCTGGGAACAGCCTTTGGCAACAGCAGATATTGACGCTTTAGGCGTTACAAATATGCTGGAAGCGATCCGCATTGTAAAACCGGCTGCCCGTTTTTATCAGGCATCAACTTCTGAAATGTTCGGATTGGTCCAGGAAATTCCTCAAACAGAAAAAACACCTTTCTATCCAAGAAGTCCTTATGGTGTCGCAAAACTTTATGGGCACTGGATCACTAAAAACTATCGTGAAAGCTATGATCTTTTTGCCTGCAGCGGTATTTTATTTAATCATGAAAGTGAACGCCGCGGAAAGGAATTTGTTACAAGAAAAATCTCAGATTCTGTGGCCCGCATCAAACACGGGGTTTTAGACTGTGTAGAACTGGGAAACCTTGACGCAAAGCGGGACTGGGGTCATTCCAAGGATTATGTTCGTGCCATGTGGCTTATGCTTCAGCAGGATACACCTGATGATTACGTCATCGCCACAAATGAAACAAGAACCGTCCGAGAATTTGTAGACACTGCATTTAAACACGTAGGAATTAATATTGAGTGGAACGGAGAAGGCGTTAATGAAACTGGTACCGACAAATCAACCGGAAAAGTTGTCGTAAAAGTTAATCCTCAGTTCTTCCGTCCTGCTGAAGTTGAACTTCTTTTAGGTAATCCGGAAAAAGCTGAAACAAAGCTTGGCTGGAAGCGGGAAATTTCTTTTTCTCAGCTTGTAGAAAGAATGGTTAAAAATGATATGGAACTTGTGGAGAAAGAAATCAAGGCAGCAAACTTATAAGGCGGGATCACAATGAAAGCTTTAATAATTGGCGCGGCAGGATTTGTTGGGAATTACCTGATCAAGCATATACAGGAAACTTATGATTGGGAGCTTGCTGCAACTAAACTTGAGAACGAAACACCTGAGTATGATAATATCCAGATTTATAATTTAAACATTTTATATAAAGAAGAAATTATTTCTTTATTAAAAAAATTGAGTCCGGATTATATCTTCTATCTAGCTGCACAAAGCTCGGTTGCCTTATCCTGGAAAAATCCATCGCTGACCGTGGATATAAATATAAAGGGCTGTTTGAATCTCCTGGAATGTATCCGGGAACTTGAACAGGATCCCAGGATCCTTCTCATCGGTTCCGGCGAGGAATATGGATATATCCAGCCAGAAGATACACCTGTAAAAGAAACGACTGTTTTAACCCCGGGAAATATTTATGCTGCCACAAAAGCTTGCCAAAATATGCTTGGCGCCATCTATGCCCGAGCTTATAATATGCATATCGTCCTTGTACGCGCTTTTAATCACATCGGCCCGGGACAGGCTCCCGCCTTTGTTGTCTCTGATTTTTGCCGTCAGGTTGCCCTGATTGAAAACGGAACGCAATCTCCTGTCATCAAAGTCGGCAACCTTGAGGCAAAGCGGGACTTTACAGATGTGAGGGATGTTGTCAGAGCCTATGGCATGCTGATTCAAAAGGGAGAAAAAGGACACACATATAATGTAGGCAGCGGCCATGCCGTACGTATACGAAGTATCCTAGAAAACATACTAAAACTATCCACAGTACCCATAACTGTAGAAGTTGACAGCGCTAAGCTCCGTCCCCTGGATATTCCCATAATAGAGGCGGATATATCAAAATTGACAGAATGTATAGCCTGGAAACCCGAAATCCCACTAATACAGACGCTCCGGGAAACCTTGGACTATTGGCGTCAAAAAATAAAGGAGTGATTTAAAATGAAACAACGTATATTGTGTTTTTCCCTGGCTGCAATTCTGGCTTTCAGCACGATCATTCAGATGCCAGTATTTGCGGAAAATGAGTCTCAGATCATTGAAATCGAAACTCAAACTGATGAAACTCAAACTGATGAAACTCAGACAGAAAGCGAAACTGAAACAAATTCTGCTT
>CAZMGH010000004.1:94047-101086 GCA_964565805.1 uncultured Lachnospiraceae bacterium
GAAACTCAAACTGATGAAACTCAGACAGAAAGCGAAACTGAAACAAATTCTGCTTCTTCAGAAGGTGAATCATCGGAGAGTGTGAATGAAGAAAGCATCGCTGCTCCTGAAACTGTCGTTGAAGATCAGAACACATCTGATCAGACCGTTTCGGAAAGTATCCAGACTTTTGACGCCGCAACGGAAGAAGCCTCTGAAAACACCACAGAAGGTTTTGTCCGCCGTCTCTATGAATTGATCCTTTCCAGAGAACCAGACGCCCAAGGCCTGGCAGAGTGGACGGATTTATTAAATAATGGTAATGAAACCGGAGCTGATATTGTCAGCGGTTTTATACACAGTGATGAATTTAATGAAAAGGATCTTTCTGATACTGAATATATTTCTATTTTATACAGAGCGATATTAAACAGAGAGCCTGATAGCCAGGGGCTCAGCGATTGGCTTGATGTAATCCAGGAAGGTTTTTCAAGAGATTATGTCTGCTATGGTTTTATTGGCTCAGATGAATTTAAAGACCTTTGCTCACAATATGGTATTCAGGCAGGCCAGATCAGCTTAACTGATATAATTGACTTGCATCCGGAAATTACACGCTTTGTCAATCGTTTATATGAGTTAGTGCTTTCCAGAACACCAGACGATTCTGGCCGCAGAGAATGGGTTGAAGCTCTTGTTTCAAAGCGAAATACCGCAGCTGTTGTCGCCCTCGGATTTTTAGACAGTAATGAGTTAAAGGAAAAAAATCTCAGTGACAGCGACTATATTGACATTCTTTACCGGGCACTTCTTGATCGGGAGCCAGATGAGACAGGTAAGAACGATTGGATGGAAGTTGCCGAAATGGGTGTTTCACGAAATTATCTGGTTTATAACTTTGTTGCCTCCCCTGAGTTTGATGATCTGTGTTCCCAATATGGCATTGAACGAGGTACGATTACCTTGACTGAAAGCCGGGATCAGAATAAATACATAACATTTTTTGTAAAACAGGTCTACGAAATAGGACTTAAACGGTCAGCCAGTGCATCTGAATTAAACAGCTGGACTCAACAGTTAAACGATCATACACTCAGTGGCAAAGCTTTTGTTGAAGCGGTTGTATTTTCTGATGAAGGCAAATCCAAATCGACCTCTGACAGTGATTTTGTCAAGCTGGCCTATCGTGCTGCTTTATTAAGAGATCCATCGTCAACAGATATAAGTAATGGAACGTCCATTTTAAAAAGCGAATCCCGTGAAAGCTACCTTAGCTCTATCCTCAACAGCAGCGAATTTAAAAATATCTGCGAAACATATGAACTGCCTTACAATGTAGAAGGATGGAACCAATCTTCCAGCGGATGGTATTATGTATCAAATGGAACGATCCTCAGCGGATGGCAGAGGATTGATGGCTCTCTCTATTATCTGGATGCATCAAATTATAATACACGAACGACCGGATGGCGTTATATTGATGGTCTGAAATATTATTTTGATAGCGAGGGCGTCCTTGTCCAGGATGTGGATAGCATTATTGGAACACAAAGTTCTTATTTGATTAAAGTCAATACAACGACAAATACCGTTTCCATCTATGCTAAAGATGGCGCCAATGGATATATAATTCCAGTTAAAAATATGATCTGCTCCTGCGGCACTTCCAGTACCCCAACGATCACAGGTACTTTTACAGTACGCCGTTATGGACGTTGGGCCACTTTAATGGGACCCGTTTATGGACAATATGCTTCTCAGATTTATGGCGGATACTTGTTCCATTCTGCTTGGTACTATGTCAATGGAAATAACAAAACACTGTCTGTCAGTGAATATCGCAAGCTTGGACAAAACGCTTCCCACGGCTGTGTGCGCTTGACTGTCGCTGATGCCAAGTGGATTTATGATAACTGCAACGGCTCCACTGTAACCATATACAGCAGCTCTTCAATGGACAACATGTTTGATAAGCCAACCCGACCTGATCCAGTAGTGATTTCCGGCGACTATGGATACGATCCAACAGATCCGGCATTTAATTAAG
Organism: uncultured Lachnospiraceae bacterium; assembly: GCA_964565805.1. GTDB lineage: Bacteria > Bacillota > Clostridia > Lachnospirales > Lachnospiraceae > Catenibacillus. The sequence goes on from CAZMGH010000004.1 coordinate 96,074, forward strand.
TAAAAAAAACGGCAGCATGGACTTAAAAAACCCATGCTGTCGTTTTTTACACAAGACGTTTTAGTTTTACACAAACGGTCTGACAACGCCTTTAATACGACTGTGATAGCTTGTTATCACAGGACTTACAATAACACTATTGTAAGGTTCGCACCATGACTCGATCACCTGATCATTTCCAAGATAGATCGCCACATGGATCACACTGCCTGAAGAATTGCAATAAAAAATCAGATCGCCTCTTTCCCTTTCACTGTAGGATACATGCATAAACTTTGAAGACGCCCACATATTTGCAGACTCATATTCATATCCTGGAGATGAATGCCGGATAGGATTAATGGGGCTTATGTCTAAACCGGCTGCATACAAGGCCTGCATCACAAGACCGCTGCAATCCACACCGGTCCCCGGAGCTCCGGAGGCCCCAACAACATAATCTGTTCCTAAATAATCATATGCCCGGCTGATCATGGTTTCTATGCAATCCGACCGAGTGCTGATTGGAGTAATCTCATTGGGAGAAGCGTATGCACCAAGGCTGTACCATTCGCTTTCGGATAATCCCATAGCAAGCCATGTACTTAAATCTACAACTCCTGTTACCGACAAGCCATTATTTTTCTGAAATGTTTGTACTTTTTCCTGAACAGTATATGTGTAACGGGCAGCTGTATTCATTCCCTGGTACTTTCCCCCATTTATTCCAAGTTTCTCAATTACTCTTGCGACTTTTAATCCCATATATCCATATGAGAGATTATAATCAGCAACGCCCAAATCGACAGACGAGTTGGAAATCTGGTAATACTGAGAGGGATTCTGATATACTCTGTCCGTTGCATCAATCGTTCCCCTGACAATTCCGTACTCTGCACACAACTTGGTAAACTCATCAGATTCCACAAAACCTTTTAAAATATAGTCTTTTGGATAGCTCTGATTTAATAATTCTACCCATTCTCCAAGTCCAACTTCATCTGCCTCCCTATTCAGCAAAGCCCTGTATAAGACTCTCACATACTCTTCGTTGGACAGATTCTTTTCTAAAAATTCAGGACTCTTTACAAAGCCTTCTACAACGTGAGCTGCAGTTTGATTTTGTTGTACAAGTACCCTGACCCAATCCTCCAGACCCGTGCGATCCGAACGTCTCCCTAAAACCAACTCATACAACCGGTTTACAAACCGGGTAATCTGCTGATTTTGATCTACAATATTTGTTAAAGGAATATTACCTGTCTCTATCCCAATCTCTGCACACAAATCATTAAATTCCTGAGAAGCCACAAACTGTGAACATACCATGAGCCGACTAAACCCTTCACTAAGAAGACTCAGCCAGTCTGCTTTTCCTTCACTATCCGGTTCACGTCCTAAAATTGAGCGATATAAAACCGTCACAAATTCATCATCGGAAAAATCCCTCTCTATAAACTCATCACTCCACAAAAAGCCGTAAATGATGTCCGCACCTGTATTATTACCGTTCTTTAGCTGATTGCACCAAGCTTCAAATCCCGAAGCATCCGGCCCCCGGCCTAAAACCAAAACATACAGCCTTTCCACAAAAGCGCCAATCTTCCCATCAGCCTCTGCGCTTTCAAAAGTACTGTAAGCAGCCGTTTCGTCTGTCTCTCCTGTGATCTCTTCCACCGGCAAAGCTACCGTTTCCTCACTCTCCCATTCCTGGGACTCTGTAGTTTCAGATGTCATGTCGGATTCCGGCACAGACTCTGATTCCAATTCCGGTATTGTGGCTGATTCTGATTCTGGTATTACCGCAGATTCTGATTCCAATGTTGTATCAGTATCTGATACCTTGAAAGACTCTAAAACGCTCTCTTCCTGTTGTTGTTCTGTAACAGCGCTTTCTGTTTCTGCTTCCACGTACTCTTGAGCATATACACTGTCGTAAGAAATACTGCAGATTTGTAAAGCCAAACTTATCACAGTCAACATGGTCATTAATTTCTTTTTCATCTTCATACCTCCTTGCTCTCATTATAACATGAATGTACCTAATTAAGAAAGAACTAATTTATCCTTCTATCCTACCAATTCTGAATGGGCACTATCTAAAGCTAAAACCAGATCATTTAACAGGTCCAGTCTGCCATAGGCACTGGACATGATAATGATAACATATGAGTGCTCTGGCTTCATCACAATCCCCGCATCATTTTGTACTGTCATATATGCGCCAGAGCTGATCCAACCGGCCTTAGGGTATGTGGTATATGTACTTCCCAGCGTGTTGAGAATGCTGGAATTTAGAATATTGGTAAATAGCTGGGCGCACCACTGGGAGTTCTGCTGTCCGCTGCAATAGTCTGGCGCATTACACTCCCCCAAGTGGACGCGAAAGACGGAATCATTTCACTCAAACATACCACATAGGGTCCCTTAATCGTACTTGCACAATAAAATTCCTTATTATTGTTATAGCTGATCCCCTGTCCCGTATTTAAGTCCACCACCACAAATCCCACATCATATCCCCTGCTTGTAAATCCGCTTACTACTATAAATAGTTTTTTAATCTTGCTCTAAAAAATATTATCCATGTATCCTTAAAAACGTTAAAAAGATCCGCCATCTTTATTCTTCCCATTCCTCTTTCCCTGGAAAAGTTTAATTTTACCGGCATCTCCAGAATACGATACTTTTTACAATTTAAAGCCACTAAAATTTCAATGTCATATGCAAACCCCTTCGTTTTCACTTTAGCAATGACTGATTTTAAAGCATCTGCTTTAAACATCTTTATTCCAGTTTGAGTATCATGAACATTTAATCGAAATAAAACTTTAAGCATGCAATAGTAACAAAAACTTATCACTTTCCGAACAAACGGATAATTGATCTGCGAATCTTTATGCATCTTTGAGCCAATAACAACATCCGCTTTATCGTTTTCCAGACATTTCAGGTATGCCCCCAATTGTTCCGGAGGAAGATCCAGATCCGCATCCAAGAAAGCTATATAAGTTCCAGAAGAAGCTTTCACTCCTTCTTTGATTGCAATTCCCTTGCCCCGGTTTTTCTTATAACTGACAATCTTTACCTGGTCGTAGTCACGAACTGCTTTCATGATTTCACGCTTTGTTTCATCGGTACTGCCATCATTCACTGCAATTATCTCATAATTCTCTGTAAAATCATTCAGAGCATGAATCACCTTGCCAATATTAGTGTAAATATTTTCTGCCTCATTATAAGCCGGCATGACAACTGATAACATTCTTTGGTCCATCTTATAAATTCTCCCTTTTATCGTATGGAATTACATAATCTGATATGTCATCGCTCCAATAAAACAACGTGTACGGACCAATTTCTACAATTTCATCCGGCTGCCCGATTAATGACAACATTGTATCCATATCTATCGTTGTTACTACATTATAACGGATAATAAAATGTTTATCCTTCTCTTCATACCATCGCTTGGATATCAATTCCACATAAGGAGAAATTTCTGTACTTCCCGCAGTGATTTCAACAGGATAAATCTCACACTGAAAATCCGTATAATAAGAAATCATTGAAGAACTCCAATAATCCCCATAGCCATTTCCCCACTGCTTTTCCATTAGTACAGAAGCAACCTGTCTTTGAAGATCGCCGAATCTTCCCATATCATAAATCAAATTTAATTTATATACTCCTGTAAACAGCAGAGCAGCGCAGAGTACAAATACATAAATATAATTCACTAATTTAAGCACATTTGCTTTTAGGTATTTCTCATTTTTGAATTTTATACTCAAATCATAAATGGTTAAAATCAGCAGCATGGAACCAAAAATAAAAAATGGCGCCAAATACCTATTAAACACAACAACATTTGTAGCTACACAGCTGGCTATATTAATTATTGAACACCAAAACAGCACCATTCGCTTCTTAGGAATTTTAAATATGAAAATAAAATTATAAAGCAAAACAATAGGTATCAAAACAATATAAACCGTAATAATAATATGGTAAATGCCTTCCCAGGATAATAGCCCACAATATTGGATCCCTCTATAATTAAAAAACTCGAGAAATGTGTGCACAAATCCTCTAAACCTCTGCCACCAATCTGCCGGTGAAGCAAGCTGCAAAGGCAGTCCTCTGGTCACTAATCCGCCAGCATGTTCCACAAGGGTCAAAAGCAGCTTAGAAAAAACAAAACCGGCAACAGTTCCGCCGAATATTATAATATTTCGCCGCACATCTTCCCGTTTGATGATGCAAACAATACAACACATACATACTGGAGCAAAAATTACCATTTGAGTAACACCGTCAGAAAAGGCGCTTAGTGTACATAAAAGGATATATAAAATCAAATATGGCATCTTTCCTTTTTTTATATACTGAAATACCAGAATAAGGGCCAAAATAAAGTACAAATAAACGATGTTATGAGAGTTCACATTTAATAATGTATATGCCACTTGGGGAGCTGTCACTCCTAAAATTGCCAATACAGCAAGTACGCCGACTCCAAGACTCCATTTATCTTTTAACGCACTGCCTTTAGCATCAAAATCAAAAAAGAAATAAATCAATAAAACCACTGTTGCAGCTTGCACAGCAGCTGGAATCAAATAAACCAGGGTACTGGATTTTAATCGAAAAAGAAAGCCCAGAGCAAAATAAATCATATCCGTAAAATAAAAATTATTGGTTCCTAAAACCCAGCTTTCTAATAAAATATTCCCCTTTAGAAAATCCTTCGCCATAGGAATAAGTGTCGTCGAGTCCGACGACACTTCTATTTTACTGTGATACATATAATTAAAGATAGTAATTATAATAAATAAGCCTAAAAATATTGTCAACTTTCTGTAGTTAAATTTTTCCTTCATCATTCTATCTCCAATCTCATTTTGACATCTAAATGTCTCCTCATTTGTACATTATATTTGGTCTTGTATTTGGTGTCAACCCGGATCCTCGCATGTGGTGCAGATATAAACTATTGGTAAATACGCTTTACATACCACCTTACTGGTGATA
>CAZMGH010000005.1:0-89111 GCA_964565805.1 uncultured Lachnospiraceae bacterium
CTTTTTATAACTTGATATTTTAATCTGCAAAGTTTCCAGTATATAACTGATAATATTTGCCTTTCTTTTCAATAAGCTCATCGTGGGTACCCCGCTCAATGATCCGGCCCTGCTCCATGACCATGATACAGTCAGAGTTTTTAACTGTGGAAAGCCGGTGAGCAATCACAAAGGTAGTCCGTCCTTTCATGAGAGCGTCCATACCTTCCTGGACAAGCTTTTCTGTCCGGGTATCAATGGAGGATGTCGCTTCATCCAGGATCAGGGCAGGCGGATCGGCAACTGCCGCCCGGGCAATGGCAAGGAGCTGGCGCTGGCCCTGGCTTAAGTTAGCCCCATCGCCGGTAAGCATAGTATTATAGCCATCAGGGAGACGGCGGATAAAGCCGTCGGCATTGGCGAGCTTAGCTGCCTCGATACAATCCGCGTCAGAAGCGTCCAGTTTTCCGTAGCGGATGTTGTCCATAACTGTTCCTGTAAACAGGTGGGTATCCTGAAGGACCATACCTAAGGAGCGGCGCAGATCCGGTTTTTTGATTTTATTAATATTAATGCCGTCATAGCGGATCTTACCGTCTGCAATATCATAAAAACGGTTGATCAGGTTTGTAATCGTCGTCTTACCGGCGCCGGTGGCGCCTACAAAGGCAATCTTCTGGCCCGGCTTAGCCCAAAGGCTGATGTTGTGAAGGACGATCTTCTTCTCATCATAGCCAAAGTCCACATCATCAAAAACAACGCCGCCTTCCTGTTTTGTATAAGTGACAGTGCCTTCGGCTTTGTGAGGATGTTTCCATGCCCACAGGTTTGTACGTGTTTCAGATTCTGTAATATTTCCGTTTTCATCAATTTTTGCGTTGACAAGCTCAACATAGCCATCGTCAGCCTCAGGCTCCTGATCAATCAGGTCAAAGACACGCTGAGCGCCGGCAGCAGCGTTAACAACAAAGTTGATCTGCTGGCTGACCTGTGTAATAGGGTTGGTAAAGCTCTTGTTCAGACCAACAAATGTGATCACGGTACCTAAGGTAACTCCTGCCAGACCGTTGATACCTAAAATAGCGCCTACGATGGCGACCAGCGCGTAACTGATCCAGCCAATGTTGGCATTAACAGGCATAAGCAGGTTAGCGTACCGGTTTGCTTTGTTTGTACTGTTGCGGAGCCGTTCATTGACCTGGTGAAAATCTTCCATGGCCTTTTCTTCATGGCAAAAGACCTTTACAACCTTCTGGCCGTCTAACATTTCCTCAATAAAACCATCGACAGCGCCCAGGTCGATCTGCTGATGGATGTAGTATTTACCGGCCAGTTTGGAAAAGTTTGCGGTAACGATCAGCATGGTCACTGCAGTGAGGATGGAGATCAGGGTCAGCGCCGGGTTCAGGATGATCATTGTTATTAACGTGGCAACCATGGTGCTCACAGAGTTGATGACCTGTGGGATACTCTGGCTTAAAAGCTGTCTCAATGTATCTACATCGTTGGTGTATACAGACATAATGTCTCCGTGGGCGTGAGTGTCGAAATATTTGATAGGAAGGGCTTCCATTTTCCTGAACAGATCGTCACGAAGATGAAGCATGGTCCCCTGGCTTACATTAACCATGATCCGGTTGTATGTAAACGCAGCGATCACGCCCAGTCCCATAATACATGCCAGCTGTACCAGGTCTTTGGCAAGATCGGAAAAATCTGTGGAGCCGTTAGCAAGCATCGGGGTGATGTAATCATCTACCAGTGTCTGAGGAAAGGTGGATCCTATAACTGTAGCAATGGCTGTAATTAAAATACAGGCCACAACTAAAATAAAAGGTATTTTATAATAGTGCAACATATAGCGGATGACCCTGCGGATGAGCGTTGACGCCGCAGTCACAGAGGGTCTTGATTTTTTCTGATTCATGCTTGAGCCTCCTTCTTATTATGCAGGCTGGTCAAAGTCGCCGCCGCCCTGGATCTGGGAATTATAAATTTCCTGATAAATGGCATTGGTTTCCAGCAAGTTTTCATGGGTGTCAAAGGCATCGATCTTACCCTCGTCCAGAACAAGGATCCGGTCCGCGGATTCCACACTGGCTACACGCTGGGCAATAATGATCTTTGTAGTTCCGGGGATCTCACGGGCAAAGGCCGCGCGGATGCTGGCATCTGTGGACGTATCTACAGCGCTGGTAGAGTCGTCCAGAATCAGAATCTTAGGTTTTTTAAGCAGTGCCCGGGCAATACACAGACGCTGCTTCTGACCGCCGGAAACGTTGGCGCCGCCCCGCTCGATGCGGGTGTTATATCCATCCGGCATCTGGTCAATAAACTCATCGGCACAGGCTGCCTTGCAGGCTTCGATACATTCCTCTTCTGTGGCGTTAGGATCGCCCCAGCGCAGGTTATCCAGGATTGTTCCGGAGAAGAGGGTGTTTTTCTGGAGCACAACGGATACCTGGTTTCTTAAAACCTCTGTATCGTATTTGCGCACATCTATGCCGCCTACACAGACAGAGCCTTCATTGACATCATACAGACGGCAGATCAGGTTTACAAGGCTGGATTTGCCGGAACCGGTACCGCCGATAACGCCGATGGTTTCGCCGCTCTTAATATGAAGGTCAATATCCGCAAGGGCATATTTTCCGTTGCCATGTTTATAAGAGAAGTTTACATGATTAAAATCAATGCGGCCGTCAGGAACTTCCATCACAGGATTTTCAGGATTTGTCAGGTCAGCATTTTCACTTAAAACCTCCCCGATACGGCGGACGCTGGCCAAGGACATACTGATCATAACAACGATCATGGACAGCATCATCAGGCTCATAAGCAGGGACATAATGTAGCTGAAAAGACTGGTCAGGTCACCGGTAGTCATGGAGCCGCCCACAATAAACTGAGCGCCGAACCAGGATACGGAGATGATACAAAAATATATGGCGATCATCATGGCCGGGTTGTTAAAAGCCAGAAGACCTTCTGCCTTTACGGACAGGTCGTAAAGCTTTTTAGAAGCTTTTGAAAATTTAACATTTTCATAGTCCTCACGGACAAAGGCTTTAACCACGCGGATAGCTGAAATATTTTCCTGAACGCTGGCGTTTAAGTCATCGTATTTGCGGAAAAGCTGATTAAAAATCTTTAAGGTAACTACCATGATGGATCCGATAACGATTACCAGGAAAACCACGGCGATTAAAAACATGGAGCTTAAGTGTGGGCTGATGATCATACACATAGCAAAAGAGAAAATCAGGTTTAACGGGGCCCGGACGGCTACACGGATGATCATCATAAAAGCGTTCTGTACGTTGGTAATATCTGTGGTCATACGGGTTACCAAACTGGGAACGCTGAATTTGTCAATATTTGAAAAGGAAAATGTCTGGATATTCTTATAGATAGCTTCCCTTAAGTTGGCGGAAAGACCAGACGCGGCGCTGGCAGCGAATTTTCCGGCCAGTGCGCCAAAGACCAGACCTAAAAAGGACATAACAACCATAATGGCGCCGTAGCGGTATACGGCAGGAAGATTGCTGGCCTCAAGACCATAGTCAATGATCATGGCAGTGACAAAAGGCAGCAATATTTCCATGATGACTTCCAAAGCGGTCAGCCCGATAGTCAGAAAGGTATCCCGCTTATATTGTTTGAGCTGTTGTAAAACTTTTCTCACGATAAATAATCCTCCTGTTACTGATTTTTTGCATATTTTGAAAGATTCCCCAAGATCTTCTTCTGCATCCGTTCCAGTTCTTCCATTTCAGGATCTGAAAAACCGTCAAATACCTGGTCGTAGCAGTTGCGGAAACTTTCTTCAAGAAATTCCCGGACTTCAATGGCTTTCTCGGTAGGTAAAAGAAGTTTTTTCCGGTCATCTCCGGGACTATTTTCCACCCGCACATAGCCGTTCTTTTTCAGCCGTTTGATCATGCTGGATAAGGACGCCATGGAACCTCCCATATCCTGCTGGATCTCTGTCAGGGAAATCCCCTGTTTGCAATGCGTTAATATATAAAGGAGCATATGCCCCTGGATAGCAGTAAATCCCTTTGGGGACAAATCCTTTGTTGTCAGATTTTCCAACTGGATACTGATCTTTCGGTTATCATGGATCATAGCGCTCCGGTCCAGTTCCATTGTTGATTCACCTCCCTTGAAATATTGGTTAGGATAGAAACTATCAGTCTCCTTACTATTATATAGCATAAATTTTCTTGTAAGTGAAATTCAAATATGTTATAATCAATAAAAATTTTTTATAGATGATGGTTATAGATGAAAGGATTTTTGAAGTTTTCAGGGTATTGCCAAAGCAGGCGAGCCCGGATGGGAGGATATTTTGAATACAACACAATTAGAATGTTTTTTGGCTGTGGTCAATCATCTGAATTTTTCCAGGGCCGCCGAGCAGATGCGGATCACTCAGCCTGCGGTAAGCCATCAGATCAATACTTTGGAGGATGAACTGGAAGTAAAGCTGTTCCACCGGACCAGCAAAAATGTGCGCCTGACTCAGGCTGGCTGGATCTTTACCCAGTATGCCTCTGAGATTCTTAAAATGTTTAACCTGTCAAAAACCAGGGTGCGGGACTTTCAGGAAAGTCTTCCGGTGCGCTTTGGAATCGGGTGCAGGAATTTTCTGGAGCTAAGGTTTTTAGAACCGGTGATGGCACAGCTGCGCAAAGATATGCCTCAAATGATCCCTGTGATCCGCCTTGTTCCCTTTGCGTCTCTGGAAAATCTCCTGGATGAAGGGGATGTGCAGGTAATCTTTTCTTTTAAGGACCATGCGCCTCAAAGCGCTGTGTTCCGGGAGTATGTCCAGTGCCCCGTGGTCTGTGTGTGCAGCCCGTCACACCCGCTGGCCGGATATAACAAAAGAACTGTGGAGCAGTTAAGGGGAAGCGGGAAGATGGCCCTGTGTCCTCCTACGGTTTATCCGCCGGCGCTGCTCCAGGCCCAGACCAGCATTGTGGCCGGGCGTAAGTCTGAGGAAAATCTTTTTTGCGATGATATAGAGGTGGTCTTTAGTCTGGTTCGCTCCGGCTATGCCTTTGCCCTGGTTCCGGATCTTCCAAATGCCAGAGAACCGGGACTTTGCTATATTACTGTGGATGAATTTGCCCCTTTATCTTATGGCGTGGCCTACCTGCGCCGGTCTTTAGACGTTTCATTACAAAAATTTTTCTCAATATTAAAAGGGATTCTAACCATTTAGTTAAAAATTTTAACCGTTTAGCTGGTCAAACGACTGGTAAAATTTCCAATAATTCTGTAAAAAGTATGAAAAAAATATTAAGTTCATTGATTTTACCCTGTATTGTGGTAAAATTTTAAGAAGGCCAGTCTCAAAGCGCGGCAGTGACGGATGGCGCGTCCGGCTGCGTGCTGTTAAGGCTGTGCGTTATTAAGTCAGCGCTGTATGGAGACTGAAATGATGGAATGAGTTAAAGGAGATTTTTATTGTATGAGCAAAGTAATTGGAATTGACCTGGGAACAACAAACAGCTGTGTTTCCGTTGTGGAAAATAATGAACCGGTGATCATCCCCAGCGCCTCCGGGGCTATGACCACCCCCAGCGTGGTGGCATTTAGTAAAAAGGGGGAGCGTCTTGTAGGGGAAAGCGCCCGCAGGCAGGCGGTGACAAACGCGGACCGGACCATTTCTTCCGTAAAGCGCCATATGGGCACAGACTGGCATATCCGCATCGACGGCACGGATTATAAGCCCCAGACCATCAGCGCTATGATCCTGATGCAGCTGAAAAAGGACGCGGAAGATTTTTTAGGTGAACCGGTGAATGAAGCGGTGATCACTGTTCCTGCCTATTTTAATGACGTTCAGCGCCAGGCCACAAAGGATGCAGGGCGGATCGCCGGGCTGACGGTGCGGCGTATTATTAACGAGCCAACTAGCGCGGCTCTTTCCTACGGGTTAAACCATGGGGAGGACCAGAAGGTTATGGTCTATGACCTGGGCGGAGGTACTTTTGATGTGTCTATTATTGAGATCGGCGACGGCGTCATCGAGGTTTTGTCCACCTCCGGGGACAATCATCTGGGCGGAGACGATTTTGACGAGCGGATCGTGTCCTGGCTGGTGGCTGAATTTAAGCGCCAGTATCACACAGACCTTTCCAGGGATTTTGCGGCTATGCAGCGGATCCGGGATGGAGCGGAGCAGGCGAAAAAAGAACTGTCCACATCAGACAGTACTCAGATCATGCTGCCTTATCTGACCCAGATCAAGGGAGAGCCGGTACACATGGACATAACTCTGACCCGGGCCCAGTTTGAGAGCCTTGTAAGGGATCTGATCGATAAAACCGCAGGGCCGGTGCAAAACGCTTTGTCTGACGCGGGAATTTCCCCGGCTCAGCTGGGCCGGGTGCTTTTAGTGGGCGGTTCCACCCGTATCCCGGCAGTCCAGCAGAAGGTTCGGGAACTGACCGGCAAGGAGCCTTCCCAGAACATTAACCCGGATGAGTGTGTGGCTAAAGGAGCCGCCATTTTGGGAAGCACCCTGTCAGGGACCGGCCTGGTGGCTGCAGGCACAGGAAAGAATCTTCTTCTTCTGGACGTGACGCCATTAAGTCTTTCTATTGAAACCGTGGGCGGTGTGGCCACAAGGCTTATTGAGCGGAATTCCACCCTTCCGGTGCGCTATTCCAGAATTTTTTCTACAGCGGCCCCTTATCAGACTTCTGTAGATATACATGTGCTCCAGGGCGAGCGTCCTATGGCCAGGGATAATAAGACTATTGGAAAGTTCAAGCTGAAAGGAATCAAGCCGGCTCCTGCCGGAGTGCCTCAGATTGAAGTGACCTTTGATATTGATGCTAATGGTATTTTGATGGTTTCTGCCAAGGATCTGGATACGGGAAAGCAGCAGTCCATTACCATTACCGCGGATGATCGTATGTCTGAGGCAGAGATTGAGCAGGCCATTCAGGATGCCAGAAACTACGCGGGACAGGATGAGATCCGGGTGAAGGCTGTGGATCTTCTGGGAGAGGCCCAAAGGCTGTTAAATCAGTCGGATCAGGAGGTAAACGCCAGAGGAAAGCAGCTGGACAAGTCTCTGAAAAAGCAAATTAAAAATGATACTACCCGCCTGCGGAAGCTGGTGGCTAAGTGCCGCCTGGAAAAGGTAGATGAGGCTCAGATGAGTGAGATCCGGGCCGCCAAGGAGCAGCTGGAGCGGACCTTGTCCCAGCTTTAAGAAATTTGCGCGTAAATTTTAAAGACCGGAGGTAAGACTTATGTTAAAGGCGCTTGAAGAAAAGGGCATGATCAAGTTTTTAAGCAAGTTTGATGATTACCCTTTTCGCATAAGATTTGAAGGCGAGGAATACCTTGTAGGCGAGGGAGAGCCTGCATTTACTGTGGATTTTAAAAAGGCGATTCCTGTGTCTGATCTGCTTACCAGCACGTCCATTGCTTTAGGGGAGGCTTATATGGACGGCGACCTGGAGATTGAAGGAGACCTGTACCGGGCTCTGGATCATTTTCTCGGCCAGATGGGTAAGTTTTCCACGGATTCTGTGGCTCTGAAAAAACTGATCCATACATCCACATCGAAAAAGAACCAGGCAAAAGAAGTGACCAGCCATTATGATATTGGAAATGACTTTTACAAGCTGTGGCTGGATGAAACTTTAAGCTATTCCTGCGCTTACTTTAAAAATGAAAACGATACCTTATACCAGGCTCAGGTAAATAAAGTGGATTATATTTTACAGAAGCTTTATTTAAAGGAAAGCATGAGCCTTCTGGATATTGGCTGCGGCTGGGGTTTCCTTCTGATCGAAGCGGCAAAAAAGTATAAGATCAAGGGAACTGGTATTACTTTAAGCCATGAGCAGTATGAGGAATTTAAACGCAGGATTAAGGAAGAGGGCCTGGAAGATGATCTTACTGTAGAGCTGATGGACTACCGTGATCTGGCAGCTTCCGGAAAAACCTTTGACCGGGTGGTCAGCGTGGGTATGGTAGAGCATGTTGGCCGAGACAATTACCAGCTGTTTATGGACTGCGTCAGCAAGGTGTTAAAGGACGGCGGCGTGTTCCTGCTGCATTTTATCAGTGCTCTGAAAGAGCATCCCGGAGACGCCTGGATCAAAAAATATATTTTCCCAGGGGGGATGATTCCCAGCTTAAGAGAAATGTTAAACTGTGCGGCTGAGGATAATTTCCATACGCTGGATGTGGAAAATCTGAGACTTCATTATAACCGTACCCTCCTTTGTTGGGAGAAAAATTATAAGGAGCACATTGAAGAGGCCCGGAAGATGTTTGATGAGAGATTCCTGCGCATGTGGGATCTGTATCTGTCTGCCTGTGCAGCCACCTTCCACAATGGCATCATTGATCTTCACCAGGTACTTATGACAAAGGGCATTAATAATGACCTGCCTATGGTGCGCTGGTATTCATAAAGATACTGTGCCTTGGGGACATTTTCTGGAAATGTCTCCAAGGCACAGTTTTTTTTGCAAGATACGCCTGGCAAGCGGCCGCTATGCTTGCAAGAGTGGCCATTTTGCAGGATTTTCTTGACACTCTTGCAAATTGAGTATATATTTTAAGAAAACTATATGACTTTGGTATCATCATGTTAAAGTGAGGAGGTTTTTCTTTGTTAAAGTACATTATCAAGCGGCTGCTGCAGCTGATCCCTATTTTGTTTGCGGCATCCATTTTGATTTTTGTCCTGGTGCGCCTGTCTCCGTCAGACCCGATTGCCTCAATGACCCAGGGAAGACAGATCAGTGAGGAGACACGGGAAGCCCTGGAAAAACAGTATTACCTGGATCGTTCCTATCCGGAACAGTATGTGATCTGGATCGTCAACGCCCTCCATGGGGATCTGGGGGACAGCTTTCAGTATCGTCAGTCAGTGACCTCCCTTATTGCGGATCGGCTGCCCACAACGCTTCAGCTGGTCATTATGAGCGCGGTGCTGGCCCTGGTTATCGCCATTCCTATTGGTGTGATCAGCGCGGTAAAGATGAACACGGCCCTGGACCGGACCCTGTCGGTGCTGACTCTGATTTTAGTGGCATCGCCGGTGTTTTTAACAGGTATTGTGCTGATGATCGTATTTGCCCTGAATTTGGGATTGTTTCCATCCTTCGGCACAGGCTATGATTTTGTTTCCAACCTGTATTACCTGTTTTTGCCGGCTCTGGCTCTGAGCCTGAATATGGTGGCCCTGATCTCCAGGATCACCCGGAGCAATATGATCGAACAGCTTAATTCCAACTACGCGGTGACAGCTATCGCCAAGGGCATCCCTTACCGAAAGGTGGTTATGAAGCATTGTTTTAAAAATGCTCTGATCCCGGTGATCACAGTGGCCGGGATACAGATCGGAACCATGGTGGTAGGCGCTGTTTTAGTAGAAAATGTTTTTGCCCTGGGCGGTCTGGGAGATGTGCTTATCTCTGGCGTTAAGGCTTCAGATTACCCGGTAGTCCAGGGGATCACTCTGATGCTTGTTACTTTGTTTTTAGTGATCAATCTGATCATTGATATTATTTACGCCTTTGTGGATCCAAGGATCCGTCTGGGCAATGGGTAAAACATAACGAGGAGAATACATAATGAAATTTCGTGAATTATTCTGGCACAGACCGATGTTTCGCACAGAGGCTGGAAAAGAGGGCTCATTTTTTACTGTACCTGTGGCCATTGCCCTGGGTGTGCTTATACTTGTAATCTTTTGCTGTATTTTTGCGCCGATAATTTCCCCGTATTCACCTACGGAACAGGATCTTTCCCAGGCCCTGGCCCAGCCGGGGGGCGGACATTTGCTGGGAACAGATAATGTGGGAAGGGATCTTTTAACCCGTCTGTTTTACGGCGGCCGGACGACCCTTTTAAGCGCGTTAGGAGTGGTGGCCTTGTCTATGGTTATTGGTGTGCCTTTAGGGCTGATTTCCGGTTACTATGGAGGCTGGATGGATACTGTTATTGGCCGGATCTGTGATGTGGTCCTGTCCTTTCCGTCCCTTTTGCTGGCCTTTGTTTTTGTGGCAGGGCTTGGCCGCGGGGTGAGCAATTCCATCATTGCCCTGGGGATTGTGTATGTACCCATGCTGGTCCGTCTTGTCCGTTCACTGACCTTGGTGGAGAAAAATAAAACTTATGTGGAAGCGGCCCTGTCTATCGGCTATTCGGATATGCGGATCATGTTTTGTCATATTCTTCCCAACTGTGTTTCTACGGTGACTGTGCAGGTAACTTTGGATTTGGCTTATGCGATCCTGGATCTGGCCTCATTAAGCTTTCTCGGTCTTGGAGTCCAGCCGCCCACAGCAGACTGGGGAGCCATGCTGGATGAAGGCAGAAATTACCTTCTGCAAAATCCTCTGCTGGCCCTGGCCCCCGGCTTTGCCATTATTATTACAGTAGTGGCTTTAAATATTTTCAGCGATGGCCTTCATCAGTATTTTGAACCGGTACAGAGAAAGCTGCCCAGCTTTAAAAAGTATGAGAGAAAACAGCGCAGAAAGGCAGGTGCGGCTTAAGTTATGGAAAAATTGCTTGAAATTAAAAACCTGTCTGTGGATCTAATGTCTACCCGGGGGATCGTTTATGCCCTGGATGGGGTCTGTCTGGATATTATGCCTGGAGAGATCCACGGTCTGGTGGGAGAAAGCGGCTGCGGAAAAAGTATGACTTCTAAATCCATTATGCGTCTGCATAATCCGGCTCGGAGCCGTGTCCGGGGAGAAATCCTGTTTGAGGGGCGGGATCTGTTAAAATTATCGAAAAAAGAAATGAATAAAATACGGGGACGGGATATTTCCATGATCTTCCAGGATCCTATGACTTCCCTGAACCCTCTGCTGACCATCGGCCAACAGATTGAGGAAAGCTTTAGGACCCATGAGAAGTGTTCCAAGGTCCAGGCCAGAAAGGAAACTTTGGACATTCTGGAAAAGGTGGGGATCCAACCGGCACAAAAGCGGATCGACCAGTATCCCCATGAGCTTTCCGGCGGTCTTCAGCAAAGAGTAATGATCGCCATGGCCATTGCCTGCAGACCCAAGCTTTTGATCGCTGATGAGCCGACCACAGCCCTGGATGTGACTATCCAGGCCCAGATTTTAGAGCTTCTTAAAAAGCTCAGCCAGGATATGAATATGGCCATTTTGCTTATCACCCATAACTTTGGCATTGTGGCGGAGGTATGTGAGAGAGTGTCCGTTATGTATGCGGGCCGGGTGGTGGAAACGGCAGATACAAAAACGATCTTTAAACATGGGGCCCATCCCTACAGTCAGGCGCTGATTGACAGTATTCCAAGAGCCGGTATGGATGAGGAGTATCTGCCAACGATACCGGGAAGCCCGCCTCAGCTTTTTGCCAGAAATGAAGGCTGTCCGTTCAGGGACAGGTGCAAAAAACGTTTTGATGCCTGTGAAAAGACGCCGAAAACATATGTGTGCGGCGATGCTCCCGGACATACGGCAGCCTGCTGCTTACTTGAAAAGGATGCCCAAGCTTTGAATCAGGATACCTCCCTGGATCAGGGCAGTGCGTCTGCTGCGGAAGTGATACACGGCCCGGAGGTGAGGATAAATTGAGTGACGGAAAGAATATGATCGATGAAAAAAATATAATCATGGATGTACAGGATCTGAAAAAATATTATCCTATGTCCAAGGGCAGTTTTTCAAAAGAGGGAAAAAAAACCTTAAAGGCCCTGGATGGGGTATCGCTGCAGATCTGCAAGGGAGAAATTTTCGGTATTGTAGGGGAGAGCGGCTGCGGGAAGTCCACGTTAGGCCGGGCTATGCTCCGCCTGTTTGATGTGACGGATGGAAAGATTCTTTTTGAGGGAAATGATATTACTCATCTATCCCGTCGCCAGATGAAAAACTACCGAAAAAATATGCAGATGATTTTTCAAAATCCCTATTCCTCCTTTAATCCAAAGCAGAAAATCGGCAGCGCCCTGCGGGAGGTAGGAAAGGTTTACGGCATGACCGGTCAGGAAGTTGAGGATAAGATCCATGAACTTTTGGAGTACATCCATCTTCCTGAGGATATGCTCCTTCGCAGCCCGGGAGAGCTGTCGGGAGGGCAGCTCCAGCGCTTGGCTATTGCCCGGGCGCTGATCTTAAATCCCAGCTTTATTGTGGCAGATGAACCGGTGTCGGCTCTGGATGTCTCTGTCCAGGCGCAGATCCTTAATTTGATCACAGACCTGAGAAAAAAGGTGGGCATGACCATGCTGTTTATTTCTCATGAAATGACTGTGGTGGAGCATGTTTGTGACCAGGTGGCTGTTATGTATCTGGGAAAGGTGATGGAGGTGGCTCCTACAAAGGTGCTGTTTAAAAATATCCTTCATCCCTATACCCAGGCCCTTATGTCCGCCATCCCTAAGGCAGATCCGGAGGCAGATCATCAAAGGATCATGCTGGAGGGCGATATTCCCAACGCCATCGACCTTCCCTCCGGCTGCCGGTTCGCATCCCGGTGCCGTTTCTGCACAGAGGAATGTAAAAATGAAATGCCCCAGCTGACCTATGTGGGCGATGGCCACTATGTGGCTTGCCATAGATGTGCAGACGCCAGGATTTCGTGAACGCGTAATCTGTGGTGTCGAGAAGCAATACTGCAAAATGAAAGGAGAGTTACTATGAAAAGATTTATAAGCCTGGCCCTTGTCGGCGTCCTGAGTTTGTCCCTTCTTACCGGATGCGGACAGGGAGAAAGCAGTGGGGATACTACCTTTACTGTTGCTTTAGACAGCGATATTGTCGCTCTGGATCCGGCCTTTGCCTATGATTTTACCACAAACCCTGTGGTGAACCAGATCACCGAGGGCCTTCTCACCTTTGATGAAAACAAT
Organism: uncultured Lachnospiraceae bacterium; assembly: GCA_964565805.1. GTDB lineage: Bacteria > Bacillota > Clostridia > Lachnospirales > Lachnospiraceae > Catenibacillus. The sequence continues at coordinate 12,860 of CAZMGH010000005.1, forward strand.
GAACTTGTGCCATGGCTTGCTTCTGACTGGAGCCAGACGGATGATACCACTTATGTGTATACCATCAGAGATGATGTGTGCTTTTCTGATGGAACAGCCATGACTATGGATGATGTCCTGTTTTCCCTGGAGCGTACTATGGATCCGGATACCGGTTCTTATCTTCAGTGGATGTTTTCATCGGTAGAAAGCATTGAGCAGACCGGAGATTGGGAACTGACAGTGAAACTTACCCAGCCGTCAGCAACATGGCAGTACGTTTTTGCTACTACCGCCGGACACATTATCAGCAAGTCGTATTATGAGGAGCATGAGGATAATTTCGGAACTGCTGAGGGAGGTATCCTTGGTACCGGCCCGTATGTATTTGAAAGCTGGTCCAGCGGTCAGAGTATTGTGCTGACGAAAAATGAAAACTACTGGGGCGGCAGCGATGATATTGAAATTGAGCGCCTTGTATTTAATGTTATCCAGGAAGATACTACAAGAGTGACAGCGCTTCAAAGCGGACAGGTCGATTTTACAGCGTCCACGCCATCGGATATGCTGGAGACTTTGGAAAGTGATGAAAACCTTCAGGTTCAGAGCATCCCTACCATGGGTGTTACTTTCCTGGCATTTAATACTCAGAGATCGCCTTTTGATGATGTTAATGTGCGCAAAGCGATATATTGCGCCATTGATGTCGCAGATATTAAGGAAAATATCGTAAAGGACACCGGTGAGACAGCAACCCTGCTTCCCAACAGCTCGGCTTTGTTTACCAGCAGCACAGACGCATGGAATGAATATGCCCAGGAGCATCCCGCGTACACTTACGACCTGGATCAGGCGCAGGAATATCTGGCAGCCTCTGATTATCCGGATGGCTTTGACTGTACACTGCTGACAACAGAGTCTTCGATCCGCTATTCCATGGCTCTGGCTATCCAGGAGGATTTGAAGGCATTAAATATTAATGTAGAGATCATCCGTGTTTCCGCAGATGAGCATACGGCTTACCAGTTTGGCAATATCCTTGATGCTGACGGCAACCGGGATTATGATATGATCATTGCCGGATGGGAATCTGATTATCCGGATATTGCGGGAAATATTGAGCCCCTTTACTCCAGCGCCAATGCCGGCGAGGGCGGCTCTAATACAGCGGTGTATGTGAATGACCAGGTAGATGAGCTGCTCGCTCTCCAGTCCCAGACCACAGACTCGGATCAGCGCAGCGAGTACTTATTCCAGGCTCTTGACATTATCACGGAAGACATTCCCTACATCTTCCTGGAATACCCCAACCGTCAGGTAACCATGCAGAACGGCTACGAAGGCTTCACCCTAAACGCCTCCTGGATCTGGAACCTCCAGTTTAAAAATATTCATCAAGTTCAGACAGGCGACTGATGATGGCCAGCCGCAGGCCAGGCATGCCTGAGCCGGAGGAAGGCCATCATCAGGCATCTGGATAACATCCAAAGCGAGATGAACGAAGTGAATCGAGCTTGCCTGTCTGAACTTGATAGGAGACAGGCGACTGATGATGGCCAGCCGCAGGCCAGGTGTGCCTGAGCCGTAGGAAGGCCGTCATCAGGCACTTTAATAAATAATTCATAAAAATAATGGTTGACAGAGTGCTGCCATACGACTTATGCTAAAGAAGTCAATTTTTTAGACATAAGCGTGTGGCAGTAATTTTTTACAGTTCAGCTTTTTTACAGGAGAGATAAACCATGATACAGCATATCTTTTATAATGGGAAGATCCATACGATGGATGACCAGAGCACAGTAGTTTCTGCTGTTGCTGTGTCCGGGGACCGCATTGCGGCAGCGGGGGATGATGAACGCATCCTGGCCATGGCCGGAGAGGAGACAAAGATCACAGATCTTGAGGGCCGGTGTATGGTCCCGGGATTTAATGACAGCCATTGCCATCTGATGGCCACAGGGCTGGGCCAGGTTCATCTTGACCTGCGTGAGGTGACCTCATGTGAGGAGATCATCCGGCGGGGCAGGGCCTATATTGAGGAAAACCATATTCCAAAAGATCAGTGGGTGATCGGCTATGGCTTTGACAACAATCTTTTTGCGGATCCGGCATTGCCGGATATTCATGTGGCTGAGGCTGTTTCCTCAGAGCATCCGGTATTATTGGACCGGGTCTGCGGCCATGTAGGCACAGTAAACCGTCGGGTGCTTGAACTTGCCGACTATACAGACGATACAGAAGTGACTGGCGGTGTTTTAGATAAGGATTCTAAAGGACATTTAAACGGGATTCTGAGGGAAGCGGCCCTGGATTACATCCGCCGGATTATCCCTGTTCCCGCATCGGAAATGCTGGAAAAAAGCATCCGGGCTGCGATGGCTCAGGCAAACCGCTTCGGCCTTACATCTGTGCAGACGGATGATCTGGAAAGCGCGGATCTGGACTCAGTGCTGAAAACCTATGAAACGTTAAAGGAAAAGGGGCAGATGACCGTCCGGGTCTTTGAAGAAGTGCAGCAGCCCAGAGTTCCCCAATTGAAAGCATTTCTTAACCGGGGGATGCGTACCGGATGGGGCGATGTATATTTTAAGATCGGAAATATAAAAATATTAACAGATGGCTCCCTGGGAGCGCGCACCGCTTATTTGAGCCGGGATTACGACGATGATCCGGGTAACCGGGGGGTGGCTGTTTACACCCAGGATGATTTAAATGAAGTGGTGGCTCTGGGACATAAAGAAGGGATGCAGATGGCTTTTCATGCCATTGGCGACGGAGCTATCGGCCAGTGTGTCACAGCGGTGGAATATGCTCAAAAGCTGTATCCGGACAAAAATCTGCGCCACAGGATCGTCCACTGTCAGATTGGCGATAAGGATCTTCTTAAGCGGGTCAGGGAGGCAGGCATGGGAGCAGATATACAGCCGGCCTTTACCGCATCAGACGCGCCTTTGGTGAGAGCACGCCTTGGAGCGACCCATGAGATGGATTCTTACCGCTGGAAGACCATGGCGGAATATGGAATCCCTATGGGCGGCGGTTCGGATTCGCCGGTGGAAACATTAAATCCTTTGTGGGGGATTTATTGCGCAGTGACCCGTCAGGATGACGCCGGCTGGCCGGAAGGCGGCTGGAATCCTGAAGAACGGCTGACTGTAGATGAGGCAGTGTATCTGTATACAAGAGGTGGAGCTTATCAGTCCTTTGAGGAGGATATTAAAGGAATGATCGCCCCCGGGTATCTGGCAGATCTGGCTGTTTTATCCCAGGATATATTCACCATTTCGCCGGAAGAAATTCCAAAGACCCATGTAGAAATGACTGTTATGGGAGGAAAAATCTGTTACACCCGGAATCCCGTTTAACCCCCAAAACTCCCGCAGCAGAAATTTCTAAAAGATTTTGAAATTGCATATGTTATGTGTTATAATTAGGCCATGGCTTAATAAGGGCATGGCATACTGCCGGCTCTATTCGTAGTTGAGAGGTAAAGAGATGTTAGATAAAGAAAAGATCCGTCTTATGACCCGAGTTGCAATCTATGAAAAACATGAAGGAAAAGAAGATCTGAAGATCAATCAGTATTGCAGCAGCGATTATGTGCGTTTTAATATGCTTAAAACGTTAATTGGCGTAACCATTAGCGTTTTTTTATGCAGCTGTATCTATCTGATGTGTACTTCTGAAGATATTTTTCAGCTGATCTTCCGCATCGATCTTCAGGCGCTGGCGCGGCTTTTGCTGACCGCCTATTTCCTTTCTCTTGTGGTTTATGTGATCATTTGTCTGCTGTATTATCCTTATAAATACAGCAGGGCGAAAAAACGCCTGAAACGCTATAATAAAAACCTGACCCTGATTGAAGAATATGACGATATGGAACAGTCCATGACGGGAAGACCAGGAGGTAAAGAAAATAATGGCTAAAGTGTTTGAAATCAGAGACATGGCGATGCGGATATATAAGGGATATGAATCGTACTTTCGTATTATTTTCAAAATCCTGGTAGCTTTTTTTGTGTTCGGCTATGTCAACAATAATCTGGGATATTACCCGACCCTTAATAATCTGGGAATACGGCTGGTACTGTCGCTGATCAGCGGCATTGTGCCTTCCTCATTTTTTGTACTATTAGTAGCCATCGTTACGCTTCTCCATCTGTACCGGCTGTCGCTGGTGATGATGCTGCTGGCATTTGTTGTGTTTGTAGTATTTTACTTTTTGTATTTAAAGTTTGCTCCGAATCACGGTGTGCTTATGATGCTTATTCCGGTGCTTATGCCTTTAAATCTGCATTTTATCATTCCTTTGATTGCCGGGTTGTTTTTCACCCCTTTTACGATTATTCCGGTGGCCTGCAGCTTTATTATTGTAAGCATCATTCACTATATTGTGGAGGCTGCGTCTCTGGTGGAAGATGCGGGGACGAATATTGAAGCTATTGTCGCTGCCTATCAGCAGGTTATTGATGATGTACTGGCAAACCGGCAAATGGTTCTGTACGCTGTTGTCTTTGCCATGGTCATTGCCCTGACTTACGTGGTCAGCCGTTTCCCGTTTGATTATGCCTGGTATGTGGCCATTGGATCGGGGATGCTCATGTCTATCCTTGGACTTTTAATCGGAGGCAGTATGCTGGATGTTGATGTTTCCGCCGGCGGAGTGATTCTTGGCAGCATTATTTCCGCTCTTTTTACAGCGGTTGTCCAGTTTATGAACTGTACTGTAGATTATGCCCGCAAGGAATTTGTCCAGTTTGAGGATGATGATTATGTTTACTATGTCCGTGCTATTCCAAAATTAGGAAACGGTACCGCGGCGGCAGTTATGCCGGAGCGGGAACACGGAAGGGGCTTTTCTTTAAGAGACAGTATAAAAACCGTGTTTTCCGGCAGCGATGAAGACGATACATTTGAGGAGGACTTCTATGATGGAGGTCCTTCTGTACAGGTAAAGGATACAAAGGCCTCTGAACTGGATAATCTTTTTGGAAAGGCCCCAAAGGATGTTTCCGGAGATACAAAGATCCATGCATCGGACATTATCATTCCGGAGATAAAGATTCCTGAAAGAACTGTGCCAAAGACGGAGTCGGCTAAAAAGCAGGAAGCTCCGGTGAAAAAGGCGCAGCCGGGTAGGGCAGCGTCAGGCCAGCCGGGCAAATCCGGTAAGGCACAGGCTGAAAAGACAGAGACTCAGATTTTAAGAAATCGTACAAAAGCGTCAGAGCGTACCCGTGCTCTGAGCAGAGATTTTGATTTTGATTATGATGATGACGGGTATGATGATTCCATGGAGGATTACAGCTCAGATGACTGATGACGGCCGTTTGGGCAGGTTTAGTGAGTCCTGAGGGGATCATTGCCATCGATCTCAGAGGATTTCAGGATTTTGTTAATGATTTAAAGTGAGGCAGGTGAGACAGACGTGGATACGATCATGGATTATTTCGGGAATCTTTTTTCCTGGCTGTCCGTGCCATCGTGGGGGAGCTTCCGCATAACTTATGTGATCGAGATTCTGATCCTGGCATTTTTGATCTATCAGGTATTTAAGTGGGTTAAAAATACAAGGGCCTGGACTTTATTTAAAGGGATCATAGTGGTTATTGGCTTTGCTGTTTTGGCATATTTGCTGAATCTGACCACGATCCTCTGGATATTTACACGAACCTTTAATGTGATCGTGCTGGCTATATTTATCCTTTTTCAGCCGGAACTGCGAAGGGCCCTGGAACAGCTGGGGCGGAAGCGGCTCGTTTCCTCTCTTTTTGGTTCTTCCGGTTCATCAGACCGGCTGCCAAGAGAGACGGAAAAGTGCTATGAGGAGATCATTAAAGCTGCTTTTGAAATGGCAAAAGTAAAGACCGGGGCGCTGATCGTCCTTGAACGCCAGGTGGTCTTAAGTGAATACGAACGCACCGGTATCCCACTAGATGCGCAGGTATCCAGCCAGCTGCTCATCAACATTTTTGAACACAATACACCCCTCCATGACGGCGCGGTGTTTATCCGGAATAACCGTATCGTGGCAGCCACCTGCTATCTGCCGTTATCGGAAAATGAAGAGCTGAGCAAGGCCCTTGGCACCCGTCACAGAGCCGGTGTGGGCATCAGTGAGGTTTCCGACTGTATTACCATTATTGTTTCTGAGGAGACTGGATTTGTTTCCGTGGCCCGGGACGGCGTCCTTCACAGTCATTTGTCTGTCAGTGAACTGAGAAGGGAACTGCAGGAGAAGAAGAAAACAGGTGAGAACAACAGTAAATTCAGAAAATTGAAAGGTATTTTGAAAAATGAAAAAAAAGCTGACCAATAATCTGGGATTAAAGCTGGCAGCCATTGGACTGGCCGTCGTGATCTGGCTGGTGATTCAAAGTATCGCAGACCCTATGACCACGAAAACGCTGACACAAACCGTAGAAATCCGCAATGAAGATGTCCTGTCCCAGCAGGATGAAAATTATACATATTCTGTGGTAAGCGGAGAGACAGCCCGTTTTACCATCAGTGGAAAAACATCGGTGATCAGTCGGCTGACAGCTTCGGATTTTAATGTGTATGCAGATCTTTCCAAGCTGTCCATTGTCAATGCGGTTCCGGTAGAGATTACGGCAAAGGCATATGTGGACAGCAGCGTGGAAATCCTTCCTCAAAGCAATACTCTCCAGATCGAAGTGGATGAACTGACCAGCATCCAGCGGGATGTAACGGTGAGTACGACGGGAAGTCCTGCCGATGGCTATGCGGTGGGCAATACCACCTGTGAACCCAGTCTGGTGACTATTACGGGACCGAAGAAAATCCTTGAAACTGTTGACCGGCTTGTGGTTACTGTGAATGTTAATGGTCGAAGTACTGATTTTACAGAAAGTGTCCAGCCTGTTTTATATGATAATAACGGTGATGAGATTACTGCAGATACCGTCCATATTGAATTGGATGATTCCATCCTTGTTACTGTACAAATCTGGAGGACAGAAACTTTAGATGTTCGCTTGGATTTCAGCGGAGTTACTGCGGCGGACGGTTATGCCATTACAAGCACGGCCTACAGCCCTCAACAGATCGTTGTGACCGGAACGGACGAGGACCTTGATCAGAGTGAAGCTGTCAGCCAGGGGTATGTGGAATTTTCTGTGCCAGGGGAGACAAACCTGACAGAGACTACGGAAGGTGTCTTTCCTATTGCCGACTACCTGGGAGACAATCTGAAGCTGGTTGATTCAGATCTTAGGGAAAGCGGCATTACCTATCAGATCACAGTGGAGGAGAAAGTATCGGCTTCCTGGCCGGTATCCTTTGAAGATATAGAGCTTATCGGGAGCAATTCGGACTTTACCTACAGTCTGGCATCTGGAGAAGATTCTGTATCCATTACTGTTACAGGTACAGAAGAAGATCTGGATAATGCCCGGAGCAGTGGTTCCGAATCGATTCAATTTTCACTGGATGTGTCCAACTGTGATGAGCCAGGTGAATATTCGGCAACAGTTTCCGCAGTACTGCCGGATAATATTGAACTGGTTCCGGGACAGGAGATTTCCATTATTGTGGAAGAAAGCCCCTCTTCTTCGGATGAGACGGAAGGGTCATAGCTATGCACAATTCGGGCCTTATGGCAAGGCCATAAGGCTCTGTGTTTTTAATATTTTAAGAAAGCTTGGGGGTAGTCGGCATGTTACAGGAAAAAGTTACAGTACACAATCCCTCCGGACTGCATCTTCGTCCGGCAGGTATCCTATGTAAGGAAGCAATGAAATTTAAGTCTCAGATCACTTTCCGGATTGGCAGCACAACAGCAAATGCCAAAAGCGTGTTAAGTGTTCTTGGCGCCGGCGTTAAGTGCGGCGATGACATCCTGTTGATCTGCGATGGCCCCGATGAGGCTGCGGCTATGGAAAAGATACGTCAGCTGATTGACACAGGACTTACTGAGTAACTGCATGGCTCTGCCATGCAGTTCTTGACATAGGAATTTTTATTTGTTAAAGTATTATAGAAATGGCTTTAAGGCCATTAATTTTACAAAAAAGGGATGATGAAGGATGGGGCTAATATTATAGTCCGACGGCCGACATTATTTATACTGGATAAGTACAGTGTGATCCTCCGACTCCCTGCAAAGGGGATAGAGTAAAAATTATTTAAGAGAGAAGATCCAGGATTTACAGAGCTGCAGGTATGATCCCGCCAGCTGATAATTTTTATATTCAGGAGGAAAGAGAAATGTTAAATTATAAAAAATATAAAAGAGTACCTGTTGTTGATCTGCCGGACCGCCAGTGGCCGGACCGTCAGATAGAAAAAGCGCCGATCTGGTGCAGTGTCGACTTAAGAGATGGAAACCAGGCTTTGGTAGAGCCTATGGTTGTTGAAGAGAAGATTGAGTTTTTTAATCTGTTAGTGCAGTTGGGCTTTAAGGAAATCGAAGTGGGATTTCCCTCTGCTTCCCAGATTGAGTATGATTTCCTGCGTACACTGGTAGAGCGGAATATGATCCCAGATGATGTGCGCATCCAGGTATTGTCTCAGTGTCGCTCCCATTTGATCGATAAGACTTTTGAGGCCATTGAAGGTGTAAAGAATGTGATCGTTCATATTTACAACTCTACATCCACCCTTCAGAGGGATGTGGTATTTAACATGAACCGGGAAGAGGTTAAACAGATCGCCATCGATGGCACACGTATGGTGAAGAGCCATGCCAAGAACTTTAAAGGAAATCTGTGGCTGGAATATTCTCCGGAAAGCTTTACAGGAACAGAGCTGGACTATGCGTTAGAGGTTTGTGAAGCGGTTATGGATGAGTGGAAGCCTACAAAGGAGAGGCCTATCATTATTAATCTGCCATCTACAGTAGAGATGACGACCCCTAATGTATATGCGGATCAGATTGAGTGGATGAACCGGCATTTTTCTGATCGGGAAAGCATTATCTTAAGTATACATCCTCATAATGACCGAGGCTGTGCCGTGGCTGCCTCTGAGCTGGCTCTTTTGGCGGGAGCTGACCGTGTGGAAGGAACACTTTTTGGAAATGGAGAGCGAACCGGTAATGTAGACATTTTAAATATTGCCTACAACATGTTCTCTCAGGGGATCAATCCGGAATTAAACCTGGAAAATGTCAATGAGATCATTGATGTTTATGAGCGGTGCTGTAAGATGAAAGTGCCGGAGCGTCATCCGTATGCGGGAAAACTGGTTTTTACCGCATTTTCCGGATCTCACCAGGATGCCATTAATAAAGGCGTTAAGGCCATGAATGAACGCCATCCCGACACATGGGAAGTTCCTTATCTGCCTATTGATCCGGCAGATGTGGGAAGAAAGTATGAGCCTATTGTCCGCATTAACAGTCAGTCTGGCAAGGGCGGCGTGGCCTTTATTATGGATCAGTATTTCGGATTCAAACTGCCCAAGGAGATGCATAAGGAACTGGCGGATCAGGTTCAGGCTGTTTCTGAAAAGCAGGGCGAGGTAGCTCCGGAGCAGATCATGGCCATCTTCCGTGAGATGTACATTATGGCAAAAGAGCCCCTTCATTTCAGAAGGGTTAAGATTGAGGATATTAGTGAGCAGCATGACGAGTATGATACAAAGGTGATTCTTACATATACAGATCATGGTGTGGAGAAAGTGATTGAAGGCTATGGAAACGGGCCGATTGACGCAGTTAAGCATGGCCTTTGCCAGCAGGCTGGCTATAATACCCGCCTGACCATGTATATAGAGCATGCTCTGACGAAAGGCTCAGATTCCCAGGCAGCCAGTTACATCCAGCTGGTCGATGCAAAGTCCGGAGCTTCCGCTTATGGCGTAGGCATCAGCTCAAACATTACCCGTTCGTCGATCCGGGCGATTTTCAGCGCTTTGAACCGGCTTTACTACCCAGATGAGCGGTAAGGATCCTAAGATTATTGCCGGATGCGCGTTTTCATCCGAAGAAGACGGAATGTGTGTGTACAGGCTGGATTTGTAACAGTTCGGCCAGATGAAGTGTTACCAGAGGCTGCATCTTCAGGATGCAGCCTTATTTTCGCAATACGCCTGGCAAGTAGCTGCCCCGCTTGCGCAAGCAGATATTCGCCCGTCTGGCGGGGGCAGGTTCTAAAAGCCATCTGACAGACGGATGGCAGATTTTGGAGGTTATTATGAAGCACTATGATTATGTAATTGTTGGAAGCGGGCTTTTTGCCGGTGTATTTGCATGGCACGCAAAAAAAGCGGGAAAAACCTGTCTGGTGATTGAAAAACGCAGCCACATGGGGGGAAATATTTACTGTGAGGATGTGGAGGGCATCCATGTGCATAAATACGGGGCGCACATTTTCCATACAAGCAACCGGCGGGTATGGAACTTTGTCAACAGTCTTGTAGAGTTTAACCGCTATACCAATTCCCCCATTGCCAATTATCACGGTGAGATCTATAATATGCCCTTTAATATGAATACATTCAGCAAAATGTGGGGCATCAGCACTCCGGACCAGGCCCGGGCCATTATTGAAGAGCAGCGGGGACAGATCACCCATGAGCCGGAAAATCTGGAGGAGCAGGCCATCAGTCTTGTGGGCCGAGACATTTATGAAAAGCTTATTAAAGGCTACACGGAAAAGCAGTGGGGAAGAAGCTGCCGGGAGCTGCCGTCATTTATTATTAAACGGCTGCCGGTGCGCTATACTTATGATAATAATTATTTTAACGACCTTTTCCAGGGCATCCCGATAGGGGGCTATAACAAGATCATTGACGCGCTTTTTCAAGGCTGCGATGTGATCTTAAATACAGACTTTAATGAAGACCGGGAGAAATACATGGCCATGGGCGACCGGGTCCTTTACACAGGAACTTTGGATTCCTTCTATGATTATCAGTATGGCCATCTGGAATACCGGAGCTTAAGATTTGAGTCAGAGATCCTTGATACAGATAATTATCAGGGTGTGGCGGTTGTAAATTATACGGACCGGGAAACACCTTACACCCGAGTGATCGAACATAAGCATTTTGAATACGGCACTTCCACTAAAACGGTGATCACTCGGGAATATCCGGTAACCTGGGAGGAAGGCATGGAGCCTTACTACCCGGTGAATGATAAGAAGAACCAGGATATGTTTGAGAAGTATGACGCTTTGGCAAAGCGAGAAGAGAAAGTATTTTTCGGCGGCCGCCTGGCGGAATATAAATACTATGATATGGACAAGGTGATCGAGTCTGCCTTTAAGCTGGTGGATGCCGCATTTAACAGCCAAGAAGGAGGAGACCCCTAAAGGGATACCCTTATGGCCAAAGGGCAGGCCAAGAAGGAGGAAACTATGCGGGTATCGGTGATTGTTCCGTGTTTTAACGAAAGTGCTGTCATTGAGGCTACATTGGGAAGGCTGGCACAGGTTATGGAAGGATGCGGCCATGGCAGCGATTACAGCTATGAACTGATTTTTATTGATGACGGGAGCAGAGATGACACTCTGGAAAAGTTAAAAAAAGCAGCTGAAAAGGATTCTCATGTGCGGTATATATCTTTTAGCCGGAATTTTGGCAAGGAGGCCGCCATGCTTGCAGGTCTGACCTACGCTTCCGGAGACTGCGCAGTGATCATGGATGCGGATCTTCAGCATCCCCCGGAGCTGATCCCTGAAATGCTTCGCTGGTATGAGGCAGGTTACGATCAGGTGATTGCCAGACGCAACCGAAAAGGCGATAAAAAGCGTTCCGCTTTTATGGCCCATCTATATTATCGTCTGGTAAACCATATTGTGGATGTAAAAATGATGGATGGGGTAGGGGATTTTCGGCTTTTAAGCCGTAAGGCGGTGAACGGCCTTCTGGCTATGCAGGAATATAACCGTTTTTCCAAAGGCCTTTTTTCATGGATCGGTTTTAAGGAAAAGATTATTGAATATGAAAATGTACAGCGGGCTGCCGGAGAAACAAAGTGGTCCTTTAAGCGTCTTTTGTCCTACGGCATTGACGGATTGATTTCTTTTAATAATAAGCCTTTGCGCATATGCTTTGTTATGGGGGGAGTTCTGGTATTTATCAGCTGCATTTATATATTGATTACACTGATCCAGATTCTGCTCCATGGTATTGATGTCCCTGGTTATTTTACTACCATTTGCGCCATACTGATCATTGGCGGCGTTCAGCTGATTTCTGTAGGCATCCTCGGGGAATATATCGGCCGCATATACTATGAAGTAAAGCGTCGGCCTCATTTCCTTGTGGCAGATACAAATATGGAGGAAGCTGGGAAGACGGAAAAGAGGAATTATGATCGATAAAATACGCACCCTTTACAAAAAATATGAAGAACTGGTCTTATATGTGATCTGTGGAGGTCTGACAACGGTAGTTAATATTGTGGTGTATGCCTTGTGCGCGGACATTTTGGGAATTTTTTATCTGGTTTCCAACTTTATTGCATGGGCCCTGTCTGTGCTGTTTGCTTATGTGTCCAACCGTACATGGGTATTTAAAAGCAAGAAACGGGGAAGGAGAGCAATCCTCCATGAGTTTTTCCTGTTTGTCAGCGGAAGGATCATGTCCATGGCTGGGGATATGGTGATCATGTTCTTATGTGTATCTGTAGCTCATTTGCCGGGATTGGCGGCTAAGGTCCTTGCGAACATTTTTGTTATGGTTTTTAATTATGTTTTCAGTAAGCTGATCATTTTCAAAAAACGGTGAACTTCATATCTTGACATTGATATGTTACCGTTTTAAAATGTTAATATAGTGTGTATGTGTCATGTTCCGGTATGGAAGGTGTATGTACGGTAAAAAGTGAAAACCCGTTAAAGGGGGACTGAATGCTGTGCCTGGACACAGCGGAAATCATGAAAGGAAGTATGAAAAATGGCTTTTTGTGCAAAATGCGGAACACCGCTGAATGAAGCAGGGGTATGCCCTAGTTGCGGATATGTTCTGCCCCAGGACAAGCGTCCTGCACAGGCGGGATCTGCAGCGGGAAGTGAAAGTAATGGAGAAATGAAAGGTTCGGTGGAGCCTCAGGCGGATCCTGTCCAGGGAACGGTTCAGGGACAGCCAGCAAACAACGGATCTCAGGGACAGCCTTATTATGAGATGCCCCAGAACGGCGCTCCGGCAGGCGGTCAACAGCAGCCTTATTATAATAATAACACAGCGTCCGGATATGGCGGAGCTTATGGCCAGGGATCCCAGATGGGCTATGGAGCAGGCCAGAACGGATATAATGGCGGCCAGAACGGGTATAATCCCCAGGGCGGCCCGGCTCAGGGACCTCAGATGGGGCCAAATGGTCCTTATTATAATCAGGGCAGCGGCCCTCAAGGGCAGCCTTATTACGGACAGATGCCCCGCCGTCAGTCCAGTGAACTGGGTGATAACATTATCCAGTGGTTTTTAGGCATCTTTCAGAAGGATCCGGTGGCTGTTTTTGAAAAAGCCGGTAATTCCAATTCGCCGGTTTGGGCTATTTATATGGCTATATATGCTTTTTTTGGAGCCCTTGCTATAGCTTTTTCTGTGGGAAGTGTGGTAGGCATGTTGGGGGAGATCATAGATTTTGATCTGCTGGAAGCGATTTTTGACAGAGCGTCCATTCAGTCTGCCGTTATTTCTTTTGTTGCCGGGCTTCTTTTCTATGCTTCCACGATGTTCCTTACTGCTTTGGCAGTATGGCTTTTAATGATGATCTTAGGAAAGAAGATTCCTTATTGGAATGCGTGCAACGTAACCATGGTGGCTTATATTCCCGCGACATTGGCAATTGTGTTTAGCTTTATTTGTTCTTTTACAGTTGTTACATCCCTGATCGCGACTTTTGTATCATCTGTGGCATCGATCGCAACGATGATCCTGCTGTACTGCGGTATCAACCGTCTTTGCGGAGATGAGAAATCGGCTCTGTGGCCTTATGTTATCGCTCAGGCTGCATTGAAAGTGTTAACTACTATTGTTGCGGTGATCTTTATCTTTATTTGTGTGGTCATATTATCAACAATGATCGCGGCTGTGTATAACGTTAGATGATACCGGCGTCAAAAGGTTATGCAGGCCGTTTGTCACCATACAGTTCCGAAATTTTTTACATCATATTCACAACAAAAACACAATTGACTGATAATATAATAAATGTAAAGAGGATAAAGCCTTAAAGGTCAGATAGGATCTTTAAGGCTTTGAATAAAGAAAGGTGATCAGTATGTATAATGAATATGATGACGAAAAAAATTTAACCGGCAGTGGAACGAATCCGGACTCTGGCAATAACAGCAGTTCTTATGACCATCCGGCTGCAGGCGAAGATACAGCCCAGATCAACCAGGAGACTGTTAACAAAAGCATTAACGATATGTCTCAAAGCTCTGAGGACACATTTCCTCAAAATGGTATTTACCGCATGAAGTTTGAAAATGGTCAGGATAAAGACAGTGACAGCGGCTATAACACTGCTTATCATAGTTATAGCAATTATAACAGCAGCCGGAGCGCTCAGGAAAATTATTATAATGACGGCGGCTATAGTGCCGGTAATGGCTCAGGCGCCGGAAACGGCAGCAACAGCGCTGGCGGCGCCGGGTATGACGGTGGCTACAGCTATTATCAGCAAAGCTCCCAGCAGGATGGTCGGTATACTCAGAACCGTCGGCAAAGACGGCGCTCGAAAAACAAAAAAGGCGGGACAGGGCGCCAACTGGCTAAGGTAGTCTGCTTTGGCCTTGTGTTTGGCCTGGTTGCCGGCGGGACTATGTGGGGTGTGAACACACTGGGCAACATGGCTACAGGCAGCAGCGTGTCTTCCACACAGACAGCCACGGACAGTGACTTTAGTATTGATGTAGTAAAAATTTCCTCTACAAATGTGGAAACTATTGAAGCTACAGATGTTTCAGAGATTGTCAGTGAAGCCGAAGCGTCTATTGTTGCGGTAAATACGCTGATTCAGACAACGGCGCAGGATATTTTCGGTCGGACCTACTCTCAGGAGGGTTCAGGCGCTGGCTCCGGTATTATTTTCAGTGAAGAAGACGATCTCCTGTATATCGTGACAAACTACCATGTCATTGAAAGCGCTACCGAGGTTAGCATAAATTTTGTCGATGATTCTACAGCTACGGCGCAGATCCTTGGCTATGATTCTGATGCGGACATTGCCGTTCTTACAGTAGATATGAGTCAGTTAAGTGAGGATACATTAGATACAATAAAGATCGCGGTCTTGGGAGATTCAGATACGCTCCAGGTAGGTGAAGGAGCTATTGCCATTGGAAATGCTTTAGGCTATGGCCAGTCCGTAACTACGGGAACGATCAGCGCAGTAAACCGGGAGATTCAGATGACCGATGGTACGATGACCATGATTCAGACCGATGCAGCGATTAACGAAGGAAACAGCGGAGGAGCTCTTTTAAATACAAAGGGTGAGGTTATCGGTATTAACACCGCCAAGCTTTACGGCGAAACCGTTGAGGGCATGGGCTACGCGATTCCTATTAACAGCGCTTTGGAGACCATTAACGATATTCTCAGCGGCAATGTAAAGACCGATGAGGACACAGCAAGTCTTGGGATTTACGGCGGAACCATCAGCGATGCCTATACTCAGACTTACGGATGGCCTGCAGGCGTTTATGTAAGCAGTGTCATTGATAATTCTGCTGCACAGCGTGCAGGAATCCAGGCAGGATATATTATTACAGCCTTTAACGGAGAAACAGTAACTACCATTGAAGAGCTGCAGGAAGCTATTCAGGCATGCAGCCCTGGAGATGAAGTAACCATTACGGTTCAGGTTCCCGATGAACAGGGTCAGTATACAGAAGAGCTTACATTAACAACACTTCTTGGCTCTGTGGCAGAAACCAACGCAAATTCAAGTACAGAAACGACTCAGCAGTAAGCCTTTAGGCAGCTGAACCTGAAAATAAAAAGAACTGGAAAAGCAGCGCGGAAAATCTTACCGGTTTCCCGCGCTGCTTCTTTTCATGGGGCAGGGGTTGTTGACTGTAAATTCACAATAGATTATAATAAGATGTGACCCGATCAGACCATTACAGTATTTGACCCGATCAGACACAGGAGGAAAATAGAATGAGTGATGACCAAAAAAAAGATGAGGTTCTGGATCAGTCCTCAGATAAAAATAAAGACCAGTCTTCAGACAAAAAACAGTATGAAGACATTTGTTATATATGCCGACGTCCGGAAAGCAAGGCAGGGAAGATGATCCATCTTCCCATGAACAACAGTATATGTGTTTGTTCTGATTGTATGCAGAAAAGTCTGGATGCCATGAACAACAGCCAGTTTAACTATTCGGATATGATGAATCAGATCAATTTTCAGGATCTGTTTAACATGCCTATGATGGGACAGATGACGGAGGATCCGGTGCCAAAGTCCCAGAAGATTAAAAAGCGCAAGCCTAAGGAAGAGCGAAAGCCCATCATTGATCTGAAAAATATTCCCGCGCCCCATAAGATCAAGGCTCAGCTGGATGATTATGTGATCGGACAGGAGCGGGCAAAAAAGGTAATGTCTGTGGCAGTGTATAACCATTATAAGCGGGTGGCTACAAACACTATGGATGACATAGAGATTGAAAAGTCCAACATGCTTATGATCGGGCCTACAGGAAGCGGAAAAACTTATCTGGTCCGCACACTGGCAAGGCTTTTAAATGTGCCCCTGGCCATTACTGACGCCACATCCCTTACAGAGGCCGGGTATATTGGCGATGATATTGAAAGCGTTGTATCCAAGCTTTTAGCAGCGGCGGATAATGATGTAGAAAAAGCAGAACAGGGGATTATCTTTATTGACGAGATTGATAAGATCGCCAAAAAGAAAAATACAACCAGCCGGGATGTGAGCGGTGAGTCTGTGCAGCAGGGCCTGCTTAAGCTTTTAGAGGGCAGCGACGTGGAGGTCCCAGTAGGAGCCAGCAGCAAAAATGCCATGGTGCCTTTAGTGACAGTGAATACAAGAAATATACTGTTTATCTGCGGCGGCGCATTTCCTGACCTGGAAAATATTATTAAGGAACGTCTGAATAAGAAAAGCTCCATGGGTTTTGGGGCGGACTTAAGTGATAAATACGACCATGTGGAAAATCTCATGGATCAGGTGACGGTGGACGATCTTAGAGAATTTGGCATGATCCCTGAGTTTATCGGCCGTCTTCCCATTATTTTTACCCTTCAGGGTCTGGACAAGGATATGCTGGTTAAGATCCTTAAGGAGCCGAAAAACGCTATTTTAAAACAGTACCAGAAGCTTTTGGCATTAGACGAGGTGGATCTGCGTTTTGATGACGGAGCCATTGAGGCTATTGCCCAAAAGGCTATCCAGAAAAAGACCGGGGCAAGAGCTCTCCGCTCGATTATTGAGGATTTTATGCTGGATATTATGTATGAGATTCCCAAGGATGATAACATTGGCTCAGTGACCATTACAAGAGATTATATTGAGCATACGGGAGGCCCGCTGATCCAGATGCGGGGTGTTGCCGCCATTGAACAAAAATAAGGGTATGAACCGCTTTTTGGATGTATATGGTGTCTTTGAAATATTTATTACCTAAGATAGGAGGATTGCGTATGTCAGTATTTGATGATCTGAAGAAAAATGTTACAGATTTTACCGAAAATGTAGCTAAAAAATCATCCGTTGCCATTGAAACCCAAAAGCTGAAGATGAAGAAATCATCTCTGGAAAGCGATATGCGGGACTGTTATATTGCTTTGGGGCGGCTTTATGAGAAGCGTCTGGCTGACCAGGACGAAAAAGGCACGGAGGAGGAAAAGCTTGTAGAGGATCTTGCTCGGATCCGTGGGTCGATTTCAGAAATCCAGGAATCTTTAAGACAGCAAAAAGGTGTGATCACTTGCCCGTCCTGCGGCAGAGATGTTTCAAAAGTTTATGAATTTTGTCCCAAGTGCGGCACGCCGCTAAGGGGAAAAGGCACGGCGCAGGAAAAAGATGCGCCGGAAGAAAATTAAAGTACGGTCAATAGGCCGGGGATTCGTCCCGGACTTAGGACATAGATCATGCCGGCTGATTTTTCTAAAGGAACATTCCCGGCAAAAGATGGCATTGCCCGAAAATTAAAAAATGACAATGAGAGGAAGGAAAACATGAAAAACAAAGAAGTCCAGGAATTGGAAAAAAAGCTGACCTATAAGCGGGAAAGCGCATGGAACAGCTATAACGAAAAGCAGAAGGAAAAGATTTTTGCTTTTGCGGATAAGTATAAGAGCTTTCTCGATGATGGAAAGACAGAAAGAGAGTGTGTGGAAGCGTGCATCGCCCGCCTGGAGAAAAATGGCTTTGTTAACGCTGAGAGCAAGGAGAAATTTGTTCCCGGAGACCGGGTTTACCGAAGTATCCGCAATAAAGGCCTTGTGGCTGCAGTGATCGGTACTGAGCCGGTGACCGATGGTATGAACATTCTTGGCGCCCACATTGATTCTCCCCATATTGACTTAAAGCCAACGCCTTTATATGAGGATGGCGGCCTTGCCCTGATGAAGACCCACTATTACGGCGGAATCAAAAAATATCAGTGGTCTACCATGCCATTAGCTCTTCACGGCGTTATGTATAACAGTGACGGGGAAAAGATCCGCGTCAATGTCGGCGAAGATGAAAACGATCCAGTATTTATGATCAGCGAGCTTTTAGTGCATCTAAGCCAGGAACAGCTTGCCCGGAAAGCTTCTGAGGCTGTAAAAGGGGAAGAGCTAAACGTACTTGTAGGCGGTATGCCCATTGAAGACAAGGAAGCAAAGGAAGGGATTAAGCTGGCTGTCCTTAAGCTTTTAAATGACAAGTACGGCATTACGGAAAAAGATTTTATGACTGCGGAAATCGAAATGGTTCCTGCATATAAGGCAAAGGATGTTGGTTTTGACCGGTCTTACGTGGGCGCTTACGGTCAGGATGATCGGGTGTGCGCTTATACATCTCTGGCCGCTTTGATGAAAGCTAAAAATCCGGAGCGTACATGCGTGTGCCTGTTCTCTGATAAGGAAGAGGTTGGCAGCATGGGTAATTCCGGCGCTCAGTCCCTGCTTTATGAAAACGCGCTCATTGAGCTGATCGTAAAAACTGCCGGGAGCTGCAGTATGTGGGATTTCAGAAAATGCATGAACCATTCGCATATGCTTTCCTCAGATGTTACAGCAGCCTTTGATCCTACCTATGCTTCGGCCTTTGATAAGTCGAACACAGCCTATGCAGGCAGCGGCGTGTGCCTGTTAAAGTACACAGGCTCCAGAGGAAAATCCGGCTCTAACGACGCTCACAGCGAATTTTTCAACACAGTGGCATCGGTTTTTGCTAAGGAAGAGATTCCATGGCAGACAGGTGAACTGGGCCGTGTAGATTTAGGCGGCGGCGGAACGATTGCTGCGGATATGGCGAACAAAGGTATGAATGTGATCGACTGTGGTGTTCCGGTATTGTCCATGCACGCGCCTTTTGAAGTGACCAGCAAGGCAGATATTTACAGCACTTATGAAGGTTTCCTTGCCTTCCTTAAAAAGATGAAAAAAGACATTGAAGGTCTGGCTTGATTTGAATTTTTCCGGACAGAGCCGCTCCGTGCCATGGCGCGGAGCAGCAGCCGGAGACGGGATGTTAGGAATGATTTGTAATTTTCCGGGATAATTCTCCGTTATTTTAAGCCCAGCCGTTTTATCTGAACCTTTTGGATAGGGGCAGGAGCGCACAGGGATAGAATATAGTCTGGCTCCAGTTTTTTCTGATAAAAATAAAGGCCTTCCAGGGAACAGCGGATTCCCTGGGGACAGACTCCCGTATCCTTTAAAGGATTGGCGCCCATGTCCAGTGTAAAGGAAAAATCCGTAAGAGGCATGGACAGGCCCATGCCGGACTGCTTAATAAGGCTTTCCTTTAATGTCCAGAACCGGATAAAACATTCTTCATAAAGGGCGGGAACGTCCTTAAATTGTTCCAGATATTTTTGCTCACCAAAGGTGAGCACTTTTTTTAATATGGATGGAGAAAAGGCGTGGATTTGTTCCAGATCCATGCCAATATTTTGATCAGCAAAAGCGCAGGCGGCCAGGCCGCTGCAGTGGCTGATATTAAAATAAATCTCCGGGTGGCCTTTCAGACCCGGCTTCCCATAAGGATTTTTTATCAAAGCATCTTCCAAAAGGTGAGGTGGGATCTGAATACCAAAAATCTCATTAAGCCCCAGGGAAAGAAGACTGCGCCCAAGACTGTGCTCGGTTTGATACTTTTCCCTGGGAGGACAGTTCTCATAGGGTTTCATATAGACAGTGATCATATTTATATCATCCTTTAGCGTTTACATACTGTTTCCATGTTATCAAATATGCCTGCTATTGTCAAAGGCAGGACAGAAACACAGATTTTTGGGACAAAAAACAGCTTGATTTTATTGCGCGCCTATGACATAATGTTTCGATAGACAGTATTTCCGTGGGTTTGATCCGGATGTCCATGAATACACAGCTCAGGCAGGCTACGAGGATCAAAGCGGCACCGGACGATAAGCCTGGAGGTTATTATGTTAAAAATCGGTTCACATATTGGAATGAGCGGAAAAGAAATGTTCTTAGGCTCGGCAAAAGAGGCAGTGTCCTTTGGAGAGAATACATTTATGATCTACACAGGCGCCCCTCAAAATACCCGGCGCAAGGCAGTTGAGGCGTTGAATATTAAGGCCGGATGGGATTATCTCCACCAGTACGATATAAATGAGATCATTATCCATGCGCCATATATTATTAATCTTGGCAACAGTGTTAAGGCAGAAACCTATTCCCTGGCCGTGGAGTTTCTGGAAAAGGAGCTGGAGCGGACAAAGGCCATGGGAAGCCGTGTGCTTGTGCTCCATCCCGGTTCCCATGTGGGAGAAGGGGTGGAAGCGGGAACGAAGAAGATCATCCAGGGTTTAAACAGCGTGATGTCCAAAGAGATGGGTGTGTATATTGCGCTGGAGACTATGGCCGGAAAGGGCAGTGAGATTGGAAGATCCTTTGAAGAGCTGGCGGCTATTTATGACGGGGTGACACAAAACCAGTGGCTGCGGGTATGCTTTGACACATGCCATACGAATGACGCAGGCTATGATATTGTCCATGATTTTGACGGTGTTATAGATGCATTTGACCGGATCCTGGGAAAGGATCAGATTGCTGTTTTCCACATTAATGACAGCAAAAATCCCAAAGGCGCGGCCAAAGACCGGCACAGCAATATCGGCTACGGAACTATCGGTTTTAAGGCCCTGGACTATATTGTCCATCACAAGGATTTCCAGGATATTCCAAAGATCCTGGAAACCCCTTATATACCGGATCCGGAGAACCCTAAAAAGAGCGCCCCGCCTTACAAATATGAGATACAGATGTTAAGGGATCGGAAGTTCCGCGATTATATCCGGGAGGACATGTTTACCGCTGAGTAAATACCGGATCGTCAGGATACCCGCCGGTAAGCTTCTGGATGCCTCTTTGGATGGCATCTTTGGAATTTTTCCAGTCCGCGTCTTTGTTTCGGTAATCATATTTATCCACGAACCATGAAATGTCCTCCTCCAAACGCTTCATGTTGACCTCCATACGGTCAAAGAGAACCGGATAGATCTTCGCCTTTTCTTTATTGCTCAGGATCTTTTCGCCGGTTTCGATAATATCTCCGAAATGATGGAGGCAGAAACCTTTGCCCATTTCAAAAGTATGGAAAAATTCTGTATCGTGGGTTAGAAGCTGGAAAAAGGTATCCAGGTATCTGGGATATTTTTCTTTAAAGTGATTACAAACGTAGCAGCTTTCCTCCCTTTGACTGACCCATTGGCCAAGGCTGCTTTCCCGCTTTCCGGAAATCTCCCCCGCTTTTTTTAACCGGGTGAAGGCTCCGGCCTTTTTTGGCGCAAAGGACGTGAAATGTTCATGCATGTCCTTGTTCAGCTTCTGATAATAGGTGTGGAGCATCAGGGCAGCCCCCAGTTTGTTTCCATAGTCATAGATCATTTTGTGGTGGTGGCGGCAAAAGCCAAGGCGGTCTGTTTCCTCCCGAATATCATCTTCCATATAAGCAGGTCCCATAATAAAAGAAATGGCTTCCTGCTCCAGTTTTCTTTCAATAAAGCAGAAGGGACACTCATCATTGGCATTAAAAGCATCCATCAAGGGGATGGTGTAAATGGTTTCTTTCATAAGTACGCTCCTTTTTTGTTTCTTCGGTTCAT
Organism: uncultured Lachnospiraceae bacterium; assembly: GCA_964565805.1. Classification (GTDB taxonomy): domain Bacteria; phylum Bacillota; class Clostridia; order Lachnospirales; family Lachnospiraceae; genus Catenibacillus. The sequence goes on from CAZMGH010000005.1 coordinate 35,079, forward strand.
CTTGTGAACCATATTTTTTATACCTATTATACCGTGTTTTTAGAGAAATGGCCATTGGATATTGTGGGAAAGTGTGCTATGATAGTAGAAACTGCTGTCCCTTATTTGCGCAGCAGCAAACGTTCCGCTAGTTCTGTGTCTATGCTGCCCGGACTTTAGGAAACGTGACCAAGAAGTTGAAAGGAGATAATGATTGACATGAGAGATGAAACAAAATGCCTCCGTTCAGGATATACGCCGACTAACGGCGCTCCCGGCGTGATGCCTATTGTTCAGAGTACGACCTATGTTTTTGATTCTACAGAGCATATTGGTGATCTTTTTAATATGCCTACTGAGCATATGTATTCCCGTTTTTCTAATCCTACCACAGAAGTTGTTGAAAAGAAGATCGCGGATCTGGAGGGCGGCGTAGGAGCCATGTGTACATCCTCCGGACAGGCTGCCAACCTTTTTGCTGTTTTAAATCTGTGCAAAGCGGGAGACAGTATTATCAGCGTTCCGGATATTTACGGAGGCACAGTAAACCTGTTTGCCGCTACTTTAAAGCGTCTGGGCATTGAATGTATTTTTGTGGACAGCGATGCGGATGAGGAGACGATCCAGAAGGCCTTTAAGCCGAATACAAAGGCTGTGTTTGGTGAAACTCTGGCAAATCCAGCCCTTGTTGTTTTTGATATTGAAAAGTGGGCGGCTATTGCTCATAAAAATAATGTTCCTCTTATTGTGGATAATACCTTCGCCACACCGCTGCTTTGCAAGCCCATTGAGTTTGGCGCGGACATTGTAACCCATTCTACAACAAAGTATATGGATGGCCATGCCCTTCAGGTAGGCGGCGTTATCGTAGACAGTGGGAACTTTGACTGGACCAGCGGAAAGTTCCCTGAATTTACCGAGCCGGATGAAACCTATCATGGGGTGATCTATACAAAGGATTTTGGAAAATCTGCCTATATTATTAAAGCGCGTATGCAGCTGATGAGAGATTTCGGCGCTTATCCTGCCGCTCATTCTTCATTCCTGTTAAATCTGGGACTGGAGACTCTTCCGGTGCGTATGGAACGTTACTGCCAGAATGCCCTTACAGTGGCACGGTTTTTGAAAAGCAGCGACAAGATCGAGTCTGTAAAATATCCGGGACTAGAAAGCGATCCGGATCATGAGCGGGCGAAAAAGTATCTGCCAAAAGGCTGCTCCGGCGTTATTTCCATTGTGATTAAAGGTGGAAGAGACAAAGCAGTCCAGTTTATGGACGGCCTTAAAATGGCCAGTAATGAAGTCCATGTGGCAGACATCCGAACATGCGTCCTTCATCCTGCCAGCGCCACTCACCGTCAGCTGACGGATGAGCAGCTGATTGCGGCAGGGGTTACCCCGGGTATGGTTCGCCTGTCTGTGGGACTGGAGAATGTAGAAGATATTCTGGAAGACTTAAAGCAGAGTCTTGACCAGCTGTAAGATTTTTACCGGAACTGCTTTGGCGTCATGCCGGTGTACTTTTTGAACACCTTGGAAAAGTAGCTTTGGTCTTCAAAGCCTACGGCAATGGCAATATCAATAATGGAAAAATTGCTGTTGGATAAAAGACGCTTGCTTTCCTCGATCCGCACATGGTTTAAATATTCCTTAAAGGACAGGCCGATCTCTTTTTTAAACAGTGTCGAAAAATAGGCAGGGTTTAGGTGGACTTCATTGGCCACATAAGCCAGGGTGATAGGCTCGCTGTAGTGCTGGCTGATAAAGCTGACTGCCTTTTTCATGATCTCCCGGTTTTTTATATTCCCATGACTTAATATGTTATCCGCAAAGATTTCCACGATTTCCTGGAGGATATAACATAAAGCTTCATAGGATGTACACTGGGAGATCTTTTTTATAAATTGGGTATTTTGCCGGAGGGCCAGATCTGAGGCGCCGCCTCCTTCAATAGAGGCCCGGGATAATAGAGTACACAATTCTACAGCCCTGGACTTAATGGTTTCAAGCTTCCCCCCGTCTACAAAAAGCACGTAGCCCAGCAGGTCATTTAAGATCCCTTTGGCCTCGGCAATGTTTCCATTGCGCACTTTGGTGATAAGATCCCGCTCTTTTTCCACAGGATAAGATGAGGTGGTATCTAAAAGCTGGCTTTTATACATTTGAATACTTTCATTGATCTGAGATTGCTGAGAAAGCCGTTCCTGTTTTTCAATAAGAAGCTGACGGCTTTCACTCATCAGATTGGAAAACAGGTAATAAAGGAGCTTGCTGACCTGACTTGCTGTATGGGGTGTGATCACCGGAACTTCCTGGGCTTCCTCATAAAGCTCCAAAAGAGGGCCTGTAGGAATCTCAGGATACCGCCGGGAAAGGTCCGATAGCATAATGGCGTCCGGGGCATCCAAAAGGAAGGGGCCAACCAGGATGGAACCAAAAAGGGTTTCCCGGTTCATCAGAGGAAAGACGATGTGATTCAGGTTTGCCGGACAGGAGAAAATATAGGTTTCCCCCAGGGAAGTGGCATAACGGCATGCCTCCAGATGGATCGTATCACAAGCGTCTTCCGGATGGGCATATTTTTTAAATTTTTTACAGTAATCACAGTCCGGACATTCCGGTTCCAGAAGATGTCCCTGCTCATCCAGGATGCGTATGGGCAGGTGAGTGCAGCAGTGGAAGGCTGTACACATTTCCTGAAGCTTTTTTTGTTCTACCACAGTATATAAATAAGGGATCATACAGTTTCCTCCTTTTTGGCCTGCCCTGTGGCCATAAGGGTATCTCCGAAGCTTTTTGCCTCTTTCTGGAGCGAAATGGCCGCAAATATTTACCAACAAAATGGTAAAAACTTTAGATTATATAAAATAATTACTAAAATCCAGTATATCATCCTCTATCTGAATTGTAAAGCTTTGTAAAATAATAAAACATAGAGGTTTTAGTTTTAGGGCAATTTCATGAAAATTATAAAAAAATTACTGATTTTCTGTAAAAAATCCCAGGAGTTTTTCCTGGGTATGCTATAATGAGTACACTGGTATGTATAAATCATAAGGAGGAAATCACTATGGGAATGGAAATCTTAGAAGAAATGTCCTCATTTTTACAAAAGGGCAGAGCAAAGAATGTTAAAGCGCTGGTAACTCAGGCGCTGGAGGAAGGCGTTGATCCTAAAGCGATTTTAAATGACGGCCTTTTGTCCGGCATGATGATCATTGGCGAAAAGTTTAAGAAAAATGAGGTCTTTGTACCAGAGGTCCTGGTGGCTGCCCGTGCGATGAACGCCGGTCTTTCCATCCTTGAGCCAAAGCTTGTGGAAGTGGGAAATGAGCCGGTAGGCAAGGTTGTTATTGGTACAGTCAAAGGCGACCTTCACGATATTGGAAAGAATCTTGTAGCTATGATGCTTAAAGGCGCAGGTTTTGAAGTCATTGATATTGGCGTGGATGCAGATCTGGAGAAATTTATTTCCGAAGCAGAAAGCAAAGGTGCAGAGGTTATCTGTATGTCAGCCCTTCTGACCACCACTATGCCAAACATGAAGGTGGTGATCGACCTGCTGAAGGAAAAAGGATTGAGAGACAAATATATTGTTATGGTGGGAGGCGCTCCGGTAAACGAGGCATTTGCCCAGCAGATCGGCGCCGATTACTATACACCGGATGCGGCTACGGCAGCTGAAGTCGCCAGAGACGCTGTTCTTGCAAAATAATTTTTGCCGACGGGATAATAAAGCTGGCAGTTGAAATACTGTTTATATCCTATGCAGGCCCCCTGTTATCACGCAGGGGGCTTTGCTGTGACTGCTTAATGAAAGCAGGCCGCAAGCGCAGGCCGAGCCTAGTGGAGGGATGTTACCCGTGTGACCAGCCCCATGATTTTAAGAGGATAAATATTAATGAAACAGGAGATCATTGACATTGACAAAAAAATACCGTTAAATAAAGACAGTGTGTTCAGTCTTTTAGACTGTTCCAGGGATAATCCGGTTTATGATGAGCTGTCCCGGTTCTATGAGGAACGTCTGCCCTGGCTTTATGACCACGTACAGCCCCGGGTAATGCTTGCCCGTGAGGCAGGAAATGACCGGCTTAAAGACAGTTTGTCCCTGTCCAAAGCGTGTACCGGACTTTTGTATGTTGTTTTGACTCTGGGAAAAGGGCCGGAGGAGGAAAGCCGTCTCTGCTTTGCCCAGGGGGAATATCTGGAAGGAATGTTGGTGGATGCCATGGCGGATGTGTACCTGTTTTCCCTGGAAGAGGCGGTCCTGCCTGAGATTCGGAAATTTTGTGCCGTGGATGGGGCAGGGATCATAAAACGCATGGAGGCTCCGGAAGACCTTCCCATGGAATTTCATAAATATATTTTTGAAAAATGCAGTCTTGCTACGTGTATGGATATGAAGCTTACCAGCGGATATATGTTTGATCCGGTAAAAACCAGCTGTCTGGTCTTTGTTCAGGGTGATGATTGTTCTTTGTTCCTGGCCCAGCATGACTGCGCCCGGTGCGGGGCTAAAAACTGTCCGCTGCGCCGGTAAGACTTGAAAGGTGGAGATCAATGGAAGTAAAAGTGATCAGCAGATCTGGGGTTCGTACCATTGCATGCAGAGCAGATGAAACTCTGCTGGAAGGGCTGAAGCGGGGAAATATTTATGTGCCCGCTTACTGCGGCGGACGGGGAACATGTAAAAAATGCCGTATCCGTGTGATAGAAGGAGAACTTCCGGTAACAAAGGCGGACCGGGAGGCGTTCTCAGAAGATGAGCTGAAGTCCGGGATGCGCCTGTCCTGCTTTGCCCGGCCTGCTCAGGACTGTACCATACAGCTGTGTACGGATGATGAAAAAGATTTTGAAATTTTGACCTGGGGAAGTGAGGAAAAGGCCGAAGGGAAAGACAGCCCCGGTAAAGATCCTGTACTTTTGTCAGAAAATGAGCGGCTGGGAATCGCTGTAGATATAGGGACAACCACCATTGCCATGGAGCTGGTGTCTCTTGACCGGGGGAAGGTCCTTTGCCGTGACAGCCGTATTAACCATCAACGGGCCTATGGGGCAGATGTGATCTCCCGGATCCAGGCATCCGTAAATGGGGAGAAAGATGCTCTTCAGCGGTCTATTGGAAACGATCTTTTAGATAGTATGGATGCTCTGTTAAAGCAGGAGGGCATATCCGGGGAACAGGTGGAAAAAATGGTAGTGGCGGCAAATACCACCATGTGCCATCTTCTTATGGGCTATAGCTGCGCCGCTCTTGGAACAGCGCCTTTTACGCCGGTAAACATTGAGATCATCCGCGCAAATTTAAAACATATCCTGGCGCCGGCGCTTCCGGAGCGAAACATTCCCTCCGGGATAGAGCTTATTATCCTTCCTGGAATTTCTGCCTTTGTAGGGGCGGATATTGTAGCCGGACTGTTAGTGTCTGATTTTGACCGGGAGGAAGGCCCCTGCATGTTCATCGATCTGGGAACCAATGGGGAAATGGCTATTGGGGGCAGGCCCGGAAGAATCGCCACATCTACGGCAGCAGGGCCGGCCTTTGAAGGAGGAAATATTTCCTGGGGCACAGGCAGTGTTTCCGGGGCTATATGCGCGGTATCTTATGACGGGACATCCATGACGTGGGAAACTATTGGGGGGAAGCCTCCGGTGGGAATCTGCGGCACCGGTGTTTTAGATATTACGGCAGAGCTGGTGGCCCATGAAACCGTAGATGAAACCGGTCTTTTAGATGAAGATTATTTTGATACAGGGGTGGAGATTGCCAAAAGCGCAGACGGCGTGCCCATTGTGTTTACCCAAAAGGACGTGCGGGAGATCCAGCTGGCCAAGGCTGCAGTCCGGGCTGGGATCCAGGTACTGTTAAAGCGGTACGGTGTCCGGTGTGAGGATCTTAAAGCCGTTTATCTGGCTGGTGGCTTCGGCTTTCGTCTGGATGTGGAAAAAGCAATCGCCATAGGGCTTTTGCCGGAGGCGTTTCGGGGAAAGATACGGATCGCGGGAAATTCTTCCCTGGAAGGGGCGCGGCGATGCCTTCTGGATGAAGCTCTCCTTCAAAGAGCCCGGCTTCTTGCCCGGGAAACCAAGGAAATCAGCCTGGGCAATGATCCGGACTTTAATGAATATTATATGGATGCCATGTATTTTTCATATTGACAAGGATAAGATAGCGGGCTTATAATGGCTATGGATAAAATTTAATGTAGAATGGACGCGTAGAAGACTTTCCGTAAGCCTCCGGCTCTGCGGAAAGTTTTTTTGAAATACGCCCGGCAAGCGGCTATTATGCTTGCATAAAGAGAGGTGTTTATGAATACATTTATCGGTTTAATGATCCCGTTCCTTGGGACTGCTCTGGGAGCGGCCTGTGTATTTTTTCTGAAAAGAGGATTAAAACCCCTGGTCCAGAAGGCATTGCTGGGTTTTGCCTCAGGTGTTATGGTGGCGGCGTCTGTGTGGTCGCTGCTGATCCCTTCCATGAATATGGTTTCGGGTATGGGAAAGCTGGCCTTTGCCCCTGCCGCCGTGGGGCTGATGCTTGGGGTTTTGTTTTTACTGTTAATGGACCGGATCATCCCCCATTTGCATATGGGTGCGGAAAAAGCAGAGGGGCCTAAAACCTCTTTAAAAAAAACAACCATGCTTGTCCTGGCAGTGACGCTTCACAATATTCCGGAAGGTATGGCTGTTGGTGTGGTTTTTGCCGGTATGCTTTCCAGCAATGAAATGATTACTTTTATGGGAGCTATGAGTCTGTCCATCGGCATTGCCATCCAGAACTTCCCTGAAGGGGCGATTATTTCCCTGCCCTTAAGAAATGAAGGAATGAGCCGTCCAAAAGCCTTTTTAAACGGCATGGTGTCCGGTGTGGTGGAACCTGTGGCGGCAGTACTGACCATTCTTCTGGCATCATTTATTGAACCAGTGCTTCCATACCTTCTCTCCTTTGCCGCAGGTGCCATGCTTTATGTGGTGGTAGAAGAACTGATCCCGGAGGCCAGCGAGGGCGAACACAGCAATATTGGGACCATCGGATTTGCTGTAGGCTTTGTGATCATGATGATCCTGGATGTGGCATTGGGATGAGACTGTGTCTGTCCGCATAGGAAAGAGGATAGTTTCATAAAATGATACCAGGATCATTCCTGGGTTTGTGACGTTGTGTCTGTATATTCAAATCCAAACAGCATGTTAAGAAAATCAATGGCCATGGACTGATGGTCACCGGTGTAAAATACGGCAGCGCACATGTTTTCTATAGTGATGCCTTTTTCACTGAAATAATCAATGCTGTCCAGGCGGATGCCGCCGTAATAGCTTTCCTCCACAGCGCCGTCTTCGATTTCATCCTCAGTCGGGGTGTATGTTACTTCAAAAAGAAGCCCTTCGCTTTCCAGGTAATTAAACAGATCTTCCGAAAGGATTTCGCTAAGGTCAGCAAACATATTTTGTGAGCCATAGTAGTCGATCGCTTCTTGAGGGGCCACCATAAGGTCTGCCTCACCGCTGATTACCAAGGCCAAGAACTTTTGAGCCATGACTGCACTGCTGGAACTACTGCTTTGATTTGTAAAGTAGAATGTATCGTCCACATTGATCGGTTCTTTGGCGTCTTCATCAAGACCGATAAACTGGGCAAATTCCTCGTTCATAGCTGTGTAAGCCGCTTCCGAGTCTTCACAGTAGCTGTCGCTTATGAGTATGGTCATGGCATTTGGATTATAGGCCAGCTGTGCCTGGATAAAGGCAGCCACGAAAGCAATGATGATGACCATGGTTATGATCCAGAATTTATAATAAGTCCAGATATAATCCACTTTCTGGCGGAAATTCATCTTTGCCAGCTTTTCTTTGTCTCCTTGAAATGGGTTTACCACTTTTCTTCATCCTTTCATCTGCGAAATTTCGCTTTTGTCATAACAGTCCAGCCAGCGGAACTGACCTTTTGTCATATAGCCAAAATTTTATCATAATTAAAAGAAAGTTTCAATTTTAATTCATGGTCCAGATTATGAAAATTTTGTAAACAATATAGATTGTCTTTTATACAGGAATCATGTAAAATAAAAAAATACGAAGGCCTAAAGACATGTTTTGGCCCCGATAATAATTAATGGAGGAATCGCAAATGAATGACACATACCAGACCCCTTTAGCTGAGCGTTATGCAAGTAAAGAGATGCAGTACATTTTTTCACCGGATAAAAAGTTCAGGACATGGCGCCGCCTGTGGATCGCCCTGGCAGAGACAGAAAAAGAGCTTGGACTAGATATTACGGATGAGCAGATCGCAGAGCTGAAGGCAGCAAAGGATGACATTAACTATGATGTGGCAAAGGCCAGGGAAGCTCTGGTGCGCCACGATGTTATGTCTCATGTGTATGCCTACGGACAGCAGTGTCCCAAAGCCAAGGGAATCATCCATCTGGGAGCTACAAGCTGCTATGTAGGGGATAACACGGATATTATCCTTATGCGGGAAGGCCTTCGCCTGATTCACAAAAAGCTTGTAAATGTTATTGATGAGCTGGCAAAATTTGCCCGGAAATATAAGGATATGCCGACACTGGCATTTACCCATTTTCAGCCGGCTCAGCCGACAACTGTAGGAAAGCGGGCATCTTTGTGGCTGAATGAGCTGGTTATGGATCTGGAAGATGTGGAATATGTGATCCGCAGCTTTAAGCTTTTAGGCTCTAAGGGAACCACCGGCACACAGGCAAGCTTTCTTGAGCTGTTTGACGGGGACCATGAAAAGTGCCGTGAAGCGGACCGGCGCATTGCCCAGAAGATGGGATTTGAGTCCTGCTATCCGGTATCCGGACAGACCTATTCCAGAAAGGTAGATTCCCGGGTATTAAATGTTCTGGCAGGTATTGCCCAGAGCGCCCATAAGTTTTCTAACGATATTCGTCTCCTCCAGCATTTAAAGGAGATTGAGGAGCCTTTTGAAAAGAATCAGATCGGCTCTTCAGCGATGGCCTATAAGAGAAATCCTATGCGCAGCGAGCGTATCGCGTCTCTGGCAAGATATGTGATCGCTGATACGATCAATCCGGCGATCACTGCGGCAACTCAGTGGTTTGAGCGTACACTGGATGATTCTGCAAATAAGCGTATGAGCGTTCCGGAGGCATTTCTCGCTGTAGACGGTATCCTGGACCTGTATATGAATGTTGTGGATGGTCTGGTGGTTTATCCTAAGGTGATCCATCAGCACTTAATGAATGAGCTGCCATTTATGGCTACGGAAAATATTATGATGGATGCAGTAAAAGTCGGCGGTGACCGTCAGGAGCTTCATGAGCGGATCCGGGAACACTCCATGGCAGCAGGCCGTGTTGTTAAGGCTGAAGGTAAGCCAAATGACTTGCTGGAGCGTATTGCGGAAGATCCTGCCTTTGGCATGACGATGGAACAGCTTCAGGGAATTATGAAGCCTGAAAACTTTGTGGGCCGTGCTCCTTGGCAGGTGGAAGAGTTCCTGGCTCAGGTTGTAGCGCCTATTCTTGAAGCAAATAAAGATGTCCTTGGAATGAAAGCACAGATCAATGTGTAAATGACCGGTTCCGGACAGGGACGGTTTTGTGGAAAAGGCTGCCTATGACGGCAGCTTTTTTCACCAGATAAATGGGGGATTTGAGATGATTGCACTGAATATTGCGGATGTGAGGGACTTTATGTCAAAAATGCTGGTCCATGGTACTTTTGACAAGTTTTATTTGTGTGAAGCTTCTGTTGAAACCTTTACTTCTTTTCAGTTTGGGGGCCCGCTCCATAAAGATTATTATTCTATCGAGGAGCAGGAAGCTCTTGGGGATCGGGAGATGCCCCTGTGGCAGGAGATGAGACCTTTTGCCTATGAGCTGATCCGAGGAAAAAAGCTGCCGATTTCTTTTAAATTTGTATTTGCCCTTTCTAATGAAAATCTTACATGGCTTCTTGAACATAATCATCTGAATATAAACCTGTCAGATGTAAGCGGCCTGTTTTTAAATATACGCTATGAAAATAAAAAAGTAACCTGTATCACAGGAACCTCTTTTAAAACTTTTGTCATGGATAAGACCCTGGAACGCTTATGGGATGCCACAGCGGTTCAGTTTATGAAGCAAAATCAGATCCCGGTGGAGGAAATGTAATAAAAAAGACAGAACCCGCATTTGTGAATCACTATATTACTAGCACTCAATTTAATTGAGTGCTAATTTTTTCTTGACAATCAGCAAAGAAGGGATTACAATAAGTGTCAGAAACAAATAAAAGATCATTAATGTGTCCGTGAGACGGACAGCCCTTAGGCTAAAGTAAGACAGCTTGGGGACACCATTGATAATATTGGAGTGATGATGATGAACAAGCAGGGTAATTTATCGATTAACAGTGAAAATCTGTTTCCTATTATTAAAAAGTGGCTGTACTCAGATCACGACATTTTCTTCCGTGAGCTGATTTCTAACGGCTGTGATGCTGTGACAAAGCTTAGAAAGCTTGAAATCATGGGGGAATATCAGTTTGAGGAAAATGAAAAATTTAAGATCCAGGTCATTGCTAATCCAGATGAGAAAACATTAAAGTTTATTGATAATGGTATTGGTATGACGGACAGCGAGGTTGAGGAATATATTACTCAGATCGCTTTCTCAGGCGCCGCGGATTTCCTTGAAAAGTATAAGGATAAGACCAATGAAGACCAGATCATCGGCCATTTTGGTCTTGGTTTTTATTCTGCGTTTATGGTTGCGGATAAGGTTACTATTGAAACTTTGTCTTGGCAGAAAGATGCAAAACCGGTACACTGGGAGTGCGATGGGGACAGTGAGTATTCCATGAGCGAAGGCTCCCGTACTGAGCGGGGAACAGTGATTACGCTGTATCTTAACGAGGACAGTCTGGAATTTGCCAATGAATATAAGGCCAGAGAAGTGATTGAAAAATACTGCTCCTTTATGCCTGTGGAAATTTATCTTTCCAAGGAAGGTAAAGAGCCGGAATATGAAACCATTGACGAGGACGATGTAAAGCCTGAGGATACAGTGGTTGAGCATATTGTTGAACCGGCTAAGACCGAGGAGCGGGAAAAAGAAGACGGCACAAAGGAAACTGTGGAGATCACACCGGAACGCAAGCGGGCAAAAATTATCCGCAGACCGCAGCTGATGAATGATATTCATCCCCTTTGGACAAAGCACCCCAATGACTGTACAGAGGAAGAGTATAAGGAGTTTTACCGGAAGGTATTTATGGATTACAAAGAGCCATTGTTTTGGATCCATTTAAATATGGATTACCCATTTAACCTGAAAGGTATTTTATACTTCCCGAAAATCAATTATGAGTATGAGTCCATTGAGGGCAAGATCAAGTTATATAATAACCAGGTATTTATCGCAGATAATATTAAGGAAGTTATTCCAGAGTTCCTTATGTTATTAAAGGGTGTTATCGACTGCCCGGATCTGCCTTTAAATGTTTCTCGTTCCGCGCTGCAGAATGACGGATTTGTCCGCAAGATTTCGGATTACATTACAAAGAAGGTGGCTGACCGTCTGTCCGGTATGTTTAAGACTGACCGGGAAAACTATGAGAAATACTGGGATGATATTAATCCGTTTATTAAGTTTGGCTGCATTAAGGACCAGAAGTTTAATGAAAAGATGAAGGATTATATTATCTATAAGAATCTGGAAGGCAAGTATATTACTCTGGATGATTATCTGGAAGCTGCTAAGGAAAAACATGAAAACCAGGTATTTTATGTAACCGATGAAGAGCAGCAGTCCCAGTACATTAACATGTTTAAGAAGGAAGGCCTGGATGCGGTTATCCTTAAACATAATATTGACCAGCCGTTTATCTCCAGCCTGGAGCAGGCTAAGGAAGACGTAAAGTTCAGACGTATTGATACTGATCTGGCAGAAATTTTTAAGGAAGCGCCTACAGAAGAAGAAACCAAGACGCTGGAAGAGGAAGCTGCTAAGCTGACAGACATTTTCAAAAAGGCCCTCAGCCGTGAAACACTGACGGTAAAGGTAGAAAAATTAAAGGATGCGGATGTATCCTCTATGATCACCTTGTCTGAGGACAGCCGCCGTATGCAGGATATGATGAAAATGTACGGTATGGGCGATACCTCCATGTTTGGCGGCGAAGGCGAGGCTCTTGTACTTAACGCAAATAATGACCTTGTTCAGTACGTTTTAAATAATCCTGATAGGGAAAATACAGACCTGATTTGCCAGCAGCTTTATGACCTGGCGCTTTTGGCCCATAAACCGCTTTCCGCAGATGCTTTAACAAAATTTGTAGAGCGGAGCAACAAGATCATGAAGCTTTTAGCAAAATAAAATAGTAATTTTACAATAGTTCAGGACGGAGTGTAAAAAACACTCCGTTCTGTCATTTTCTAGCTTTTTCTTTACAATAATTTTTCTGTATTTCTAGGATCTGAGCAGGAACAAAAAGATTTCCCCGGCCCCGGCCGATTTTAATATGAGGCTTATTGGCGCCGTGAAAATCAGAGCCGCCGCTTAAAATCAGGCCGTGTTTTTGGGCCAGTGTTTTCATGTGTACAGTATCATGGTCATGATTCATAGAATAATAGGCTTCCAGCCCGTCCAGACCTAGACGGGTCAGATCTGACACGGCGTCCTCCAGCTGGGCCATGTTCATGCCATAAACAAGAGGATGAGCCAGGATTGCCAGGCCGTTAGCATTGTGGATCAGGTCAATGGCTTCTTTGGGAGAAAGATATTCTCTGGGGACATAAAATGCCTTGCCCCGGTCTAAATATTTATCAAAGCCTTCCTGAACAGAAGAAATATACCCTTTATGGAGCATATAGCTGGCGAAATTTGCCCGGGTCAGGACCCCTCCGCCCTGGTCCGCCTGCAGGGCGCCCATGGTAATATCCATGCCTGCGGCCTGCATTTTTTGAATCATTTTTTCATTGCGTTGATCCCGGTTATCCTGAAGCTTTTTTAAGGCCAGCGCGAAGCCTTCACTGTGAAGATCCAGATGAAGCCCCACAAGATGAAGCTCATGATCTTTATAGGAAACAGATAGCTCAATCCCGGGAATAAACTGAAAATCGGCGGTTTTGTCATGGGCCAGGATGTCTTTTGCCGCCAGGGCGGCCTCTTCCAGCCCGTCCGCTGTATCGTGATCGGTTAATGCCACTGCGCTTAAGCCTGCCTCATAAGCTTCCAGGACAACCTGACCCGGTGTCAGGGTGCCGTCAGAGGCATTAGAATGTGTATGCAAATCAATTGTCTTCAAAAGCTTACCTCCTTCTTGACCATCATTTTAAGGCCATAAGGGTATCCCCGAAGCGGGGTTTCCTCCTTTTTGTAACCCTGGCGTTTGCCGGGAAACTGCTTATACTATAACACATAATTCCTGAAAACGGACATATATTTTATCACAGGGGCAGCATTAGGCGAGATCAGTTAAATAAAGACAGATAGAGGCCACCTAACTAAAGCCCCTTAAATCCAAAAAAATCCCTTTAAAAAACCAAAATCATGTGATATAATGTCCACGAAGCAATGAGCCGGGCGCTGTATGAAAAAATCAGCCGATGGGAGCTTGCTCACAAGAGGCTGTTTTTTTCATACAGCATCGGGCGAAGCCCGTGACCAGGCGCTGCGCGAAGTCAAGCCCGGCGGAGCAGCAGAGAGCGGAAACGTCGGGCGAAGCCCGTGACCAAGCGCCGCGAGAAGTCAAGCCTGGCGAAATCATTATTAATTAAAGGAGGAAACGGTATGAAACGCGTTAAAACATTAACGTCTAAGACTTTAAAAAATACAATGGTTAAAGGTGGCTGCGGTGAGTGCCAGACATCCTGCCAGTCTGCATGTAAAACTTCATGTACGGTTGGTAACCAGAGCTGCGAAAATAACAAATAATATTTCCCCTCAAGGGACCTGAAGGTATACGGTGTGTTACTGTTTCCCGTAAACAGTAGCGAATAAAAACTTAAGTAAGCAGCGGTGTTACAGCCGCTGCTTATTATTCGTGGCGCGGTCCGCGCGCAGCTTCGCTGCTTACTGACCGTGCCATTATAAGAAAAAGTTAGGAGAATTTGTGTGATTCATCAGTATAAAAACAACGGCTACAATATTGTTCTGGATGTAAACAGCGGCTCTGTCCATGTGGTGGACGATTTAGTCTATGATGTGATCGCTTTATATGAGGAATGTTCCAGAGAAGAACTGATCGCCCGTCTGAGCGGACAGTATGAGAAAGAGGATATTGAGGAAGGTCTAGGCGAGGTAGAGGAATTAAAAGATCAGGGAATGCTTTTTACCGAAGATGTATACAAAGACTATATCATGGATTTTAAAAAGCGTCCCACAGTAGTAAAAGCGCTGTGCCTGCACATTGCTCATGACTGTAACCTGGCTTGCAAATACTGTTTTGCGGAAGAAGGGGAATATCATGGCCGCAGAGCCTTTATGAGCTATGAGGTAGGGAAAAAGGCCCTGGATTTCCTTATTGCCAATTCCGGAAATCGTGTGAACCTGGAAGTGGACTTTTTCGGAGGAGAGCCATTAATGAACTTTGATGTGGTTAAGCAGCTGGTGGCCTATGGCCGGAGCCAGGAAAAGCTTTGCAACAAAAAGTTCCGCTTTACTTTGACCACCAACGGCGTTCTTTTAAATGACGATGTGATGAAATTTGCCAACAAAGAAATGGCTAACGTAGTATTAAGCGTAGACGGCCGCAAGGAAGTGCATGATCACATGCGCCCCTTTAGAAACGGCACAGGAAGCTATGATCTGATCATGCCTAAGTTTGTAAAAATGGCTGAAAGCCGAAATCAGACCAACTATTATGTTCGGGGTACCTTTACCCACTATAACACAGACTTTGCAAAAGATGTGCTCAGCCTGGCAGATATGGGATTTAAGCAGATTTCCGTAGAACCGGTAGTAGCGCCGCCTACAGAGGATTATGCCATTACGCCGGAAGATGTGCCGGCACTGTGTGAACAGTATGATGAACTGGCTAAGGAAATGATCCGCCGTCACAAAGAAGGACGCGGATTTAATTTCTTCCATTTTATGATTGACCTTACCGGCGGTCCATGCGTGGCTAAGCGTCTTTCCGGATGCGGTTCAGGTACTGAATATTTGGCAGTGACCCCATGGGGAGATCTGTATCCCTGCCACCAGTTTGTGGGCCAGGACGAATTTCTCATGGGAAATGTGGATGATGGTGTGGTGCGCGCCGACATCCGGGATGAATTTAAGCTTTGCAATGTATATGCAAAAGACAAATGCCGTCAGTGCTTTGCCCGCTTTTACTGCAGCGGCGGCTGCGCGGCTAATGCCTATAATTTTAATCACAGCATTACGGATGCCTATGACATCGGCTGCGATCTGATGCGCAAAAGAGTTGAGTGCGCAATTATGATCAAAGCTGCATTAAGTTATTAACTCACGCCCGGGATCATTCCCGGGCGTGTTGAAATTAAAAGTAACCGTTCAGCCTGGCCTAACGGTTACTTTTAAAGAACGATGGGAGGAATGGAATGAAGGAAAAATGGGTTGTTATTGCAAAAGGAGCGGATTTTCAGAAAATTGCTGAGGAATTTCACATTAATCCTGTCCTTGCCCGGCTCATTATCAACCGGGATGTGCGGGAGCGGGAAGATATACGAAAATATTTACACGGATCAGAACAGGACTTTTATGATCCCCTCCGGTTAAAGGATTTGAAACTGGCGGCGGATATGATCCTGGAGGCGGTTGAGCATAAAGAAAAGATTGCCATCGCTTCTGACTTTGATGTGGATGGGATCATGTCCGGATTTATCCTTAAAACCGGATTTACACGGATCGGGGCAGATTGTTCCGTTTATACACCGGACCGGGTGGCCGAGGGTTACGGTCTTAACTGCCGCATCGTAGAACAAGCTTATGAGAGCGGCGCCCGCCTCCTTGTCACCTGTGATAATGGCATTGCTGCCTTTGAAGGGGTGGCCAGGGCAAAGGCTTTGGGTATGAAAGTGATCGTTACAGACCACCACGACATTCCCTTTGAGGAGCAGCCGGATCATACGATAAAAACCCTTCGGGTGGACGCGGATGCCATTGTTAATCCTAAGCAGCCGGACTGTCCTTATCCTTTTAAAAAGTTGTGCGGCGCCGGGGTGGCGTTTAAGCTGATCTGTCATTTATATGACCGGCGCCATGTACCGGCAGAGGAAAAGTCAGCACTTCTGGAGTATACAGCCATTGCCACAGTAGCGGATGTCATGGATCTGCAGGACGAGAACCGGATCATTGTAAAGCTTGGGCTGGAACGGGTAAAGCATACGAAAAATGTGGGACTTAAGGCGCTGATCGAAGTGAATTCTTTAAATCCCGCCCGTTTAAGCGCTTATCATATTGGCTTTGTCATCGGCCCCTGCTTTAATGCGGCCGGCCGTCTGGATACAGTGAAGATCGCGCAGGATCTTTTAGAGGAAACAGATGCGGACCGGGCGCTTCAGATTGCCCAGGATCTTAAAGAACTGAATGACAGCCGAAAAAATCTTACAGTAGCCGGATTTGAACAGGCGGTAGATATTATTGAAAATTCTTCCATTAAGGAGGATAAAGTGCTTTTGGTACTTTTAAAGGACTGCCACGAAAGTCTGGTGGGGATCATTGCCGGAAGGGTTAAGGAAAAATATCATAAGCCGACCATTGTCTTTACCCAGGTGGAAGATCATAGGATCAAAGGTTCCGGCCGGTCTATTGAAGCGTATAATATGTTTATGGAGCTGACCCGGCAGAAGGCTCTTTTAGAGCGGTTTGGCGGCCATCCTATGGCAGCCGGGCTGACCTTAAAGGAGGAGAATCTGGATGTTCTCCGGGAAAATCTCAACAAGACTACAGCCCTGACCCCAAAGGATCTTATGCCGGTGGTGCGTATAGACGTGCCTATGCCTATCGGCTACGTGACACGGGATTTTATCCGTCAGCTGGAGCTTTTGGAACCTTTTGGCAAGGGAAATCCCAAGCCGGTGTTTGCGGAAAATCATTTTCGCGTTTTAAGCGCTAGAGTCTTTGGGAAAAATCAAAATGTATTAAAAATGACCGTCATGGATGATTACAAAACATCTATGGATGCGGTATATTTTGGGGACATTCCCGCATTTAAGGCATTTATTGAAGAGGAATTTGGTCCGGAAGAGTGCAGCCGTATGTTTGGAGGAAAGAGTAATCATGTGGAAATCGCCATGACCTACTATCCGGATATAAATGAATATATGGGAAGAGAATCTATACAAATGGTTGTCACCGGATACTGCCGCATATAAGAAGTATCTTCCATTTTCAGAATATTTGGTATATAATAGAGGATAATTTGATGAAACCAGGTCGCTGGGAACCCCCCATTTGTGGGACAGACCCGAAAAACACCGAAAAAGGAGCTTAAAACTAATGAAAAAACTTGAAGATTATATTTTAAGCATACCGGACTTTCCGGAAAAAGGTATTATTTTTAGAGATATTACAACAGTGATCCAGGATGCGGATGGACTTCGCCTGGCCATTGATACTATGAGCGGCTTTTTAGACGGGCAGGATTTTGATGTGGTTGTAGGGCCGGAAGCCAGAGGCTTTATATTCGGTATGCCTATTGCATATAAATTAGGAAAAGGTTTTGTTGTCATAAGAAAGAAGGGCAAGCTGCCTAGAAAGACGGTTTCTCAGGAATATGTCCTGGAGTACGGCGCTGCTGAGATAGAGATGCATGTGGATGCCATCAAGCCCGGACAAAAGGTAGTTCTTGTAGACGATCTTTTAGCTACCGGAGGCACTATGGAGGCCAATATCCGCCTGGTGGAAAAGCTTGGCGGCCAAGTGGTTAAGGTAATCTTTCTTATTGAACTTGCAGGCCTTAAAGGGCGGAAGCGCCTTGAAGGCTATCCTGTAGAATCCGCAGTGATTTACGAAGGAAAGTAAGGCAGTTGACGGCCCGGCATTTTTCTGCGTCTCTGGCAGAAAATCTTCACGGCAAACGTCAGGATCATTTTCCTGTTTGCCCAGAACTAAAAGAAAGTGGTGAGAACATGACTCAGGAACATGGAAAAGTGGTTGAAGCAGACGTAATCGATGAAGGTAAGGATGAAGTGGTTCAGACAAAAGATTTTACAGCTCCTGAGGATCTGTATGCTCAGCTGATCGGGAGAGTAAAAAAATATCATCCTTCCACAGACATTAGTCAGATTGAGAAGGCTTATCATATTGCAAGTAAGGCCCATGAGGGACAGGCACGAAAGTCCGGGGAGCCTTACATTATCCATCCTTTAAGTGTGGCCTTGATCCTGGCGGATCTGGAGCTGGATAAGGAAACCATTGTCGGCGGTCTCCTCCATGATGTGGTGGAGGATACTGTAATGACCGATGAGGAGATCGAGAAGGAGTTTGGCAAGGAGGTTGCCCTTATTGTGGACGGGGTAACAAAGCTGGGCCAGCTGTCCTATGCGAAGGATAAAGTGGAGATCCAGGCGGAAAACCTGCGGAAGATGTTTTTGGCTATGGCTAAAGATATTCGGGTCATCCTTGTAAAGCTGGCGGACCGGCTTCATAATATGCGTACTGCCAAGTACTGGTCCCCGGAAAAACAGAAGGAAAAAGCCAGGGAGACCATGGATATTTACGCCCCTATTGCCCAGCGCCTTGGTATTTCCAAGATCAAGATCGAGCTGGATGATCTGGCATTAAGGTATCTGGAGCCGGAGGTGTACTATGATCTGGCGGAAAAGATCGCCTCTAAGCGCAGCGAGCGTCAGGCCTATGTATCTGCCATTGTGGATGAGGTCAGCGAATGTATGGAAAAGGGCGGCATTAAGGCTCAGATCAGCGGACGGGTAAAGCATTTTTTCAGCATTTATAAAAAGATGGTGAACCAGAATAAAACGCTGGATCAGATTTATGATCTGTTTGCGGTGCGAATCATTGTGGATTCTATTAAAGACTGTTATGCGGCCCTGGGATTGATCCATGAAAAGTATAAGCCTATACCGGGACGCTTTAAGGATTACATTGCTATGCCAAAGCAGAACATGTACCAGTCCCTCCACACAACCCTGATCGGGCCGGAAGGAAAGCCCTTTGAAATCCAGATCCGTACCTTTGAGATGCATCGCACTGCGGAATATGGTATTGCGGCCCACTGGAAGTATAAAGAAGATCCTAACGGTATAAATAATGAAAACAGCGAGGAGGCCAAGCTTACATGGCTGCGCCAGATCTTGGAGTGGCAGCGGGATATGTCTGATAACAAGGAGTTTATGAGCCTGCTGAAAAATGACCTGGATCTGTTTTCAGAAAGCGTTTACTGCTTTACCCCGGCAGGGGATGTAAAGAACCTTCCAAACGGCTCCACCCCCATTGACTTTGCTTACAGCATCCACAGCGCTGTGGGAAATAAAATGGTTGGGGCCAGAGTCAACGGAAGGCTGGTCAACATTGATTACAAGATACAAAACGGGGACCGGATCGAGATCATCACTTCTCAAAATTCTAAAGGACCCAGCCGGGACTGGCTTTCGATCGTAAAAAGCACCCAGGCAAAAAATAAGATCAACCAGTGGTTTAAGACGGAATTTAAAGAGGAAAATATTGTCCGGGGCAAGGAGCTGATTGACAAATACTGTAAGTCCAAGGCCCTAACCTTAAGTGACCTGACAAAGCCGGAATATGTGGAGAAGGTCCTTCACAAATACGGTTTTAAAGACTGGGACGCTGTGTGTGCCGCCATCGGCCACGGCGGTTTAAAGGAAGGCCAGGTCATTAACAAGCTTTTAGATGAGTATAATAAGGCTCATAAGAAGCTGATCACAGATGATCAGATCTTAAACCAGATTGCTGAGTCAAAAAGCGGTCTGTCCGATCATCATAAAAAGTCAAAAAGCGGGATCATCGTTAAAGGGATTGATGATGTGGCTGTACGTTTCTCCAAGTGCTGCAATCCTTTGCCTGGCGACGAGATCGTAGGTTTTATCACACGGGGACGGGGAATTTCCATTCACCGGACAGACTGTGTGAATATTATGAATATTTCCGAATCTGACCGGGCCCGGCTTATTGATGCTGAGTGGCAGCAGGAGGATGGGGCTTCTAAAGAGCTTTACAAGGCTGAGATCAATATTTATGTTCACGATGGCGTTGGCGTCCTGGTAGAGGTGGCCAAGGTCTTTACTGAACGGGATATTAATGTGACAGCCATGCAGAGCCGTACCGGAAAGAACCAGGCAGCCACCATTAATGTCTGTTTTGATGTGTCCGGGCGGGCTGAGCTGACAAAGATTGTAGATAAGCTGCGTTCTTTAGACTGTGTTTATGATGTGGAGCGTACCCGGGGATAAAAATGGAGGAATGGAATGAATTTTGAAATACAGTCCATGGTGCTGGGAATGGTCGGCACCAATTGCTATTTGCTTATAAATAAAGACACAAAGGAGACGGTGATCTTTGATCCTGGCGCTGAGGGGGACAAGATCGTCCGCTACCTTCAAAGGGAAGCACTGATCCCTAAGGCAATTTTACTGACTCATGGCCATTTTGACCATATTATGGGGATTCCTCCCCTTAAGGAGGCCTATGATCTTCCGGTGTACATCCACAGTCAGGAGGAAGCGGTTATGGAATCTCCCCAGTTAAATTCCTGCGCCATGATCGGCGCTAATGTAAGCTATAAGGCGGATCGGCTTGTGGAAGACGGGGATGTGATCCGGGAAGCCGGAGGGGAGATTCAGGTGTTATTTACCCCGGGCCATACCCAGGGCGGCGTCAGTTATTATATAAAAGATCTCAACACAGTAGTATGCGGGGATACTCTGTTTGAAGGCTCTGTAGGAAGAACGGACCTGCCAACGGGAAGTATGGGCACTTTGGTGCGTGCCATCCGGGAAAAGCTTTTTGTCCTGGAGGATGATGTGACAGTGCTGCCAGGTCACGGCGGAGCTACAACCATTGGCTGGGAGAAAAAATATAATCCCTTTGTCAGCGAAATCAAAGATTAGATGTAACGATCCAGCAGGCCAAACTGCTGCGATAGGATTGAGGTAAGATCAATGATTGGACTATTTATGAACCAGTCCAGCTATGAAAATGACATTCGGGCATTGATGATGGCCTTTTTTCCGGGAGAGAAGATTGTTCTCAACAAGGAAGGCGCGGATCGTCAGGTCCGGGTCATTTTTTTGCCGGACAAAGTTAAAATATCCCTGGAAGAAGGGGAGACTGTGCTTTCTGCCAGGGAGGGGGCCTGTGATTTTTCCGATTACAGGGAAGCCAAAAATACATTAAAGCGGATCTTATATGACTGTCTGTCCTCTTATATGGGAACAGAGCTGCCCTGGGGTACCTTAACCGGCATCCGGCCGACAAAGATTGCTATGGATCTGTTAAACCGGGGTTTTTCAGACGCGGAAATGTATGATTATTTTAAAAAAGAGTATTATTTATCGGATGAAAAGTATCAGCTGTGTACCCGGGTGGCAAAAAATGAATCTCGGATTTTAAAGGACCTGGATTACGGATCTACCTACAGCCTTTATGTAGGGATTCCATTTTGTCCTACGATTTGCGCCTATTGTTCTTTTTCTTCCTTTCCTTTATCTGCCTGGCGGAAAAAGGTAGATGATTATCTTGAGGCTTTATTTAAGGAGTTGGATTATCTGGCCTCCCTGCCGGATGAAAAGCATTTGCTTACCTTATATATGGGAGGCGGTACGCCTACATCCCTGACAGTTTCCCAAATGGACCGGCTGCTTCATAAGCTGTCTTCCATTTATGATTTTTCTTCTATACGGGAAATTACCATTGAGGCGGGACGGCCGGACAGTATTACCATGGACAAGCTGAAAGTGATCAAGTCCTACGGTATTGACCGGATCTCCATTAATCCCCAGACTATGAAGCAAAAGACACTGGATCTTATCGGACGCAAGCATACGGTAGATCAGGTGCGGGAAGCTTTTGCCATGGCCAGAGAGGCCGGGTTTGGGAATATTAACATGGATCTGATCGCCGGGCTTCCGGAGGAATCTGTGGAGGATATGGGAGAAACTTTAAGGCAGATCGCCCTTCTTGGGCCTGAGAGCATGACCGTTCATTCTCTGGCCATTAAGCGGGCTGCTTATATGAACAAAAACCGGGAAGCCTTTAAAGTAACGCCTCAGGAGGCAGTCAACCGGATGATCGGCTGTTCCTTTAAAAGCGCTCTTTCCATGGGCATGGAGCCTTATTATCTGTATCGGCAGAAAAATATTGCCGGAAATCTGGAGAATGTGGGTTATGCGAAAAAGGGCTGCGAGGGACTTTATAATATTCTTATAATGGAAGAAAAGCAGACCATTGTGGCTGCCGGGGCCGGCGGGACTACAAAGATCGTTATTCCCGGCGAAAACCGTATTGAGCGGATCGAAAATGTAAAAAATGTAAAGGATTATATTGAGCGCATTGATGAAATGATCGGGCGCAAGCAAAGGTTTAACATTCATGGAAGAAAAAATGATTGAAAATGAGTTTGTCCGTACCCGGGCCCTTTTGGGACCGGAAGGGTTTGACCGGATGGCCGGGGCCTGTGTGGCAGTTTTCGGCGTTGGCGGGGTCGGCTCTTTTGCGGCGGAGGCCCTGGTGCGCTGCGGTATAAGAAATATCCATATTGTGGATAATGACCGGGTCTGTCTGAGCAATATTAACCGTCAGATCCTGGCCCTTCATTCCACTCTGGGGCGGCCAAAGGTAGAGGTAATGCGGGAGCGGATGTTGGATATAAACCCAAAGGCCAGGATCACAGCCTGGGAAATGTTTGCCGATCAGGAATCCCTTGCTGCCTTTCCCTTTGAGTCCTGTGATTATATTGTAGATGCCATAGACACAGTGACCTCAAAGCTGCTGATTATTGAAAAAGCCAGGGCACTTGGGATCCCGGTGATCAGCTCCATGGGTGTGGGAAATAAGCTTTACCCGGAACGTTTAAAAATCACAGATATTTCCAAGACCAGTGTGTGTCCTTTGGCAAGAGTTATGCGCCGGGAGCTAAAAAAAAGAAATATTGACCATGTAAAGGTATTATTTTCCGATGAGCCTCCTGTAAAGCTGGCGGCAGACCCAGGCAGTGATGCCCATTCCCTGAATAAAAAGCGGGTGTCTCCGGGAAGCATCGCCTTTGTTCCCTCTGCTGCCGGGCTGATGATCGCCGGAGCAGTGATCCGGGATCTTTCCGGCGTGGAATAGGTTGTTACGATTTGCGGACAGTGGGGAACATGGGCAGTTTTGATTCAAAGCGATTCAGGTTTTGTCGGAAGATGTCGATGGATAATAATTGAAAACGTTCACGATTTCCGTATAATAAAAGCATCACAAAACAAAAGTTTTGTAGATGCTTTTATTTCAAATAGTAGGGCGCCCCTGCAGGGAGAATTGTGATCGGATATGGCATGTCATACCCACCAGTAATGTTCTGGGCCCTGTCTTAACGATGGTAATCTTAATTAAGAATTCTTATATTTCCCATATGGTGTAACTTAATTTGTGGCAGTCGTAACGATTCAGCACTCTGAATCGTTACCGGTAATAAGGAGAAGATGGATGAAGAAAGAAGCAAAAGGAATGGATTATTCCGAATTTATTTCCTATATCCGGGAGCATATACCGGATTATATAAGCAGATATACGGGGGAGGAAGTGGAGATACAGGTCGTTCCTATATTTAAAAATAACGAAACAGCCGTCCTGGCCATAAGGATCCTGGGAAAAGGACGCTCAGGGAGGCCTCAGATTTATGTGGATGATTTGTTTAGAGACTATTGTCTGTCTTTTGATATGGATCAGATTATGGATTGCATCCTAAAGATTTATAAGGCAGGGTATATTTATGAAAAAGTCCTGGATCCGGGAGACCTCTATGATTTTAGCCGCATAAAGGGCAAGCTGGTGATCCGGCTCATCAGCAGGGACAGGAATCAAAATATGCTGAAAACCTGTCCCCACAGAGATTTTTTGGATATGGCTATTACTTACCGGATTTTGGTCGGGAAGAATGAAGGGGGGATTTCCACCGCTCTGGTTACAGACACTTTAATGGATGTGTGGGGCGTGAATGAACGGCAGATTTATCACATGGCTTTGGAAAACTCTGTACGGCTCTTTCCTCCCCGGATTAAAGATATGGATACCATTATGGAGGAGCTGGAGGCTTTTGATATAGGGGAGGAGAAGCAGGTCCTTGCGGCCGACCGGCTGTTTTGGCGGAATATGCTTATACTGACGAATGACTGCGGGATCAACGGCGCCGCAGTCATCTGTTATCCCCATGTACTTAAAGCCTGTGGGAGTCGGCTGGGCTCAGACTTTTTCATCCTTCCCAGTTCGATCCATGAGGTGATTCTGTTTGCCGCTCGTGGAAGGGTTCTGCCTCAAGAACTTGTTAAGACGGTTGCCTGCGCAAATGAAAATGTTGTCTCACAAGAGGAGATTTTATCCGATTGTGTCTATTATTTTTACGAAAAAACGGGGGAAATTAAAAAATATACTGGACAAACCTATGATAAATTGCTACTATCGTAGTAATACTGTAACAGTTTGGATAACTAAACTGTCACGGGAAAACCCGTGACCTGGCAAGCGGCGCTTTGGGGCGCTGGTCTTACTAGGCGCCGGACACTTTGTTTCAGGAGCTTTGATCATGGATATTGTAATAGAGATTTTAGCGGCCTGGCTGCTGCTTGTAAATCTGTATGGCTTTATTTTGTGCAGGATTGATAAGACACGGGCTGTCCGGCATCAGTGGAGGATTCCTGAAAAGCGTTTTTTTATTACAGCGTTTTTAGGCGGCGGTCCCGGGGTGCTGGCAGGCATGTATACTTTCCGCCATAAAACAAAGCATGCAAGGTTTACTGCAGGGATACCGGCGATCAGTATCATTGAGTATGTGCTGATCATTTGGCTGCTGGTCACACGGTGATTGGCAGCGTTATTTTACGATGGAAAAATATGGAGGTAGGAGTTATGTATTCATTTGATGAAGTCAAAAGTGTAGACCCGGAGGTTGCCGAAGCGATACAGCTGGAAATCGGCAGACAAAACGGCAATATTGAGCTGATCGCATCTGAGAATTTTGTCAGCAAAGCGGTTATGGCGGCTATGGGAAGTCCCCTAACCAATAAATACGCGGAAGGCTATCCGGGAAAACGTTACTATGGCGGGTGTCAGTACGTGGATATTGTGGAGAATCTGGCCATTGAACGGGCAAAGAAGCTTTTTGGCGCAGAGTATGTCAACGTTCAGCCTCATTCCGGCGCTCAGGCGAATATGGCAGTTTTCCAGGCTGTGTTAAAGCCGGGAGATACCTTTATGGGCATGAACCTTGATCACGGCGGACATTTGACTCACGGAAGCCCGGCGAATTATTCCGGCAAGGTTTTTCGCTGTGTGCCTTACGGTGTAAACGATAAAGGCTTCATTGATTATGAAGAGGTGCGCCGCATTGCTCTGGAGGCAAAGCCAAAGCTGATCATTGCCGGCGCCAGCGCTTACTGCCGAACCATTGATTTTAAAAAGTTCAGAGAGATCGCAGATGAGGTGGGCGCTTATCTTATGGTAGATATGGCTCATATTGCAGGCCTTGTGGCTGCCGACCTCCATTCAAGTCCGATCCCGTATGCCCATTTTACTACGACAACGACCCACAAGACTTTAAGAGGTCCAAGAGGCGGTATGATCCTGTCCTCAGAGGAATTTGGCAAAAAGCTTAATTCTGCCGTATTCCCCGGAACCCAGGGCGGACCATTGATGCATGTGATCGCGGCTAAGGCTGTGGCTTTTAAAGAGGCCCTTTCGGATGAATTTAAGCAGTATCAGCAGCGCATCGTGGATAATGCCAAGGCCCTGTGTGATGGTCTGCAAAAGAGAGATCTGACTATTGTGTCCGGAGGAACGGACAATCATCTCATGCTGGTAGATCTTCAAAATCTTGGTCTGACCGGAAAGCAGGCGGAAAAGATGCTGGATGAGGTTCACATTACATGTAATAAGAACACCATCCCCAATGATCCTCAGTCGCCTTTTGTGACCAGCGGTATCCGTCTTGGTACACCTGCGGCTACGACCCGGGGATTTAACACAGACGATATGGATCAGATCGCTCAGGCGATTGCCGTTACCTTAAAAGATTTTGAATCCGGCAAGGATGAAGCGATGGCTATTGTAAAGAGTCTTACAGATAAGTATCCTCTGTATTAATAACCGTTTGCTTGTCTGAGCTGTTATATGGATTTCCCCGTTTGGAACCGAAGCATTATGAAGATTACCGTCTTCCTGACGGGGAGAATTTTCATGACGCTTCGGCCTCCAGACAGAGCGGATCATGGCAGATCATCGGCCTTCAGGCGGGGAGGATCTTTATGGTTCAAAATGTTCAAAAATGATGGTATGTCCCATTTTTTTCAGGATTTTTCTGTCCCTTTCGGTGGAAACTGTCCATAATACGGTCATGGCTTTAAAAAGCTTGTGGTTCAGGAAGAATCCCAGATTTTTAATATCTTTATAATTATAGGCAATAAAGTCCGGACGGCCGCCAATATTGGTAATCAGATGAGATAGAGCCAGGGGCCCGGGCTGCCAGCTGTGGGGTGTCCGGCTAAAGTTGCAGGAAAGCTGACCCCGGACAACATTTTTCCGGTTCATCCTGTACCAGACAACGGCCATGGGATGGAAGGACTCAATGCAGTAGGCGCCTTTATACCGGGAAAGGATCTGATCTGCAGCAGCGCACAGTTCATTATAATTGCCTTTATCTACTTTCAGTTCCACGATGAGAGGAACGCGGCCGCCCACAAGGTTAAGGACGTCTTCAAAAAGGGGGATTGTTTCATGAGTGTTCAGCAGATGTACCTCTTTCAATTCATCCCATGTCATTTCACGTACATTCTTTTTTATATGGCACATGCGCCAGAGACTGTCATCATGAAAGACGACTAAACGGTGATCCCTGGTCAGATGAATATCCAGCTCAATGCCATAGTTTTTATTTACTGCTTTTTCAAAGGCAGCCATAGAGTTTTCAGGGACGCCCCAAAGATTATCATGCACCCCCCGGTGGGCATAGTCATATTTTTTTAAATGTTCCATAAGGGGAGAGCTTCGGCGGCTTGGAGCAATAGCGCAAAGATAAGCGGCAGGCAGACAGGCCAGTCCTCCCAGTAAGATTTTTGATACATTTTTCATCAGTGGTGTCCATTTCCTTTCTGTTAGAGTATCATGGGGTAATATGTGTAAATATCTTGACCATAGTTTAGCATTGTTTTTGATAATTGTCTATCGGTTTGAAAAATGACAGGAAATATTTCCTGCTTGAAATTTTTTATCATATCATATATAATTAATTACAGGTAAAGAGAAGAAATTCCTGGGATGTACGAGGACCCTGCAATTTTGAACCTACATTTATTTTGACGGGAAATTTGATGTCGGGAAATATGTCAAGCCTCCGATTATGCAGTGGAAGACAGAAAAAACGATGAGATTACCCACCTGGCGTTAGGCTAGGAGTCAAAATAGCGGGGAACGGCACCCTGGGGCTTTTACATAAGATGAAAAAAGAGACGCAAGTGGATTCCTTGACGTCTCTTTTTGCGTGATACGTCTGGCAAGCGGCCGCCATGCGTGCATGATGGGAGAGCTTTAGGGCGCAGCCCTAAAGCTTAGTATTTCAGGTCGTGATGCTCCTGCTCCAGAGGAAAACATAGCACATTAAGTTCGGCGCCGAAAAAGAATATGTTCATGCAAAAGTAAAGCCAAAGCATGGTGACGATAATACTGGTCAGGCTTCCGTACATATAGGACAGTCCTGCAGAAAAATCCACATAAACAGAAAAAATATAGGAGCTGATCATCCAGCCCAATGCTGCAAAAACAGCGCCGGGAAGCTGATGGAACAGCTGGCTTTTTCGGTTGGGGAGGACCTTATAAAACACAAGAAACAACCCGGTCAGGATCCCCATGGAAGAGATTGTGCGAATACTGATTAAAAAGGCAGCCACATGGTTTAAAAAAGGAATTTTTTCACAGATCCACAGGTAGATTCGGTTGCCGAAAACGAGAAAACCCAAAGTAAAGATGATCATAATGGCGAAAAGCAGTGTGTAAAATGTAGAGACCACTCTTAAGATCAGGTAGTTTCGAGTTTCCTTAATGCCGTACACAGAGTTCAGTCCTCGGGTCAGGGCAAGAATCCCTTTTCCTGAAACCCACAAAAGGGCAATAATGGTAATAGACAGTACTGTTCCGGAGGTTTTTGTTTTAATCTCCTGGATAATGGCAGTGATAAAATCACTGGTATCTGCCGGGAAAAAGTCATTAATATTGCTGATTAGTGTATCCGTTTCAATCGGTACATGATTAAGCAGGATCAGCAGGAGCATTAAAAAAGGAACCGCGGACAGAATAATAAAAAATGCGGACTGGGCTGCATAAGCGGTCACATGGTCATCCTTGATCTTATTCATTATGTCTTTGATCCAGCCGATGATATTAAGCATGAGAATCCCTCCCGCTAAAATATAAAGATTAGTCACAGTCCACCAGCTGAACTGCGGCATGGATAATAATCCCCTGTTAGTACGTACATTTGTGCTTTTATAATATCATGAAAAGGAACAATTTACATGTTTTTTACGTTTATTTTTCCAAAATCCGATAGAAGCTTTACTAAAAAGCTGATAAAATGTCCCAAATATACAAGTGAGAGATGTATTACTTATTGCATTAAATGATGGCTGAGTTGTATTTTTGGAGGCATCATAAATTCATGTTGGAGTTGGAAAATCTTAAAAAGTCCTTTGACGGCAAGCTTATTTTAAATAATATTAATCTTAAAATCAAAGACCGGGAGATCGCGGCTGTTTTCGGCCCGCAGGGAAGCGGAAAGTCCGCCCTTTTAAATCTGATCCAAGGGATCACGAACGGGGACTGCGGACAGATCCGTTTGGATGGCCGTGATATTACAAGTGTAGAACAGGAAGACCGCCAGGTCAATATTGTTTTTCGGGATTTTGATTTTGTATGGGATTGGAGCGTGTATAAAAATATCACATTTCCTTTAAAGGAGCGGCCTGTATCGGATATGTCACAAGTCAATGAGCTGATCCAGTTTATGGGGCTGGATGGCCTGTTGACCCAAAAGATCACGTATATTTCCGGGGAGGAGCGGCTTCGGGTCGCTTTGGCAAAGATCATGGCCATGCAGCCGAAGGTTTTGCTTTTAGATGAACCCTTCCGTTTTTTGACCCGCAGCAGCAGTGATCCTGTACGTCAGTGTATTCGGGACATTGTCCGCTACTATAATATATGTGCCCTTGTGACTGGCGCAAAGTATGAAGACGTATGCTCTTTTGCGGACCGGATATTGAAATTGGATCAGGGAACCCTGGTTCCTTACCAGGAAATCCACAGCAGACGCCATCCTGTACGCCGGTTATTTTTAAAGCACAGCGCCAAAATCCATTTAAAATCGCCTTGACACTGAGAAAAAATCTGTTAGAATAGGTATGTAATAATTAAAGGCGAAGATCGTGTATGAAGTATATATTTTCTTACAGAGAGAGGGAGTCATCGGCTGAAAGCTCCTTTAAGTTCAGATATATACCCAATTTCCCACGGGAGCTGCATTTTTGAAGCTGTATGTCTTTTGACAGCAGTGAGTAGGAGATGTCGTTTTGTGTACGTTACACACATTTTAAAGTGCCTTTTTAAGACACGCTGCAGGCATAGTCCCGCTACCAGGCGGTTTCGGGAATCCTGTATCCACAGCAGTGTCTTTCAGGAATCTGGGTGGTACCGCGGAAAGCTTTTTCGTCCCTTATTATGATCCCCATCATAGTAAGGGCTTTTTTTGTGCGATACGCCTGCCAAGTAGTCGGACAGATGGCAAGTTTGCTTGCCAGGCTGCTCGGATATTTAGCAGGCAACGGTTAGCGAGCAGTGCAGCTGCGAGCTGACAACGGCACATCCGTAGATTCCCAATAATCGAAATGAAAGGAAGAAAGATCATGCAGGAAAAGTTAAAGCAGATTCGCGAGGAAGCGATCGCAAAGATCCATGAAGCAAAAGAGCTGGATAAGCTGAATGATATTCGCGTGGCATTTTTAGGGAAAAAAGGCGAATTAACAGCCATTATGAAATCCATGAAAGATTTAAGCCCCCAGGAACGCCCCGCATTTGGCCAGATGGTCAACCAGACCCGTACAGAGATTGAAGATGCCCTGGATGCCATGAAAACCTCTCTGGCGCGGAAAGCCCGTGAGGTTCAGCTAAAGTCTGAGGTTATTGACGTAACTTTGCCGGCGAAAAAGAATAATGTAGGCCATCGCCATCCCAACAGCATTGCCCTGGAAGAAATGGAGCGTATTTTCGTAGGCCTGGGCTATGAAGTTGTGGAAGGCCCGGAAGTGGAAAAAGATTACTACAATTTTGAGGCATTAAATATTCCCAAAGACCATCCGGCAAGAGATGAGCAGGACACATTTTATATTAACGCAAATATGCTTTTAAGAAGCCAGACTTCCGGCGCCCAGGTCCATACCATGGAAAATGGCAAGCTGCCCATCAAGGTGATCTCCCCCGGCCGGGTTTACCGGGCAGATGAGGTGGATGCTACCCATTCTCCATGTTTCCATCAGGTGGAAGGCCTGGTTGTTGGAAAGAACATTACCTTTGCGGATCTTAAGGGAACCCTGGCAGAGTTTGCCCGGGAAATGTTCGGAACCCAGACAAAAGTAAAGTTCCGCCCCCATCATTTTCCATTTACAGAGCCCAGCGCCGAGATGGATGTGACCTGCTTTAAATGCGGCGGAAAGGGCTGCCGTATGTGCAAGGGCTCCGGCTGGATCGAGATCTTAGGCTGCGGCATGGTCCATCCCCATGTTCTTGAAATGAGCGGCATTGATCCGGAAGAATATGCTGGCTTCGCCTTTGGTGTGGGCCTGGAGCGTATTGCTCTCCTTAAATATGAGATTGACGATATGCGCCTTATGTATGAAAACGATATTCGTTTTTTGAAACAGTTCTAAGAAAGGAAGAAAGAATATGAACACACCTTTATCATGGATCAAAGCTTATGTGCCTGACCTTGATGTAACGGCACAGGAATATGCGGATGCAATGACATTATCCGGTTCCAAAGTTGAGGGCTATGTTGAATTAAATAAAAATCTGGAAAATATTGTTGTGGGAAAGATTGAAAAAATCGAGCCTCATCCAAACGCGGATAAGCTGATCATCTGTCAGGTAAATGTAGGTAAGGAAGAACTCCTTCAGATTGTCACCGGCGCTCCCAATGTTCATGAGGGAGATCTGGTTCCTGTAGTTTTAGAGGGCGGCAAGGTGGCCGGAGGCCATGACGGCGGTCCTATGCCGGAGGAAGGCATTAAGATCAAAAAAGGCAAGCTGCGGGGCGTGGAAAGCTATGGCATGATGTGCTCTATTGAAGAGCTGGGTTCCAGCCGGGAAATGTATCCGGAAGCTCCGGAAAACGGCATTTATATTTTTAAGGACGCAGATGTAAAGCCTGGAGACGATGCGGTAAAAGCATTAAATCTGGATGATGTGGTCGTTGAATATGAGATCACTTCCAACCGTGTCGACTGCTTTGGTATTTTAGGTATTGCCAGAGAAGCGGCTGCAACCTTAAAAAAGCCTTTTCATCCTCCGATAGTTGAAGTTAAGGAAAATGACGAAGATGTCAATGATTATATTAAAGTCCGTGTAGAAGACACTAAACTTTGCCCCCGGTACCTGGCCAGAGTGGTGAAAAATATTAAGATTGGTCCATCTCCCAAGTGGATGCAGAGACGCCTGGCATCCCAGGGAATTCGTCCCATTAACAATATTGTAGATATTACCAACTACATTATGGAAGAATATGGCCAGCCCATGCACGCTTATGACCTGGATACCATCGAAGGCCATGAGATCATCGTCCGCAGAGCTCAGGACGGCGAGAAATTTGTTACGCTTGATGGACAGACAAGAAATCTGGATCATAACACACTGATGATCTGCGACGCTAAGGAGCCTATTGGTATTGCGGGAATCATGGGCGGACAAAACTCTATGATCACAGACCATGTAAAAACCATGGTATTTGAGGGCGCCTGCTTTGACGGCACAAATATCCGTCTTTCCGGACGCCGCATGGGTATGCATACCGATGCCCAGGGCAAGTTTGAAAAAGGCCTGGATCCGAACAATGCCAAGGAAGCCATTGACCGGGCTTGCCAGCTGATCGTAGAGCTTGGCGCCGGAGAAGTGGTTGGCGGAACTGTGGATGTTTATCCAACAGTAAAGGAACCGAGGAAGATTAAATTTGATCATGAAAAAGTAAATAAACTTTTGGGAACCGACTTAAGTCTGGACCAGATGCTTGAGTACTTTAAGCCATTGGAACTGTCTTATGATCCGGAAACAAAGGAAGTTACTGTGCCTACCTTCCGTCAGGATCTGATCGGCCTTGCAGACCTGGCTGAGGAAGTTGCAAGATTTTACGGCTATGACAACATTCCTGTGACGCTTCCCAGCGATGAAGCGACCAGCGGAAAATTGCCATTTAAATTAAGAGTAGAGGATGTGGCCAGAGAAACTGCGGAATTTTGCGGATTTTCCGAAGCTATGACCTTCTCCTTTGAAAGTCCGAAAGTGTTTGATAAGCTTATGATGCCTGAGGATGCGCCGGAGCGACAGGCCATTACCATTTCCAACCCGTTAGGCCTGGATTTCAGTATTATGCGCACCATGCCTTTAAATGGCATCCTTACTTCTCTGGCCATTAACTATAACCGCCGGAACAAGGAAGCAAAGCTTTATGAGCTGGCTGCCATTTACCTGCCTAAGGCGCTACCGCTTACAGACTATCCGGATGAACGCCGCCAAATGGTTTACGCCATGTATGGGGAAGGGGATTTCTTTACCTTAAAGGGCGCTGTGGAGGAATTTTTAGAGCGCGCAGGTATGAAAGGCCTGAAAATCTATGACCCGGCTGCCGGAAAGCCGTTTTTACATCCCGGACGCCAGGCCAATATTATTTATGACAACGAAGTGATCGGTTATCTGGGTGAGGTTCATCCGGATGTATGCGACAACTATGACCTGGGCACAAGAGTTTATGTAGCTGTTCTGGATATGCCAAAGGTTGTTGAAAAGGCTACATTTGACCGGAAATACAAAGGCATCGCAAAATATCCTTCTGTGACCCGTGATATGAGTATGGTTATGAAGAAAGAGATCTTTGTAGGCCAGATCGAGGAAGTGATCCGAAGTTGCGGCGGAAATATTCTGGAAAGCTTCCATCTGTTTGACGTTTATGAAGGCGCTCAGATTCAGCCTGGCTGTAAGTCTGTGGCATATTCCATTACCTTCCGGGCAAAAGACCGGACCTTGGAGGACAAGGATGTTAATGCGGTTATGGATAAGATCCTTGCCAAGCTGGAAGATATGGGCATTGAGCTGAGAAAATAAGCCATGAAAAAGCGAATACGGCCGACTCACCAGAAAGGTCATCGCTGTTGTGGTCATGGTTTTAATGTTTTTACTTATTGTTTTAGGATTGTAAGGGGCGGCCTGGCAACCAGCCGATGGGACTAATCCTTCCCAGTGCCAAAAGTAGGAATAGAAAATCCCGGAGGTGACATTTCCGGGATTTTCGTTGATTACTCGCGCGGTGTTATGAGATAAACATCGCGTCCCCAAAGCTGAAGAACCGATACTTTTCCTGTACGGCGATCTGGTAGGCGTTTAAGATTTTTTCTTTGGAGGCCAGGGCGGAAACCAGCATTAGCAGGGTGGATTCCGGCAGATGGAAATTAGTGATCAGGGCGTCAATACATTTAAAAGTATAGCCGGGGTAGATAAAAATCTGTGTCCAGCCGCTGCATGGGTACACATGGCCATTTTCATCTGCCACGGTTTCCAATGTGCGGGTGCTCGTGGTGCCTACAGCGATCACACGGCCGCCCTGGTCCTTTGTCTCATTAATGAACCTGGCAGCTTTTTCATCCACCATGTAAAATTCTGAATGCATATGATGCAGGGTCACATCATCTACTTTCACCGGGCGGAAGGTGCCAAGTCCTACATGAAGAGTAATGTTGGCAATTTTTATCCCCTTTTGTTCAATGGCCGCCAAAAGCTCCTTTGTAAAATGTAGTCCTGCCGTAGGCGCTGCGGCGGAACCGTCGTACTTAGCATAAACGGTCTGATACCGGTTTTTATCTTCCAACTTGTGGGTAATGTAAGGGGGCAGAGGCATTTCCCCAAGCTGATCTAAAATTTCTTCAAAAATTCCGTCATAAGTAAAACGGATACGACGGTTTCCTTCATCCACAATATCCAGCACTTCTGCCTTTAAAAGACCGTCTCCAAAAGAAATTTTTGCTCCGGGACGAAGTTTTTTTCCCGGTTTTACAAGAGTTTCCCAAACATCCCCTTCCATACGTTTTAAAAGCAGAACCTCTACATGGGCTCCTGTATCTTCCTTAACGCCGTGGAGCCTGGCGGGAATCACCTTTGTGTTGTTAATCACAAGGCAGTCCCCGGGATTTAAAAAATCAATGATTTCTTTAAAAATATGGTGAGAAACCTCACCGGTTTTCCGATCTAATACCATGAGCCGGGAGCCGGACCGGTCTTCCAGGGGATCCTGGGCGATGAGCTCCTTAGGCAGATCAAAATAAAAATCCGAAGTTTTCAAAATGGATCTTCCTCTCTGTAAAAATTACCGTAATCGTTTTGCCAGCAATACTGTGAAAAGTGACCAGCATATTCTTTGATAAATCATGGCCCTATACAAGGCCTGCATGAACAGTAACTAATTCTAGCATGAGTCTGTATTTTTCGCAAGATAACCGGCAGATTTCTATTTATTTTTAACATCATCATAGCATAGCGTGACTCCCCGTTTTTGATGAGTGCGATGGGTTAGTCGTTGGCGGGGGCGCGGCCCTTCCCTTAGTGAAATTGGCAGCTCAGATCCTTTATCATTCTCTTCATGGAGCTATATCCACGATTGTGTAAGCCGCAATGTAAACGCTCCGCATCGACTGGTCCGGGCTGTATATTTTGAACCCAATCAGTTGAAAATCGAACTGGACAAAATGCTCCTGGAAGAAAACATCCGCACATACTGCCATGATCAGCATTGATTAAAAAAGCTAAAAAAAATCTGTTTAAGAAAAAATTTCTTGACAGTATTCCTGTTTTTATTATATAATCAGTTCAAGTTTTGATATAATAAACCGTTGAAGCGGAGATCAAAGCAGCCATGCGCCCACAGAGAGTCCGGGAAGGTGAGAGCCGGATGGAGATGCAAACTGCCAAATGGACCGCTGAGGGCGCAGTGAACAGGAACCCCGGTTCCCCATTATCCTGCGACGTAAAGGCATACGTCAGTTGCCGGAGATATGTTAGTATCTCGCTGAGTGTACGATCCATTCGTAAATCAAGGTGGCACCGCGGAAGAAATGTATATTTTGTAATTTACATCCGTCCTTGACATAAGATCCCAGATCTTGTGTCATGGGCGGATTTTTGCTGTAACCCGAAAAGAGCACTTAACGAAAGCAAGCCGCAGGCGCGGCTTGAGTTTAGTGGGAACGTACATCCCGACCGCCATTGCCGCCTATCCAAAATATACGAGGAGGTTAAAGATGAAACCGGCTTTAGATGAAGTTAAGAAAATGGCACAAAAAAAAGAATACCGGCGTATTCCTGTTTACCGGGAACTGCTCAGCGACCGGTTTACCCCCATTGAAGTGATGCGGACCCTGCGCGCGGCCAGCAAACACTGCTATATGTTAGAAAGCGCGGACAGTCATCAAAAATGGGGCAGATACACCTTTTTAGGCTTTGATCCCCTGATGGAGGTGACCTGTACCAACGGAAAGCTGCGCATCCGCAGCGGCCCCCAGGATGAAGAGTTGGAAGATCAGGGGCCTCAGCCAATGGAATATACCCAGGTTCCGGAGAATGTGATGGAAATCATTTCAAAACCCGGAACAAGATATTTTCACACAGACCACCCGGGGCAGGTGATCCGGCAAATACTAAAGGCCTATAAAACACCTTATGTAGATGGTCTTCCCACCTTTACAGGTGGGCTGGTGGGATATTTTTCCTACGAATACATCCAGTACGGGGAACCTTCCCTGAAAAATCTTTTTAACGAACCGGGAGCCTTCTGCGATGTGGATCTTATGCTTTTTGACCGGGTCATTGCCTTTGACCATTACCGTCAGCAGCTGATCCTTATTGCGGGGGTGGATACGGAAAATGTGGAAGCCTCCTATATCCGGGCAGAGGCAGAGCTGGATCGGATCCAGCAGCTTTTAGACAGCGGAGCCAAGGCTCACTTTAAGCCGCTCCACATGGAAGGCACTTTGGAAAATGTATTTTCCAAAGAAGAATACTGCGCCATGGTAGAAAAGGCAAAGCACTATATTCATGAAGGGGATATCTTCCAGGTGGTTCTGTCCAATCCTATGGAAGTTAAAGCCACAGGCAGCCTGTTTGATGCCTACCGGGTACTTCGCACAACAAATCCTTCCCCCTATATGTTTTACTTTACCAGCGATAATATAGAGATCGCGGGAGCTTCCCCGGAAACTCTGGCCAAGCTGGACCAAGGGATCCTTCACACGTTTCCTTTGGCGGGAACCCGGCCAAGAGGGAAAAATGAAACCGAGGATGTGCTTCTTGAACAGGAGCTTTTAGCAGACGAAAAGGAACGGGCAGAACACAACATGCTTGTGGATCTGGGGAGAAATGATTTGGGAAAGATCAGTCGGCTGGGAAGCGTTAAGGTGGAAAAGTACATGCAGATCCAGAGATTTTCCCATGTAATGCACATTGGCACAACTGTATCCGGACAGATTGCCCCGGATAAGGATGCGGTGGATGCTGTAGATGCCATCCTGCCAGCAGGGACGCTGTCCGGGGCGCCAAAGATCCGTGCCTGCCAGATTATAAGAGAACTGGAAGGACGGCGCCGGGGCGTTTACGGCGGGGCGATCGGGTATCTGGACTTTACGGGAAATCTGGACACATGCATTTCCATACGGCTGGCTTATAAGAAAAACGGAAAAATCTGCGTCCAGTCCGGCGCCGGTATTGTAGCAGACAGCGTGCCGGAAAATGAATATATAGAGTGCAGAAATAAGGCTCAGGCCGTGATCGGGGCGCTGACGGCTGCCCAGGGAGGGATTCGATGATTTTAATGATTGATAATTATGACAGCTTTGTATACAACCTTTACCAGCTTGTGGGAGGTCTTTATGAAAATATAAAGATTATCCGCAATGACGCCATGATCCCTAAGGACATGGAAAAGCTAAATCCCCAGGCTTTGATCATTTCTCCCGGGCCGGGACATCCCAAAGATGCCGGGTATTCTGTAGAGGCAATCCGGTATTTTTCTGGAAAGATCCCCATACTTGGGGTGTGTCTGGGCCATCAGGCCATTTGTCAGGCTTTTGGAGGCCATGTATCCTACGCAAAGGAGCTGATGCACGGAAAGGTATCCCGGATCACGGTGGACCGGGAGTGCCCTTTGTTTGAAGGCCTGGATGAACAAATTCCGGTGGCCCGGTATCATTCCCTTTGCGCCGCAAGGGAGGATCTTCCCCAGTGTCTGGAAGTTATCGCATACTCTGAGGATCAGGAAATTATGGGAATCGCCCATAAAGAAATGCCAGTGTACGGTGTTCAGTTTCATCCGGAATCTGTTATGACAAAAGACGGAATGATTATGATAAGAAACTTTTTAAAAATTGCAGGATTGGAGGCAAAAGTATGATTAAAGATGCCATTATAAAATTAGCGCAAAAGCAGGATCTGACTTTTCAGGAGGCTCAGACCGTTATGGACGAGATTATGGAGGGTCGGGCAACAGATGTCCAAATGTCTGCCTATTTGACAGCCCTTTCCATGAAAGGAGAAACCATTGATGAGATCACCGCGTCAGCGGCAGGGATGCGGGCCCACTGTATTAAGCTGCTTCATGACATGAACGTGCTGGAAATCGTTGGTACTGGCGGTGACGGGGCCAATTCCTTTAATATATCCACCACCAGCGCCCTGGTGATCGCCGCTGCCGGGGTTCCTGTGGCAAAGCATGGCAATCGGGCAGCCTCCTCAAAATCCGGAGCAGCGGATGTGCTGGAAGCTCTTGGGGTTAAGATCACCCTGCCGCCGGAACACAGCGCCCGGCTGTTAAAAAAGATCAATATCTGCTTTTTATTTGCCCAGAATTATCATATTGCCATGAAATATGTGGCGCCTATCCGTAGAGAACTGGGAATCCGGACAGTCTTTAATATATTAGGCCCATTGTCTAATCCTGCCGGAGCAAATATGGAGCTTATGGGGGTTTATGAGGAGGCTTTAGTGGAGCCATTGGCCCAGGTTATGGCAAAGCTTGGGGTTGTCCGGGGCATGGTAGTATACGGCCAGGATAAGCTGGATGAAATTTCCATGAGCGCGCCTACATCAGTGTGCGAGATCAAAGACGGATGGTTTCAGTCCTATGTGATCACCCCGGAACAGTTTGGCTATGAGCGGTGCTCCAAAGAAGAACTTGCCGGAGGCACCCCTCAGGAAAATGCTCAGATCACAAGAGATATTTTAGATGGGAAAGAGCGGGGACCAAAGCGTCAGGCTGTGTGCTTAAACGCGGGAGCTGCCCTTTACATTACCGGAGCTGCAGGAAATATGGAAGAGGGCGTCCGCATGGCTGAAAAGCTTATTGATGACGGTTCTGCCAAAAAGGTACTGGAGGACTTT
This sequence comes from uncultured Lachnospiraceae bacterium, assembly GCA_964565805.1. Classification (GTDB taxonomy): domain Bacteria; phylum Bacillota; class Clostridia; order Lachnospirales; family Lachnospiraceae; genus Catenibacillus. The sequence goes on from CAZMGH010000005.1 coordinate 73,901, forward strand.
ATCCGGGAAAGCAACCTGGAACCATGCTGAGCTTAAGAAAAGGGGATTTCCATGAACATTCTTGACCAGATTGCCGCACGGACCCGGGAACGGGTGGAGGCGGCGAAAAAAGACCGACCGAAAGAAATCCTGCGCCGGGAAGCGGAAGCTTTGTGCCGGGATGCTGACACAGGCCCAGGGCAGGCCGGACCCGGTGGCAGGGAAGAGGGTGAGCCGGAGGAAAAGCAAAGCTTTTTAAACGCCCTGGCCGGGCCGGAACTGAAATTTATATGTGAGGTAAAAAAAGCGTCCCCGTCAAAGGGGATCATTGCCCGGGATTTTCCCTGGCTGGACATTGCCCGGGAATATGAGGCTGCCGGGGCGGCTGCCATATCCTGTCTCACAGAGCCTTACTGGTTTTTTGGAAAAAATGAGTATTTAAAAGAAATCGCAAAAACGGTAAGTATCCCTGTGTTAAGAAAGGACTTTACCGTAGATGACTACATGATCTATGAGGCAAAAACGTTAGGAGCGTCCGCAGTGCTTTTAATCTGCGCTATTTTAGATGACGGACAGCTGAAAGACTATATTCAGCTGACCCAAAGCCTTGCCATGGATGCCCTGGTGGAGGCCCACACGCCGGAAGAAATTGCCCGGGCCGTAAAGGCAGGGGCAAAGATTATAGGAGTCAATAACCGGAATCTAAAAGATTTTTCCGTGGATATAAAAAACAGCCGCAGGCTGCGCAGTCTTGCCCCGCCGGATACTCTGTTTGTATCGGAAAGCGGAATAAAAACCCAGGCGGAAGTACAAATATTAAAAGAAAACGGCACAAATGCCGTCCTTATTGGGGAGACCCTCATGCGGGCAAAGGATAAGAAAAAAATGCTGGATTATCTGGCCGGAAGGCGGGAAAGCTATGACCCGGATTAAAATATGCGGACTGAAACGGCAGGAGGATATTTTATATGTAAATGAGGCCATGCCCGACTACGCCGGATTTATCATCCATGTTCCTAAAAGCCCGAGAAATGTAGAGGCGGAGGCCCTGCACCAGCTGGCGGGGAGGCTAAAGGCCGGGATCATTCCTGTAGGCGTGTTTGTGGATGCAGATGAAACTTTTGTGGCGTCGCTTTTAGGGACAGGCGTGATCCGGACGGCCCAGCTTCACGGCCATGAGGATGATCATTATATTGCCCGACTAAAGGCTCTGGCGCCGGAGTGGGCCAAGATCATTAAAGCCTTTAAGGTGAAGGGGCCGGAAGATGTGGCGGCAGCGCAAAAATGTCCCGCAGATATGATCCTGCTGGATGGCGGCAGCGGTGACGGCAAAGTTTTTGATTGGTCTTTGCTTAAAAATATCTGTCGGCCTTACATTCTTGCAGGAGGCCTGAATGAGAAAAACATGGACAAGGCCATCAACGTCCTTCACCCCTGGGGTGTGGATCTAAGCAGCGGAGTGGAAACTGATGGCCGAAAAGACAGAGAAAAGATCTGCCGGATCGTTAAACTGGTCCGGCAGAGGAAGGAGGACATGTAATGTCAAAAGGAAGATTTGGGGCCCACGGCGGACAGTACATTCCGGAAACGCTGATGAACGCTGTTATTGAGCTGGAGGAGGCCTATAATTATTATAAAAATGATCCGGAGTTTAACCGGGAATTAAATGAGCTGTTTAACGATTACGCCGGACGCCCATCAAGGCTGTATTATGCCCGGCATATGACGCAGGATCTGGGCGGGGCAAAAATCTATCTGAAGCGGGAAGATTTAAACCATACCGGCGCCCACAAAATCAACAATGTGATCGGCCAGGTCCTTCTGGCAAAGAAAATGGGCAAGACCCGGGTAATCGCGGAAACAGGAGCCGGACAGCATGGGGTCGCTACAGCCACAGTGGCAGCGTTAATGGGCATGGAATGTGAGGTGTACATGGGAGAGGAGGACACAAAGCGCCAGGCCTTAAATGTGTACCGGATGCGGCTTTTAGGGGCCAAGGTCCATCCTGTCTCTGAAGGCACCGGAACTTTAAAGGACGCAGTATCAGAAACCATGCGTGAGTGGACCAATCGTATCTCGGACACCCATTATGTTCTTGGATCTGTCATGGGGCCTCACCCATTTCCTATGATTGTGCGGGATTTTCAGGCAGTGATTTCCAAAGAGATCAAGGCCCAGATGCTGGAAATGGAAGGGCGTCTTCCGGACGCGGTGTTGGCCTGTGTGGGGGGTGGTTCTAACGCCATTGGAGCCTTCTATCATTTTATTGATGACAAGGATGTAAAGCTTATCGGATGTGAAGCGGCCGGGCGGGGAATCGATACAGCTCAGACGGCGGCAACTATTGCTACAGGGCGGCTTGGAATCTTCCACGGCATGAAGTCCTATTTCTGCCAGGATGAGTATGGCCAGATCGCGCCGGTGTACTCTATTTCCGCGGGACTGGACTATCCAGGCATCGGACCGGAGCACGCATGGCTTTATGATACAGGCCGGGCCCAGTACGTAGCCATTACCGATGATGCGGCAGTGGATGCTTTTGAATATCTGTCTAGGACCGAAGGCATAATTCCGGCTATTGAAAGTGCCCATGCAGTGGCTTATGCAAGAACGCTGGCGCCTCAGATGAGCAAAGATCAGATCATGGTGATCAATCTTTCCGGCCGGGGAGATAAGGATTGCGCTGCCATTGCCAGATACAGAGGGGAGGATCTTTATGAGTAAAATTGCGGAAGCCTTTAACAATAAAAAAGCATTTATACCCTTTATTACCTGCGGGGACCCAAGCCTTGAAGTTAGCGAAAAGCTGGTTGTGGCTATGGCAGAGGCCGGGGCGGATATGATTGAGCTGGGGATCCCCTTTTCTGATCCCACAGCGGAAGGTCCGGTAATCCAGGCGTCCAGCGCCCGGGCACTGGCCGGAGGCGTGACCACAGACAAGATTTTTCAAATGGCCCGACGCCTTCGACAAAAAGTCCGTATTCCCATGGTCTTTATGACTTATGCCAATGTGGTATTTTCCTATGGCACAGAGCGATTTATTAAGGAAGCCGCGGATGTGGGGATGGACGGGTTAATCCTGCCGGATGTGCCTTATGAGGAAAAAGGTGAGTTTGACTCTGTGTGCCGCGCTTACGGGCTGGACTTTATTTCTCTCATCGCCCCGACCTCCCATGAACGGATTTCCATGATCTCCAGGGAGGCTTCCGGCTTTGTTTACTGTGTTTCATCTCTGGGTGTGACCGGGATGCGCAGTGAGATCACCACAGATGTGGGTCAGATGGTTTCTCTTGTCAAGAAGGAAAAGGATATTCCCTGTGCCATTGGTTTTGGAATTTCAAATCCGGACCAGGCCCGGAAAATGGCGCAGATCAGCGATGGCGTTATTGTAGGAAGCGCTATTGTAAAACTGTGCCAGGAGTATGGGAAGGACTGTGTGCCTTATGCGGCAGATTTTGTGAGAAAAATGAAAGCTGCGGTGTCAAGCCGCGGCTGAAAGCAGGGCAGACCAGGCTTAATCGCTGCGCATCGTTACGCCGGGTCTGCTTTTTTTTAAAATATTTATTTAAAAACGGGTTTTCAAACCGGTAATTTTATAGTATACTAAATATTGTGTTGAGAAGGAACAATTTCGAATATTTGAATTGTTCTGGATGTGGATGTTTACGCGAAGCAGCGGAAAAGACCGGCATTTTTTACATGCCGTGGCTGAGCTGCCCGGCGTTTCGAGTGAAAACAGTGTGATTTTTCTTGTTTTTTCAAAAGATGACCGGTTGTCGGGCCTTCGGAAAAAATTCATTTTGTTTATTCTCCATTCTATTATGTTTTTCGTAACCATTCGTCAGGCTGAAGAGTTATGAGTTTCTATGGATTTCTCAGACTGGGATTTTCGGAATGTTCTTTCGTACATTGCAACTTTTAAACTGTGTGATTTGAAAAGTCCTTTAAAGGCGGTGGTTTCCTTTCAGGGATGGATCAAATATTATGAAACCCCGCAAGGGGATACCTTTATGCCGTGAAAAAACGGCAAAAAAGATGAAAGGAATGAGCGCGTATTGAGATTACAACGGACCAAGCTGATGGAGAAGCTGAAAGAATCCCTGGGAGCAGTATTGCCCACCATTTTTATCGTACTTTTACTTTGTTTTACCATTGCGCCCATACCCAACAGCCTTCTTATGGCGTTTATTATCGGAGCTGTGCTTCTAATTGTGGGGATGATGTTTTTTACCCTGGGGGCAGAAATGGCTATGTCGCCTATGGGTGAGCGTATTGGCGCGAAGATAACTCGGACTAAAAATCTGTGGTTTATCGCGGTTGTAAGTTTTATTTTAGGTTTTATCATTACCATATCTGAGCCAGATCTGCAAGTACTTGCCCAGCAGGTTCCATCCATTAACAATTACACACTAATCGTTGCAGTGGCCGCTGGCGTGGGTATCTTCCTTGTAGCAGCAGCACTAAGAATGTTGATCGGCATTCCCTTGTCTCATATGCTTTGGATTTTATACCCTATTGTATTTATTCTTGCCTTTTTGGTACCGGATGATTTTATTGCCGTCGCTTTTGACTCCGGCGGAGTGACTACAGGACCTATGACGGTTCCGTTTATCATGGCTTTAGGCGTCGGCTTTACTGCTATACGAAGCGATAAGCATGCAGAAAACGACAGCTTTGGACTTGTAGCTCTGTGCTCTGTAGGTCCGATCCTGGCAGTGCTGATCCTGGGACTGATCTATAATCCTGACGGGAGCACCTATACTCAGACCGTGATCCCCGATGCGGAAAATTCTGTAGAAATGTGGGAGCTATTTGTGGAAGGTATTCCTCATTATATGAAGGAAATTTTCGTGTCACTGCTGCCCATTGTGGTATTTTTTACAATATTCCAGATTTTTTCACTGCATTTGAAAAAACGTTCATTGCTTAAGATCCTTATCGGTATTGTCTACACATATATTGGTCTTGTCCTGTTTTTGACCGGTGTCAATGTCGGTTTTATGCCAGCCGGAAATTATCTGGGACAGGTGCTTGTCCAGCTGCCGTATGCCTGGATCATCATTCCTATCGGCATGGTGATCGGATATTTTATTGTTAGAGCTGAGCCGGCAGTCTATGTGCTTAAAGAGCAGGTAGAAGAGCTAACCTCCGGAGCGATTTCCGGAAAGTCTATGGGGCTGAGCCTTTCTGTAGGTGTGGCTATTTCCATTGGCCTTGCGATGATCCGTGTGCTTACCGGTATTTCTGTTTTTTGGTTTTTGATTCCAGGTTATGCTATAGCGCTGATCCTTGCGGCCTTTGTCCCCAAGATCTTTACGGCCATCGCCTTTGATTCCGGCGGCGTAGCTTCAGGTCCTATGACAGCTACATTTTTGCTTCCTTTTGCCCAGGGCGCCTGTGAGGCTTTGGGAGGAAATGTAGTTACAGACGCTTTTGGTGTGGTAGCGATGGTAGCTATGACGCCTTTGATCACGATCCAGATTTTAGGCGTGGTCTATAAGTTTAAGGAAATCCGGAAGACAAAGGAAGTTCCCGGCGCGCCGGTTCCGGCCTCAGGGATCATCCCGCTGGATGCCTTTGGGGATGATGATATTATTGAACTGTAAAGGAGGAGTCCTATGAGCAAGCTTTACATGATGGTTACTATAACGAACCGCAATATGAAAAAGAAATTTCAGGACTTTTTTCAGGAATATGGAAATTCAGTAGTTTTTACAACTCTTGGATGGGGTACTGCCAATAGCGCAATATTAGATTATCTGGGGATCGAAGCTTCAGAAAAGCTGGTAACCTTTTCCGTTGTTACCGATCAGCTCTGGAAAAAGCTGAAGCGTGGATTGATCCAGAAGATGCAGATCGATGTTCCGGGAACCGGCATTGCCTTTATCATACCCATGGGAAGTGTTGGCGGTAAGAAAGTGCTGCAGTATTTGCTGCAGGATCAGGAATATGTGAAAGAGGAGGAATCAGAATTGAAGGGAACGGAGTTTGAACTTTTAATGGCTATTGCCAATCAGGGATATATCGATTCTGTCATGAACGCGGCCAGAAGCGCCAACGCCGGCGGAGGCACAGTTCTCCATGCCAAAGGAACCGGCTTTAAAAGCGCTGAAAAGTTCCTTGGCGTATCCCTGTCTGAGGAAAAGGAGATTATCCTTATTGTAGCAAAGTCTTCGGAAAAAGCGGCTATTATGAAAGCGATCATGGAAAAGAGCGGTCTTAGCACAAAAGATAGGGCTATCGTGTTTTCACTTCCTGTAACCGCAGCGATAGGTCTGCGCGTGGAAGATGATCCGGAAGATAAGGCTTGACATGGTCTATATTTTGTGCTAGATTATGGTCAATGCGGATCAGTGGAAGTCTTAAAACAGATTGTCTGATCGGGCAGTTTATATTGAAAAGGCTGTGAAGGGAATAAGTAAGATGTGCAGATGCCCACAGAGAGCTGCCGGCAGGTGAGAGGCGCGGGACGAGGCATGTGTGAATACCTCCCTGAGCTTCACACTGAAAGTGTTGTATAAGGCAGAAACGGTTGTTTTATTCTGCCGGAACATAAGTAGGCTGTGACGGAATGCATCCGTTAAAGTGCCGGAGTATCGCGGATCTGTTCTGCTTTGTACTCCCAGAGGCGGCCAGGCGCAAGTCGGCTGTGAAAAAAGGTGGTACCACGGTTATATCCCGTCCTTTTATCGAAAGATAAAAGGACGGGTTTTTGTGTTATCCGCAAAGACCACTAAATTCGCCCAAAACGTCATCGATTATAACAGGAGGATATTTTATGAAGATTTTTGAAGAACTTAAGGCAAGAGGTCTTTTGGCCCAGCTGACGGATGAGGAAGAGATCCGTGAATTAGTAAATCATGGAAAAGCTACATTTTATATTGGTTTTGACCCTACGGCAGACAGCCTTCATGTGGGACATTTTATGGCTCTGTGTCTCATGAAGCGCCTTCAGATGGCAGGGAATAAGCCTATCGCTTTGATCGGCGGCGGTACGGGATATATTGGCGATCCTTCCGGAAGAACAGATATGCGTTCCATGATGACTCCGGAAATGATCGAGCATAACTGCGAATGTTTTAAAAAGCAGATGAGCCGTTTTATTGATTTTTCTGAAGGCAAGGCGATTATGGCGAATAATGCGGACTGGCTGTTAAAGCTGAATTATGTGGATCTGTTAAGAGAGGTCGGCCCTCATTTCAGCGTCAACCGCATGCTTGCCGCAGAATGTTACAAGCAGCGCATGGAGCGAGGGTTAAGCTTTTTGGAGTTTAACTACATGATCATGCAGAGCTACGATTTTTATATGCTGTTCCAGAAATATGGCTGTAATATGCAGTTTGGCGGGGATGATCAGTGGAGCAATATGCTGGGAGGCACAGAACTGATCCGCAGAAAGCTGGGCAAGGATGCGTATGCCATGACGATTACCCTGCTTTTAAATTCTGAAGGAAAGAAAATGGGCAAGACTCAAAGCGGCGCTGTCTGGCTGGATCCGAAAAAGACATCTCCCTTTGAATTTTACCAATACTGGAGAAATGTAGCAGATTCGGATGTGCTCCGGTGTATCCGTATGCTCACCTTCCTGCCTCTGGAAGAAATCGACGCTATGGATCAGTGGGAAGGCAGCCAGTTAAATAAAGCCAAGGAAATCCTTGCTTTTGAACTGACAAAGCTTGTTCACGGAGAAGAAGAAGCCCAGGCAGCTATGGAAAGCTCCAGAGATCTTTTTTCTGCGGGAAATGCCCAGCAGATGCCAACGACCCAGCTGGAAGAATCGGACCTTGAAAATGGCAATATTGATATTGTCAGCATCCTTGTAAAATCCGGCCTTGTTCAGAGCCGTTCCGATGGACGCCGGGCAGTACAGCAGGGCGGTGTGACAGTCAACGGTGAAAAAGTTGAGGATTTTAAACAGGAATTTGCCGGCGAAGTTCTTGCGGGAGACGGTATTATTGTCAAGAGAGGAAAGAAAAATTTCCGCAGGATCGTCTTAGTATGAGATGATAAGAGTTACAAAAAAAGTGTGAAATATCTTTAAAACTTCTGAAAAAGATGCTATTATAGATAATGCTGAGTAACCGTTCAGGACAACGGAAAAAGCAGGCAGGAAGATGCGCCGTCCTGAATAATTACAGTATTGATAAAGAACAAAGATAGGAGGTATGGCGTTCGCCGTATAAAGTCATGGGAATAAGTAGTAAGGCAAAAAAAGCTCCTGCTTATGGCAGGAGAATGAACCAGAAAGGCGGTCATGGCGGCGAGTCTAAAAGAGACTGGACATTTTGGTTTATCATTATTGCGATTGCCGTGTTTGTCGTGATCGTTGCATGTGTTTATTTTGTAAGAAGGAATAATGCTTTGAACAAAACCTACATTATTGTAGGAGAGCATGAAGTGACGCAGGTAGAATTTGACTACTATTATAATACGGTGGTTAATTCTTATGTATCACAAAATTACAGCTCAATATGGTATTTGGGATTGGATACATCCGAGCCCCTGGATGAACAGGAGTATGTTTTTGATACCAGTATGACCTGGGAAGATTATTTTACAGAGTCTACGATACCATTGCTTCAACAGGTAAAAGCTTTAAATGACGAAGCTGAGTCTGTAGGGTTTGACTATGATGTGACAGAGGATTATGATTCATATGTCAGCTCCATTGAGTCATCCGCATCCTCCCAAAGCGTAAGTATAAGCTATTATTATACCCAGAGTTTTGGCAAATATGCCACTGAAAGCCGCCTGGAGCCTTTTGTAAAAGAGTATCTTACCTATGAGGCTTATTATCAGCAGCTTTTGGAGGATTACGCGCCTTCGGATGAGGAAGTGGAGGAAGTTTACCTGGAGGATCCTGAGCTGTACGATACTGTTGATTACCGTCTATATTCTATTCTGGCAGATGTGGAAGATGATGCTACAGACGAGGAAATCGAAGAAGCGATGGATGCTGCTGAAGAAAAGGCAAATGAAATGATGGAGCGTTTTCTGGATGGTGAGGACTGGCGGGAGCTTTGTTATGAGTATGCCAGTGACGATGCAAAGGACAACTATGATCCGGAGGAAGAAACCGACCCGACAGAGGTTACCGGCGGGACTTCCTTGACCATCAGCTCCAATTATTTTGACTGGCTTTACGACGATAGTCGTGAGGCGGATGATATTATGGTATACCGCAGCGATGATGATAACGCCTGCTTTGTTGTGGTGTTTGATGCAAAGACAGCATATGATCTTGAAACAGACGAATCGGACATTTCCGGGACATTGGCATCTGAGGCTGTGAGTGAGTATATCAGCAGCCTTGTGGAGAGTTATGAGGTTAGTGATCCATATCATCATTTGAATTATCTGTATATTGAAGAAACGGAAGCTGAAAGTGACACGGAAGATACCAGCTCTGAAAGCGACACATCAGAAACGGAAGCTGAAAGCGGCAGTTCTGATACAGAGGCTGAAAGCGACAGCTCTGATACAGAGACTGAAAGCGAGATGGAAGATACCAGTACATAAAGCAGCGAAACTTAAAGGAAAGCGGAACTGAAAAGCCTGCCGGTGTGTTTGCCTGCGGATACCGCAGGCAAACAGGGAAGAAATGACAGGGGAAGATATTCTTCCCCTGTTTGTCGTGATGTAGGGTCAAATAAAGACTTGACACGGGTATCTTGTCATATTACCGGGTAGTCTTTGTCAGGAGCGTCAGGCGGATCTCCAAAGGTTCAAGCTGGGCTGTATAGTTTAATGTATTGCTTGAAATCAGGCGCTTTTCTATATGAAACCCGGGAACACACAGACCCCGGAGAAGGTCTGTATCTTTTGGGGTTAGTGGAAGAGCGCCCATTTTCAGCCAAAGGTCATAGGCGCTGCCCTGGTCCCGGTTCACATAATATTCCCGTATTTCATAGCTGCCGTTTTCTACATTTTCCAAAGTCAGGGAAAGCTCCAGCTGCTTTGACATATCAAAGGGAGAGTAACGGCTTGTCTTGGTTACGTCATAAAGCTCGCCGCTGGCAAATAAGCTGCCATAGTGGATATAATTATAAGTAATGATCTGATAGCCCTCATCGCTTTTTGTAACAAAATAGCCATCTCCGTTGGCCAGCAGGATATTTCCAAGCTGAGCGGCAAAGTAAAAAACGTAGAACACATTTTTCCGCAATCCATTGATCGTATAAATTCCCAGGCCTCCGTGGAAAAGAATGTCCGGCAGAGCGTTTTCCTGGATCAGATCTGTTAAGCTCCAATATCCAAAAGAATCCAGACGGTCGTAGTTGCGCAGAAGATTTTTCATTAGCCAGCAGGATTTAAAGCATGTATCGCTGATCAGGTTCCGGTGGGACAGGGTAAAGTTCCACTCAGTCATATAAACAGGCAAATGTCCCAGGCCGCAGCTTTTAAAAATTTTTTTGATACTTCCGATCCAAAGCGCAAAGTCATCGGAGCGTTTCGGAAAGGAAGAGGTAGCCATACTGGAAATATTGTATTCTTTATTAGGGATAATATCCGCATAATAATGAACGTTTAAAAATTCCGGCACACAATCGTTTTTTTTCGTATAATTCAGAAAGTCTACAATCCATTCCTTTTCTCCGAGATTTTCTACATAAAGCATTGAAGGGGAGCCGAAGGTAATTTGAGGGCACACCTTTTTAACCGCGTGATAGGTGGCGGCATAAAAATCGAAAAAGACCAGGTCTTTTCCGGGACCAAAGCCGAACATAGACGCTGGCGTGGTGGGTTCGTTCCACACACAAAACAGCCATCTTAAAACCTCATCCCTGCCATAACGGTCGATTACATGGCCGGTAAAATCCATTACAAGAGTCTCCCATTCATGCATATCTTTGGGGGGACTTGTATTGAAAGGAATATAGCACACATTTTTGTCAGGATCTGAAGCCAGTTCCTGGGGCATAAAGGAAAGCTGCACCAAAGGACGGATGCCAATGGACAATAGGAAATCAAGGACCATATCTACAAGAGCGTAGTGAAAGCTCAGACGGCCGTTTTCTCGGCTGACCACCATCATGTCATCCGATAATATTCCGTGAAATTTAATATATTCATAGCCTACATGTTCCTGCAGGTCTTTAAGCATTTCCTGAATATTATAATTTAAAAGCTCACTGGCCCGTCCTGCGCCAATGACCTTTTTAAAACTGTGGCGCAGGATGGAGGCACCGGTATGCGTATCCAGGGGAGGCACAGTTACCTGCTCCACAGAAGCTTTTGGGGGGAGAAAATAGGTGTTTTGTCCCTCAGGTTGGTATTTTGTCAGCAGGTTCAGATAATTGCTGGGTTCAAGCTTTAGATAGTTGATATTTCCCGCTTTTGGTGACTGATCGATTTTTTGCCTCTGCTCCCGGCGCCATGTGCTGGGCAGGGTATCGTAGCGTTTTTTAAATGCCCGGACAAAGGAATGAGATTCTGTAAAACCGTTTCTCAGAGCAATCGATTCAATAGAATCTGTCGTGCTGATCAGATCGTCTATCGCATGGTCCAGCTTTACATTCGTATAGTATTGAGAAAATTTGATCCCCATATGTTTATCAAAAAAGTTGGACAAATATGGGACAGACAAATTTTCTGACTCCGCCAGATCGCTTAATGAAAAGTTTTTCGCGTAATTTTCATTAATATAATTGATGATCCGGGTGAGTCTGGGCATGTATTTTTGCCGCTGGAGGGCGGATTCTGTAGCAGGTACCTGGAAAAAGCGGATCAAATCAGAAATTAGGTAAAAGCTCAGGGAATAATTCCGGTATTCACAGCCTTTAATATGGTGAGCGTTTTCCTGGATCATTGTGGATAAAACAAACCGCAGTCCGGAAAAACGGCTGGCATCGGGATCCTTTGAGCTGTTGCAGTCAAAAATATAAGCATCCAGGTCTGTGCCCGGCCGGTTAAACTTGGCAAGGTCGATCTGGAGAGCGATCATCACTGCGTTTTCTGCCTGTATTTCATGGATACTATTGGAATTAATGACAATAATATCCTCACTTTTTAAGGTGGAAGTTTCACCATCGATGTTGATCTCTATCTCGCCCTTTAAAACCATAAGCAGCTCCAGGCTTTTATGCCAGTGTTTGGCCACAAATCCCAGCTTGTGGATAAAAATCTTCATAGGAATGTCCGGTGGAAATTCGATAATCTCATGACGTTCTTCTAACATATAACCCTCTCTTTTCTTTCAGACTCATTTTGAATAATGTCTTCCTATTATAGCCTATTTTTGATGAAATAAAAAGTAAAAAAAGGTATATTTTTTAAGGTGAATCCTACAAATTTTAAACAGAACGTTTGCAAATGCATTAAATTCTTAAAATTTGTACATCAAAAGAAAAACCATTGCACTTGTATAAAAAGCAGATTGCACATATAATTATTACAATATCTTGTATATATTTGTGCAAAATAATGAAATACAAGAAATGGAGGTTAATAATGGGTAACGAAGTATTAGTAGAAGTCAAGGATATGTGTAAAGATTTCGGCCCGACTAAAGCGCTTACGCATGTGAATATGACCTTCCGGCGCGGAGAAATCCGCGGACTCATTGGAGAAAACGGCAGCGGAAAATCCACGATCACATCCATTGTTGCCGGTATGCAGCAGGCCACCAGCGGAGAGATGTTTTACAAAGGGAAACCGTGGCATCCTCACAGCATGGTCGAGGCTCAGCATGAAGGGATTTCTATGATCCTCCAGGAGGCGAACACGATTCCGGGCGTTACTGTGGCTCAGAACATTTTTGCCGGGAGAGAAGATGAATTTTCCCATTTAGGCATTATTAATATGGGAAAGATGTACAAAGAGGCAGATCGGATGCTTAAAGCGTTTGGAGTGTCCCATATTCAGGCAAGATCGCCAATTGATATGTACAATTTTGAAGACCGGAAGCTTATTGAAATCGTACGCTGTATCAGCGATGATACAGAGATCCTTGTGGTGGATGAGACGACCACAGCCCTTTCTCTGGAAGGCCGTGAAATTTTGTACAAGCTGATCCATAAAATGGCAGACAGCGGAAAGTGCGTTGTGTTTGTATCTCATGATATGGATGAGATCCTGGAGCAGTGTTCTGTGCTTACCGTGCTGCGGGACGGAGACATCATCGGTGAGTTAAGCCGCAAGGAGATGGAGGCTCCTGACGCTGTAAAGAAGATCCGATACATGATGGTCGGACGGGAGATTGGTGAGAAGTACTACAGGGAAGACTTTGATACTTCCCATCAGTCGGAGGTAGCCCTTGAATTTCAGGATGTATCCTTTGGCGCTATCAAACATTTTAATCTTAAACTCCACAAAGGCGAGATCATTGGCTTTGGCGGACTGTCCGGTTGCGGGATGCATGAGATCGGGCGGGCAGCTTACGGTATTGAGAAACTTTCCGAAGGCAAGATCCTTTGTAATGGCAAAGAGATCCGCACACCGCTTCAGGCGATTGAAAACGGTATAGGATATATTTCAAAAAACCGGGATACAGAAGCGCTGATCTTAAATGGATCGATACAGGACAACATTGTTTTGCCGTCACTGACAGCTTTATCTCACAAGACTTTTATTAATCCGAAAGATGAAAAAGCGATGGCGAATAAAGAGATCGAGGCCTTCCGCATAAAGTGCAACAGCGGGAAGCAGTATGTGAATACTCTTTCCGGAGGTAACAAGCAGAAAGTTTCCTTTGCTAAGTGGACGGCCAAGGGTTCGGATGTGATCATCATGGACTGCCCTACCCGAGGTGTGGATATTGGCGTAAAGCAGTCGATGTATTCTCTGATCGAGAATATGAAAAAAGAAGGAAAGGCCATTTTGATGATTTCTGAGGAACTGCCGGAGCTGATCGGTATGGCAGACAAGCTGATCATTATGAAGGATTTTAAAGTGACGAAAGAATTTATGCGTTCTCCGGACTTAAAACAGACGGATATTATTGAATATATGATTTAGAAGGAGAATGAAAAACATGAGCGAAGCAAAAGCAAAAACATTTGATTTGAAAGAATGGATGAGGCATCATGTAACAGACCTAGCGGCTTACGGCGGATTGATTCTTTGCGTTATCATCTTCTCCGTACTGCCTCCCATGTTTGGCGAAAATCTGTGGTCTGCCGAAAAACTGTCCACGTTGATGTCCAACGTTATTGTTACAGCGCTGATGTCTGTTGGCGCGGTATTCGTATATGCTATGGGACATATGGATATTAGTATTGGCGGACAGGTTCGTATTTACGCGACCTTAATGGTGCTTCTGGGGAATATGACCGGATCGCTGCTGTGGGGCATTCTGCTTTCACTGATAATTGCGATAGTCATTGCTTTGATCAACGGCGCAACTGGTGAGCTTCTTCACATTTTTCCGGTGATTCCGTCCCTGGTATTTATGATGGTGCTTAACGGTGTTAGCAGTATTATTTACAACAACTTGGGTTCCAGAAACATTGTTTTGAAAAGTATTGACTACTCGTTGTTTAAAAATCCGCTGGTCATGGTCGTTGTCCTGGCGGTAGAAGTGATCATTATTTCTTATTTGTTTAAGTTTACAAAGTTTGGTAAAAATGCCAAGGCGATCGGAGCTAATGAGCTGGCAGCAAAGCAGAGCGGTATTAATCTTTTAAAATATAAGATGATCAGCTACGTGATCATGGGATGCTGCGTTACCGTAGCTTCTATTTTCCAGATGGGCTACACAGGTTCCGCGTCAGACTCCACAGGTACAGGCTTTGAGATGGACGTTATGGTTGCCCTGATCTTAGGCGGGATGCCTTTGTCTGGAGGCATGAGATCCAAAGTGTCCTGCGCTATCGTAGGCGCCTTTACATTTGCGATACTGGATGTAGGCCTTCCTCTGGTAGGCATTACAGCGAATACAACTTTTATCATCAAAGCAATATTGTTTATTGTGATCGTCCTGATCACCTGCCGTAAAAAAGGCGGAGTTCTTCCGAGATGATCACCAAAGGAGGTACAGTTTTATGAAATCTGGTATTATTAAAAAAGTTACAGCCATGACTTTAGCATCAACGATGACCCTGGCCGGTCTTACGGCCTGCAGCAGTACGAGTTCAGGAACTGCAGACACGACAGCAACCGCTCAGAGCGACGATGCTTCCGGCAGCAGCGAGGCCACAGATAGCGGAAGTTCGGACAGTACAGAAGGCGGCACGATCATGTGGTTGTCAAATCTTTCATCCGGAGCTCAGTATGAGGCCGCTCTTGCCTATGG
>CAZMGH010000005.1:89211-92830 GCA_964565805.1 uncultured Lachnospiraceae bacterium
GCGATTGAGGAATACAATCAGACGGCTGACGAGCCCATCGAAATCGTTGGCGATATGCAGATCCTGGAGTTCTCACCATTAGAAGAGTCCTGGTTCCTTGAAGATGGGAACAGCGATCTGGATGCTATTGTAGCAATCTGCGCCGGTACAAGTTTTGTATATCCGACGATGAAATCAGCTCAGGCCAACGGCACATGCTCTGCGGATACAAAGCTGGTAACCTCCGGATTCGATTCTGAAGAGTCGATTATGGATGATATTGGAGATGAGGGTTCCATTGCCTATTTAAGTATTTCACCGGTAGAGGATATTGGATATGCGATAGCTCTTGTGGCAAAGGCTGTGAAAGGTGAGATGTATTCGGACTATACAGCAAACGAACGTATTGATTCCATTCAGTTTACAATTGACAGTACAGAAGATATTAATGTAGTAAGAGAAAGTTCTCTGCTGTGTACGATGAATATAGATAATGCTCTGATCACTCCTCAGGAATGGGTTGACGTGGCGTCCTATGCAGATCTTAAGGCATTGATCCAATCGGATCAGGCCAGTATGGATTCTCTGCTGAATCGGTAATTTGGAGGCGCTTTATGAGTATAGGTAAAAATATTATTAAGCGTATCGCGGGAACGCTTATGCTTCCGGTGGCTATGTACATCGTCATGATGATCCTGTGCTATGCCAACGGCAAGACGTACTTTGGTACATGGGCCATGTGGAAGACACTTATTGTAGATATAGCTGTGGCTGTTACCTGCGCTATGGGCATTGGGCTCCAGTTTAAATGCGGACGTTTTGATTTTTCCGGCGGAGCGATCATGCTCCTGTCGGTAATCCTTGCAGGTACGTGGGTAAAGAACTTTAACAATAATTCGATCGTATTTTTTGTTATGTGTCTTGTACTGTGTACAGCTTTCAGCGTACTGGTAGGCGTTCTGTATGTCTATGGACGGCTTCCCATCGTTATCGCAACGATCGGCATGGCAATGCTGTATGAAGCGCTGACGGCTTTGTTTAATAACGGCGCTGGCGTTAGTCTTGTAGCCATTATGAGCCTGAAGACTTTTTCCACATTTCCAGTGGTTTTAATCCCGCTGATCATCAGTATTGCCGTTTACGCGTTTTACACCTATGGCACAACGACGGGAAAAAAGGCGGTTATTTTGGCAAATAATCAGCAGGCTGGCGTAAACATTGGTATTAATGAAAAGAGTAATGTTATTATTTCCTACGTGTTCAGCGGCATTATCTTTGGTATGGCAACAGTCATTTATGCCAGCACGGATATGCGCTCCGCGTCATTTTCGTCTCTGTCAACAGTAAGCGAGTTGTTTAGCAACATTCTCCCTGTATTTATCGGCTTAATGCTGGCAGGTTTTTGCGGAGATACTATTGGAACGATCATGGGTTCTATTACCCTGTGCCTTATGTCCTACGGATTGAAGGCAGTCTTCAGCGCTGAGATGGGTACAGCTATTACAACAGTTATTACCGGTGTATTTATTCTTGTGATCAATGTTGTATCTGCCCAGGGCAGCAGCTGGATCGCGGCGATCAAAGGGAAGCTGAGACATAAAACCGCTTCCGCGTAACCATAAAAAGGAAAAAAGGGCCGGCTTTATAAAAGCCGGCCCTGTCAGTAAAGAAAAGGATGTTGTGATTATGGTAGATTTAAAATCTAAACCATTTTATCTGAGTGATGAACAGGTTAAATGGGTGGAAGACACACTGAGCGCGATGACAGAAGATGAGAAGGCAGAGCAGCTTTTCTGTCCGCTCTTATATACGAATGAACCTGAGGCATTAAAGGCCATTATCCGGGAAAGCCAGTTTGGCGGGGTCATGTTCCGGTCTAATCCCGCAAAGGAAGTTCAGACGGCCATTAATACTCTTCAGGAAAATTCAAAGATTCCCATGCTGATTTCCGCGAACCTGGAAGACGGAGGCAATGGCGTTGCCAGCGAGGGAACGTACATGGGCCGTCAGATGCTGATTTCCGCCACTAATGATACGGAAAAAGCTTACCAGCTTGGAAAAATCTGCGGCGTGGAAGGAGCGGCTGTCGGCGTCAACTGGGGATTTTCTCCGGTAATCGACCTGGATAAGAATTTCAGGAATCCCATTACAAATGTAAGGACCTACGGAAGCGATTCGGATCATGTGCTGGCTATGGCCAGAGGCTATATTAAAGGGCTGACGGAAGATGGAAAAGTGATCCCGACCATCAAACACTTCCCTGGAGACGGTATTGATGAGAGGGACCAGCATCTGGTTACATCGGTCAATTCCCTGTCTGTGGAGGAATGGGAAGAAAGTTACGGCAAGGTGTACAGAGGTCTTATTGAGGACGGCGCTATGACTGCCATGGTGGGCCATATTGCCATGCCGGCCATGGAAGAGTATTTTGATAAAAAGCCTTGTGAGAAAGTCATTCCGGCGACAAATTCTAAAAACATTATCACAGGGTATTTAAGAGGCGTTTTAGGCTTTAATGGCCTGATTTCTACCGATGCATCCCCTATGGTGGGACTTTTATCCAATACAAAGAGAGAAGATTCTGTGCCTCAGGCTATCGAATACGGCTGCGATATGCTCCTGTTTACCAAGGATCTGGATGAAGACATCCAGTTTATGAAAGAGGGCATCAAAAAAGGCGTTTTAAGCCAGGAGCGTCTTAATGACGCCAACCGGAGGATCCTGGCCACAAAGGCGGCCATGGGCCTTCCAAAACTTAAAGAAGAAGGCAGCCTTCTTAAAACAGAGAAAGGCCTTTCCGTTCTTTCGGATCAAAGGCATATCCAGTGGGCCAGAGAGTGCGCTGATATGGGCGTTACTTTAGTTAAGGATGTTCAGCACCTGCTTCCTTTAGATCCTGTAAAGCATAAAAAAGTCCTTTTACAGATCCTCGGAGATTTCGATTCTAATGACCGGGTATACGGTCAATTTGAAAATCTTCTTACAAAAGAAGGTTTTGAAGTGACTAAATATATTCCCGAAACCTTTGAAACCATCTTTTTGGATTCTAAAGTGGAAGATTTTAAAAAGAAATATGATCTTGTTATTTATATTGGCAATATTGAAAACGCCAGCAATAAAACCGTAGCCCGTATTAACTGGCATACGTTGTTTGGCGCGGGAAATAACCTGCCATGGTTCGTAAGAGAAGTGCCGACGTTGTTTATCAGCGTAGGAAACCCGTATCATCTTTTTGATGTTCCAATGGTCAAAACCTATATTAATGGCTACTGCAATTCTCCTTATGTGATTGAGGCTGTTGTTGAAAAAATCATGGGAGGGAGTGCATTTAAGGGTGTAAGCCCTATTGATCCGTTTTGCGGAAAATGGGATACACAACTGTAAAAAGGTTATAACAGGCTTTTGCCGGTCGGTTGTAATAGTGTTTAGTAAGAAGCAGACAGACGCTCCGGAATTTCCCGGAGCGTCTGTCATATAGGTTCAAAAACTTTGAAAAGCTAAAGGAGGTTTTAGTGTGGAAATGCAGCAGGAGATTTCTTTGATCCTCGGAGATATGCCGATTTCCGTAGATACTTTATCCCAAGGCAATTATGAACACCGGCATTTATCAGTGGAGCTATTATTTGTATTGGACGGTGAA
>CAZMGH010000006.1:0-53714 GCA_964565805.1 uncultured Lachnospiraceae bacterium
ATATCAATGGTTTCATCAACAAGCATAAATAAATTCTCCCTCCATAAACAAAGGGCGGCTCTTTAAAACCGCCCTTTCAATCATGATCTGCTTACTGCTGTGCCAGCCATTCATCTAACTGACGCTGATGTTCTTCAATAATGTCTTCAATACCAGCCGCGTCCAGAGCCTCATTCATACGCTCCAGCTGTGTATCAATTTCATCCTCCGCATAAATTCCTACTACCAGGCCCGGCAGATATTCCGCAATTGCGTTTGTAACATTTGACACCTGAGTGGAAACAGGCTGAGGATCAAAACTAAATCCCAGGATCGGACTCCTTGCCGCGTTTTCACTGATTTCCAGACACTCGTCAATGGCTTCCTCTGTTACAGGTTCAAACTGATAAATCTGCATAGAGTCGCCAAAATTTGAGAAAACACGAGAATATCCTACATTACTGGCATCAACCCCATCCGGATATTTAATAATCCTTTCGCTAACCTTTTCATAATGCAGCCCTTCAATTCCGTAAGTTAGAAGATTCGCCACATCGGCGTTAGTATACATAAGATTCAGAAAATCCATGGCTTTATCCGGACGCTCGCAGTTAATAGAAATTCCCCAGCCGTTTTCCTGTACTCCGGACGTGCTGATTTCAGGATCCCGCATAGTCGCCATGGCTATTTCAAAATCATAGGAAGGCGATAAAACACCCATCTGTATGGGAGACACTGTGCCAAATTCACAAAAGCTTTGGCCTGTTGTAAACACATCTCTTGAATTTACTCCGCTGACCATAGAATCTGACGGCACCCACCCATTTTCATACCATTCCCGGTTTTTAGAAAGATATTCCCGGTAATCCTCTGATTTAAACAAATTAAAAATCTTCATTTCAGAATCTGTTTCATCCATCGCGCCGTAAATCGCATTCGTTCCAAAGGTTATAATGTTCGGATTAAATAAAGAATACATCATATCTGTCTCTCCGGTTCCTCTGGTAAGCAGATACAGATCAGGATTCGCCTCCTTAAGCTGGGCCGCAATCGATTCCACATCCTCGATGGTAAGATCGTCCGGCACTTCAATGCCATATTCCTCCGCCATCTCCGCATTATAAATCATGCCGCTCCCGTCATAGGAATATAACATTCCAGGGACAGAATAAATGGAATCTCCAATCCTGTTGGCTTCAATAACATCTTCCGCCTTTTCCAAGATTCCCTGCCCTCTTTCTTCCAAGAGATCATCCAAAGCCAGGAGCAGACCGTCAGATACCATGGAGGGATAGCTATAAGTTCTTCCGGTTGTTACAATATCTACCTTTTCTCCGCCGGCAGCCATCAGTGAAAGCCGGGTCACGTGATCTGCAATATGGATATTTAAAAGCTTAACCGTGCAATTAATTTCAGCAAGAGCAATCTCATTCACAGCCTCCTCCACTAATTCCAGATCCGGCATGTCCGTCCCCAAGGTAAGATTTTCAATGACCACCTCATAAGGCTCTTCATCAAAATCAATAACTCCGGATGTTTCAGAACCGGACGCCGAAGTTTGGCCTGTCGTATCTGCCGTGTTTTCCTGAGATGATGCAGTATTGCCGCCGCCCCCGCAGCCAGCCAGTAAAGTCATCCCCATTGCTGCTGTTAACAAGCATGCTGTAAACCTCTTCATAAATTTCCTCCTCCTTGTCCATTCATCCAAATGAATCGTTATTTATGTTTTCCATTTGTCAAGGGCAGTATATCAAATCCTACCTTTTTATAGAATTTCTCAAAATGACTCTTTTCCACTGAAAAATGACTCTTATTTGATCCAGGAAACCAAACCGGCTGCCGCTGCGAGAAAACGGGCCGATGAGTGGATCCACACCTCATTAAAGGTAGGCCGGTTGTCTGAGGGTAAAAACGGCGCGTCATTGGCTCCCTTTGACTGGATCCCTACCGGAATCGCGCCTGTCATATCCGGACTGTAAGGCGTATATAAAGGCTGGAATCCGTAGCCTTCCCCGTACATATCCGACCGGGCAAAAGGATTTTTGCCGAGCATCCAGGCCACCTGATCCAGAGCAATATTTCTCAGTTCCTTATCTTTAAAGATTCTCCCAATCTCCGCGCAGGCAGCTGCTTTTGCAAAAACCGGGGCGAAGAACCCTCTAAGCAGCGATGAGGAAACCGGCATACGCCTTAAATAGTAATCCTCTGATAAACGGATCCCATTACAAATAGAATCCCGGTAAAGCTTCTTTACAAATCCCTCTCCTTCCATTCCCAGCATCCGGTCAAAGGCTTTTGTATCCACATGATAAACCGCCGCCGGAAGAAGTCCGAAAGGCTGAATATATTTTACAGTCTTCTTCAAATACTCTGCATACAGCATACATGCCTGTTCCCATGATTTTGCGTCCTTATGAGACGGGGCAGCCTCCAGCAACCGGGCCAAAAACAGGATCGGAGCCTGTTCCGCAGACTGATGCTCGTACTGGGCAATGGTCCTTTTGTTCTGCTCACAGTAAAAAAATCCTTTTAATGGAATATCCCAGTCTGTATTCTCCTGCTGCTGACAGCGGATCACCGCTGCTGCTGTCTGAGCGGCGATGTCTGAATATTTTTCATTCCCTGTTGCCTTAAACAGCATAACAGCTCCATAGCCTTTTCTTGAAAGATGCTGAAGTTCATGATAGGCTGTATTGCCTTTCCTTAACTCTAAATGAGCATGATCCGGTTCATACTTCTGACCAAATTCAAAGTCTTCTATAGCATCCTTTAAGCACCACCGGGCATAGCGTTCATCGGTATCTCTAAAAACAAGATACGCCTGAGCTAACGTTCCTGCCCGAAACCAGTGTCCCAGGGCATCGGTAGCTGCCCTATGAAGATCATCCTTCCAGGCCTCTTTGTCTTCTTTCAGAATAAAATCATCCCACTGCATATGTCCGGACTCGAAAGCATAATAGCCGTCATGAAACGACGTTTTCAGCACCCAGTCCAACCCGTGCCGGACCTCTTCCTCCACCCGGGCCTTTAACTCTTTTTCCCCTTCATTCAGGTTTGTTATAAGATCCAGCATGGCCGTAATCCCGTCACAGGTGGTGCAAAGCTCCTGACACAAATCTCCCGCGTCATGCCATCCGCCGGAATTATTAATTTTTCGCCCATCGGGGTGTACAATAAAATCCGTCATACCGCAGGGGCCGTGAAGTCCCGGAACATGTCCCCCGCATCGCTCTCTCTGGAAAAAATTAATATTTTTCCAGATGGGAGAATACAAAACATCCCAGTCAATAGGAAACGGATAAGTCATTCGGTCCCTGATCTTAAGAATATATTTCCCCGGCCTTTGTACAGCTGAAAAATCCATCACCTGATAGGTTCCAATGTCCATGTGAATGGTCTGAGCCTGGCCCGTATAAATCAGCTCCCCGCTGACAGTATCATATAAAACAAACTCCGCGCCTTCCGCGTTTTGAGTGACCGCCTGTTTCGGCGCATCCGGCAAAAATCCGATCTGGCTGTAAGCGATCCGGTTTCCCAGAGCCCAGCCTTCAACTACGTCAGCATCAACCTTTTCAACCTTCATATCCCCAATGTAAATATGATATTCAGGATCATCCCCCGCCATTACGCCTTCGGCCTCATGGACAAGGACAAACTCCCTCACCTGATCTCTCTCATGGGAAGTAAACTCCCAGAAAACCGGATACCACTGATTACTTGGAACATTAAATCCGGTCCGGCTGTCCAGTCCCTGCCGGTCAGAGGACAATGCATCTTTATTGCACATAACAAAATAAAGCCATGTGTTGGGACGTGTGGGCGCGTCAGCATAAATCCACAGAGTAATCCGGCTGTATTCACTTAAATCGGCTCCATGGGTTTTAAAATGTACAATATTCGAGCATCCCGGCCAATCTGTAAAGGACTGGCGGTCTAACTGAAGCTGCTCCCGATTGTCTCCAAACATATGAAGGGTAGGATGTCCGTTATACAAAACCCGGTCACTGATTTCTATAGCGCCGGTCATTTCATGTTCAATATGATCTAAACGGTCACAGGCAAACAATAAGCGGCTGTCGTAAACCTTTTTATTCTTCCACACAGCATACTGGCTTTTTTCATAATCCGCCGCCATGCCTGTATGCACATTAAAGCTATCTTTAATCAGCTTTTTTAACGCCTCATTCATTTGTTTTCCCCCTTCACAACCTTTTGAATCTCTTCCCGACGCATCATATGCTCATAAAGCATCTGATCTAAAAGACTGTCCTTGCCGGTATGGCCCGCGATTTCATCTCCCAGCTCGATCCAGCCGTAATTTTCATCACTTTGAGGCCAATAGGGAAGGCCCTCCCCATTGGGATCGCCAGTTTTCATGAAATTCGCCCAGTAGGAGCTCATCTGATCTGCTAACTGCACATCATCATCCGTCCATGGACGGATAGGAGGCACATTATTTTTCCCGTCCTCGCTTTTTCTCAGAGAAGCAAAGGTATACCAAAGCTCACTGGAATGCCATGCCAAAAGCTTTTCAGAGTCTCTGGCCGTTCCTTTTTCCTCCGGATGGCACGGCGGAACATGGGAAAACAGATACGACCAGGTCTTGCCCTTCATGCCTTTTTCTTTGCGGTAAGCGCCGTAAAACCGGTTAATGATCCCGCCGCCAAAAGCAGTCAGTCCTAAAGCCGCGTACCACCGGGACATATGATCCGCATTTTCCGGGGTGCATGGGAAATTTTTCTCAAATTCATACTTTTCATAAAGGTCGCCTAACTGTTCTTTGGCAAGAGCATAATACTGCTCTTCATCCACCGTTGGCGATCCGCCGAGATTAAAAACTTTTAACATATTGCTCTCGCCATAGTTTCCCCCGGAAATGTAATCGCAGTCACAGGCAAATTCATTAATATTTTTATAAAGATCTTTATACATCAGGTTGACGCCATCGGCCACCATAGCCCCAATGGCCATATCCATGGGGCCTAATTTTCCGGAATAAAACACCTCTGCTGGAAGCTTTCTTAAGTCTTCCACTGAAATGTCCGGATTAATGCCCTTAGATTTTAAAAACTCAACACCAAGTCTTTCCGCCTCTTCCATGGTATTATAATCTCTGCCTACCCAGTTTAAGTTGGACTGATTGATCACCCGCTTTACCCGGCCTTTCTGCTTGGGGGACCCTGCCAAAGCTCCGGATTTTGCGGTGCCGCCGGACTGTCCGCCTACGGTAATATTTTTCGGATCACCGCCGAAAGCCTCAATATTTTCATAAACCCAGTCCAGGGCCTTGATCTCATCCATTAAACCATAGTTTCCGGAAATGCCGCCCTGCTCTTTAGAAAGCTGGGGCAGAGCCAGGTACCCGAACACGTTTAACCGCTGACCTACCGTTACGACCACAATGCCTTTTCTGGCCAATTCGCTGTTTTCAAACTCATTTTCAAAAGAATGTCCGCCCCCTAATCCGCCGCCGTGAAACCACATAAATACCGGCCGTTTTTCATCAGCCGACTGAGCTCCTGTGGTAATATTTAAAAACAGACAGTCTTCACTAACCTCCGGAAAGCCGTCATAATAAAAATCCGACTGGTAAGGTTCTTCTGCAAGACCTCCCATACTGGGCTGCATGGCCCGTTTCGGATAGGTATCACACAGCTTAACTCCTTCCCAGGGCTCCTGATCCATTGGCGGCTTAAACCGGTTTTCTCCTTCCGCGGACGCTGCGTATCGCACCCCTCTAAAATAAGTCAATCCCGCATACTTCCATTCCGTCGCTTCAACCCCCTGAAGCCTTCCGTATTTTGTCTGTACGATTCCAATTCCCATTTTGTTTTCCTCCAATTTAAAATACCCTTTATTCCCGCAGGCGATGAGCCAAACGGCAATTGCCAATTTATTTTACAAGTTTCTGACCCTTAGCCTTTTACACTGCCTATAGTAAGCCCTTTTACAAAATATTTCTGAAAAAACGGATATGCAATGATCAAAGGCAATATACCTACCACTGCAATGGCCATGCGCACTGTGTTGGATGGAATATCTCCAAACCTCACTCCGGTGACGCTGTTGGATGCCAGGAACTGAACGCTGCTGTTAATGGCATTAAGGATGTTCTGAATACTATATAGCTTAGTATCATTTAAATAATACAGCCCGTTCTGCCAGTCATTCCAGTAGGACATGGCTGTCATCATACCGATCGTTGCAATAATAGGCTTTGACAAAGGGATAACGATCCTGTATAGCACCGTCCACTCCTTTGCCCCGTCAATTCGGGCAGCCTCAAGCAATTCCCTGGGAATACTGTTCATAAAATAATTTCTTACAAGAATAACACTAAATGCCCCCATCATTAAATTAGGAACCAGCAGGGCAAAAATTGTATCCTTAATATGTAATACCGATGCGTAAATAATATAGGACGGCACCTGCCCGCCGGAAAACAGCATGGTAAAAACAAGCAGGAAATTTAAAACCTTCCGCCCCGGCAGACCTTCTTTAGAAAGCATATAAGCCAGCATAGACGTCATCAGGATACTGCATACTGTCCCTGTAACCGTCACCAGGATAGTGATCCCGTAGGCCCGGACAATAGTAATGCCTTCATTCATCAAATACTGATAGGCAGCTAAAGACCATTTCTCCGGAAAATAAGAATAGCCGTTTGCAATAGCCGTCTGTTCATCTGTAAATGAGGCAATAACAAGAAGTATAAACGGCATCACTGCCATAAAGGCCAGCAAACCAAGAACAATATTTCCCGCAATGGACCATCTTTTTCTCTCTCTTGTAATCATAGCTATTTATCCCCCTAAAAGATCGCGTTACTCTTGTCTACCTTGCGGACAATGGCATTAACCGCCATAACCATTACAAAGCCCACAACAGACTGTAAAAATCCCGCGGCTGAGGACATAGCCATATTAGGCTGGAGCATCAGCCCCCGGTATACAAACGTATCGATGGTATCTGTCACCTCATATAAAGCCCCCTGGTTTTGAGGCACCTGGAAAAACAGGCCGAAATCTGACCGGAAAATACTGCCGCAGTTTAAAATAAGCAAAGTAATGATCGTCGGCTTTAACAAAGGCAGTGTGATCCGGCGGATCTGCTGCCACCGGCTGGCACCGTCAATGGTAGCGGCTTCATAATATTCCTCACTGATCCCCAGGATCGTTGACAGGTACATGATCATACCAAATCCCACGCCTTTCCACTGGTTCACAAAAATAAGGATAAACGGCCAGTATTTTGGCTCCTGATACCAGCTAATAGGCTCTCCGCCCAATGATTTAATAATCGAGTTCAAAAGGCCGGTGGTCGGACTTAGATAAGCAAAGACCAGATATGCTACAATGACCATGGACATAAGATGCGGCAGCAGCACTAACGTCTGGAAAAACCGTTTTGTCTTTTTGCTGATGATCTCATTGGTTAGAACAGCCACTGTAACATTGACAACCATGCCTATAAGAATAAACGCCAAACTGTACAGCACGGTATTTCTTGTAATACGCCAGGCCACGCTGGATTTAAATAAATACTCAAAATTTGCCAGTCCGCACCATGCGCTCCCCCATACGCCCTGTGCATAATTAAAGTCCTTAAACGCAATCTGTAAGCCAAACATTGGGAGATAGTTGTTAATGATCAGATACAGCATCCCCGGAACACCCATGAGATAAAAGGGGATCCAATGGCTGAATTTTACTTTTGACTTTTTTCTCTTTTTCATTTATCCTCCACCTTCTCCTTATCTTCCGGCAATATCCGGAAAGCTTTCTGTCCTGTTCATTTTACTGTCAGCGTTCCTTTATTGCCTTTTTTAACATTGTATCATGGAGGCCTTTAAAGAATAATCTTTAGAAATGACATAAATGCACTGAAAAATGACTGAAAAGAAAAATCTTTTCAGTCATTTTTCAGCCTATCTGAACTTTTTCCGATACTGTCCCGGCGACATGCCCTCAAACTTTTTAAACAGCGCTCCAAAATGAGCCGGGCTGATATATCCGATTTTTTCCGTGATCGTTTCCAGGGACCAGTCGGTCTTTAAAAGCATTTCCTTAGCCAGCGCGATCCTTTCCTCGGATACATAGGCCAAAATACTTTTCCCTGTTTTCTTTTTAAACATACGCATTAAATACTGAGGATTTAACGCCACATACGCCGCAAGCTGATCCACACTTAAGGGATCTGACAAATGCGCTTTAATGTAAGGCAGGATTTTATCATAAACAACATCTTCATGAACATCCTTGACCCGGTCAGTCTCAAGCCGCGAATTTTTTTCACGCCGCAGCTCAACAGAATCCGCAGCCTTGCGCAGAGCCGCTTCCAGTTCTGCAGGATCCATAGGTTTAAGTACATAATCCCGGCATCCCAGCTGCAGCGCCCTGCGCACATATTGATATTCCGGGTGACAGGTGAGCATGATACATTCTACCGGTTCGCCGGAAAATCTCACCCACTCTGAAATCCACTCAATAAAATCCAGGCCGTTTTCATTAGGCATTTCAATATCACAGATCACAATATGTATTGGATGGCCTTTCAGAAAATTCTGTGCCTGACGGACGGAACCGACGCCGTAAACCCGGGCCGGATCAATATCCAGCTTTTCCCAGTTCACTTCCGTCTGAACTTCTTCAATGCAGATCTTTTCATCATCAATCACCAGTACATTAATATCCTTCATCCTTCTCACTCCCATTACCGATTACCGGAGGATATACTCCGCATGCTCCTTGATGACATCCTCCGTGTTATTCTGAAGATGGATCGTAATCTCTACAACAGCTCCCCCATGGTTATAAACATTCAGTTCCGCTTTTGTCCTATAAATCAGACGGATCCTCTCAATACTGTTGCGGATGCCAACGCCGAGAATATCTTCTGTGACTCCGTAATCCCGGAAACTGGAAATCGCCTCCAGGATTTCCGGCGGGAACCCTCTGCCTTTGTCCGAAACAGTGATCCTCAGATCAAAATCTCCAATCCGGCAGATCTCCACCGCTATAAATATCCGATCGGATCCATCAGCGCCATATTTTAAAGAATTGCCCACAAAGCTTTCTATAAGAAAAGGCGGGATTGGAACAACGCGCAGCGCAGGTTCACACTGTATACGATATTCCAGGTTCTCCTCATACCGGATCTTATGAAAGGCAAGGTAGTTTTCGATATGCTTAAGTTCCTCGCCCAAAGGAACATAATTTGAGTCTACATTTACCACATACCGGTAATAGGCAGATAAAAGCCGGATGATCTTCCGGGTGATCTCTGTGTCCTTCTTGCTGTAGTTATATATCGTATTTAACGCATTTAATATGAAATGGGGCCGGATCTGCTGCCCCAGATAGCGCAGTTTTGTCTGATTCTTCTCAATTTCCTGCTCATACATCTGAATCTTCGTTTTATTCAGCTGTTCAAGCATATCATTAAATTCATCACAAATTTCAGTAAATTCCAGGCTCATCCCCGCCTTTTTTTCAAGGCGATACTGTGTTTCCCCTTTTCGTATCCTTGTAATCCCCGCCTGAAGATACTTGACCGGTTTACGAGTCCAAAAAAGAACGCCGATCATGACAATGATCCATGTAAGAATGTTCAGCGCTAAGATCATTAAAAAATAACTGTTTTTTAGGAAGATTTCACCGGAATATCCCAAAGAAAGCTCCTCAGGCGCTTTTACCAGATACATTTGCGCGTCATGCAGGCTGCTTATAATAACAGAAGGTTCGTCTGTGCCGCTTTGTTCAAATAGTGAAGAAAGCTCCACACTTTGGGCCTCTCCATCGCCGCTGAGGATATTGCCCTGACGATCGATCAGCAAAATATCATCTTGCGCCATCCCAAATTCCGTCATCATCTCATCGCAGGAAATCCATGTCCCCACATAGGCTCTTCTCAAATAATAATATTTATACATGTACCATCCGGAGGATAACCGGATCATCGACCATCCGGAGCTGTTCTGGCTCTGATCGATCTGCACATTCTCCGTGATAACCTGGGTCATATCTTCATTTACTTTAGAATTAAGGAATAAATTTTGATTAGGGTAATATACAAAAATATTTTCCACATAATCATAGACAGAAGTAATAGATTCAAATTGATTATTGATCCTGGCGACCGCCCGCCATTGTTCTCCCACATCAATAGAGGCATTATTCTCTATCTGTTCCAGCAGCTTCATTCCATCGCTATTGTAAGGCATATACATCAGCAGATCCTCAAGCAATTTCAATGAAGTATTCATGGTTTCCGCGCTAAGATCCAGATTTTTCTGTTCTGTCTCAAGGATATGATTTCTATAATTTTTTTGAGCATATCCGCTGCTTATTGATAAGCTCACTGTTCCCAAAATAATCATACATACAAATATCAGCGTAATCTTACCATTAATGGTTTTTATGAACTTTTTCATTTTCCTCCTCCATATAAGCCATTATCTTCTGATCATTTGTATTATACATGATTTTATCTGAAAAGTATATCTTGAAAAAAACAGGAGAAAAAGCCCGGAAACCCTTCTTTCGACAGCATATACGCCAACATCGGTACAGATCTTTACAAATAAATACCTGCTTCCTGCCAGCACAGGCTCAAGTTTCGTAATCTTCATACATGCTCCCTTCCTTTTTAAAACTTTTTTTCAGTATATTATCCCTCCATTTCGTCTGTCAATTAATTACAGTGACCAAAAATGGTCAAGTCGTGACCTGTTTTTAAACCATATAAAAACTATGACGCGAGAAGAAATGATCGAGCAAGCCCGACAGATCCGAGAAAGAAACGTTCATGGGCGCGCCCACGAAAAAAGCCAGCAGGAATCCTGCTGGCTTTTTGCTGCGGCCTTCTTATGCTTCTTCGCTGAACTGATCTTTGCCAACGCCGCAAAGGGGGCAGACCCAATCGTCAGGTACATCCTCCCATTTTGTGCCTGCTGCTACGCCGTTATCCGGATCGCCTTCAGCTTCATCATAAACATAACCGCATACATCACATACATATTTTTTCATCACAAAAACTCCTTTCCCGTATTTTCAGGTCCCTGACCTGGCGTCATCATTATATCATTTTTCAAAATCTGGGACAATAGCCGCTGCAATGGCATCCGCTAACGCATCCAGAGACTGCTCCTGATCCGGCTTTAAGGCGGACTTAATGGTCAGCTCCTCTTCCAGGATCGTATTCTTTTTCAGACCGGACAAAAGCTCCTTCATAAGCTTTCCTGAAACCGGCCCCCAGGAACCATTCTGGATGATGGCCATCGTTCGGTTCTGGATATTGTGAGCCGCCAGATCATGGAGCAGATTTTCCATGGATACAAAAATCCCATTATTATATGTAGCGGAAGCCAGGACAATATGACTGCAGCGGAATGTTTCCGCGATCAGGTAGGACGCATGGGTGGCAGAAGTATCATACACGGTAATATTCTTTACCCCCCGGTCCGCCAACTTGCCTGCCAGGATGTCCACCGCATTTTCAGTATTCCCATAAATAGATCCATAAAACAATGTGACCGCTTTTTCTTCCGGAGTATAGCTGCTCCACTTCTGATACTTGTCGATCAGCCAGCCGATATTTTCCCTCCATATAGGGCCATGAAGAGGGCAAATCATCTTAATGTCCAGGCCAGAAGCTTTCTTAAGGAGGGCCTGTACCTGAATCCCGTACTTTCCTACGATATTTGTATAATATCTCCGGTAATCCTCCAGCCAGTCTTTTTCAATATTGACCTGATCCGCGAAAAGATTTCCATTAATAGCTCCAAACGTACCAAATGCGTCTGCGGAGAATAAAATACCTTCTGTGCTTTCATAAACCACCATAACCTCCGGCCAGTGGACCATAGGCGCCGCTATAAACGTAAAGGTATGGCTGCCGCTGGAAAAGGTGTCATTCTCCTTAACAGTAATGGCTCTGCTGTCGATGTCAAAATCAAAAAACTGTTTGATCATGCCCTGAGTTTTTACATTGCATATGATTTTTACATCCGGATAGCGAAGGACCAGCTCATCCATAACAGCGCAGTGATCCGGCTCCATGTGGGTCACTACAAGGTAATCCAGATTTCGGCCGCCTAAAACCGCCTGAAGATTTTCAAAAAACTGATGGCTTACAGACTTATCTACAGTATCAAAAAGCACTGTTTTTTCATCCATCCACACATAGGAGTTGTAAGAAATTCCTCTGGGAATGGGATAAACATTTTCAAATAAAGCCAATCTCCGGTCACTGGCGCCTATCCAATAAAGCTCTTCACTGACTTTTTTCACAAGTTGCATCGTTTTCTCCTTTCGTTCTTTCCCGTATATCCTATTGCACCACAAAATCCAGACCGCCTGCTTAAGGACTGTCCGTACGACTTTGTGATCCTTGTACCATAATGACAAACTTTGAGATTAATTCCTAATATGTCCTGTCAAAGCTATTTTAATCAAAGTTTTCATATCGGTCAAGACTTCCAGGCAGATAAAATTCAACAAAATTGATAAAAATGGCCATCTATTTTTGGTAACTATGCAGCCACGGAAAAACACCGCCTACAGCCGGTCTTTTAACATACGGTTTACGCTTCCCGGATCTGCCTTGCCCTTCATCTGCTTCATGACCTGTCCTACAAGAAATCCCAGAACCTTAGTCTTTCCGCTTTTATATTCTTCCACGGTTTTTGGATTTTCCGCAAGGACACGGACAACTACCGCTTCCAAAAGTCCTGTATCCATGACAGTTTTCAGTCCATTAGCATCCATATAAGCTTCCGGATCCACATCCTCTTTAAAAATCGCCTCAAAAACCTTTCGGGCATTTTGATTATTTAGCTGGCCCCCATCCGACAAACGGATTAAAGCCGCCAAATGTTCCGGCGAAAACGATACTTTGTCCAAATCTGCGGAAGTTTCTCTGGCCAAACGGATGGTTTCCCCTGTAAGCCAGTTCGCCGCCTTTTTAGCTGGCGCTCCCAACGCTACTGTATTTTCAAAAATCCCGGCAATATTTCTTGAGTCCGTCAAAAGCTGGGCATCCTCCCGGGTCAGTCCAAAGCTTTCCACATAACGTTTTTCCTTTTCTTCCTGCATTTCCGGAAGGTTTCCTTTTATCCGGGTAAGCCAGTCCTCATCAATATACACCGGCGGCAGGTCCGGATCAGGGAAATACCGGTAATCCTTGGCGTCCTCTTTGGAACGCATGGCGTAGGAATATTCTTTATTATCATCCCACCGCCGGGTTTCCTGGATGACCTGGCGTCCCTCCTTTAACAGCTCGATCTGCCGCTCCCGCTCATTTTCAATAGCCCGGGCAATGGCTTTAAAGGAGTTCAGGTTCTTCATCTCTGTACGCACACCTAAGGTTTCACTGCCCACCTCTCGCACGGAAAGGTTCACGTCCGCCCGCATGGAACCTTCCTGAAGCTTGCAGTCGGAAATCCCCAGATACCGGCAGATGCTCCGAAGCTTTTCCAGATAGGCAATGACCTCATCGGCATTTCTCATATCCGGCTCAGAGACGATCTCAATCAAAGGCACGCCGCTTCGGTTAAAGTCTACAAGAGAGCTGTCCTCCCACTCATCATGAACAAGCTTTCCCGCATCCTCTTCCATATGCATCTCATGAATACGGATCCGCCGGGTTCCTGCGGATGTACGGATCTCAAGCCAGCCGTCATGACAAATGGGCAGATAAAGCTGAGAAATCTGATAGTTTTGAGGATTATCCGGATAAAAATAATTTTTACGGTCAAACCGGCACAGCCGATTCACATGACAGTGGGCCGCAGCGCCAAGCGCCAGAGCGTCCTCCACAACCTGACGGTTTAATACAGGCAATGCTCCCGGAAGACCGGCGCATACCGGACAAATATGCGTGTTTGGCGCGCCGCCAAATTCTGTGGAACAGCCGCAAAAGATTTTTGTTTTCGTAGAAAGCTCCACATGAACCTCCAGACCGATCACGGTTTCATACTGCTTTGACATTACAGCGCCTCCTTCCCACCGGCAGACTCATCCTTTGTTTCTGCCCGCAAAGTCTTCCAGTCTCCACGCAAAGCCTCATAGGCCGCCCCGGCCTCAATGACTGCCGCGTCATGAAAACGCTGTCCAAGAAGCTGCAGGCCGATGGGAAGACCTTCTCCGGTCACTGCGCAGGGCAGGGAAATTGCCGGAAGACCGGCCAGATTTACAGCCACTGTATAAATATCGCTTAAATACATTTTTAAAGGATCTGTTAAACTTGTCCCCAGCTTTGGCGCCGGAGCCGGGGCCGCCGGAGCCAGGATCAGATCATATTTTTCAAAGGCCTGGTCAAAGGCTTCCTTGATCTTCCGGTTCGCCTTTAAGGCCTTAATATAATAAGCGTCATAGTATCCGGAGCTTAATACAAACGAACCAAGCAAAATACGTTTTTTTACTTCCCAGCCAAAGCCCTCAGCCCTTGTTTTTTTATACATATCGTGAAGATCTCCGGCCTGGTCCGCGCGGCAGCCGTATTTTACCCCGTCAAACCGGGCCAGATTAGAGCTGGCCTGGGCGCAGGCGATAATATAATAGGCAGGAATCATATAATCTACCATATCTAATGAAAAATACTCCACCTGGGCGCCGCCTTCCTCCATAGTCCGGGCAGCATTTAAAACCGCCGTGCGGACTGTGGGATCGATCCCTCCGGAAAAATATTCTTCTGGAATACCGATACGAAGCCCTTTAAGTCCCTGGGCCACAGCTTCTAACGACTGTCCGCGCCGCTGCCATAGCCGGGAAAGATCCAAAGGCCCCTGGGCGCAGCATGTGCTGTCTCTGGGATCCGGCCCGGAAATCACCTCTAAAAGAGCGCCGCAATCATAAACATTTTTTCCCACAGGGCCGATCTGATCCAGAGAGGAAGCATAAGCGATCAGCCCATATCGGGACACCATACCGTAAGTGGGCTTCATCCCTGCAACACCGCAGTAGGCGCTGGGCTGGCGGATAGAGCCGCCGGTATCCGAGCCTAAAGCGGCAAAGGCCTCATCCGCAGCCACAGCAGCGCAGGAACCGCCGGAAGACCCGCCCGGTACATGCTCTGTATTTCTTGGATTTTTTGTAACTCCCATGGCGCTGGTTTCTGTAGTGCTTCCCATGGCAAACTCATCCATGTTGGTCTTGCCCAGGATCACTGCCCCGGCAGCCTTTAACCGCTCCACCACATGAGCGTCATAGGGCGGCACATAATTTTCCAAAATCCTGGACGCACAGGTGGTTGCGGTATTTTTCGTGCATATATTATCTTTAACAGCCACCGGCACTCCGGCCAGAGGGCTTGTATACCTTCCTTCCATAATGCCCTCCTGAATATGGCGGGCCTGCTCCATGGCGGCTTCCCGGTCTGCCTGAATATAAGCGTGAATGTCCGGCTCTCTTTCATCCATGACCTGAAAACAGGCCTGAACCGCTTCCATGACTGTGATTTCCTTATCTTTGATCTTCTGCCCTAATTCCAGGGCAGATAACTGCTCAACTCCCATATATCTATCCTCCATCATATGGTTTTGGGGACCATAAACTGGCCGTCTTTTTTCCTGGGCGCGCCTTCTACGATCATTTCTTTTATATCATTATCCTGAACCTGGTCGTCTCTGAACACATTGCCCCGGTCATATAAATTGACCAGCGGCTCCACATTTTCTGTGTCCAGCTCATTAAGCTTTTCCATATAATCCAGGATCTCCTGCATTTTTTCCATGGCCTGAGCCCGTTCCTCGCAGCTTAAGCTCAGCTTCGCCAGAATTTCCACATTATCCATCACCGCATCATCAATCACAATCTTACTCATGTTTCCTCCTTTTGGGTCTGATCTTCAGGCCATATGGGTATCCCTTTAGGGATTTCCTCCTTTTTGGCCTGTCCTTAAGTTTAAGGCTCCAGACGGTTTAAGTCTCTTGGGAAGAGACAGGTTTCACGCACGTTTTCTGTTCCTAAAAGCTGCATCGTCAGACGCTCCAGGCCGATTCCAAGGCCTCCGTGGGGAGGCATGCCGCACTTAAAGGCTTCCAGATAGCTTTCCAGGCCTTCGGAGGTCATTCCCCGGGCCTCCAGCTTGTTTAACAGCATGTGATAATCATGGATTCTCTGGCCTCCGGTAGTTACTTCAAGTCCTTTATACAGCAGGTCGAAGCTTAAAGTAAAACGGGGATCCGCCGGATCATCCATGGCGTAAAATGGTCGCTTTTTGGAAGGATAGTGGGTAACAAAAACAAAATCCGAACCACATTCTTCCTGAAAATATTTTCCGATCAGACTTTCCTCCTCCGGCTCCAAGTCATAAGGATTGCGGATCTTGCGCTCATACTTTTCAGACACCAGCACCTTCGCCTCATCAAACCGGACGCAGGGGATCTGGCTGATGGTAGGAAGCTGTACATTTAAAAGCTCCAGCACATCCTTGTAATTTTCCTTTAAAAATTCCATGGTATACTGCAAAAATCCGGTTTCCATGGCGCATATATCCATAAAGCTGCGAATATAGCCCATTTCAAAATCCAGACTGGTGTATTCGTTTAAATGACGGCGTGTGTTGTGCTTTTCCGCGCGGAATACAGGACCGGTTTCAAAAACCCGGTCAAAAACCCCTACCATCATCTGCTTATAAAGCTGAGGGCTCTGTTCCAGAATCGCCGGTTTATGGAAATAGGTTAATTTGAAAATATTCGATCCCCCTTCAGCGCCTCTGGCGCCCAGCTTTGGGGTATGGATTTCTGTAAATCCCTGACTGTATAAAAAATCCCGAAAGCCCCGGACAATTCCTTCCTGGATCCGGAACCGGGACAGCTCACGAATATTTCTTAAAGAAACGGGACGAAGGTTCAGCTTCGTTTCAAGAGATGTATTCAGCTTCCATTTAGCTACCGGCAGGGGCAGGGGAGCGGCAGCGGCGGATAACACGGTAATAGCGCTAATACGCACCTCCCTGCCGTGGATTGCCCGGGGCTCGATCCGCACAGTACCTTCCACCTGGATATAGTCCCCATCATGAAGCCGGGAAATATCCATATTGGTCTTTTGATCCTCCCACACCGTCTGGATCAGCCCGCACTCCCGGCGAAGGATGATAAATGCCAGCTCTCCCATATTGCGGATGCTGTGGACCGCTCCTTCCACGCAGACCGGCGTGTCGCCGCCCTCACAGGCTTTAAAAGTTTTCAGATCCATACTTTTTTGTTCCATTTTCCCTGTCACAAATTCCATACAACACACTTCCTTACTTAATATACTGAAAAAAATCCTGGCAATATCCCTCCATCTGGGGATACTCCAGGATTGGACATTCTCGATCACGCCATTGTGATCCTTCCAACGATCATTTGATTTCTAAGGTTCATACTTCGTCGTACATTAGTGTTAAGATCATCTGAGCGGTTTCCACCATATTTGTTCCGTTGTCCATACTGCACTTTTGGATATACCGGTGGGCATCCTCTTCAGACAAATGATTTCGCTCCATTAAAAGAAACTTAGCGTTACGGATATAATTTTCCTCCTGCCAGGTTCGCTTTTTCGGTTTTTTCTGATCTCTCTTCCTGCTCCTCTGGAGCTGAGAAAGCATCATAGACACTGTGCTGATCAGGTCTGACACCCGCAGCGGCACGGACAGCGCCAGGATCCCGGCATCATTACTCTGGATCATCTCCGGCTTTCCCACAAAAAGAAGCTGAAAATAAGACGGCAGGCTTTCAGATAATTCCTTGTAATACATATCCGGAAGGCTGTATCCGCTGATAACAATACCAAAGGTATCCTTTCCCGCTTCCAAGAGAGCTGCCGCCCCATTGGGCACGCAGACCACATTAGGAAAACCGTGAGAGACGAGAACACTTCGGATCTTTCCGGCGGTTTCCTGCTTTTTCAGCGCTATGATCACAACACTCATGGCGTCCTCGTCCTCCTTTTTTTATCTACATGCAATACAGGTACCGGTTTATTTCCCAATCAGAGATCTGCTCCATGTAGCTTTCCCATTCCTGCTGCTTTTTCTCCAGATATTCCTCTACAAAAGCCTCGCCAAGAACGAAATGGACGAGTTCATCTTTCTCCATTTCACCCAGGGCAACACTTAAATTGGCAGGAAGCGATGCGATACCGGCTTTTTTCTTTTCCTCCCTGGACATTTTACGGACATCCATATTAATATCCCCTGGAGCCGGAAGATTATTTTCAATCCCCTCTAAACCCGCTGCCAGACACAACGCAAAGAGCAA
The DNA here is from genome assembly GCA_964565805.1 of uncultured Lachnospiraceae bacterium. Lineage (GTDB taxonomy): Bacteria > Bacillota > Clostridia > Lachnospirales > Lachnospiraceae > Catenibacillus. Next base: position 18,224 of record CAZMGH010000006.1, read on the forward strand.
ATAGGGATTTGACGCCCCATCCGGGCTGCGCAGCTCAAGCATCGTTTCTCCCTTTTTATGGTATGCTCTGAGCAACGCGCCGTTCTGCCGGCAGGACCAGGTAATATCATTCGGCGCCTCAAATCCGGTCGCCAGTCTTTTATAAGAATTAACAAGGGGATTAAAGATCGCGGCCATTCCCTTCATATGTTTCATTAATCCTGCAATAAAACTGTAAGCCTCTGCACTGAGTCCTTTAGGATCCGTTGGGTCGCTAAAGGCGTTTTTTCCATCCTTCATTAATTTCATATGGATATGGATCCCCGATCCATCCACATTGGCCCTTGGCTTTGGCATAAATGTGGCGTGGAGTCCGTGACGCTTAGCCACCGTCCGGGCCGCCATCTTAAAGGTCATGATCTCGTCTGCCGTTTCCAGCATATCCGAGTAAAGAAAATCAATCTCATGCTGAGCCGGAGCCAGCTCATGCCTTGAAGAATCAATATCATAGCCCAGATCCTCCAGGGTCAGGATAATATCCCGGCGGGCATTTTCTCCCAGATCCAGCGGCGTGGTATCCATATATCCGGCTTTCTCGTGAGTAATATTGGTAGGCATCCCGTTATCATCTGTATGAAAAAGGAAAAATTCACACTCCGGGCTTACGGAAATGTCATAGCCCATTTCCTTTGCCTTTGCCATGACATTTTTCAAAATTGTCCTCGGACTGCTCTCACAAATCGTCCCGTCCATGTGATAAATATCACAAATAAACCGGGCTACCTTTCCCTGCTGAGGCCGCCACGGAAGTACTGTAAATGTGGACAGATCCGGATAAAGATAAAAGTCATTTTCATCAGCCCTTCCAAGACCGTCAATATAATCTCCATTAATCATACACTCATTAGCCAGGGCCTTTGACAACCGGCTGACCGGAATCGCTATATTTTTCAAAACACCGAACATATCCGTAAACTGGAGACGGATAAATTCCACGTCCTCTTCTTCAACCATATGAACAATCTGTTCCTTGGTATAATTCCTCATATCACTCTTCTCCTTTACCGCTAAATCCAGTTTAAAAAAGGGCGCTCTTACCCCAATGACCACCGGTAAGAACGCCTTTGTTCTTTTGCTATTGCTCTTTATTTTTCGTATTATAGCAATCTATGCTCTCAATGTCAAGTTTTCGTTGAAATTTTATCACGACATTACTGCCGGAACTCCCCACAGCAGCCAGAGCACCTACCCCTATCTTCATTCCGGTTAATTGAGGTTTACAAAGAATATTTATTAGGATTTAAAAGCCTGATTTTTTCAATCACAAAATCGATCATAGGGTCTTTAAGACTAAATAGCAGTCCCACTCCATTATCCTTATGCGCGCCCTCAGCAATCGTTTGCTCAGCGGCGCGATACATCGCCCGAAAATACTCGGTTGCTATATTAAATTTGCTCATTCCCAAATTAACGGCTTCCTGGATTTGATCTTCCGGTATATCTGAGCATCCATGCAAAACCAAAGGAATACCTACCTTCCCGCGAATCTCCTTAATACGGTCAAAATCTAAATTCGGTGTCTTAACATAAGGCCCATGGGCATTTCCAACGGCAATCGCCAATGACCCGCAGCCAGTACGTTTTACAAATTCCACTGCCTGATCTACATTTGTATAATGATCGGAATTTACAATATCATCCTCCTTCGATCCGTTTCCTACATGCCCCAGCTCAGCTTCTACGTCCACATTAAATACGTTGGCTGCCCGCACAATAGCTGAGGTAAGTTCCACATTTTCTTCAAAAGGCAACGCTGAACCATCAACCATAACGGATGGAAATCCGGCTTTAATGCCTCCCATAGCGATTTCATAGCTGGCTGAGTGATCTAAATGTACCGCCACAGGGACAGAGGCCTTCTTTGCCATATCTACTGCGGCAAAAGCAATATACGCAGGATCAATATATTTGTCAAATCCCGGAAAAAACTGTACGATAATAGGGACACGCTCACTTTCCGCAGCTTCAATAATATAACGCACAGTTTCCACATTAATCACATTAACCGCAGCAACACCGTAATGATGTTCTGTTGCATGTTTAAGTAAATCATTAACTTTTACAAGCGCCATGATCCATCCCTCCTAAATCGGTTTAAAGGCTAAAAATCCCCTGTTCATGAGCATTATCAAATTCAATATCCAGGTAACGGGCTACTTCCCGCAGTACTGGAAGATAATTTCCATAAGTTACCCCCAGATGATGAATATATGGTCCAAACATAAGCTTTTCTTCCCAGCGCTTCCAGTGATCGACTTCCATCCACACATATGTTCCTGTAGTTTCAGGCCCTGTAGTCGTTTTTGCTTCGCCTGCAAACATAACATATTTACCATCAACATCATCAAAACGGCACACGGTAAGATTTCCCTGCTTTAACTCAAAAGATTCCTGTCCATGAATCATCGCAGCCTCACTTTCCTCGCTTTTAAGTGAATATGGAAACGGACCGCAATGCCACAATAATTCCCCATTATCATTTTCGGGATGACGGATGGTAAGATCCGCCAGAAATTCTGAAGATTTATATAAATTGCAGGCTCTTAATATAGCAAGACTAATCGCTCCGTTTACATCCGTCTCACAAGCCAAAGGCATTCCCTCGTCAGCAAGTTCTCCTAAAATCGTACATGGACAAGTTCCCAAAATTGCCGGAAAAGCAGACCAACATTCAAAAGCCCCTACCGAACAGTCCGCTTCTTTCATCATTTCTTCCACAGCAATCTTCGTAGCGGCAATTTTCTTAAAATCATCCTCCGGCGCTTCTTTTCCATTAAATCTTCTTTTCAAATCATCCACATAATCAAACAGGGCTTTGGAATTTTCATCCATGAGCGCCATAGCTTTTCGCCCGATCATTGCCGGAGAAATTGGAACCGTAACGATCCCGATCTTTTTAATAAGGTCTGCCTCATTGGTCATGACACTCATAAATGGAACTGGCCGTTCTCCTATTTTAGCAATCCTTAAGGTACGCAGATCACGTAAAACAGCGCTCACCCGCACAAAGCGCTCAAAGCCCTGACGAAATTCCTCACTGTTTGTATCCACATTAAAAATATAACTATATTTTACACCATATCTTCGCATTACTTTTGTGGCGGCAAACATCCCGCACTGAGTATCTCTTCCTCTTTTTTCAAAAGTATTTGGTTTTTCATCCCTGGACCCCCACACTAACGTGGGCAGCTTAAACGCAGCCGCAATCCGCGCTGCCACCTGCTCCTCACCAAAATCGCAAAATGGTATAAATAAAGCCTCTATATTTTCACTTCGGAATTTAGCTACAATTTTTCCAATGTCTTCCTCTTTGTAGGCAATCCCATTCGTGCAAATATCATCAATATCAATCAGGCGGACCACATTGGGACAAATCGTTTGAATGATTGACATAAAACGATCCTTCTGTCGTTTTGCCTCTTCCATGCTTAAAAAGCTCCGTTTCGTAGGCGCAACCCCTACGACAACAGATTTTTTATACATAATCTATCCCCCTTCTGTAATACTCAACTCTCTTATCAATTTCGATATAGTCAATATTTCCGCTGTTCATAAATTCCAACACCGTATCCATATTCCCAATTCCAGCCCGGCCGCCGATACGCGTACACTTGATTGCTGAAACCGCGCTGGCGAATCGTGAAATAAACTCGACACTCCAGTTATCTTGTAGAAGACCGGCTAAAAACGCCCCATGAAAATCATCTCCCGCGCCTACGGTATCGACAACTTCAACGGAATACGCCGGAATTTTAAAATACCCTTCAGAACTCATACCAACGGCTCCCCGTTCTCCAAATGTAAATACAACGATCTCAGGCCCAAGCTCCATGATTTTATAGCAATTTTCTTTATAATTTTCATTATCAAACAGACCTTTATAGACAAACTCTGAAGCAACAAATATGTCTATATCAGGAATAAAGTCTTTTAAATTCTCAGAGAAAATATCTGCGTCAATGAAAATTTTAGCTCCGGATTTTTTTGCAATAGCCGCCGCCTTCTTCGAAATTTCATCCACTTCTGCCATAAAAAAATATTTTGTGTTTCCCAATTCATCTTCTGGTATTTCTTCAGGTATCAGTTTTCTTACAGTCCCAGGATAAAAAACTATACTTCTTCCCATCGTCTCCCACGGCCCCAAAAATCGAGCATCGGGCGCCAAGCCTGGCTGCTGCTACCAACCCTGAAGAAACTTTTCCACCTCCCTGCCAACTTAAATCATTAATACGTGTTCCCTCATTAGGCTGCGGAAGTTTGTCCACATTAACATTTAAGTCTACACATGGATAATCCACCCCAACAATATCAAACATGATCCCTCCTCCTAACTTTCTTGCCTAATTTTTTATAATAAGTTTATATGTAGTATGCTCTTCATGTCTTAGTTTGTAAATAAAATTGATTAACTAAAATCACGGTGTCTTTTTGTTACTATTGACCATAAAAACTTTTAAACAGCTACCGTTGGCATAAAAATATCTTTCCATAAAAATAAAGAGACAATTCCGAAAAATCTAAGGCTTTAAAAGCCCTGTTGTTTCTGCTGAATTGTCTCTTCATTTTAAGTTTACTTTACTATTTGCTATACTGTTATCATCTTTAAAGGTTCGTATACCCCATCAGTGATTCATCCACTGCCCGGGCAGCTTCCCGGCCTTCGTGGATGGCCCACACAACAAGGGATTGGCCCCGGCGCGCGTCGCCGGCGGCAAAAACACGGTCTGTGGAGGTTTTGTAGTCTGTGTCATTGGCCTGGATGTTGCTGCGTCCATCGGTCGCTGTTTTAAAGGCATCCGCCACATATTTCTGAGCGCCTAAAAATCCTGCGGCGATAAGAACAAGCTGAACATCCATGATCTTTTCTGAGCCCTCTATAGGAACCATCATCGTCCGTCCGGTTTTTTCATCCTTTTGAGGCGTCAGGCTGACAATCTTCGCCTTGCATACATTGCCCTTATCATCCTTAATAAACTCGGAAACCGTGGTCTGATAGACTCTGGGGTCTTTCCCAAAGACTGCGGCCGCCTCTTCCTGGCCATAATCGGTCTTTAACACTCTGGGCCACTCCGGCCAGGGATTAGAAGCTGCTCTTTCCATTGGCGGCATAGGCATCATTTCCAGCTGGATCACGGATTTCGCTCCAAGGCGCACCGCAGTTCCCACACAGTCATTTCCTGTGTCGCCGCCGCCGATAACAAGGACATTTTTCCCTTTTACAAAACTGCAAAGACTGTCCTTTTTGTCCGGCACCATGTAGGTCTTACGGCTGTCCTCATCGCCCAGGCTGCCCGATTTTGCCGGTATGAGAGCTTTTGTGACAGCGCCAAGGAAATCTACAGCAAAGTATATATTGTTCGCGTCCCGTCCGGGAACATTAATATCTCTTGGGTTGGACGCGCCGCAGGCCAGGATCACCCGGTCGTATTCCTTTAAGATCTGGGCTGCTTTTATGTCCTTGCCTACATCCACACCAGTCTTAAACTCAACGCCTTCCTCTTCCATGAGCGCCGCGCGCCGGTCAATAACCCATTTTTCCAGCTTCATATTCGGGATGCCATAGCGCAAAAGTCCGCCGATCTTATCACTGCGCTCAAATACAGTCACCTGATGGCCCCGCCGGTTCAGCATCATCGCCGCGGCAAGACCGGAAGGGCCGCTTCCGATCACGGCCACTTTCTTTCCTGTGCGCACCTGAGGCGGGCAGGCCTTTACCCAGCCGGAGGAAAATGCCCGTTCTATAATGGATTTCTCGTTTTCCTTTGTCGCTACCGGGTCCCCATGAAGGCCGCAGGTACATGCGGCCTCGCACAGCGCCGGGCAGACCCGTCCGGTAAATTCCGGAAAACAATGGGTCTTTCTGAGGCGCTTATAGGCCTGCTCCCAGTTGCCTGTGTATACCAGATCATTGGTTTCAGGAACAAGGTTGTGGAGCGGGCAGCCGGAGGTCATGCCTCCCACAAAGCCGCCGTACTGACAAAATGGCACGCCGCACTCCATACACCGGGCCCCCTGGCGGCTCTGTTCCTGAGTGGAAAGGGGGGTCTTAAATTCATTAAAATGCCTGATCCTTGTAAGCGGAGCCTCAGACGTGGCATCCTTGCGTTCATATTCTAAAAAACCTGTTGATTTACCCATGTCCGTTCACCTCCTGCTTATTTAAGAAAGCTTTCATAAAAAGCTTCCATCTGTGCCTGCTGGGTACTCATTCCCTTTTCCTCAAGCTTTGCGCTTAAGGCGATCATGCGTTTAAAGTCATTAGGAATGATCTTCTTAAACTTGGGAAGGTATCCTTCAAAATTCTCCAGGATCTCGCTGCCTCGCTTGGAGCCGGTAGCGTTCACATGCTCGCGGATCATTTCCCGAAGCTCCTGTATATCGTATTTATTTTCCACTTTTTCAATGGAAATCATGGCTTTATTTAAGTTTCTGTAAAGATGATTATTTTCATCCAGCACATAAGCAATACCGCCGCTCATACCTGCCGCAAAGTTTTTCCCGGTTTTTCCAAGAACCACGACCCGGCCGCCGGTCATATATTCACAGCCGTGTTCGCCGACGCCTTCCACAACAGCCCAGGCGCCGGAATTTCTTACCGCGAAACGTTCCCCAGCCACGCCGTTAATAAATACCTTGCCGGAGGTTGCTCCATAAAGAGCCACATTTCCCACGATAATATTGTCCTCAGCCACATACCCCGCGTCCTTTGGCGGGAACAGGATCAGCTTGCCGCCGGATAAGCCTTTGCCAAAATAATCGTTCGTATCTCCGCAAAGCTCCAGGGTAAGACCGGAAGGGATAAATGCGCCAAAGCTCTGGCCTCCGGCCCCTTTACAGTGAATGGTCAGTGTGTCCTCCGGCAGGCCTTCTTTATGCTCTCTGGTGATCTGAGCGCCAAGAAGGGTGCCAAAGGTACGGTCCGTATTGCTCACATTGACAGACAGCTCTGCCTTTTTCCCTGTATCCAGAGCGTTTTTAAGGCGCTTTAACAGAACTTTTTCATCCAGAGTCTTTTCCAGCTGGAAATCATAAACCTTAGATGGGTTAAAGATCACGTTCTGTCCATCTCCAAGGATCGCTCTAAGGTCAATCTTTGCCGCTGCCGCAGACTGGCAGTTTTCCTTAACCTTAAGCATATCGCTGCGGCCAACCATTTCGTCCAACGTACGGAAGCCGAGACGGGCCATATATTCCCGCAGTTCCTGAGCCACAAAACGCATAAAGTTTTCCACATACTCGGGTTTTCCGGCAAAGCGTTTCCGAAGTTCCGGATTCTGAGTGGCAATACCGACAGGGCAGGTATCCAGATTACATACCCGCATCATGACGCAGCCCATAGTTACCAGGGGCGCTGTGGCAAAGCCAAATTCCTCAGCTCCAAGAAGGGCTGCTACAGCCACATCCCGGCCAGTCATCAGCTTGCCATCGGTTTCGATGCGTACCCGCTCTCTTAACCCGTTCTGGATCAGCGTCTGATGAGTTTCCGCAAGCCCCAGCTCCCAAGGCAGACCTGCATCGTGGATCGAGCTTTCCGGCGCCGCGCCGGTGCCGCCGTCATAGCCGGAGATCAGGACGACCTGGGCGCCGGCCTTTGCCACACCGGCAGCGACAGTGCCTACACCGGCCTCAGATACAAGCTTTACAGAAATCCGGGCATATTTATTGGCATTTTTTAAGTCATAGATCAGCTGGGCCAGATCCTCAATGGAATAAATATCATGGTGAGGCGGCGGAGAGATCAGACTTACGCCGGGGGTCGAGTGACGGGTCTTGGCAATCCACGGATAAACCTTTTTCGCCGGCAAATGTCCGCCCTCGCCGGGCTTTGCCCCCTGAGCCATTTTAATCTGGATCTCTCTGGCGCTGACAAGGTAACGGCTGGTTACGCCGAAACGGCCGGAGGCCACCTGTTTAATGGCAGAGCACCGGTCCACATCGCTTCCCGCAGAGTCCAGACGCTCATCGCTTTCCCCGCCTTCACCGGTATTTGACATGCCGTGGAGATGGTTCATGGCAATGGCCAAGGTTTCATGAGCCTCCTGGGAAATGGAACCGTAGGACATGGCTCCGGTTTTAAACCGCTTTACGATCTCGTCAACACTTTCTACGTCATCCAGAGGAATCCCCTGGGAAGGATAATCAAATTCCATCAGGCTGCGCAGATACCCGTTGCGCTCTGTATCTGCCATGGCGCTGTATTTTTTAAACAGGTCATAGCTGCCCTCTCTTGTGGACTGCTGGAGGAGATGGATGGTTTCCGGGTTATACCGGTGCTCCTCTCCGCCGCTGCGCATTTTGTGCCATCCCATACTGTCTAAAGTCAGATCTGTCCCCAGGCCAAGTGGGTCAAAAGCCTTGGAATGACGGTCATCGGTTTCTTTTGCAATATCTTCCAGAGTAATACCGCCAACACGGCTGACTGTGCCTGCAAAGTAGGTATCAATCACCTTCGGAGAAATACCTATGGCCTCAAAGATCTTAGATCCCTGATAGGACTGGATGGTGGAAATACCCATTTTGGAAGCAATCTTTATAATACCATGTAAAATCGCTGAATTATAGTCCGCCTCGGCCGCATAGTAATCCTTGTCCAGAAGCTTTTCGTCAATCAGTTCATGGATGGTCTCCAAAGCCAGGTAAGGATTCACAGCCGTTGCCCCGTAGCCTAAAAGCGCGGCAAAATGATGAACCTCTCTTGGCTCGCCAGACTCCAGGATCAAAGACATGGAGGTCTGCTTCTTTGTAACAACCAGATGCTGATGCACAGCAGACACTGCCAGCAACGAAGGCATGGGCACATGATTTTCATCAACGCCCCGGTCAGAAAGCACCAGGATATTCGCTCCGTCCGCATAGGCCTTGTCTACTTCCACATACAGACGGTCAATGGCACGCTTTAAATTCGCGCTTTTATAATAGGTAATCGGCACGACAGCAACCTTAAAGCCGTCGGCCTTCATATTTTTTAGCTTTAACATATCCGTATTTGTCAGGATAGGATTATTGATCTTAAGGACCTGACAGTTTTCCGGCCGCTGCTCTAAAAGATTGCCCTTCTTGCCCACGTACACGGAAGTACTTGTAACAATCTCCTCACGAATGGCGTCAATAGGAGGATTCGTTACCTGGGCAAAAAGTTGTTTAAAATAGCTAAACAGAGGCGGATGCTTTGTTGACAGCACGGCCAGAGGCGTATCATCCCCCATGGCTGCCGTATCCTCAGCGCCGTTTAAGGCCATGCCGTAAATGGATTTTCTAAATTCCTCATAGGTATAGCCAAAAGCTTTTTGAAGACGGCTGCGCTGTTCCGATGTATATTCTTCCACTCGAAGATTTGGGATTTTAATATTTTTAAGCTCCAGCAGATTGGAATCCAGCCATTCCCCGTAAGGCCGGGCTGCCATATATTTTTCCTTGACCTGAGCGTCATCTAAAATCTCACCGGTACGTGTATCTACCAGAAGCATTTTTCCCGGATGGAGACGTTCTTTTAACACAATGTCCTCCTCCGGCACAGGCAGTACGCCCACCTCAGAAGCCAGGATCACATCCCCGTTTTTAAGGACATAGTAGCGGGATGGACGAAGGCCGTTCCGGTCCAAAACCGCGCCCATCAGCTCTCCGTCAGAAAATACGATGGATGCCGGGCCGTCCCAGGGCTCCATCATCGTTGCGTAGTACTGATAAAAATCCCGCTCATCCTGGGAAATGGCCGGGTTGTTGGCCCATGGCTCAGGAATCGTGATCATGACCGCCAAAGGCAGGGGCATACCGCTCATAGTAAGAAATTCCAGAGTATTGTCAAGCATCGCTGAGTCCGAACCATTGGTATTGACTACAGGAAGGATTTTGTGGAGCTCTCCTTCAAAATAAGGGGAAGCCATGGTTTCCTCACGGGCCAGCATTTTATCCGCATTTCCCCGGATAGTGTTGATCTCGCCGTTGTGAACGATGAAACGGTTTGGATGAGCTCTCTCCCAGCTTGGATTTGTGTTGGTACTGAAACGGGAATGGACCATGGCAATGGCAGACTCATAAGCTTCATCCTGAAGGTCCGCGAAAAAGGTGCGCAGCTGTCCCACTAAAAACATACCCTTGTAAACAATGGTCCTGCTGGACATGGATACTACATAAGTATTATCATTGCTCTGCTCAAAGATCCGGCGGGCAATATAAAGCTTCCGGTCAAAATCCAGGCCAGGTTTAACATCTGCCGGTTTTCTTATAAATGCCTGAATAATCCGAGGCATACATTCTTTTGCCTTCTGTCCAAGAACCTCCGGACAAACCGGCACTTCACGATAGCCAAGAAGAGACAAGCCCTCTTTCTCAACGATCACTTCAAACATTTTCCTGGCCTGATTATATTTTAATTCGTCCTGAGGGAAAAACAGCATGGCAATGCCGTAGGTTTTTTCCGCTCCCAGATCGATTCCTAAGCTTCTGCATGTTTTTGAGAAAAACTTGTGAGAAATCTGAAGCAGGATACCAACCCCGTCTCCGGTCTTGCCTTCCGCATCTTTTCCGGCGCGATGTTCCAGGTTCTCAACAATTCTCAACGCGTTTTCCACAGTACGGTGGCTTTTTTGTCCTTTACTGTTGACAATAGCACCGATACCGCAATTATCATGTTCAAATTCAGGACGGTACAGACCGCTCTGTCGGGTATCCTGTTTCATATTGAAATTCCTCACTTTCTTCGATACGTTATCTTCTTTTGCCGTTCACCCGGCAAACAGCGGCTATTTGCCCTGTCCGTCCTTTACTCTGTGATCCACAGCCGCTGCGATAAGTCCCCGAAATAGGGGATGAGCGTGGTTAGGACGGGATTTTAATTCAGGATGCCCCTGAGTTCCAATAAAGAAGGGATGATCCTTTAACTCGATCATTTCCACGATCCTTCCGTCCGGGGACAGGCCTGCCAGAGTCATTCCCGCATTTTTTAATTTATCTCTGTAATCATTATTGACTTCATAGCGATGGCGATGGCGCTCTGAGATGTCTTTCGTTCCATAAAGCTCCATGGCCTTGCTTCCGTCGGCAAGGACACAAGGGTAAGCTCCAAGGCGCAATGTACCGCCAATATCCTCGATGCCGTCCTGTTCCGGCATAAGGGCGATCACCGGATGCATGGTGTCCGGATCCAGCTCAATACTGTTAGCGTCATGGTATCCAAGGACATCTCTGGCAAATTCTACAATAGCCATCTGCATCCCAAGGCAGATGCCAAGGAACGGAATCTTATTTTCCCGAGCATACCGTACAGCCATGATCTTTCCTTCTGTTCCACGGGTTCCAAAGCCGCCGGGAACTAAAATACCGTCGACGCCTTCCAGCTGTTTGCGGCAGGACTCCTCATCAATAATATCCTCAGAATCTACCCAGCGGATATGCACATTGGCATGGCTGGCAATACCTCCGTGCTTTAATGCTTCCACGACGCTTAAATAAGCATCGTGAAGCTGTACGTATTTTCCTACCATGGCAATCTCAACTTCTGTTTTAGGATAACGCAGGGCATCTACCATAGCAATCCAGTCTGTCAGATCCGGTACAGGACAGTCCAGTTTCAGACACTCGCATACAACCTGGGCCAGATGTTCTTTTTCCATAGCCAAAGGCGCCTCGTAAAGATATTCCACGTCCAGGTTCTGGAGTACATGGCTGCCAGGCACATTACAAAACAAAGCGATCTTATCTTTAATATCCTGTCCAAGAGGATACTCGCTGCGGCATACAAGCACGTCCGGCTGAAGGCCCATGCCCTGAAGCTCTTTAACGCTGGCCTGGGTAGGCTTTGTTTTCAGTTCTCCGGAAGCTTTCAGATAGGGGATCAGCGTCACATGGATCAAAATCGCGTTTTCATGGCCTACATCGTGCTGGAACTGACGAATGGCCTCTAAAAACGGCTGGCTTTCAATATCCCCTGCTGTTCCGCCAACCTCAATAATCGCAATACGCTCCTCATCGGGAGATTTTGCCCGGTAAAACCGGCTTTTAATTTCATTTGTAATATGCGGGATCACCTGAACGGTACCGCCGCCGTAATCTCCGTGACGCTCCTTCTGGAGCACAGACCAGTAAATCTTTCCTGTAGTTACATTAGAATTGCGATCCAGGCTTTCGTCAATAAACCGCTCATAATGTCCCAGATCCAGGTCGGTTTCCGTGCCGTCATCGGTAACAAACACTTCCCCGTGCTGGATCGGATTCATAGTTCCCGGATCCACATTAATATAGGGATCAAACTTCTGCATCGTCACCCGGTATCCTCTGGCCTTTAAAAGCCGTCCCAGGGACGCAGCCGTAATCCCCTTTCCAAGTCCGGAGACAACGCCCCCGGTTACAAAAACATACTTTACCATCACATTTTCCTCCTTGTTATGAGCACTTAGCGGCTGTCCTTTAGCCACTTACGTGCGATACATGCCGCCGCCGTTAGCGAGGTGTTTTCGAGCTTACAAGGCGGCTTGTTGCCATGTTTCCAAGGCCTTTTAGGTATCCCTGAAAGGGATTTCCATTTTCCTCAAACGCAAAAAAAGCGTCAAAACCACTGTAATCTCTCCCAATTACACCGATCCGACACCCTTGTCACGCTTTTTTCATTAATGCATAATACTATACCCCATTTCCCCCGATTTGTAAAGAAAAATTTTTTAAAAACCTCTTGACAAAAAATTTTTTTCGAGTATACTAACCAACATAGAGCAAAGGCGTTCTGGATTTACCCAGGGCGCCTTTTTTCTGTTCCGGAGGCCTATTTCGTTCTCTCTCCCGGCTTCCGGACCTTTTGAAAGAAATTTAATGGAAGCCAGGAAGGCTTCCCTACGGACAGCGATCCTGTCCTTAAGATAAGAAAGGAGTGTTCCCCATGTCGAAAGACGTCCCCGCATTATATGGCAGCCTTGTATTTAATGATAAGGTTATGAGAAACAAGTTACCTAAAGATATGTATAAAGCCCTGAAAAATACCATTCAGAACGGTACCCATCTGGAACTGGATGTAGCCAACTCTGTTGCTGTGGCTATGAAAGAATGGGCTGTTGAAAACGGCGCTACCCATTATACACACTGGTTCCAGCCTATGACCGGCTACACTGCGGAAAAGCATGACAGCTTTATTTCTCCTACAGACAGCGGTGAAGTGATCATGGACTTTTCCGGAAAAGAGCTTGTCAAAGGTGAACCGGACGCATCCAGCTTCCCCTCCGGCGGACTTCGCGCCACATTTGAAGCCAGAGGCTATACTGCATGGGATCCTACATCTCCTGCATTTATTAAAGATAAAACCTTATACATTCCTACAGCGTTCTGCTCCTACAGCGGAGAAGCTTTGGATAAAAAGACACCGCTCCTTCGCTCCATGGAAGCATTAAGCAAAGAGGCTGTTAAAATGCTCAAGCTTCTGGGCCGTGATGATGTAACTACTGTAAATACTACCGTTGGCCCGGAACAGGAATACTTCCTTGTAGATAAAGAATTATATGAAAAACGCCGGGATCTGATCTTCTGCGGCCGTACACTTATCGGCGCTCCGGCTCCTAAAGGACAGGAGATGGAAGATCATTACTTTGGCGCTTTAAAGCCCCGTGTATCCGCTTACATGCATGATCTGGATGAAGAACTTTGGAAGCTGAGCATCCCGGCAAAAACAAAGCATAACGAAGTTGCTCCGGCACAGCACGAGCTAGCTCCGGTTTTTGAAACCGCCAATGTAGCTGTTGACCACAACCAGCTGACCATGGAATTAATGAAAAAGACTGCTGAAAAGCATGGCCTTGTATGCCTGCTCCACGAAAAGCCATTTGAAGGCATCAACGGCAGTGGCAAGCACAACAACTGGTCCTTAACGACAAACACCGGCGACAACCTGTTAAATCCGGGAAAGACACCGGCTGAAAATATCCAGTTTCTTGTCTTCCTTATGGCTGTCATCAAGGCTGTGGATGACTATGCGGATCTTATGCGTATCTCCGTTGCCGGCGCGGGAAATGACCACCGTCTGGGAGGCAATGAGGCGCCTCCAGCCATTGTTTCCATTTTCCTTGGAGATGAGCTGACCGAAGTTCTTAAATCCATTGAGGAAGATCGGTACTTTGGCAAACACGAAACCATCCAGATGGATATTGGCGCTCATGTGCTGCCTCATTTTACAAAAGATAACACCGACAGAAACCGTACATCACCTTTTGCTTTCACAGGGAATAAATTTGAGTTCCGTATGTTAGGCTCCAGCACATCTGTTGCCAACCCGAACATGGTATTAAACGCTGCTGTTGCAGAGGCATTATCTCAGTTCTATGAAGAACTTAAGGAAGCGGAACCGGGACATATGGAAGAAGCTGTCCATGAACTGATCAAACGCGCCATCCGTAAACATAAAAAAGTCCTGTTTAACGGCAACGGCTACACCGAAGAATGGGTAGAGGAAGCAAAACGCCGCGGACTTTACAACCTGGCCTCCACCCCGGAAGCATTAAAAGAATTTATTTCCGATAAAAATGTGAAATTGCTGACAGAGCATCATATTTTCACAAAGGAAGAGATCTTCTCCCGTTATGAGATCCTTCTTGAAAACTATGTTAAAACCATTGAGATTGAAGCTAAGACGATGCATGAAATGCTGGCTAAGGATTTCCTTCCCGCTGTTTCCGCATATTCTGGCGAAGTTGCAAAGAACGCTGCCGCTAAGAAGGCATTTATGCCATCCGTTTCTACTGCCAGCGAGGAAGAACTTGTATCCAGTCTTTCCGGCGCTTATGAAGCTTTAAGCTCCGGTCTGGATTCCATTACAGAGGTTCTTGCCCAGATTCAGGCAAAATCCGAAGAATCCATGCAGGACGCAGCAAATGCATGCCTTAATGAAATGCTTCCTTTAATGGATACATTGCGCAAGACTGCGGATGAAGCTGAAGCAAAGATTCCCGATGAATATCTGCCGTATCCGACATACGATCAGCTTCTGTTCTCCGTCTAAATCCTGAAAAGCAGGCTCGGCGCCTTTGTGCCGCTGCTTTATATAAAATTGCCTCTGTGACTGTACAGCAATGTACAGTTGCGGCGGCAGTCACATTTTCCTTACGCGACGGCGCGTCTCCGATTTTTTGGCAGCGCGCCGTTTTTTATGCATCGCCCCAATATACGTTTCAGGCCTGAACTTAAACCTGAAACGGGGCAAGTATCCTGTTTGCGCAGGATTTCATAGCTATCCTTAAATTTTAAAAAATGCGAAGAAGAAAAAAAGCAGGCCCTTTCCCATGAGAAAACCTGCTTTTTTTCTTTATCTGAGTCCTGGATAGTTGCACATAATTTATCAAAATTGTTTGGCTTTTTTCCGAAAAAAGTAGTATTATAGACTAAAAGCGTATCTATGGAGGTGAGGTCGTGACCACAGATGTTATAGAAACTTTATCCAGCATTGACAGCCGTGCGGATCAGATCATGGCAAATGCGACCGATCAAAAAAAAGTCCTGGCCCAGGAGTTTGAGCAAAAAGCGCAGGATATGATCCAAAAACTAAAAACTCAGGCGAGGGAACAGATGGAAGCCCTGACCCGGGATCTGGATGAGAAAAATGCCGCGAAGATCCGCCAAATGTCCCAGGATGCTGCCAGAGATCTTAATCATTTAGATGAAAATTATAAAAATAACCATGACAAATATGTAAGGGAAATATTCGCCCGGATTACAGGAGACTGACGCTATGGGCAATTCACTTATGACATACAGCAGCATGTCCGCAAAGATCAAGGCCATGAAAGGTCGGCTTTTAAAGGATCCGGATTATTATACCATCGCTTCCATCCAGTCTGTGCCGGAGTTTCTGGCCTGGCTTCGCACATTGCCTTCCTATATAAATGTGTTTGAACACATTCCGGATACTGTCCTTCACCGGGGAGAGATTGAAAAGCTCCTTCAGCTGGCCCTGTATGACGATTATGCCCGCATATATACCTTTGCAGGTCCGGGCCAGAGGAAATTTTTAAAAGCATATTTTATGCGTTATGAGACAATAACTATTAAAGCGTTTCTCCACCAGATTTTTGATCACCGGGCTGTAAGCTTTGATACCTCTTTGGTCCCTCCGCATTTTATGGCCCAGACCAGCGTAGATCTTCACCGGCTGGCTCAGTGCAAAAGTCTGGAGGACTTTTTTGAAACTATCCGGGGCAGCGATTATTATGCCTTGTTAAGCGCTCTTAAGGGGAAAGAAGGCGTCAGCCTTTTTGACTATGAGCTTGCTTTGGACATTTATTTCTTCAGATACTTATGGAAGCTAAAAGATAAGGCGCTGAAAGCTTCAGCGCTGAAGGAGATCACAAAGATTTACGGAACCCAGATAGATCTGCTGAATATTTTATGGATCTACCGCTCCAAACGTTTTTACCAGGTGGAAGTTTCCCAAATGTACACCAACCTGATTCCTATCCACTACCGCCTCACTGTGCCTTTTATACGAAGGCTTATTGAAACCGAATCCTTAACCGAATACCGGGAGCTTCTTGGCCGGTCCTTTTACGGAAAGGTTCTGGCTTCCATGGAAAACAGCGCCGAAGATACCGATTCTGCTTTATGGAATATGTACCGGCACATCATGGGAAAGCTTAGGCGCGCGGCTGCCAGAAAATATCCCTACTCTCTGGCAGTGATCGATGAGTACCTATACCTTCGGGAGGCGGAGATCGGCCGCCTGACGACTGCCATGGAATGTATCCGTTACGGCCTTAGCGCTGATGAAATATTAAAATACGTACAATCCACGTAACAAATCCATAAACCGTTGCGTGTTCATCCAGGAGGTGACTTTAATATGATCGCAAAGATGAAGTTTGTCAATATCACCGGACCAAAAGGGGATATTGACCGGATGACGCAAAAGTATCTGCTGCGCTATCCTATTCATCTTGAAAATGCCTTGTCTGAATTAGGGGATTCTCATACTCTGACCCCATTTATTGAGGAAAATCCTTATAAAGAAACGGTTGCCATCCTTAAAGACATGGCCCAGCTGGTCAATCACGGAGATCCGGATACCCGGACTGTATCTAAGGACGCGCCGGACGCCAGAACGACCCTGGAAAATGCCAAAGGACTGATTGCTGCCATCCGGGAAAAAAGCGGACAGCTTTCGGCCAGGAAAAAGGAACTGGAGGAAAAGGAACAGTATTATCTGAAGCTCCTTGAGCAGATCGGCCCATTTTGCGGCATCCGCTTTCCCATTTCCAGGATTCTGGCCTTTAAATTTATTAAGTTCCGCTTTGGCCGCATCGCCCTGAACTATTACGACACCTTTTCTAAATATGTGTATGATAACTTAAATACCATATTTTATGAAAGCAGCCGGGATGCCAGCTATGTATGGGGCGTATACTTTGCCCCCCAGTCTACCTTTGCTAAGGTGGACGCCATTTTCGCGTCCATGCACTTTGAGCGCATAAGGATCTCCGGAGAACTTACCGGAACCCCGTCCCAGTCCTATGAGGACGCCGAAAAAGCGCTGTCTGATGTGCGCCAGCAAATTACCCAGTGCAGCCTGGAGCTTTCCAACATTTACTATGAGCGGCGCCATGAGATCAATGAGGCCTACGGCGTTTTAAAACGTGTCGCCGAAACCTTTGATATACGGAAAAAAGCCGCCTGCACCCGGGCCCATGAGGAGGTCTTTTACATTTTGTGCGGGTGGATGGAAGCAAAGGAAGCCAAACGTCTGGAAGCAGAGCTTGCCCAGGATAAGGATGTGGACATTCTTATTGAAGACGATTACCAGTCTCCCACTGCCAGTCCTCCGACCCGGTTAAGCAACCGGGGCATTTTTAAGCCTTTTCAGATGTTTGTGACCATGTACGGCCTGCCCGCCTACAATGAGCTGGATCCCACAAAATTTGTGGCCCTGACCTATGCCTTTATGTTTGGCGTCATGTTTGGCGATGTGGGACAGGGGGCCTGCCTGGTCATTGGGGGATATTTACTCTACCGGCTAAAACATATGAATATTGCGGGGATCATTTCCTTCTGCGGGCTGTTCTCTGTATTTTTTGGATTTATGTATGGAAGTTTGTTCGGCTTTGAGCATGTGATCCCAACCTTGTGGATGAAGCCTATGGAATCGGAAAATATTATGACCACCCTGATCCTGGCCGTATGCTTTGGGGTAGGGCTGATCATCGTGGCCATGATCATTCAGATCATTAACAGCATCCGTCAGAAAAACCCGGGTTCCGCCCTGATCGGCACTAACGGGCTCACCGGTCTGATTTTTTACATTGCCGTCATCTACATCGTAGTAACAAAGCTGATCCCGGCCATGGGGCCCACACGCTTTATGACACTTTTAACGGCCTTGATCATTATCTGTCTGTTTGCCATCGCCTTTGCAGAACCTATACAGGCCAAGATCAACAGACAGAAGTTCCGCCTTCAGGAAGGTCCGGTCATGTTTGTAACAGAATCCATCTTTGAGCTTGTGGAAATCCTGCTCAGCTTTCTGACAAACTCGGTTTCCTTTATCCGTGTAGGCGCCTTTGCCTTAAGCCACGCTGGTATGATGAGCGTGGTCATGATGCTTTCAAATATAGAAAACACAACAACCCTCGGGGGGATCATTGTTGTTATCTTCGGAAACATACTGATTTCTGCTCTGGAAGGTCTTATTGTAGGCATCCAGGTGCTGCGCCTGGAATATTATGAAATGTTCAGCCGTTTTTACAGCGGTACAGGCAGAGAATTTAAGCCATACGGACCAACAAACAAATAACAGGAGGATATTTAAATGATTGCTAAAATTATACTCATTGCCGCTCTTATTTTAAGTATTTTTATCCCATTTATGGCATTTTTGCTGGGGGAACGTAAAAAAGGACGCTTAAAGACCACCCTGGCCATTAATATTACCATGTTTTTTGCCATTCTTGTCATTGCCGATATTATGCTTTTCGGCGGAAGCGTAAATGCGGCGGAAACCGCGGAAGAGGCTGCCGCCTCCGCATCGGAAGGGCTGCGCTATATTGCCGCCGCCCTTTCCACCGGCATGTCCACCATCGGCGCCGGTATTGCCGTAGCCTCCTCTGCCAGCGCTGCCTTAGGGGCTTTAAGCGAGGATTCTTCCGTTATGGGTAAAGCGCTGATCTTTGTTGCCCTGGCTGAAGGGGTTGCTCTGTATGGCCTGCTTATTTCCTTCATTATTTTAAATTAAGGTGATCCTATGCGTATGTATTTGATCAGCGACAACGTGGATACATTAACGGGGATGCGCCTGGCAGGCATTGAAGGCGTTGTTGTCCATAAACGAGATGAGCTTAAAGCTTCCCTGGAACAGGCGCTGTCCGATAGGACCATCGGCATTTTACTGATTACGGAACTTTTAAGCAGCCAGTTCCCGGATATGATCGAGGATATTAAGCTGAACCGGCGCCTGCCTATCGTGGTCGCTATCCCTGACCGCCACGGTACCGGGCGCAATCCAAACTTTATCATGGACTACGTAAACGAAGCCATTGGCGTTAAAGTACAGGAGGGCAACACATGACTCTTGAAGAAAAACTGGAATTGTTTCGGGATTCCGCCATTGCTGAGGCCAGCCACCAAAGCAGCGTAATGCTTGCCCAGTACCAGCAGACCCTGGAAAAGATTTATGAAAGCCGGATCGCCCAGGCAAAACAGGAGGCAGAGGACTATATTATTACAGAGACCGACCGGATACGCCGGGAGCATAACCGGGCCCTTTCCATGGAACAAAATAAGATCAAGCGGGATCTGGGTGAAAAGCATTATCAGGTAAAGGAAAAAATTTTTGCTGATGTGACCAAAATGCTCATCCAGTATAAATCCCGGCCGGAATACATGGAAAGCCTGGTCCGCCACATTAACCGGATCCTGGATATGGTCCAGGATAATCCTGTGACCATTTATGTCGATGCCTCTGACGAAGGGCTCATCCCGGATCTGGAAAAACAGTGCGGCGTAAAGATCGCAGTCGGAACAAAAGAATTTCTCGGCGGCGTCCGGGCTGCTGTCCCTTCTAAAAATATATTGATTGATTATTCCTATGCCTCAAGGCTGGAGGAAGAAAAAAATAACTTTATGATATAAACAGAAGCTGCTGTTTGTTATACAGGAGGACATCATGACAACGACTGGAAAAATATATGGAATTAACGGCCCTGTCATCCATATTAAGGGCGACCAGGGTTTTAAAATGTCCGAAATGGTCTATGTAGGCAAGGATCACCTTGTGGGAGAGGTGATTGCCTTAAGCCGGGAGCGCACCATTATCCAGGTGTATGAGGAAACGACCGGCTTAAAGCCGGGGGAAGAAGTTCTTGGCGCCGGAGACGCCATTTCCGTCACACTGGCGCCGGGGATTATTGGAAATATTTTTGACGGCGTTCAAAGACCTTTAACAGAGATTGCCGATCAGTCCGGACCTTTTATTTCCCGGGGAATTTCCGTGGAATCCCTGGATCCAGATAAAAAATGGCCGGTGCATATGACGGTCCGTGACGGAGACGCGGTTACCGGAGGCACCATTATTGCCACAGTTCCGGAAACCTCCGCCCTGACCCACAAGATTATGGTGCCGCCGAACCTTTCCGGAACTTTGAAAAATGTGGTCCCTGACGGAGAATATACCATTCATCATGTTATTGCCACTCTCACCGATTACGCAGGCAATGACATTCCTCTCACCATGGTCCAGCGGTGGCCTATCCGTATTCCAAGGCCCGCCCGTCGGCGTTTTCCCTCCGACCGGCCCCTGATCACCGGCCAGAGGATCCTGGATACTCTGTTTCCCATTGCCAAAGGAGGTACTGCTGCTGTTCCCGGAGGATTTGGCACAGGAAAGACCATGACTCAGCATCAGATCGCCAAGTGGTGTGACGCGGATCTGATCATCTATATTGGATGCGGCGAGCGGGGCAATGAAATGACTCAGGTGCTTGAGGATTTTTCCAAATTAAAGGATCCACGCACCGGAAGCTCTCTCATGGAGCGCACCATCCTCATCGCCAATACGTCCAACATGCCTGTCGCTGCCCGTGAGGCCAGTATTTACACCGGCCTTACCCTTGCTGAATATTACCGGGATATGGGCTATCATACAGCCATTATGGCAGACTCTACCTCCCGCTGGGCGGAGGCTTTGCGTGAGCTGTCAGGACGCCTGGAGGAAATGCCTGCTGAGGAAGGCTTTCCCGCTTATCTGGCTTCCCGTCTGTCCGCCTTTTATGAGCGGGCCGGGTTTATGGAAACCTTAAACAGCCTGGAAGGTTCTGTGACCATTATCGGCGCCGTATCCCCCCAGGGCGGGGATTTTTCTGAGCCGGTCACACAGAATACAAAGCGTTTTGTCCGGTGCTTCTGGGGTTTGGATAAGTCCCTGGCTTATGCCCGCCATTTTCCTGCCATCCACTGGCTTACCAGCTACAGTGAATATGTCCGGGATCTGGAACCCTGGTATAAAAAAAATGTCGGGAAAAATTTTGTTTCCTGCAGAACCCGGATCCTGGCCCTGCTGAACAAAGAAAGCGAGTTAAATGAAATCGTAAAGCTTATTGGCAGCGATGTGCTCCCGGATGACCAGAAGCTTGTCCTGGAGATTGCCCGGGTGATCCGCTTAGGATTCCTCCAGCAAAACGCTTACCATCTCTCAGACACTTATGTGCCTTTGGCCAAGCAGCTGAAAATGATGGAGACTATCCTCTATCTTTACGATAAATGCGCTGAGCTTATCGGCCTGGACATGCCTATGTCCCTGCTTCGGGAAGATCCTGTATTTGAAGAGGTCATCTCCATTAAATATAACATAGGCAATGACCAGCTGGAGAAGTTTGTAGACTATCATGAGAAAATCGACGCCTTTTATCACAGGCTCATGGAAGAAAATGCGTAACTATTCAGCCAGGTCCGCGCATTTACTGCGCAGACAATGAAATCCCGCAAGGGGATACCCTTATGCCGTGAGAGACACGGCATAAATAATGGAAGGAGAGGGACAGATATGTCCATTGAATATCTTGGATTAAGCAGCATTAACGGCCCTCTTGTGATCCTTGAAGGCGTTATGGATGCTTCTTTTGAAGAAATCGTAGAAATGAAGGTGGATGGCCGGGAGACAAAGCTTGGCCGGATCATCCAGCTGGATGAAGACAAGGCCATTATCCAGGTGTTTGAAAGCACAGCCAACATGTCTTTATCCAATACACGTACAAAGCTTACCGGACACCCCATGGAGATCCCCCTTTCCGAGGACATCCTGGGGCGGGTATTTAACGGACTGGGACAGCCTATTGACGGCCTGGGAGAAATCGTTTCAGACATCCGCCGGGATGTTAACGGCAAGCCGATGAACCCGGTGCGCCGGGAATACCCGAGAAACTATATCCGCACAGGAATCTCCGCCATTGACGGCCTGACCACCCTGATCCGGGGCCAGAAGCTGCCGATCTTTTCCGGCAACGGCCTGCCCCACGACCAACTGGCCGCCCAGATCGTCAAGCAGGCATCCCTCACGGCGGATGAGGGCGGCGCCAATGATGCGGCGCCGGGCGGCGAGGAACCGGCTGACAGCGCCGGGGAAGCGGAACAGTTCGCTGTTGTTTTTGCCGCCATGGGGGTTAAGCACGATGTGGCTGAATTTTTTCGCCGCACTTTTGAAGAAAGCGGAGCTGCCGGCCATGTGGTCACTTACCTGAACCTGGCCAATGACCCGGTGGCTGAGCGTATCATTACGCCAAAGGTGGCTCTTACTGCCGCCGAATATTTGGCCTTTGACAAGGGCTATCATGTCCTTGTGATTTTAACAGATATGACCTCCTATGCGGAGGCTCTCCGTGAAATCTCCTCCTCCAAAGGAGAGATTCCCAGCCGTAAAGGCTATCCTGGCTATCTTTACAGCGAGCTGGCCGCCCTTTACGAGCGGGCCGGGATCATCGCCGGATGCAAAGGATCGGTCACCCAGATCCCTATTCTTACCATGCCCGGAGATGACATTACCCATCCCATCCCCGACTTGACCGGGTACATTACGGAAGGGCAGATTGTTTTAGACCGCTCCCTGCACCAGCAGGGGATTTACCCGCCCATTAATGTTCTCCCTTCCCTTTCCCGTCTTATGAAGGACAGTATCGGTGAGGGCTTTACCCGGGAGGATCACCAGGATGTGGCCAACCAGCTGTTTTCCGCTTACGCTAAGGTGGGAGAGGCCCGGGCTCTGGCATCGGTCATTGGCGAGGATGAATTATCTCCTGTGGATAAAAAATACCTGGCCTTTGGCAAAGCCTTTGAACATGAATTTGTCGGCCAGGATGTTTTTGAAAACCGGTCTATTTTCCAAACCCTGGATATTGGCTGGAAGCTGCTGCGCATGCTGCCAAAAGACGAGCTGGACCGGATCGATACAAAGATCTTGAATAAATATTATGATGACACCAGGGTCAAATAGATATGCTTTTCATGCTTCCATGAAAATGCATATCCACTTGACCCGCAAAACACCGGAAAGGCGGCGGTTTTATGGATCCTAATGAATTTCCCACCAAGGGCAATCTGATCCTTGCCAAAAATTCTCTAGCTCTGGCTAATCAGGGCTATGACCTTATGGACAAAAAACGGAACATTCTCATCCGGGAACTTATGGAGCTGACAGAAAAGGCCCAGGATATACAAAAAGAAATTGATGTGACCTTTAAAAAAGCATATGCGGCCCTTCAAAAGGCGAATATAGAAATGGGTATTATGAATGTAGAAAATATCTCCTATACTGTGCCGGAGGAACATGGGATCCGGATCAAATACCGAAGTATTATGGGCACAGAAATCCCTTTAGTAGAAGCGCCGCCTCCATCAAAAAAACCGGCCTATGACTTTTACCACTCGACGATCGCCCTAGATGAAGCGGTCTATAATTTCAGCCGGGTCAAGGAGCTGACCATTAAACTGGCAACCATTGAAACCAGCGCCTACCGCCTGGCTGCCAGCATTATCAAGACTCGAAAGCGGGCCAATGCCCTTCAAAACATTACCATTCCCAGGTACACAGCTCTAGTCAAAACCATCCAGACGGCCCTGGAGGAAAAAGAACGGGAGGATTTCACCCGGCTGAAGGTGATCAAGAACAGAAAAAGCAATGCTTAAAAGGGGGTAAGTTATGGAAGCGCTTAAAGAATTTTTTCCTTTTTGGAATAAGCTTTCTCCCCAGTGGCAGGAAAAGCTTGCCGCCGGGGTCCGCCGTCATACCTACACGAAAGGGACGCTGATCCACCGCGGCCGCCAGGATTGTATCGGGCTGCTGCTGATTTTAAAGGGCCAGGCCCGGGCCTACATTATCACTGACGAAGGCCGGGAACTGACCTTATTCCGTCTATTTGAGCGGGATATATGTCTGTTTACCGCTTCCTGCGTGTTTAACAGCTTCCAGTTTGACATTTTTATCAGCGCCCAGCAGGATACTCAGACGGTTCATATTCCGCCGGATCTGTTCCGTAAATGTATGGAGGAGTGCGCTCCTGCCGCCATGTATGCCAATGAACTCATGGCCTCTAATTTTTCTGAGGTTATGTGGGTTCTGGATCAAGTCTTAAGCAAAAAATTGGATGCCCGTCTGGCTGCTTTTCTTCTGGAAGAATCCAGCCTTCAGGATACCACATCTCTTGCCATTACCCACGAGCAGATCGCCAATCATCTGGGCAGCGCCAGGGAGGTCATTACCCGGATGTTAAAATACTTTCAGTCTGAGGGCCTGGTACACTTGTCCCGGGGCCATGTGACCCTGACCGATCCTCGCAAACTGGAAGAAATGGCGGAGGGAAGCGCGCGGTAAGGACTTGTCTTTCAATCCGACTCTGCCATGAGGAAACCCCCGGCTGCCTGCAAACACACGAAGCGCTTTTTGTAACAAAGTCACAGACGCTTTTTCCTTTTTATGGTATCTTAATACCAACAAGGGAAACAAATACAAAAATAAAATTTTAGGAGTGATGAATATGTCAGTCGTTGTATTAAACAGCAATAATTTTTCTCAGGAAGTTCTTGAAAGTGATAAGACCGTTTTAGTAGACTTTTTCGCCACATGGTGCGGACCCTGCAAAATGCTTTCTCCTATTGTAGATCAGCTTGCAGATGAGCATCCGGAAGTAAAGGTTTGCAAACTGGATGTCGACCAGAGCCAGGACATCGCCTCTCAGTACGGCGTTATGAGTATCCCTACTCTGATTCTTTTCAAAAACGGCCAGGCAGCTTCCAAGGTCGTAGGATTACAGACCAAGGCAGATTTGGAGCAAATGATCAAGTAAGTTCAAAAGAAAAGGCCTTGTCCGGGGGCTCAATGCTATGGACAAGGCCTTTATCAGCAAACGGACTAAACCGTTGTTCTTTTTGTTTGTCGGTTCCAGCCGAGGGAAACAGAAGTTACTCCTCTTCTGCTTTTTCTCCGGCGTTATTTTCCTCAGATGCAATCTCCTGACACTCTACTAAAACCTCTTTGATCCTTCGGTTTTCAATCTGAGTTACATGAAAAATAAGCGAATCAAACTTTAAGTCAAAGGTGGTCCCATCTTTGGGAATCGTATGTAGCTGTGAAAATACAAATCCGCCTACCGTATCATAATCCGGGCTTTCCAGACTGTCTACGCCCAACTCCTCTGAAAGACTTTCAATATCACATTCACCGTTGACTCTCCAGACATTTTCCGAAATCTGTTCCAGTTCTTTTTCTTCAGAAGCGTCATATTCATCGTAAATATTGCCCACAATTTCTTCCAGAAGGTCTTCCATGGTGACAATACCGCTGACCTGACCAAATTCGTCAATGACAACAGCAAAATGAATTTTTTTCATCTGCATATCTTTAAAAAGCTTATCTGCAGAAATACTTTCTGGTATAAAATACGGCGCGCGCAAAAACTGTCTTAAATTTTTGCGTGCCTGGGAATCTGCCATAAGAAAATCTCTGGCATAGATCACTCCCACTATATCGTCAAAATCCTTATCATACACGGGAAATCTGGACTTTCCACTGCTGCGGATAACATCAAGGACTTCCTTTTCATCTGCTTTCAGCGGAATAAATATAATATCCGTGCTATGGGTCATAATATCTCTTACCGGGGTGTCATCAAAGGCAAATACATTTTGGATCCATTCTTTTTCATCTTCATCAATAACACCCTTTTCCTCGCCCAGATCAACCATCATACGGATCTCTTCTTCAGTAACGCTTTCTTCCTCAGCCTCGGTCTTAAACCGAAGTATCTTCAGGACCACATTTGTAGAAAGGGACAGGAAAAAGATAACCGGCCGCATGACAAAGGCAATACCGCTGACAACACGACATGCGAACTTTGCCACCGGATAGGATTTCTGCATGGCAATTCTTTTAGGTACCAGCTCTCCAAGAATTAATGTAAAATAAGACAAAATAATGGTAATCACAATTACGGAAAGAGTATTCAGCGCTGACAGAGAAATACCGTGGAATCCCAAGTCATTATATACCCAGTTTACTAAATACTCAGCAAAGTTATCCGCAGCAAAAGCGCTGCCTAAAAATCCGGCCAAAGTAATACCTATCTGGATCGTGGACAAAAACGCTGTCGGCTCTTCGACCAGCTTTATCAACCGTTTTGCCCCCTTATCGCCTTCCTCTGCCAGCTTTTTCAGCTTTGTTGTGTTCAGCGACACAACGGCAATTTCCGTAGCCGCGAAAAACGCATTAATCAAAATCAAAATAACCTGTAAAAGTATCTGTTGGGGAACTGAGTCCAATCAAAATCACTCCTTTTTAATATAAAAACATAACGTTGCTTCAGACACGCCCTCTATAAATCTCAGGCACACCTGGATATACTTTTATAAGGCCCTTCTGGTCTTTTCTGTTTCCACGATGCCCCCCAGCCATGGATTTTCAGATAATAAAAAAGGAGCTTTGACGGGCAGCAAAAAAATGGCTCAGCACACGTGAAACCCATTTCTTTTTTAATTGCCTTTCCTCATCAAAACACCTCAGACTTAAAATCCGTAACCTTATTACTTATATCGGCTCTATAATATCAAAAATCTTCTATGTTGTCAAATCATTTAAAAATCCCGGAGCGCGCAGCCCCAGGATATGAATCAATACTTTTATTCTACTGTAACTGTTCATTTAATCCTGCTTTGGGAACCGTGAATTAAACTTATCCAAAGCCAGGGCAGCCACAATACCCACCACGATACATACAATGTTGATCACCGCTGCGCTTACGGAAACCGCAAAACTGCTAAACGGTATGATCATAACCGTTGCCGCGATAACGATACCGATAATGGCATGAAATGCCAGGGCATAAAAATGATCAAACAGGGCATCCACAGCCTTTGCCAGACAGATTACTGTCACAACAGCCCCGATTCCGGCAGGAATAAGGACATTCATATGAAGACTGCCCAGACCGTCGACAAAAGGCGTATACAGGCCAAGAGGCATAAGCAGGGTTGAAAAGCTCATTCCCGGCGCAATGATGCTTAATGCCAGGCAGAATCCGCAGAAAATATACCACCCGAAGTTGGGGGTAATAGTAACGGAAAACAGGTTCAGGGAAATAAGCAGCGCCAGGACAATGGCAAAAGCAACCGCCAGTGACACCCCGCAGCCCTTTGAGCGGCCTTTTTCTCCCGCTTCTCTAAATAAAGACGGAAGCATCCCTGTGATCAGGCCGATAAACAAGCAGACCGACGGATCCGGATACTTTTCCAGGAAAAAAGCCAGGATCTTGGCAACCCCTAAAAATCCTATTACCGCGCCGATGATCACCGGGAGCAGCTTTGGCACATGGGTCTTGAATCTGCGGAACGGGCTGCTCAGCAGTTCCATAACTGGTTTATATATTCCAAAAACAACACAAAGTACGCCGCCGGAAATACCAGGCAGCACAGCGCCTACGCCGATGAGTATGCCCTGAAGGACTCTCAGGATCAAGCGCAGGACACCAGGATTATTATCTTTCATAAGCTCTTTCCTTTCCTATTTATGCCGTGCCTCTCACGGCTACGCTGTCCATATTAAACTAAAAAAACTGCGCTGTCAAGGCTGCCGGGAGAATCGGATACCTGTGAAGATCCGGTATAATCCCAGTGATCTGGATCAAAATTTCCCCAGGTTCTGTTTATCCTGGCGGGACGCGGCTTTTTCATTAGCGGCTGGAAGTTTTTCATTCCATTTGGGAAACATTTGTCCGAAAAAAAAGAATTGATTCTTTTTTTGTGGAACAGTAAAATAAAAATAACCAACCGTAAGATAATAATTCATCGGACTGAACTGCTGTACACAAAGAAATGGAGGATCCTTATGAAAAATAAAGTGAATGATCTCAGAAGCGCTCTGACCTTACTGAAGAATATGCCAGGGCAGCTTATTGCAACAGATGTAGAAGTCGATCCTATGGCCCAGCTGGCCGGAGTGTATCGCTATGTGGGTGCCGGCGGCACTGTTGCCCGGCCCACAAAGGAAGGCCCGGCCATGATCTTTAATCATGTGAAAGGCCATCCCGGCGCCAGAGTGGCCATTGGCGTCCTGGCCAGCCGGAAGCGGGTGGCTGCCCTTTTAGACTGCCCTCCTCAGGATCTGGGAAAAAAGCTGTATCAGTGTGTGGATCACCCTATTCCCCCTGTAAGATTCCATGGTCCGGCCCCCTGTCAGGAGGTTGTCCACAAGGCCGGTGATCCGGACTTTGACCTGTACAAGCTTGTTCCCGCCCCCACAAACACTCCGGATGACGCAGGCCCTTACATTACCCTGGGCATGTGCTACGCCACCCATCCGGATACTGGCGCTCATGACGTGACGATCCACCGGCTGTGTATCCAGAGCAAGGACGAGCTGTCCATTTTCTTTACCCCAGGCGCCCGCCATATTGGAGCCATGGCCGAGCGGGCGGAGGCTTTGGGGCTGAAGCTGCCCATCTCCATCAGTATCGGCGTGGACCCTGCCATTGAGATTGGCTCCTGCTTTGAACCGCCTACCACGCCTTTAGGCTATGATGAGCTGTCTGTGGCCGGGGCCCTGCGAGGTGAGCCGGTACAGCTTTGTCCCTGCCTTACTATAAATGAAATGGCTATTGCCAATGCAGAGTATGTTATTGAGGGAGAGGTCCTTCCCAACGTTCGCGTCGTTGAAGACCAAAACAGCCATACCGGCTATGCCATGCCGGAATTTCCCGGCTATACCGGCCCGGCCAGTGATCAGTGCTGGCGGATCAAGGTTAAGGCAGTCACTCACAGGAAAAATCCCATTATGCAAACATGTATCGGTCCCAGCGAGGAACATGTGTCTATGGCCGGTATTCCCACAGAAGCCAGTATTTACGGCATGGTGGAAAAAGCCATGCCCGGAAGGCTGCAAAATGTTTACTGTGCCTCTGCCGGCGGCGGCAAGTACATGGCTGTACTCCAGTTTAAAAAATCCTCTCCCAGCGATGAAGGCCGTCAGCGCCAGGCCGCTCTCCTGGCATTTTCCGCTTTCAGCGAACTAAAGCATGTTTTTCTTGTAGATGAGGATGTGGACTGCTTTGACATGAATGATGTGCTGTGGGCCATGAATACCCGCTTCCAGGGAGATGCGGACATTATCACCATTCCCGGTGTCCGGTGTCATCCTTTGGATCCTTCCAATGACCCCCGGTGTTCTTCCAGCATCCGGGATCACGGTATTGCCTGCAAAACAATCTTTGACTGTACAGTACCCTATGACCAGAAGGACCGTTTCCGCCGGGCAAGATTTATGGATGTAGATCCAAACCACTGGCTTTAAGGAGAAGGCTTATGAAAAAAAGAATCATTGTGGCTGCTACAGGGGCCAGCGGGATGCCCATCCTGATCAAATGTCTGGAGCTGATCCGCCAGGCGCCGGATTATGAATCTTATTTGATCCCAAGTCCCAGCGCCCTTTTAACACTTCGCCAGGAAACAGACCGGACAGAAGATGACCTGGCAAGTCTGTCCGATTATGTGCTTGACCCGGAAAATATTGGGGCAGGTCCTGCCAGCGGGTCTTTTAAAACCCAGGGGATGGTTATCGTCCCCTGCAGTATGAAAACCGCGGCCGGGATCTGCAGCGGATATACGAATAACCTGATCCTTCGGGCCGCGGATGTCACGATAAAAGAGCAAAGACCGCTGGTCCTGGCTGCCAGGGAAACCCCGGTCAGCCCCATCCACCTGAGAAATCTCTATGAGCTTTCCAGGCTTCCCAGTGTACATATCATTCCGCCCATGATGACCTTCTACTGCCGCCCGGAAACCATTGACGATATGGTTTATCACATTGCGGCAAAGCTGGTGGAGCCATTGGGCATTGAAGCAAAGGAGTACCGCCGATGGAATGGTCTGTAACTTTAAAAAGAGAACTATCCTTTTCCCAGCTGGAGATTAGAGCCGCCTGGGTAGGAAAGGATCTGCTTGTATGTATTAACGGCGGGTCCCGTCCCCATATCGGCTCCGCTGTCCTCTCCCAGCCAAGACCGTCGCTCACCGGAGACGGCACCATAAGCGCCACTTCCTCGGTCATGAACCTGACCGGCCACAAAGATGAATTTATCTGCCGGAGCGTAGGGGAATATTTATGCCGCAGCCTGAACACCCCAGTGGTATGTACCGGAGGTTTTCATGTGGACGGTATTACCCGGGAGCAGATCCGGGAAGTGACTGAGGCCGCTGATTCGCTGGCTCGGGAATTAAAATGGAAACTATGCCATGAATAAAATTGGATAAGGGAAGATCCCTTCCCTTATCCGTGTCTCATGATCATTTATCAGGCAATTTAATGTTTAATGTGTACACATCCGTTCTTCGATGCTTTAGAAGGGGCAGCTGACACCTCACCTCATCCACACGGGACAGGTCTAGGGGACTGATCTGGATTCCTGCTTTTTCATCCATCTGGCACACCACCGTCCCCCATGGATCTGCCACAATACTGTGGCCCCAGGACACATAGCTGCCCATTTCGTCTCTGGCCGGCGCTGTTCCCACGGTATATACCTGGTTATTCACTGCCTGAGAGCGAAACATCAGCTCCCAATGGGCCGGTCCGGTGGTCCTATTAAAAGCCGCGGGAACAAGAATCACCTTCGCCCCGCCAAGGGCCATCAGCCGCCCCAGCTCCGGGAATCGAAAATCATAGCAGATACACAAACCAACCGACCCAAACTCTGTTGCAAATACAGTGACCTGATCTCCGGCGCAAAGAGTGTCAGACTCCTGAAAATGCTGACCGCCCTCTACAGCAATATCAAAAAGATGGATTTTCCGGTGCTTTGCGATCTGCTTTCCCTCCCGATCAAAAACATAGGCTGTATTAAAGATCCTGCCTTCTGTATCCCTTTCCGGCATACTCCCTGCCGCCAGATAAACCTGGTGTCTTTTTGCGAAATCTGAACAGGCCTGCCACAATGACCCCTGCTCCTCCTGAGCGTATTCCGGGAATTTTTCCACATCATAAGGGCATGCAAACATTTCCGGAAGGGCGATAAGATCTGCCCCCATCCCTGCTGCTTTTGCCCCCATATCCTCCAGACATTCCACCGCCCTGTCTATTTCCTCATATACAGGCATCTGAAGCTGAGCCAGCTTTAATATCATTCTCCCACAACCTTTCTGTCCCCCGGTAAGGGACGTACAAGTGTCACGCAAACATCATCCGGTCATTATCTAGGGCGCTGCCGCTGGCCTGCTCAAACTTCTCCAATAGATCCGATACCTTCAGCCCCATCTTTTCCTCACCGGACACATCATAGATGATCCGTCCCTCATGCATCATGATCAGCCGATTGCCATGGGCAATCGCGTCTTTCATATTATGGGTGACCATCATAGCTGTCAGATGATTTTCAGCAATGATCTTATCAGAAATAGTCAGCACCTTCTGAGCGGTCTTGGGATCCAGGGCCGCTGTGTGCTCATCCAGAAGCAAAAGCTTTGGCTTTTGGATGGCTGCCATTAGCAGGGTAATGGCCTGACGCTGACCGCCGGACAGAAGCCCTACCTTGGTAGCCATACGGGACTCCAGGCCAAGATCCAGGGACTTTAACATCTCACAGTAATGCTGCCGTTCCTTTCGAGTAATGCCCCAGCGCAATGTCCGGTGCTGTCCCCGCCGGGCAGCAATGGCCATATTTTCATCAATAGCCATCGTTGCCGCGGTGCCAGTCATGGGATCCTGAAACACCCGGCCCAAATATTTTGCCCGCTTATGTTCCGGCAGGCGGGTCACATCGGTTCCTTCAATGAGTATCTGGCCATCATCGATCGGCCATACGCCGGCAACAGCATTAAGCATCGTAGACTTTCCCGCGCCATTTCCCCCGATGATCGTCACAAAATCTCCTTCATTCAGTTTAAGGTCCACGCCGTTTAAAGCAATTTTCTCATTAATCGTTCCTGCGTTAAAAGTCTTATGTATATTTTCCAATTCCAGCATATAACTCATCGTCCCGGCACCGCCTTTCTCTTACGGCCATACTTTCCTTTAAGATAAGGAATAGCCAGGAAGCACGCCACCACAACAGCGGAAAACAGCTTCATATAATCCTGAGGCATTTTCAGCCAAAGTACCACAGCAATGACCATATAGTAAATGATGGCGCCGATCACAACCGCCATCATGGTGTAGGCAAAGGCCATTCTCCGTCCGGCGCACAACTTTGCGAAAAGTACTTCCCCGATGATCACCGCCGCCAGGCCAATAACAATGGCGCCCCTGCCCATATTTACGTCCGAAGAGCCCTGGTACTGGGCATAAAGACCGCCGCACAAACCTACCAGGCCATTAGACAACATCAAAGCAAGAACCTTCATAAGGTTGGTGCTGATGCCCTGAGCCCGGGACATGTTGGGATTACATCCGGTCGTTCGGATGGCGCCGCCCAGTTCAGTACCGAAAAACCAGTATAAAATGCCGATAAGAACTAAACACCCCAAAATAATCCCGGCAAAAAAGAGCACTCGGGTGGTCATATCTCCGGTAACATATCTTAACGATGCTACTAAAGGATACTGATCCACATTGATCCCCTGATTGGCCTTTCCCATGATCCCAAGATTCACAGAATACAGTGAAATCTGAGTCAGGATTCCGGCAAGGATGCCTGGGATTCCTAAAAGGGTATGCAAAAGTCCGGTAACAAGTCCTGCCGCCATCCCGGCCAGAAAGGCAAAGACCAGGGCAAGAGCCGGATGAACACCGCCCCGGATAAGCATTACCGCTACCGCGCCGCCGGTGGCCAAAGAACCATCGACAGTCAGGTCAGCAAAATCCAGGAGCCTGAAGGTAATAAATACCCCCAGGGCCATGATCCCCCAGATCAGTCCCTGGGCCACATTTCCCGGAAGGGAGCGAGCCAAGGCCGCCGGATCCAAAGAAGAAAAATATTCAACCATAATCATCCGGCCTTTCTACTCAATCGCCACATAATCGTCAGGTACAGTAATTCCTAAAGCTTCACACAGGTCTGCGTTGTATTTTTTCTCAACATTGGGGGCAAATTCCACTTCCATCGTGGAAATATCCGCCTGATTTACAAGAATATCATAAGCCATTTCCCCGGCCTTATATCCAATATCATAGTAATCAATCGACAACGTGGCGATACCGCAGCCCCGGCAAAGGTTTTCTTCGCCTGCAATGACAGGGATTCCTGCCGGCTCGCAAATATTGTTAATGATCTCTGTACTGGAGGCCATGGTATTGTCTGTAGGAATATAAAGTACATCGCACTCACTTATGGCAGCCGTTACTACAGACTGGATCTCATTAGAATCCGCTGCTGTATATTCAGCATACGCAATGCCGTCTTCCTCAAGGGCTTTGGCAAATTCCTGGGCCTGATAAGCAGAGTTAGCCTCTGCGGAGCAATATACGATCCCCACTTTGCTTACTTCCGGTATAAGTTCCAAAAGCATATCCTCCTGCTCGTCAATGGGCGCCAGATCGCTGGTTCCTGAAATATTGGTGCCGCTGGCTCCTGTCCAGTCCTCAATATCCAGGGCTGCCCCAAAATCTGTAATGGAGGTTCCTAAAATAGGAATCGTATTTGTGGCCGCGGCAGCGCTTTGAAGGGCCGTGGTGCCATTTGCCAGGATCAGATCCACATCAGAGGCCACAAAATTATTTACAATCGTGGCACAGTTCGCCTGCTCCCCCTGAGCGTTTTGTGTTTCAAACGTCACATAATCTGCGCCAAAAAGTTCTATACATGCCTCCTGAAATCCTCTTGTAGCCTCATCCAAAGCATCATGTTCCACCTGCTGGCAGATCCCTATCGTGTATACAGTACCATCCGCCGCAGCGCCTTCGCCGTCACTTACTGCTGTGGTACTCGCCTGGGAATTTTCTGATGCCGAAGAACTGGATCCATTGCCGCATCCGGCGATAAGAGACGCTCCCATGACACATGATAAAAATAATGCAAATCCTTTTTTCATAAAAATACGCTCCTCTCTCTGAAAGGTTTTTACTTTATTGCGTTGAACTGCAACAGTTAGACGCTTTAAAGTATTAAATAGTGTAAGGCCTATTATACGCCTACCGGGAGAAATTATCAAGCCCTAATCTTTGGTTTTTCCAGTGTCTAATATCCAGGGGCTGCCGCACTCTTAATGGGTAACATCCCTCCACTAAGTTCGGTCTGCGCCTGCGGCTTGCTTTTGTTAAGTGCTCACAGAAAAAATCAGCCTCTTTTACAGACAGCAAAAAGAGACTGATCGAAAACACATTAACCCCTATTTAAAACTTGTTCCTTATTTTGTTGCCGTTCACAGGCAGTCTTAGTGTTCTACATCCGAAAGTTTTTGGATCACCGACCATGCCTCCGGATCGAACTCACGGTCTTTATAGTAATACTTTTTGTCCTCTTCTGTAATCTTGCGGATGACCTTGCACGGATTGCCTGCCGCGACCACCCAGTCGGGAATGTCCTTTGTAACAACGCTTCCTGCGCCGATCACAGTATTGCTTCCAATATGTACGCCTGGAAGGATCACTGTATTTCCGCCGATCCAGACATTATCCCCAATGGTCACCTCAATGCCGTATTCATAGGCGGAATTTCTGGACACAGGATGTACCGGATGCCCGGCAGTATAGATTGCCACATTGGGAGCCATCTGACAATTATCCCCAATGGTCACTTTAGCTACGTCAATAATCGTACAGTTATAGTTGGCAAAAAAATTCCTTCCTACTTCAATATGACTGCCATAATCGCAATAAAATGGTGGATTGATAAAAGCGCCATCTGATTTTCCTAAAAGCGCTTTTACGATCCTGTTAATGGATTCAAAATCCGATCGATCTACTGTATTTAACTCCTGCGTCAGTCTTCTTGTACGCTTCTGCTCAGTCATCACTTTATCATCAGAAATATACGGCATCTGCCGATCTCTGCGTTCAATATTATCCATAGCTTTCCTCCTTTTTGGCCTG
>CAZMGH010000006.1:53814-62196 GCA_964565805.1 uncultured Lachnospiraceae bacterium
GCCTTTAAGCCTTCCAAAAGGTATATTAGCACCCTGGAGGGATTTTATCTATCACTATCTTTATAAAAACTATAACAATCTTGTCTCCTTATTGACATTTTTTTCGGATATGATAACACAGAGACAGCGTGCATAAATATTGCGAGGAAAAATGTTATGGAGGGCTCTGCTCTTTATCTCCCAGGGCGTCAGCGCTGTTTTAGTCATCCTTGCTCTCCTACGTCCCCAGATCAGCGCGATCATGAAATTAATCCTTTATCCTTTGCCTATGAGCACCTGCTTGCCGCAAAAAGCAAAGCCGTATTTATAAATCTGATTTTCCGAGATCCCTTTTGCCATGAGAGAGGCAGCATATTGGCGGTCATTAATCTGCTTCAATGCGTTTTCCACTGCCATTTGCAAATTTTTTTCATCTGAATCCTGCACTTTAAATTCTATGATAATGGCATTATCCTTTAAACTTTTAGGTTCTATCATAACATCATATCTTCCAAATCCGCTTTCCCGGTTAGATGTCACCATATAACGGTCTGAAAGGTCTACAAGAAGTCCTAAAACAAACCCATGATAAAAACGTTCCGGCTCATTTTCGGCCGAAGGCTGCTTACCACTGTCAAAAAAACTAAACGTATTTAAGGCTACCCTGTTCATGTATCTGTTCATTGCTTTAACATCGTCCTGAAGAAGAGCTTTAATAAAGTCATTGTATCCACTGTCATAATCCGCAAACCACCCGTGGATCATTGTCTCAAACATAACTTTGACTTCCTTGTTCGTCAAAACAAGTTCATAAATCATCCGACCGCTTTTTTCATCAAAATCCGCACACAGCACTTTTAAATATCCACTGGCCAGAAGCAGCCCCCAAATGGAACTTTCTTTCACAAATAACTGATCATAAATAATCTGTTCATCCAAAAACACATGAATCGAACATCCATTAAGCAAAGTCTCAAAATCTTCTTTAACCGACTTGCTCCCCTCTCGGATCAGTTTCTCCGCAAGACTGTTACTGCTGGTATTGGCCCAATAGGTGCGTATGACCCGTTTATCCAAATAATTAATAATAGACCAGGGATTATATATATCTTTAATGTTCCCGAAGGAAAATCCATCATACCATTCTCTTATTTCTCCCGCTTTATCCTCCAGTCCATACTCCTGTAATGCCGCCATCACCTCTTCATCCGTAAATCCAAAAGCATCCGCATACTTAAGATCTGTCGTGGTTATGACTTCCAGATTATTCAAATCAGAAAATATAGACGCCTTGCTGATCCGGGTTATTCCGGTCATTAATGCCCGTTCCAAATAGGGATTCGTCTTAAATGCGGCATTAAACAAACTGCGCATATAGGAAGCCAGCTCGTTCCAGTAGCCATGAACAAATGCTTCCTGCATAGGTGTATCATATTCGTCCAAAAGAACGATTACCTTTTGCCCATAGTATCGGGACAAAAAATCGCACATATTATGAATCGCCATCGTTGCAACCGGTTCCTCCATATCCATATGGATGCTTCTGAAATATTCTTTTTCCCTGGGTGTTAAAAGATCGCCTTCCAAAAGAAAAATATGTTTATTATATAAATCCGTAAGGATCTGCCCCAGCCTTTGTCTTGTCATCTGAAATGTCCGTTCTTTAACATTAGCAAATGTCAGACTGATCACCGGAAATGTCCCCTGAATCGTATGATAACTGGCATCGTCCCATATTTTCAGGGAATGAAATAATTGCTCCAGTTCCTTATGTTTAATGGAGAAAAATTTTTCCGTCATACTTACCGCCAAAGTCTTACCAAACCGTCTTGGCCGTGTGATCAATGTAACCTTATCTCCATTTTCCCACCATTCTTTAATAAACAGAGTTTTATCTACATAAAAATAATTCTTACTGATCAGCTCTGAAAAATCCTGATAACCAATAGATACTTTCCGGCTCACAGGCATTTCCCTCCTTTCCATATGCGGCCTGTGCCATGCCAACTCAGTCTTCGCCTTCGCTGCGGCTTGCGCCGTATATATGTGTACAAGTATGCGTTCTGGTAAGCAAGCTTTCCAGCCCGCATACTTGTACACATATGCATGGCTTAATTATAACAAATTTTCCCGGGGATGCATATGGGGAAAACAAATCATACAGAAAATCCTTCAGGTTACAGTGAATGCTGAAAAAAGTCTATCCTATCACCCGGATTATCATGGGATGCGTATGGATGCCTTGTTGTCTGGAAAATCTTACGACCATCTTCCGGATACATACGTCATTTTTATATGTGACTTTGTATGGCTTCCGGATGAATTGTACCGCTACACTTATGAAACTGTATGCCGTGAAAATGGCGCTCCCCTTAACCAGGGGCAGACAACTGTATTTTTAAGCACCAAAGGGCGCAATGAGGATGTTCCCAAAGAGCTTGTAGATTTCCTAAAGTACGTTGGAGATCCGGATAACCTTCCGTCCGATATGGGAGCGGATAGCTTTGTCGCCCAGGTGGAACGGCGCATACAAACCATCAAGGCAAACCGTGATTGGGAGGCGAGATTTATGCTGTTGGAATTAATGTTAAAAGATGAACGGAAGGAAGGCCGTGAGGAAGGTCTTCTGGCCGGCCGCCGGGAAGATATTTTTGAACTTTTGGAAATGTATGGTGAGATTCCAGAGGACATTCAAGCAACAATTAACGCTGAGACAGACGAAACGGTGCTTAAAAGATGGCATATCACAGCGGCGAAAGTCGCATCCTTAGAAGAATTTCGAGAAAAAATGCAGTGAAAATATCATGAGACAAGCGACCGAAGGTCATGCGGGCTGCGCCTGCGCAAACGGGCATGACTTTACGGCGCGCACAGCGGTTTAGAATACACATGCTAAAAGTCAGCGGCTATATTAAAGCTGACCATGTATCCAAAAGAAAAAGTGAGAAGGATCACAGGAAACGATAGCTAAAAACACCTCAAATCTCCACCACCCGATCTGCCTGCCGGGCCAGCGCCGTGCTGTGGGTGACCATGATCACGGTCTTTTTATACTGGCGGCACAGGCCTTTGAGCAGATCAAAGGAAATCTGGGCGGACTGTCCATCTAACGCGCCTGTAGGTTCATCGGCAAGGATCAGCTTTCCCGGCTTGAGCATGGTTCGGGCCAGGGCCACTCTCTGCTGCTCGCCACCGGACAGAGTGTTGACTGGGGCATTTTTTAGCTTCCGCAAATGGACCGCCTCCAGGATCCGGTTGATCCGCAGTTCTTTTTCTTTTTGTGAAATCCGTACAAAATGCATGGCCAGCATAAGGTTTTGAGCCACTGTCAGATCAGTAACCAGAGCAAAGGACTGAAACAGATAGTTGATCACATTTCTCCGAAACAGGGTAGCCTTGCGGCTGTCCGGTTTGGGAACCAGACGGCCAAATACCCGGATTTCTCCCTGATCCCAGGATTCCAGCGCCCCGATCATATTTAAAAGAGTGGACTTTCCGCAGCCGGAAGGGCCGGTCACTGCCACCAGTTCTCTCTCATTTACGGACAGCTGGATCTGGTCAAAAAGTGTTCTGGAACCATATTTTTTCGTTACATTTTTTACTTCTACTGCATACATATCTTAATCCCCCTTAAATGCGGTAAGGACACGGGACACAGAGCCCCGGGCCATATAGTTTATAAAAATGATCATCTGGACCAGGGCCGCCCCGGCCACCAGAACCAGTCCCATCCTGGAGCCTGCGGACAAAACCCCCATGAATTCCAATCCGATCACCAGGCTCAAAAGTATGACCGGTCCCCGGTACATCTGTCCAAAACCAAAGCCAAGGAATTTTTTTACATTAAGCTTTTCTTCATTTGCCAGCCTGTAGATGGATGCCAGCACCAGCAAAAGTCCTATAAGGATCAGTCCCAGGGCGAGAAATGCCAGCCCAAACCATACAAGAGTCACGGCAAGATCTTTTTGAAGGCCGTCAATGTAATCCCTCACCGGAGCAAAGACCGGATTATTATCTAAAAGTCCGTACTGAGACAAGCTTTCCCCCTGCGTCCACTGGCGGGCAGTCTCCTCATCAGCAAATTTCAGATACCCGTCCAGGCCGCTGACCCGAAGGCCTTCGGTTTCTGTATATTTCATATTTTCCGGCACAGCCACGTAAATCACCGGAGCTTTCACCGTCATCGCCCCGCCATCTTCTTCCTGACCGGAAGAATCTGTAGTCCATGTAAACAGGTCTTCATCCGGCGTGTAGCTGGAAAATACAAAGTCTGGATCTTTCGTAAATAATGTGGAAATGTCCCCGGACTCAAGGCTTCGGGTATCCCTGTCTTTCAGCCATGCAGCTATGGTTTCCTGCTCCTTTCCGGTCATGGAATCAGGAAAAAGGTAAAGGCGCTTGCCTGCCCTGACTGCCTCAAGGCTTTCCTCATCCACATAAATCCCCAAAGTCTCCAGATAGTTGGGAGACATGGTAAACAGCCACAAAGGATTCTCTGGAACCTGCGCATAGGTTTGGCTGTTCTGCCATGTATTTAAAAGGGCCTGACTGTAATATTCTGTATGGATCATATAGACGCCCTCCGCGTCTGCCATGGCCGAATACCAGTGATACAGATCCTCATCCAGCCGATTGGATACGCCGCTGAAAGAATCTCCATCCTCCCCGATACCGATCCCTTCCATGACCACATAATCTGAAACCTGGTCCCAGACTTGGGAGATCCGGGCATTTTCCCACAAAAGCTTTACCGGCTGATCCACATAAATGCCGCAAAAAACAAGGCCCACGCTGATCCCTAGATAGGCGGCGATCCCAAGCACATATAAGGGCCGCCGGTGAATCCGTCCCCGGATGGCATCTATGGAGCGGGTCGTAACCATGACCAGAGCGGCCAGCAAAAGCTCCACTCCCGTCAGCGCCAGATTGACCAGTCCGGCGGCAAACAGACAGCCTAAAATCATGGGACTGAAACGGCCCCAGCCTGCCAAGATCCATCCAAAGACCATTACCACAGGAATGATCCCGGCGCAGACCATTCCAAATGGGGCGAAGATCTCAGCGGCAAAGGACAGGGGCGACCAGCCAAGGAGAGCCAGCTTCCCCTGTTTTGGCAGGCCTTTCATAGCCAGGATCAAAAAGAAAATCATATTTAAGAAAATCTGTGCCCCAAGAAAGATAAAATATATATCCCTCATCAGGCTGCTGTCACTGGCGCTGCCGCCGTCCGCCTGGGTCAACGCTTCCGGATCAGATCCGGTAACCTGAGCCAGGGAATTTAAAAAATCCTGAATTTCATTTTCAGAGTCCAGTCCCCAGATCACATAGGCGCCGTTGACCGTGCCGCTGTCCTTGATCAGCTGAGGCAGCTTTTTAACCACAGCGTCCTGGTAAAACCGGAAAGAGGGAATTTCTCCCACACTGTAAATACTCCCCTGATCTACCCCTAAGGTGCTCTCCGCTTCCGGCGATGTGATCAATGTCGCCAGATTTTCCTCAGATAAAATGCTTTCATTTAGAAAATCCAGAGCCACATCCTTTCCTGACGGATCCCCGTAAACCCCCATGACAAAGCCTTCCCATGTTCCGTCATTTTTCAGAGACGTATCTTTTCTGGCAATAAAAAGCTGATCTTCATCTGCCGCGCTCATAAAAAATCCTGCCGTCCCATCTTCATTTTCCTCAGGAATATTTTTAAGATACACCGTCAAAACGTTTCCCGATACAGGATACTGATGCCATGTGTCCATATATTTCTCATTGAGAAAAAATACAGTTATAAAAATAAGCACGATCCCCTGCGTCAGCGTCAGAACATTGCCCAAATATCGGATCCTTCCCGCAAATCTTATTTTCTTCATCGCCATCATCCCTTCCTTGTCAAGATCATGGTTTTAGTATATCCGAACAAAAAGCACTGTATTTTCGTTTATTCTTGCCGTAAAATGATTTCTTTCTGATGAAAATCATACGATTTTCTGACAATCCATAGAACAGTAAAGCCAGGTCCGCCTGATAAATACGCAGACCTGGCTCTATTGTTACGGATTCTCACGATTTGCGGGAAGGGTAATGGTAAAACGGATCTTTTCATCTTCACTAAAGGCGGTGATGGTCCCGTGATGAAGCTGTATGATTTCTTTCGCAATGGCCAGCCCAAGTCCCGCGCCGCCGGTATCCGCAGACCGGGCGCTGTCCAGGCGATAAAACTGCTCAAAGATCCGCTCCAGCTTTTCTTTTGGGATGGTAGGGCCGTGGTTTTCCACACAGATACATACCTGGTCCTTTTCCTTGGTCATCGAAAAGCGGATTTTGGTATCCGGATCGCTGTAATTGACCGCATTTCGGATCAGGTTGTCAATGGCCCGCTCCAGCTTATCCGGATCTCCCATGATCTGAACGTGCTCCGGGATCTCCATCTGCCACTCCAGCTGCTTTTCTGTAAGGATGGGATTAAATTCATAGGCGATCTGCATAAGCATCCGGCTCAGATTGATCTGAACCGGCTCCAGGGTCAGCTTGCTGGTACTAAACCGGGTGATCTCAAAAAACTCATTAATCAGCTCTTCCAGGCGCAAAGCCTTGTCCAGGGCAATCCCTGTATACTTGCTCACCAGCTCCCGGGAAATATCCGGCTCGTCCTGAATCAGCTTTAAATACCCTAAAATACTTGTCAGAGGCGTTTTCAGATCATGGGCAAGGTACACAAGCAGGTCATCCTTTCGGGTTTCCGCTTCTTTCGCCGCCTTTGCGCTGGCTATGGAAGCCAGCCGTACCTGATTCAGATCCTCCTGGATCTCTTCCAGGGCATCCGGCAGAACAACAGGCGTTTCATCGGGATGAGCCAGAGCCTTCGCCGCATCTGCCACGTCATCCAGATATTCCAGGGGACGGAGCATAAATCGGTACGCTATATAGCCGCACCCGGCCAGAGAACCGACCGGAAGCGCTACGTATAAAAGGATTACCAGCGCCGGCCGCAGCGATTCATAGACAGGGATCCGGTTCAGCCCGGATGCCTCCACAAGGATCATTGCCAGCAAAAGGACCATGCAAAAAATAACTTCATAAATCATAAAGGCCCCTAAAAATCTCAGGGCCATCTTTCCAGCCGTTTTTTTCCTGGGTGATTTCTTACGGAATCCCTTACTCAATGGTATATCCCACCCCCCAGACGGTTTTTATATATCTTGGCTTCCTGGCCAGCTCATGCATCTTTTCCCGAAGCCGGGCAATATGGGCCATCACTGTGTTATTATTGCTTTCCAAAAACTTCTCACCCCACACAGTTTCAAACAATTCTTCCGCTGAAATCACCCGACCGTGATTTTTGCACAAATACCACAAAATATCAAACTCAAAAGGCGTCAGCGCCAAAGTCTCTCCGTTCAGGGTACACTTATGACTGTCCGGACAAATGTAAAGTCCCTTGTAGTCGTAGGCCTCTGGCGCCTGAGGGGGATTTGCCCCTACATTATACTGTTTATAACGGCGCAGCTGGGTCTTGACCCGGGCCACCACCTCCAAAGGATTAAAGGGCTTTGTCATATAATCATCCGCCCCCAGGGTCAGCCCCTGGATCTTATCCATGTCTTCTCCTTTGGCCGTGAGTATGATCACAGGAAACAGATACTTTTCCCGGATCTTCCGGCACAGGGTAAATCCATCCATGCCAGGCATCATCACATCCAGCACTGCCAGACTCACCGGTTCTGCCAAAACACTGTCCAGCGCCTGCACAGGATCATAAAATTTTCGTATCGTATAACCTTCATTTTTCAGGTAAACCTCCAGAAGGTCCGCAATATCCTTTTCATCATCCACGATGAGTATTGTCTCATTATTCATTAAAAACCGATCCTCTCACACTGCGGAAAAAAGCCGCTTCACTACCCGGGTCACAAAGTGATCCTTTAAGACGTTTTCCTCCTGATTTGCCGGAGGAATCCTGTAAATTTATTATACCCAACCAAAAGACCGGCTGCAACTTCTTTTCATATTTCATCTAAAATTGCTTTGTTGAGTTTTCTATGCTACAATGAACGGAGAGATGGCATATCAATCATTCCGTCCAGCCCCCTTACCCCCTGTT
This sequence comes from uncultured Lachnospiraceae bacterium, assembly GCA_964565805.1. GTDB lineage: Bacteria > Bacillota > Clostridia > Lachnospirales > Lachnospiraceae > Catenibacillus. The sequence continues at coordinate 61,886 of CAZMGH010000006.1, forward strand.
CCGGGTATCCAACTCAATGAGACCTTAGTCGCAAAATTGGTTGATGCCAATCGGAAAATCGCAGTTCTGGAAGGATTGGCCTGCAGAATCTCAAACATGGATCTTTTTATTTCCATGTACGTCCGGAAAGAAGCTTTGCTGTCTTCACAAATTGAGGGTACGCAATGCACTCTGGATGATATTCTCGACCCGCTCAGGGATGAAAAAGCCAATCAGAATGTATCCGATGTGGCAAATTATATCCGTGCCACAGAATTTGCCATCAAACGTTTGGATAAACTTCCGCTTTGCAATCGTCTGATCAAAGAAAC
>CAZMGH010000006.1:62296-81735 GCA_964565805.1 uncultured Lachnospiraceae bacterium
TATGATCGAATGACGGAAGTTAGACGTACAGGTGACTATGAGCAATGGGTAACATTTTTTCTGCAGGCATTTGCGGACTCTGCTGACGATGCGATTCAGACGGTCGATAAACTTACAGCGCTTCACAATAAAAGTATCTCTCTCCTGGATGATCTTTCCAGCCGTCAAAAACCGAATGTGCTTAAAGTTTTCACTTACCTTGAGGCAAATCCAATCATAGACATCCGTAAAACAGCAGCAGCGCTGGCGCTATCGTACAACACTGTGGCAAAAGCGGCAGCTCTTCTCCAGGAAAAAGGAATCCTTAAGCAGACAGATAAGGCAGGAAAAGCAAAAATTTACTCCTATTATGAATATCTGACGATTTTGCGTAAAGACACATAAAAAAGCTCCAACCTCCCCCAAAGGGGAACTGGAGCTTTTTTATTATCAAGATTTGCTTTTATAGGAAATGGCAAAAATCTTTGTCGTTTCCTATAATTATAATAGAGGCGCAGGCCGGATTTGAACCGGCGAATCAAGGTGTTGCAGACCTTTGCCTTACCACTTGGCTACTACGCCACAATTTCCTAATGCTATTACATTATAGCAATCTGAAAATTATTCGTCAATAAAAAACTGATCTTTTTCAAAATGTAATATGAAATTGGGATCAAACAGTGTTCATTCCCAATTTCACAGCTCCTGTTTATGGGCATTTATCTTCCGATTCTCATCTCTCCCTCACTTCATACAAAAATCCTTCAGATCCCTTTTCAAATACAGCCGGGCCAGCTCCAGATCATGGTCTTCCAGGGCCTCTAGAATCCTGCTGTGATTTTTCAGGTCATTGGGGATTGATGCGCTGTTCCACTTGGACCAGTAAAACTGGGCATAAGCCAGCTTCAAATAATCCATGGCAATTTTCAGCTGATTGAAAATATACTCATTCTCAGCAAATGCCGCCAGCTTTAAATGAAAATTCTCGTTAATATCCCAGTGTCGCCAGACGCCGCACTCACTTTCATCCACGTATACCAGCGCTTTCAGATCCTGGAGATCCGATTTTTGTATGCGGGAAAATCCCTTTACAAGAACATAATCTTCAATGGCTGAACGAAATTCCATAATATCTGCCACATCCTCCAGACTGAAACTGACCACCCGATACCCATATCTTGGAATGTTTGTCAGAATACCTTCACTGGACAAAATAAGCAAGGCTTCCCTCACCGGAGCCTTGCTCACATTATACCGCTCAACAAGCTCCTTTTCATTTAATATTTGCCCGCTTTTATATTCGCCGCTGACAATTCCGTCAATAATCTGATTATAGATTTTTTCCTTCAGCGTCTGTTTATCTTTCATATCACACTCTCCCTTTTCAAGCCCGTAAATTTGTCAGTAACCCTTATAGTAATTCAGCCATGCAGATCATCCTTTTATGCCGCATGGCTGAACATATACCGGAAGTTAATCCCCGATCATGATCTTTACGATCTCTTTATCCGTTTCCTGCATCCCCTCCGATGCCAGAAGACCTACACAGCGGATGGTTTTTTCTACGTCTTCCTTAACGATACCATCGCCGCCCATAAATTGCTGTCCGTCTTTGTACATATAGTATCCAAGGATTCCCGCATCCACAGCAGCGGCAATTTTGGCTGCGCAGGAAGCCTTCGCTCCGTCACAGATGGTTCCTGAAATAATAGCCAGGCCATTAACCAGGGTATGCGAGATTTCTTCCAGACGGCCTCCGTGAAGGTAGGCAATCCCTGCACCGGCGCCGCATCCGGCCCCCACAGCGCCGCAGTAAGCGGAAAGTCTTCCAATACCCTCTTTAATATGAAGGGTACACAGATTAGATACTACCAAGGCCCGGTATAAAGTATCCTGGGAAATCCCCAGATCCTGGGCATAAATGATCACAGGAACCGATGAGGTAATGCCCTGATTTCCGCTGCCAGAGTTGATCACCACAGGAAGCTCGCACCCGTTCATACGGGCGTCGGAACCAGCCGCGGCAAAAGCTTTTGCCCGGGTTTTAACATCCACACCGCCGTAAATATGCATGAGCACCTTTCCGATATTGGCTCCGTAAGGATTTGTCATGCCCTCCTTGGCAATATCCATATTAAAGGCAATCTGCCGGTCCAGCACTTCCTTAACATCAGCAATATCTACAGTGTCTGCAAATTCAATAATATCCTTAACCGTGAGAAGGGACTTGTCCGCCATGGAGCTTTCTGTACGACCGCTTATTTCCTTATTTAATATGTACGCATCGTTTTTCCGTATCATGACCACGTTGGTATGGTAATCTACGATCCGGGCAGTTGCGCTGTCCTGGCCATGAAATACGGTAATGCAAATATCAAAAATATAATCCGACTTCGCAGGGACCACATGAAGCTGAGCCCTCTTCATATATTCTTTTGTCTCCTCAATCTGTTCCGGCGTAACACCTGCCAGCACTTCCAGCTCACCGTCAGCGTCCCCGGCCACAATGCCAATAGCTGTGGCAGCCTCCAGGCCTCGCATCCCGCCAGTATTGGGAACAACAACACTCTTTACATTTTTAACAATATTCCGGCTCACTTCGATTTCAACACGCTCAGGGAGGCTTCCAAGAGCCCTGCGGGCCAATGCGCCGGCATAAGCAACAGCTACCGGTTCCGTGCATCCCATAGCGGGAAGCAGCTCATCTTTTAAAATCTGTACATATGTTTCATATAAATTCCTGTCCAACATCTTTTCTTTCCTCCCTGCAATTCCTGCTTCGTATAGGGTATCTTTTTTCCATACATTCCGTCCGGCCCTAAATACAGTTATTGTTCTGTGCTACTAAGGCCATGGTAATCATGTTAATAATATTATCACCAATAATTAAGAATGTCAATCAGCTATCCAAGGATCCCTTAAAAATCCAGATTCATCAAAATTATGTTGACAGCTAATCAGGGTAGTGATATTATTAGTTTAAAGCAAAGGTGCCATAAGGGAAGACGAGTTGATTTGTGGCTCCTTTGCTTTTCCTGGTATCTGACGGATATTGGGAAAAGCGGTTACAGTCCTTGATTGAACTGTCAACTATGTATTCCCTCAGTTGACAAGGACACACTTGCTTCTGGTATATGCGTCTTTGTCAACTGGGGGGAATGTATCCATTTTTACATGAATAAGGAGGAACGATATGAAAACAAAAAAGATTCTGGCTATGCTTTTATCTGGTGTTCTGGCCGTCTCTACACTGGCTGGCTGCAGCGGCAGTGATTCCACAACAGACACCGCAGACACTTCCACTGAAAGCAGCGCCTCTGATGACAGCAGCTCAGTAGGCACATCCGGAGATACTCAAGTGCTGAATATTAGCGTACAGTCCTTTGGCAACAACTATGACGTACAGGACATGGGCTGGCGATGGATGATGGCAGCTTGCTATTCCGGCCTCTACCGTAACATCGCCGATGAAGATGGCGACCAATTTATTCTTGACGGCGCTGAAAGCGTAGAGATTTCCGATGACGGCACTGTTTATACCTTCTATTTAAGAGAAGACGCTTACTGGTCTGACGGAGTGCCTGTAACTGCTTATGATTATGAATATGGCTGGAAACGTCTCCTGAATCCGGAATACGCTTATGACTATGCTTCCTTCATTTTCAACGTTGTGGGAGCTGAAGAGTATTACAACGGAGAAGGCTCTGTAGACGATGTTATGGCTGTTGCTCTTGATGATTACACCTTCCAGGTAACCCTTGAAGAGGCTGATCCTTCATTTGAATCCAAGCTGGTTGCTACCCCGTTATATCCTACCCGTGAGGACATCGCAGAGGCAGCCGGAGACCAGTGGGGTAAAGACTGGACTCTGTGTGTATACAACGGACCATTCTGCATGAGCAGTCTTGTTGAAGATAACCAGATGACGTGGACGAAAAATGAATATTACTGGGATGCTGACAATGTTTATCTGGAAACCATTAACTGGTATCTTGTAGCTGAAGATTCTACAGCGTCCACCATGTTTGAAAACGGCGAACTGGACATTCTTGAAACCTCCGGCGACTACTCCATTTTGTATCAGTCCGAGGCAGAGGCCGGAAACATCCAGCTGTTCACAACCGATTACCCTGGAACATATATCCTTGCTTTTGATTTTACCAATGGCGGATCGTCCGGTCTTATGAGTAATGTAAAGATCCGAAAGGCTCTGTCCTACAGTATTGACCGGGAGGAAATGATTGATGTCGTTTACGGAAGATATGAGGCTGCATATTCCTGGGTGGCTCCTGCCATCACTGTAGACGGAACTTCCTATCGTGACCAGGTTCCCGAGCTTATGACGGATGAATATGAACAGTATGCCGGAGATTATGAAGCTCTTCAGGCATTATTCCAGGAGGGTCTTGAGGAACTTGGATTGGATACCGATCTTTCTCAGGTAACCGTTACATTCCTTTCCTATGGCTCCACTGTGGAATCCACAGCATTCCGTGAATACCTGCAGCAGACATGGCAGCAGAATCTGGGAATCAACGTTGAACTCAACACCGTTGGCGACTACTCCCTGTTTACAGCAGAAAGAGATGCCGGAAACTTTGACGTATACATGACCGGCTGGTCCAGCGATTATAACGATCCTCTGGACTTCCTGCAGACATTCTATACCGATGATTACCCATCTGTATGCGGCGGCTACAGCAACGCTGAATATGACGCGCTCATTGACAGCCTGCAGGGCGTAAGTGATACTGCAACACGTCTTGCAATCTATGAGGAAGCCGAGCAGCTCCTTATGGATGACTGTGCTATGATCCCTCTGTACTACCAGACAAAAGAGTTCTTCCTTCAGAACTGGGTACAGGGCTTCCTCACATCCTCCTTCGGAGCCAGCCGTGAGTTCATTTACACTTATATTGAAGGACGCGGATATTAATTCCATCAATGACCAAATTATATTGAGCAACTGAATAAAAACATTATGAGGAAGAATCCACCGGGATTCTTCCTCATCTGTTAATCACGGGGGCATTAAATATGATTAAATACATCATCCGCCGTTTCGTGGAAATGGCCTTAACCCTTTTCATCATCGCAACGGCTACCTTCTTTCTTCTGGAAGCTGTACCTGGCGATCCGCTGACTCAGCGTGCCGACCAGCTTCCCCAACAGTCCAGGGAGGCGCTGTATGCCAGATATGGCCTGGATAAACCTGTTATAGAACGTTACTTGACCCAAATGGGAAATATGCTCCGCGGCGAGTTTGGCGAATCTTTCGTCTACGCCGGACAAACGGTCAGCGGTCTTATACGTGACCGTCTTCCTGTTTCCGCCCGTCTGGGCATCCAGCAGATGCTCCTGGGCGTTATCGTAGGACTGCTGCTTGGTATTCTTGCAGCTGTCAAAAGGGGGACCATAGCCGATTACCTGGTTGTGGGATTATCCGTCTTGCTGATTTCAATCCCCCATCTCGTCCTGGGCCTTTTGCTCCAAAAGGTCTTTGCAGGGGAACTCCACTGGTTCCCAACCATTGGTTGGCCCTCCGGGGATGATCTTTGGTTCGGCGGATGGGAGTATACAGTACTTCCAACACTTACAGGATGTTTTTCTTACGTGGCTACCTATGCCCGGCTTTTAAAATCTTCCATGCTGGATGTGGTCAATCAGGACTATGTCCTCACTGCAGAATCTAAGGGTTTGAGCAGAGGAAGGATCATACGGAAACATATCCTGAGAAATTCCTTTATTCCCGTTATGACCCAGCTGCCTATGTCTGTGGCCATGTGTATCACCGGTTCCTTCTTCATTGAAAGTATTTTCTCTATCCCGGGAATCGGACAGTATTATGTTACTGCTGTAAGTAATCAGGATCTTTCCATTGTTCTTGGAGAAACCGTGCTTCTTGCACTTTTATATATTGTCGTATTATTTATAACAGATATTCTGTATGTTGCTGTAGACCCGCGTATTGCCTTGCCCGGCAGCTCAAACCGATAGGAAAAGGAGGAAAGATTTATGGCAAAAAAGAATATAACCCAACCTTCATCCGCTCCCTCCGATCCCGCTCCCGCTGCCGTACAGCTAACGCCGGACAAATTTGAGATCGTAGGTTTTACCCAGGAGGAGGCCAATAAGATCGAACGTCCTTCCATTTCCTACTGGCAGGATGCATGGCGCAGGCTCCGAAAAAATCCCGTAGCCATGGGCGCCCTTTTCGTCCTTGGGCTTCTTGTGATCATGGTCATCATAGGTCCGCATATCCGGGGCTATGACTATATCAATATGAATGTAGCAGATAAAAACCTTGGCTCCAGCGCCAAATACTGGTTTGGTACCGACAGTCTTGGCCGCGATCTGTTTTCCCGTGTATGGGTAGGCGCCCGGGCATCTATTATCATCGCTCTTGTCGCTACAGCCCTTAAGCTAGTGATAGGAACCCTTTACGGTGCAGCCATGGCCCACTTTGGCGGCTGGGTAGACGAACTTCTCATGCGTATCATTGAGGTGATCAACTCCCTGCCGAGCCTTCTTATCACCATCCTCATTATGATGATCCTGGGAAATAACCTATTTGCCCTTCTGGTGGCATTAAGCATCACTGCATGGTGCAACACCGCCCGTCAGACCCGAGGTTTGATCAAACAGCTGAAGGAATCCGAGTATGTTTATGCTGCTGAGGTCCTTGGCGCCAGTCCTATGCGCATCATCGTTAAGCACTATGTGCCTAACATGATCAGCATCCTCCTTTTGGACGCTTCCACAGCAATCCCTAACTTCATCTTTACAGAAGCCGGTTTAAGCTTCCTGGGGATTGGTCTTACCGCTCCTGAGATCAGTCTTGGCGTTTTGATCTCCCTGGGCCAGCAAACGATGGACTTTTATCCATACCAGCTGTTTTACCCTTGCGTTGTCCTTTGCGTGATCGTTATGGCCTTCAACCTTTTAGGTGATGGTCTGCGTGATGCTCTCGACCCGAAACTGCGTAACTAACCCAGTCCCAATTACCCAAGAAAGGAAACAAAAATATGGCTGATAATAATCATATTCTTGAAGTGAAAAATCTCAGGGTTTCCTACCACACCTATGCCGGTGAGGTTAAAGCCGTCCGGAACGTCTCCTTTGAGCTTGAGACCGGAAAGGCCCTGGCCATCGTGGGTGAATCCGGATGCGGCAAATCCGTAACCGCAAAGTCCATTATGGGACTGATCAAAAAACCTCAGGGCGAGATCAAAGAAGGCAGTGAAATCCTCTATAACAATGTAAATATTTTAAATTATAATAAAAAACAGTGGCAGGCTTATAAAGGCGGCGAATGTGCCATCATTTTCCAGGATGCTTTGGCGGCCTTAAACCCTACCATGAGAGTTGGAAAACAGATCATTGAAAATCTTATGGCCCACAAGCATATGAGCAAGGCTGAGGCAAAAAAAGAAGCTGTGGAAATGCTTCGGCGGGTAGGCATCCCTGAGCCTGAAAAGCGGGTAAAGCAATATCCCCACCAGTTTTCCGGAGGTATGCGCCAGCGTGTTATGATCGCTATCGCCTTTGCCTGCGATCCTAAGCTGCTCATCTGTGATGAACCTACCACGGCTCTGGACGTAACCATTCAAAGCCAGATCCTGGAAATTATTAAAACGCTCCAGAAAAAACATAATACCTCGGTAATTATGATCACTCATGACTTGGGCGTTGTGGCAAATATTGCCCAGGAAATCGCCGTTATGTACTCTGGCATTATTGTTGAACGGGGAACATGTGAAGATATTTTCTACCGTCCAAGACACCCTTATACATGGGCCCTCATCGAGTCTGTGCCAAGACTTGACCTGACCAATAAACAGGAGCTGGCCACCATCCCAGGCATTCCTCCCGATCTTTTAAATCCTCCGGCAGGCTGCCCTTTCTGCACTCGCTGCAAGTATTGTATGCCTATATGTAAGGAGCAAATGCCGGAATACACAGATTTTGGAAACGGCCACACCGCAGCCTGCTGGCTGCACCATCCTATGGCGCCTAAGGTAGATATGCCGGATAAGGAAGGAGGAGCACAATGAGCGAAGAAAAAGAAGTATTGCTTTCCGTACAGCATTTAAAGAAATATTTTTCAATGGGAAAGAAATCCATTTTAAAGGCTGTTGATGACGTCTCCTTCGACATCTATAAGGGTGAGACACTGGGTATGGTTGGTGAATCCGGCTGCGGTAAGACCACCTGCGGGCGTACCAGCATCGGCCTGTACCCAAAAACCGATGGCATGGTCTTATATAAAGGCAAGGACGTCCACACCCTGTCCGGAAAGGAACGCCAAGCCTTTAAAAAGGAGGTACAGATGGTTTTTCAGGATCCTTACGGTTCTTTGGATCCCCGTATGACCGTCGCTGAAATCGTTGCTGAAGGCCTTGATATTCATCATCTGTGCAAAAACAAGCAGGAACGTCAGGAAAAAGTTTACCACTGCCTAGAAATGGTGGGATTAAACCGGGAACACACCAACCGTTTTGTCCATGAGTTCTCCGGCGGCCAGCGCCAGCGTATCGGCATCGCCCGGGCTCTGGCTGTAAATCCGGAATTTATTGTTCTGGATGAGCCCATCTCCGCTTTGGACGTATCCATCCAGGCTCAGGTCGTCAACCTGCTCATCGACCTTCAGAAGAAAATGGGACTGACCTACCTTTTTGTTGCCCATGACCTGTCTATGGTCAAGCATATTTCTGACCGCATCGCGGTTTTATATTTAGGTACTTTAGTCGAACTGACCTCATCCGATGAGCTTTTTGCAAATCCTCTCCATCCTTATACCCAGGCCCTTTTATCCGCTATTCCTATTCCGGATCCTCAGGTAGAAAAGGAAAGAGAAGCCAAAAAGATCAAGCTGGAAGGGGATGTGCCAAGTCCCATTAATCCCGCTCCAGGATGCCGCTTTAAAGGCCGGTGCAAATACTGTACCTCCGTCTGTGAGCAGACTCTGCCCCCCTTAAAGGACGTGGGCGGCGGACACTTTGTTGCCTGCCACAGAGTCCAGGAACTTCAGGAGAAAGGGAATGAGTAATAAAAAAAATACAAGGGAGCTTGTTGCAGGCGTCTTAAAGGATCTAGTCAAGGCGCTGCTGATCGGCGCTGTTGCCGGCGGCGCCGTGACTTTGATATTTTTCCTGGGAGGGATGGTTTTTGGCGGCAGCGGTGCAGCCTCCGGCATCGAAACCAGTAAAAATGTACTGTTTTTGTGTACTGCCGTTCTTCTGTTCATCCTTGCCGGCATGATCCTTATCAAAGGAAAAAAGCCGGAAAAATCCTATGAAAAAAGCGGCTGGCGCCGTCATTTTTCCATTATCGGCCCAAAAATCGCTATTGGCATGATTGCCATTGCCGTTGGTGCGTGGGCTGTGATCATGGATTATATACAGTTTTCCCTGAAATAAGAACAGGCGTGGCCTGTGAGATATGTAACAGTTGCTTTAGAACTGCTATATTCTCACAGACCACGCCTGTTTTATTTATAACCGGGCGGCTGCGTGCTGCAAATATTTATAATTGGGCGGTTACAAAAATATCGTAAATCGCCCGAATGGCTGTTTCAAAGTCACTGTTTTTAACGCCAATGATAATATTCAGCTCGCTGGAGCCCTGGTCGATCATTTTTACATTAACACGGGCATGCGCCAGCGCGGAAAAGATACGTCCCGCGGTTCCCCGGGTAGCCTTCATTCCCCGGCCTACCACAGCGATCAAAGCCAGATCTGCCTCCAGCTCTACAAAATCCGGATCTACCGCTCTGTGGATTCCGGCAATCACCTGCTGCTCCTTTTCAACAAATTCCGACTGATGGACAAAGATGGTCATGGTGTCGATCCCGGAAGGCATATGCTCAAAGGAAATACCGTTTTCCTCAAAAACCTCCAGAACCTTTCTCCCAAAACCGATTTCTGAGTTCATCATAGCCTTGTCAATATTAATGGACGCAAAACCTTTCTTTCCGGCAATCCCGGTAATGGTAAATCTGGGACTGCGGCAGGTGCTTTCCACGATCAGCGTCCCTCTCTCCTCCGGAGCGTTGGTATTTCGGATATTAATAGGGATACCGGCCTTTCGCACCGGGAAAATGGCATCCTCATGAAGGACAGAAGCGCCCATATAGGACAGCTCCCGCAGTTCTCTATAGGTAATCGTGTCGATAACTTCCGGATTATTCACCACTCTTGGATCTGTTACAAGGAAACCGGAAACATCGGTCCAGTTTTCATACAGATCCGCTGTAATGGCTCGAGCCACTAAAGAGCCTGTAATGTCCGATCCGCCCCGGGAAAAGGTTTTAACCGTTCCATCATCCAAGGCACCGTAAAAGCCGGGAATAACGGCATATTCGCAGGCCTTAAGCCGCTTTGAAAGCATGTCGTTGGTCTTTTCATTATTTAATGTGCCGTCCTCATTAAAAATGATCACCTGGGCAGCATCAATAAATTCAAAATTCAGATATGCAGCCATAACAATCCCATTCAGATACTCTCCTCTGGAAGCCGCATACTCCCGTCCGGCTTTTGCCGCAAAAGCCTCGCCGATCTTCTCAAACTCATCATTTAAAGACAGATCCAGCCCCAGTCCCTGGATGATCTCGTCATATCTGCTTTGGATCTTTTCCAGGAGAGGCTTAAAGTTCTTCCCCTTTTCTGCTCCATTGTAACACTCATACAGCATGTCTGTCACCTTCGTGTCACTGGAAAACCGCTTTCCAGGGGCGCTGGGCACCACGTAACGTCTTGACGGGTCTTCGTGAATAATCTTCCCCACCTTCATAAACTGCTGGGCGCTGGCCAGGGAACTGCCTCCAAACTTAACAACTTTTTTCATTAATACTTTCCTCCTTATCGGCCGGGCTTTTCATCAGCCCTACAGGATTGCTCTAAAGAGTATCCTGTAGGACTAGATTTTAACACCTTGCCGGTATGTCTCTCTCGAACATCTGTCTTTGTGTAATATACATTTGTCTTCACAAAAAACACATGCTAATACAATACAACTTTTTGGAGAAAATATCAAGTGTTTTTTCACTAAAACCATGCATTTAAGTGTTCACGTAACGATCCAGCCAGAACTGCCCATTTGAAGGGGATCAACCAGCCAAACGATTACTCATTTAATTTAAATACTCATATACAACCTGAGAAATGTCTTGTATCACATAAATGGCGGTGCTGCCGTAGGAGGACATAATACAGAGGATATAATCTGTTTCTTCACCAAAAACAATGGCTGCGTCATGCTGAGATTCATCCGTTTCTCCGGTTTTGTTCGCCACTGTGATCCCATCCGGCACCCCTGCCGGTATCTTGGAAACCGTCTGCTGGTTCAGCAAATATTCCAGCATTTCCTGGGAGGCTTCTTCAGATACGCAGGTTCCTCTATAGATTTTTTCCAAAATTGCTCCACAGTCCTCTACGGATGTATGATTTTTAATATCCGAGATTGTCTCCGACGTGGTATTTGATGGACTTAAGGTGTGGTAAACCCTTGTATCATCATATTCCGTTGTCTCCAGATAATCGTTAATGATCTGGCAGCCCTCGCTAAAACTGTCGGTATCGCTTTCCAGACGTACCAGCTCATTATAAGACTCATTATCTGAAACCTGGATCATTGCCGCCAGAAGATCAATCACCGGATTGTCCAGGACAAGCTGGGAACTGTCGGAAGTTGCCTCATTACTGCCTGAAGAAGATTCCGAACCAATAGCATTGGCTTCTACGACATCCATATTTACATAGGTGGCTTCCATAACGAATAATTTGATCAGGCTGGCCGCGTACATGCGCTGATTATTTATCGACAAGGTTTCGTTTGTTTCAAGATTTTTTACATAAACGCTCCACACACCATCGGTCTGAGACAGGATTTCTTCAATTTCCTCCTCCAGCGCTATAAGGGCTTCACTGGTTCCTACAACTGTCGATTCATCGGTCACTTCCTCTTCCGATTCGGTCCCAGCATCATCTGATGCGACCATAGCATCTGCGCTGGCGTCCGACCCTTCCGGCACTTCTATTTTCTCGTCTTCCACAACACTACCGCTTTCTGCGGCTTTTATGGCCTCCGCTTCAGAGTCTCCGCTTCCTCTGGCCCAAATAACGATCACAATACACAAACAAAACGCCAAAACAAGCCCCAGTGAGGCAATCAGCTGAAATCTCTGTTTTCGTTTTCTGCGTTCCTGTCTTTTTCTTCTTTCAATATCACGGTATCTCTCACGCTGATCCATAGCAAACTCCTTTGATCTTGTCGTTTACACACTCATTTCCAATCCCCGATTCACGCTTATATCCTTCGGTGTTTCAATGATATTTCGCGTTCTCCCCCATAATACTTATTATAAGCGCAAAAGTTTAAAAGGACTTAAAAAGAACCGCCAGAAACGTCCTGACGGACGCCTGGCGGCTCTCTTTTGGTGTTGTATTCTACGGATCAGGCGATGCTTCTGTCCCGGAAAAACGGACTATTCAGCTGTAGGCTCCGTAAGTATACCTGTGGTTACAGAATCAATAAGTTCCTGATTATCAGCAGGGGTCTCAGTTGCCCCGTTTTCAGCAAGCCACTCATCTAACTGTTCCTGTTTAGCATCCATAACCGTCTGAAGACCGGCGGCATACAGAGCCTCATTTAACAGATCCAGATATGTATCTACGTTTTCCACACCGACAGAACCTGTCTCAAGGGCCGGACGGTATGTATCAAGGGCATTCTGAAGCGCTGTGAGCTGAGTTGTATAATCCGAGCTGTCCCACATGAATCCATAAGCCGGTGAATAACTTGCCCAATCATTATGACTGGCTAATAAATCCCAGTAATCCGCCGTCTTTGTTCCATCATTCCATACATAGGAAATCATCTGGTTACCCATAGCCCAGCCGCTGTTCTGATGATATGTGTAGCTTGTTGCATCTTCGCCATCTACGTAATATGCAGTACCATCATCAAGTACCTGATAGTTTGTTCCTTCAATACCATACTGCCAGAAGTTCATGACTTCAGGATCGCTGTACAGAGCAGCTATAAACTTAAAGGCCATTTCCGGATCTTCGCTGTTGGAAGCGATACCTGTATCAAAGAAGCTCACATTTGTTGTGGCATATCCACCTTCAATATCCTGGCCAAAGTAGATCACATAGCACTCACAGCCGTTGGATGCCTCTGCTTCCACAAGGAAACCTGGTTTGATCGCAGTAAGATAGCTGAATGTATTTCCAGCCTTCATCATCGTACCCGATCCCTGAGTATCTGTTGCGGCATCCTGATAAATATAGCCTGCATCATACCATTCTGCCAGCATTGTAATAACTTCCCGATAGGTTTCGGTTTCATATTTATTAACAACCGTTGTAGAAGTGTGGTCCGCTTCCCAATCTAAAACGCCAAAATTATCCGCCAGTACATCAAAAAATGCAAAACGGCTTATAGAACTAGAACTGCCCGACATATATAGCACCGTCATATCCGGGTAGGCTTCTTGAACTATCTCAAAAATCTCTGTGGCTACAGACCAGTCATAAATTTTACCTGTGTACTCGTCATCATTTGCCTCAAGGCCAAACATCTCTGTAATGCCTAATTCATCACAAATATCAGCCCTCATACACAGACCGCCCAGCTCTACAGATTCCTTCATTGCCGGGAATCCGAAAAGGAAGTCGCCCATGCTTCCTACATAAACGTCATCTTCACCAATAGCGTCAATGATCTTCTGACCATCCTCTGTATCCATATACTGGGACATATCTACAAGACCATTCATAGCGATCCAGCTGGATGCATCCGTAAAGTATATTGGAATAACGTCCAGCGCATCGCCACCAGAGAACATAAGCTGGATCTGAGTCTGATACTCTGAATACTGGAGCGGCAGGAATTCCACTTCAATATGATAATTTGGAATCATATACTCATTCAGCGCATCCTGAACCGCCTGAGTTGCCTCATCGTCCTGCGTGGAAAATTCAATGTAAGCGAAGGTCAACTGATACGGGTTATCCTCGGAATATTCACCAACAGATGTCACTGTTGTATCGGAACTTCCTTCGGACGTAGAATCACTGCCAGAACTACTGTCGGATGTGTCCCCGCCGCAAGCAGCAAGGAGAGACGCTGCCATCGCCCCTGCAAGCAGCATTGCTACCATTTTCTTCATTTTCTTCATAAGATAATACCTCCTTCAAAATGAATTAATATGTACATCTCTGTCCAGCGAGACAGAGCGCATATTTAAATCGTTAACCGTCCAGCCGAGCAAACGGCCGCATTACACTGTATCATCCCTTTACAGCGCCAAGGGCGATACCCTTGGAATAATATTTCTGGAAGAACGGGAATATGAGCATAATGGGCAGGATCGCAACGAAAGCGATCGCCATCTGGATACCTGTCGTTGGTATAGATGACGCAGCCGCAGCGATATTAGCATCTGAGCTTTGGGCCAAAAACTGAATATTCTGTACCATCTGGTTCAGTAGGTTCTGGATATTATAATACTGTGTATTTCTTGTAATATAGTACAATCCATTCGTCCAGTCATTCCAGTAGGTCAACCCGGCAAATGTCCCCATCGTGATAAGGATCGGCTTTCCAAGAGGCACTACAATGGTCCTGAAGATTTTAAACTGAGTCGCACCATCGATCTCAGCTGCTTCATACAAGGCATCCGGAATACTCGTTGAAAAGTATGTACGGATCATCATAACGTTCCATGCGCTCAACAGCAGGTTCGGAAGCAGCTGGGCAAGGATCGTATCTCTGATATGGAAGGTATTGCTCCACATGATGTAGGAAGGCACGATACCGCCGTTAAACAGCATTGTAAAGAATACGAAAAACATAAGGATCCGGCGGCCCGGCAGATTCTTTACCGCCAAAGGATAAGCCATCATAGCAGCCAGAGCCACATGTACAAGGGTTCCAACCGCAGTTACTAAAATACTTACACCATAAGCTCTTAAAATCTGCGCGCCAGACTTAACGATATATGCGTAGGAATCCAGTGAAAACTCCTTCGGCCAGAAAGAATACCCTTCAGCAACCAGCACACTCTCTGAGGTAATGGATGACATAAACAAAAGCAGGAACGGCAATATAATACAAATGGTCCAGATAATCATGACAGCATTGGACACGATCTGATACAAAGAGAACGGTTTATCTTTCATATCTGCACCTCCTAGAATAATGCGTTTTCTTTGCTGACTTTACGAACTACACCATTGGCAACCATAACGAGCACAAAACCAATGATGGACTGATAAAAGCCGGCAGCCGCGGACATACCTACATTACCGGACACCATCAGGCCACGGTACACATAAGTATCAATCGTATTCGTTACCGAGTACAGCAGGCCCGAATCACGGGGAACCTGATAGAACAAACCAAAATCTGAGTAGAAGATACGGCCTATGTTTAACAGGGTCAGGGTGATCACTGTAGGCTTTAAAAATGGCAGAGTCACATAACGGATCTGCTGCATCTTCTTTGCGCCATCCAGCATGGCAGCCTCATAAAGAGACGGATCTATACCGTTAATAGTGGAGATATAGATGAGACATCCATAGCCCACACCTTTCCACGTATTTACAAAAATCAAGATAAAGGGCCAGTACTTAGGCTCCGAATACCAGCTAATGGAATCAATGCCTAAAGCCGGGAGGATTGTGTTATTCACAATACCTGTGCTCTGGCTTAAAAACGCGAATACAATATATCCAAGAATAACCGCTGACATAAGATACGGAAAAAGGATCGCGCTCTGATAAATCTTTGCCAGCTTTCTATTAACCGTATCGCAGATAAAAATAGCAAAGATGATGCCTACCACCATATTAATGACAATAAATGCCAGGTTGTACAGCAGCGTGTTTCTTGTAATCGTCCATGCATCTGGTGTCGCAAACAGGAACTCGAAATTACTTAATCCAGCCCAGGGGCTTCCCCAGATTCCCGCGCGGGCGTTATAATCCTTAAACGCAACAATAATGCCGGCCATAGGAATATAGTTATTGATGATCATGTAAATTGCGCCAGGCAAAAACATGAGATAAAGGGGAAGATAGCGTTTAAACTTTGCCATCTTGCTTCCCGGACGATTATCTGCCGTGATCACAGCATCTTTTTTCGTCTTTGCAGCCATTATACATCCTTCCTTTCTTTTTAAATCTCCCCCAGGGTTCTTCCATAAGCCCCTCAGACAAATTTAAATCTATAGACTCCTACTGATGCGGCCGGGGCTTTTACATGCCAGGCATGTCCATCATACTCCGGCTCTAAAACATCCTTTGCCCGGATCCGATCCGGATCGTCCCATGTGTTGCAGTCCTGGGGCTTTTGGGAACAAAGGAGCTTTCCCCCATGCCATGTATACGCTCCCGGAAGGATAATGGTCACATCTTCATCCTGGTCATAGCTGCCATTGACGACATTAACACTGATGATCCCATCTTTTTCCGAAGCCAGGGTGTAGATCCCGCTTTCCACTTCACACTCTCCACTGGGTGAACAGGAAAGAAGTTCTGCATCTCTGTGAACCATATACATCTCAAACACATCGTAGTTTGGAGTTTTTATAAATTGATCGCCATTTGTTAAAAACAGCGCGTTCAGTACATTCACGGTCTGTGCTACACAGGCCATTTTGACCTTATCACAATTTCTGTGAAAAATATCCAGCGTTAACGCTGTTGTTACAGCGTCCCTCATGGTTACCTGCTGGAATAATGCCGGCCTGGACATAAATGCGGACCCATGCCAGTTTCCCCACTCACCCACATACAGTTCGCACTGTACCTTTTGAGGGAAACCGCCTTCACCCTCCGGAATCTGTTCCAATCCTTCCTGGAGCAGGGCATACTGTTCGCAGATCACATCTTCCAATTCAAAACAACTGTCAACAACCCTGTTCCACCCCTCACGGTCAAAAGACACATCGGTATCCTCAGGATGTTTTATATTCCAATTATAAAAATGGAGATCATAACCATACATAGGCGGACAACGGTAATCTGAAAAGGCCTTAAACAAGTCCTTGGTCCATGCAACCCTCTCTTTCGGCTTGTTGCCGTCCGGACCAGACACGATCAGTTTCAGAGGATGTGCCGACACATCTGTCATAGATTTTTTAAAAGAAGGAACCCCGCTGGAAAATTTGCGATATTCATCGCTGTAACCCTGAGCCGTATAATTTCCGCCGCCGGCCCACGGTTCGTTGCCGATTCCCCAATATTCTACATGAAAGGCATCGCTGCTTCCATTGCGTTCCCGCTCTTTCTTTAAACAGGTATCCTCTTCCCGGTTGCAATATTCCATCCATTCCTTCATCTCAGCTGCAGTACCGCTTAACATATTAATATTCAGCCATGGCTGCGCTCCGGTAAGCTTACACAGATCCATAAATTCATGGGTTCCAAACTGATTCGTATCCGGTTCAAAGGTTCCGAAATTCTCGTTAAATGTCACCGGTCTGCGGTCTCTGGGACCTATTCCATTCCTCCAGTGATAAGTGTCGGCGTAACAGCCGCCGGGCCATCGGATCACAGGGGGACGGATATTTTTCATAGCGTTCAGGAAATCTTTTCGGATCCCCCGGACATTGGGAATGGAAGAATCTTCTCCGACCCATACTCCGTCATAGACGCATCCGCCAAGGACTTCAATAAAATGACTATGCAGCTTCGGTGAAATCGTCCCTTTACTCTTAGCGTCAACTTTAACCGTCACCATACATGGGTACCTCCTGTCTAAAATCGTATCCACACTGCAAGCAGTTTTTCTTTGTTAGAAACCGGACAATCATCGGCTCCCTAGGAAATAAGATAGTCCTATTTTAGTCATTTTTACCCATATGTGTATATCATAATTCTATCTATTTTGTTATATTTATAACTTTTGTGGCCAAAATCACTATTTTTTTGTATATTTTTAGTCATTTTCAATGCCATTTTTATAATTCATTGGTGTCATTCCTGTGATTTCTTTAAAAACTTTACCAAAATGGCTCTGAGAAGAAAACCCAAGGCTGTACGCAATTTCTTTTAATGGTATATCTGTATAAAGAAGCTGGGTTTTTGCCGCCTGAATTTTAGTATTTTTTATGTAATCGACAATAGTTTCACCCATTTGCTCATGAAATACTCTGGATAAGTAGTTCGGCGAAACATTTAAAGCCGCTGCCAATTCGGCAACGCTGATCTTACTATGGATATTTTTAACGATCATATCGATGCACTTGTCCACCAGAGGATAGGCCCGGGTCTTTTTGTCCTTGCACTCTTTTACAAGGCGGGCAAAATCCATCTCTGCATTGCGGACAATGTAATAAAGATTTGCTATATTCGTTTCTTCCTCAACAAGATTAATATACTTGTCGCTGAGAGAATAAGCAATTTCCGAATAGACCCCGCCGCGCAGGGCAGAACGGGTAGAAATAGCTATGACGACGATACTGATATTTTTGCTGGAACGGATCTTTTCCTTAGCCAAAATGCCGATCTGGCCATTTAAAGGAGCCTCTATAGCCCGCTTAAGCCCTTCCACATCCCCATTTGCAATACAATTTTGTTCAAGACGCTCCTGGGCATAAGAATTGTGGGAAGGCACCTCCCCTAAATCCTGTTCTTCACTGCGTTCCATAAGGCTCTGTCTGTTCAAAAGCGATATTTTTGCAGTTTTTTCCACTGCTTCCTTTAATTGACGATTACTTTTCAGTATATCATATAACGTTACCTGTCGATTGGTCATAAATTCATAAACCATGGATACAACGTTGCAAAAATGCCTGAAATCATATTCAAGGACTCTTAACACTTTATCCTGGGGATAATGATAATGTTCCCTTAACTGCTTTTGCTCTTTTATTCCATAGGAAAACACAGCCACCGGCCCCAGGACACATGTATTTCCCTGTTCATCCGTAATTCCCGCGCAGAAAATTTTATCCCCCATCTGAAGCAGCATAGGTATTTTCCAGTGAAGACGATCCTTATTTTCTTCAAGGAAGTCCTTATCCAATTCTTCTATACCGATGGTTTCAAGATACCCGCTGAAACTGCATGTGATATGCCCTCTTCGATCCCATACGGCTATAGGAATATTGCAAATTCTGTAAAGATGCCCTGAAAAATTATTAATATTCAAACTACCAACTCCTGTTATGTGCTTGAAGAAAAGTTTTTGACCCTGGTATCATCGTATAAGATAACTATATCATTTTTAAAGAATCGTGTCCAGAAAAATCAGACCACAAAAAAAGCTCCAAACACGCATAAATACTAGGTTTGAAGCACTTTCATAAAAGGCGCAGACCGGATTTGAACCGGTGAATCAAGGTGTTGCAGACCTTTGCCTTACCACTTGGCTACTACGCCATATACAATTTAAAGAATGACTCCAAGGGGATTTGAACCCCTGTTACCGCCGTGAAAGGGCGGTGTCTT